>NZ_JBWKCE010000003.1:41398-665923 GCF_056436685.1 Streptomyces sp. NPDC043680 | reverse complement strand
ATCCACCGAAGTGGACGGGGTATCAACTTCTGGCGTTGATTTTTGGCACGCTGTTGAGTTCTCAAGGAACGGACGCTTCCTTCGTACTCACCCTCGCGGGTTTTCCTCCAGGCGCTTCCCTTCGTTCTTGCGTTTCCGACTCTATCAGAGTCCGTCCCGCTCGCTTTCCAGGTTCTTCGCTTTCGCGTTTTCCCTTTCCGGCGATTCCGACTCTATCAGACCCTTTCGGCCCCGACTGTCGGTGCTGCTCGGGCTGTTGGACCCTTGCGGCGAGTGAGACAGTAGCGGATTCCTCGCCCCCGAACCTAATCGGCGACTGCGTCCTCGGACACGGATTCCTCATTCGCAAATACGCATGAAAACGAGACGACCAAGTGAGTCGTTCGTTCGAATGAGTAGTGCGGAATGGCTGTCCGGGGACCGACCAAGGTCGGCGCTCACGTCGGACAACTCGAAGAACCTTACGGATCTGGCAAGCGTGTGTCAACTCCCACACAGGAGCCACCCCAACGGCTAGCCTGTCCCCATGACTACGCGTGTGCTCACGTCCAGCCTTCGCTGGTGGGCCGCCTGACGGCGGCCGACCTTCCACGCGAGCACATGCGCTCACGGCCGCCGCCCCCGGCGGCCGTTTCTGTTTCTCCCCCCTCCGGGAGTGGCTCGGTCGCCGCAGGCGGCGGCACCCACCACAGCCACTCAGCAGGCGGAACGAAGAGGGAGACGGACATGACGACGAGGATCTTCAGCGGCATCAAGCCGACCGGGCACCTGACGCTGGGGAACTACCTGGGGGCCGTACGGCAGTGGGTCGCCGCCGACCAGGAGCCGGACGAGGCGCTGTTCTGCGTCGTCGACCTCCACGCGCTCACCATCGAGCACGATCCCGCGCGGGTTCGCCGGCTCAGCCGACAAGCGGCGACGCTGCTGCTCGCCGCCGGGCTGACGCCGCAGAAGTGCACCCTCTTCGTCCAGAGCCACGTGGACGAGCACACGCGGTTGGCGTACCTGCTGGAGTGCACCGCCACCGACGGGGAGCTGCGGCGGATGATCCAGTACAAGGAGAAGGCCGCGCAGGCCGCTGCCTCCGGGGCGGGGGTGAGGCTGTCGCTGCTCACGTATCCCGTGCTGATGGCCGCCGACATCCTGGCGTACCGGACGGACGAGGTGCCCGTGGGGGAGGACCAGCGGCAGCACGTGGAGTTGGCGCGGGACCTGGCGGTGCGGTTCAACCAGCGTTACGGGCACACCTTCACCGTGCCGGAGGCGACCCTCCCGGTGGTGGCCGCACGGGTCATGGACCTGCAGGATCCGACGTCCAAGATGGGGAAGTCGGGCGGCGCCGGGCCCGGGGTGGTGTTCCTGCTCGACGAGCCGGAGGTCATTCGGAAGAAGGTCATGCGGGCCGTGACCGACAGCGGGGACGGGGGCGTCGTCTACGACCGTGCCGCGCGGCCCGGGGTCGCGAACCTGCTGGACGTCCTCGCCGCGTGCACCGGGGCGGATCCGGCGGTGCTCGCCGAGGGGTACGGCGGGTACGGGGCGCTCAAGCGGGATGTCGCCGACGCGGTGGTGGAGCTGCTGCGGCCGGTGCAGGAGCGGCATGCCGAGCTGGCGGCCGATCCGGGTGGGGTGGAGAAGGTGCTGCGGGAGGGGGCCGAGCGGGCGCGGGCCTTGGCGCGGCCGGTGGTCGACCGGGCGTACGAGGCCATCGGGCTGCTGGCCCCGTAGCCGGGGGTGCGGGTACGGGGCCCCGCGCGCGGGGTCCCGTACCGCCGGGTCAGCTGTTGCCGGAGGCGAGCTCGCGGCTGCGGTCGCGGGCCGCTTCGAGGGCGGCGATCAGGGCGGCCCGTACGCCGTGGCGTTCCAGCTCGACGATCGCGTTGATGGTGGTGCCGGCGGGGGAGGTGACGGCCTCGCGGAGCTTGACCGGGTGTTCGCCGCTGTCGCGGAGCATCACGGCGGCGCCGATCGCGGCCTGCACGATGAGGTCGTGGGCTTGGGCGCGGGGCAGGCCGAGCAGGATGCCGGCGTCGGTCATCGCCTCGACGAGGAAGTAGAAGTACGCGGGGCCCGAGCCGGAGAGGGCGGTGGCGGCGTCCTGCTGGGATTCGGGGACGCGCAGCGTCTTGCCGACGCCGCCGAAGATCTCTTCGGTGTGGGCGAGGTGTTCGGCGGTGGCGTGGCTGCCGGCCGAGATGACGGACATGGCCTCGTCGACGAGGGCGGGGGTGTTCGTCATGACCCGGACGACGGGCGTGCCGGAGGCGAGCCGCTCCTCGAAGAAGGAGGTGGGGATGCCCGCGGCGCCGCTGATGACCAGGCGGTCGGCGGGGACGTGCGGGGCGAGCTCTTCGAGGAGCTTGCCCATGTCCTGGGGCTTGACGGTGAGGATGAGGGTGTCGGCCCGCTTGGCGGCCTCGGCGTTGCTCACGGCTTCGACGCCGTAGCGGGTGCGGAGTTCCGCGGCGCGTTCCGGGCGGCGGGCGGTGACGAGGAGTTTCGCGGCGGGCCAACCGCCGCGGATCATGCCGCTGAGCAGGGCCTCGCCGATCTTGCCGGTACCGAGGACTGCGACTGTCTGGGTCATGCCCGATTCACCTCGCCGAACGAACGAACGTGGGGACGTACGGGATCATCCTCGCACCGGGGGCGGGTGCCGGGGGCTGCTGTCCGGTGGGTGGTCAGGCGGGTGGTCGTGGGGTGTCAGGGAGTGCGACGGCGGAGGGTGGCCGCGCCGAGGGCGAGGACGAGCAGGGCGCACGCGGCGACGACGACGGCGTCGCGGACGAAGTCGGCGGTCATGTCGGTGTGGGTGAGGACCTGGGTCATGCCGTCGACGGCGTAGGACATGGGCAGGACGTTCGAGAGTGCTTCCAGGACGGGCTGCATGGTGTCGCGGGCGGCGAAGAGGCCGCAGAGCAGGAGCTGGGGGAAGATCACCGCCGGCATGAACTGGACGGCCTGGAACTCGGAGGCCGCGAAGGCCGAGACGAACAGCCCGAGGGCGGTCCCGAGGAGCGCGTCGAGCAGGGCGACGAGCAGCAGCAGCCAGGGCGAGCCGACCACGTCGAGGCCGAGGGCCCAAAGGGCGAGCCCGGTGGCGAGGAGGGACTGGACGACGGCGACGGCGCCGAAGGCGAGGGCGTAGCCGGCGATGAGGTCGCCCTTGCCGAGGGGCATGGCGAGGAGGCGTTCGAGGGTGCCGGAGGTGCGTTCGCGGAGGGTGGCGATGGAGGTCACCAGGAACATGGTGATGAGGGGGAAGATCCCGAGGAGCGAGGCGCCGATGCCGTCGAAGGTGCGGGGGCTGCCGTCGAAGACGAAGCGCAGCAGCGTGAGCATCAGGACGGGGACCAGGAGCATCAGCGCGATGGAGCGCGGGTCGTGGCGCAGCTGGCGCAGGACGCGGGCGGCGGTGGCGGCGGTGCGGGCACCGTTCATGGCGCGGGCGCCTTTCCTGGCGGGGCCGCCGTGCAGGGCGGGGGTGGCGTTCATCGGGTCTGCTCCCGGGCGTGGGCGTTGGCCTCGTCGACGAGGCGGAGGAAGCCTTCTTCGACGGTGGCGGAGTGGGTACGGGTGCGCAGGGCGTCGGGGGTGTCCTGGGCGAGGATCCGGCCTTCGCGCATGAGGAGCAGGTCGTGGCAGCGCTCGGCCTCGTCCATGACGTGGGAGGAGACGAGGATCGTGGTGCCGCGGGTGGTGGCGATGTCGTGGAAGAGGTTCCACAGGTCGCGGCGCAGGACGGGGTCGAGGCCGACGGTGGGTTCGTCGAGGACGAGGAGTTCGGGCGTGCCGAGCAGGGCGACGGCGAGGGAGACGCGGCTGCGCTGACCGCCGGAGAGGTTGCCGGCGAGGGCGGTGGCGTGGGCGGTGAGGTCGACGTCGGCGACGGCCCGGTCGACGTCGGCCCGGCGGCTGTCGGCGTGGGCGCGGCCGGGGCGGAGGACGGCGGCGAAGTAGTCGAGGTTCTGCCGGACGGTGAGGTCGTCGTAGACGGAGGGCGCCTGGGTGACGTAGCCGATGCGGGAGCGGAGGGCGGGGTGCCCTGCGGGGCGGCCGAGGACGTCGAGGGTGCCGGTGACGTGGGCCTGGGTGCCGACGACGGCGCGCATGAGGGTGGTCTTGCCGCAGCCGGAGGGGCCGAGGAGGCCGGTGATGCGGCCGCGGGGGACGTCGAAGGCGATGGCGTCGAGGACGGTGCGGGGGTGGCGGCCGGTACCGCGGCGGACGGTGAGGTCGTGGGCGTGGACGGCGGCGGACGGGGGGCGGTCGGGGTCGCCGGTCGCCCGGCCCCGGTTATTCATCATGTGATGAATAATGCTCCTGCGGGTGCCGGGCGTCAACGCGGTGCGATTACTTCTTGCGCTTGGGGCGGCGCGCGGCCGGGTTGCCCGTACGGGTGCTGCGGCGGCGGGCGTACTCGGCCGTGGCCCGCTCGTACTCGGCACGGCACAACTTCTCGCCCGGCGCCTCGACGAAGCACCGCAGGAAGTACGCGATGAGGGAGCCGATGAAACCGATCGTCTTCAGCCCCTTGAGGGCGGCCTCGTCGGAGGAGGGACGCGGGCGGCGGCTGAAGGACTCCCAGGTCTTGGCGAAGGCGATGGAGCTGGCGATCGCGAAGAGGACGACGACGGAGATGCTGAGGAAGGGGCCGACGTTGCCGATCTCCAGGCCCTCGTAGGAGAGGCGGAGCAGGACGGCGGCGGCGATGGCCGTGACCAGCGAGCCGAGGGCGAGGGCGACGCGGCGCAGGGCGTAGCCGCCGTCGTGGTGCACCCAGGTGGTGCCGAAGAAGCGGATCGGCTCGGGCCGGGGGCCGGCGGCGCTCTGGTCGCGCGCGTCGCGCAGGTCTCGCTGGTCTCGCTGGTCGTCGCTCACACCGGCGATTATCCACCGCGGGGTGGGTCGGGCCGGGGTTGTCTCACGTGTCAGACGGCTGTCAGACGGCCGACTGCGCCGCCCGGCCCGGCGGTGCGGTCATGCGCAGCGGGTGGCCACGTAGCCGTCGCTGCCCGTCTTCACGTACGCGTCGGAGACGAAACGGCCGTTGCCGATGCAGTCCCAGATGTCCGAGGTGCCGTACGGGCCCGAGACGGTGGTGCCGTCGCACTGGCAGCGGATCGTGACGGTGGCGCCGTACGGCAGGGTGTCGATGACCGAGTAGTTGGTACCGGGGCCACTGCGGACGTTCAACCGGTAGCCGGGAGCGACCGGGAAGGTCGGGAAACCGGAGCCTTCGGCAAGGCTCGCGGCGCTCTCCATATGGCTGGAATCGTTCTCGACCGGCATGTGAAATCTCCCCCCCATGGGCGTTGCCGTGCGCAACTCGCGCAGGGTAGCAGGACCTTGGAGATTCATACGGCGTATCGACTAGGCTCCGGCGGGGGTGGTGAGCGGTGCATGCGCTGCGCGCGGATCACGCGGGGTTTCCGGAGTACGCCGGGCAATACCGGCTGGAGTCCGTGCTGGGATCCGGCGGCATGGGCGTCGTCCACCTGGCCACCTCGGACTCGGGGCTGAAACTCGCCGTCAAGATCGTGCACGCCGAGCATGCGGTCGACCCCGAGTTCCGGGCCCGCTTCCGGCAGGAGGTGGCGGCGGCCCGGCGGGTGAGCGGAGCCTTCACCGCGCCGGTCGTGGACGCCGATCCGGATGCCGAACGGCCCTGGATGGCCACCCTGTTCATCGACGCCCCGACGCTCGCCGAGCGCGTACGGGCCCAGGTGCTGGACGCCGCCGAACTCGGCAGGCTCGCGGCGGGGCTGGCGGAGGCCCTGCGCGACATCCACCGGGCGGGGGTGGTGCACCGCGACCTGAAGCCGAGCAACGTGCTGATGGCCCCGGACGGGGTCCGGGTCATCGACTTCGGGATCTCGCGGCCCGCGGACAGCGATCTGCGGACGGAGACCGGGAAGCTGATCGGGACGCCGCCGTTCATGGCGCCCGAGCAGTTCCAGCGGCCGCGGGAGGTGGGCTCGGCGGCGGACGTGTTCGCCCTGGGGGCCGTACTCGTCCATGCGGCCACGGGGCACGGCCCCTTCGACTCCGACAGCCACTACCTCGTGGCGTACCAGGTGGTGCACAGCGAGCCCGATCTGACGGGGCTGCCGCCGCTGCTCGCGCCCCTCGTGGCGCGCTGCCTGGCCAAGGATCCGGCGGAGCGGCCCACCGCCGACGAACTGATCGCCTCGATGCGGGCCATCGCGTACCCGACGGGTGAGGACACCCAGGCCTTCATCCCGCAGCCGCGCCGGCCCGTGGAGGCGGGGCCCGCCGGGGCCGGGGAGACCACCCACCGGCGGGACGGGATCGAAGCCCCCCTGCGGCGGCCCGCGGGGCGGCGGGGCAGGCGGACGGCGGTGGCGGCCGGGGCCGGGGCGGCGCTGCTGCTGCTGGCCGGCGGCGGGTACCTGCAGTTCGGGGCGGGGGCGAAGACCGCGGCCGGGCCGACCGGGTCGACGGCCGCGGCGGCGGCGCCCGCGCCGGTCACGCCGTGGGCCGTTCAGCTGGCCAGGGCGGGCGGCGGCGCGGGCGGGCCCGGGGCGTGTTCCTGGCAGGCGGGAGCCCTGTACTGCGCCGCCCCCGGCCTGGCCGCGGCCCGGATCGACCCGGCGAACGGCTCGACCGTGTGGTCCGTGGCGGCGAGCGGCCCGGCCGCCCGGACGGCGACGGACGGTGCCCCGCAGCACGCGGGCGGGCTGGTCCTCGTCGTGGCGCCGGGCAGCGAAACGCTCCAGGCGCTGGATCCGGGTACGGGTACGGAGCGCTGGAAGCGGAAGCTGACGAGCGGGACGCGGGCGGTGGCCGCCGGCGGGCAGGTGCTGCTCGTCGGACCGACGGGGGAGGTCGACGCACTGGACGCGGCGAGCGGCCAGGCCCGGTGGACCCGGCGGATCGGCGGCACCGGATCGGTGTGGTGGGCGGCCGAGGCGCCGGTGGCCGCCCTGTACGTGGCGACGCCCGAGACCGACGGCGGGGCGACGCAGGTGGCGTCGGTGGATCCGGCGAACGGAGCGCTGCACTGGCAGGTCCGCACCCCGGGGCGGCTGCGGCCGGTCGGGACGGCGCGGGAGGGCCTGTACCTGCTGGACAGCGACGCGTCCGCGAAGACGACGGCGGTGGTGCGGGTCGAGGCCGCGGGCCGGGGGGCGGCGCAGCGGGTGCGGTTGGCCGCGCCGCTGTTCGACGCGGAGGCGACGGTGGGTGCGGACGGGGTCGTGTACGTGTCCGGCACCTCGGGCGCGCTGGTGGCGGTCGGGGCCGGCAAGGAGCAGTGGCGACTGGAGACGGGCGTGACGGTGGCCTCGCGGCCGGTGTCCGCCGACGGCCGCGTGTACCTGACGGCGCCGGACGGGCGGCTGCTGGCCGTCGACGCGGGGACGGGGCGGCTGGCGGGCCAGACCGCCCCCCGGATGGGGGACGCCGGGAACCGCTTCACCGCGACCCTGGCGGCGCCGGTGGTTTCGGCCGGCCGGGTCTACGCCTCGGCCCCGGACGGCTCCCTCTTCGCGGTGCCGTCCACGAACCCGTCGGGCTGGTAGCGCGGCGCTCCGGGCCTGGCGGGAACCCCCGCGATGCGATCCCGGCCCGGCCCCCGGGCCCGCACAGGTGGGCGGGTTCGGGGCCGGGCCGGGGGACGGCGGAGGCCGTGGGGACGCCGTGGGACGGCGGGCGGGCTCAGCCCAGGCGGCTCACGTCGCGGACCGCGCCCTTGTCCGCGCTCGTCGCCATCGCCGCGTACGCCCGCAGCGCCGCCGAGACCTGGCGTTCGCGGTTCTTCGGGGCGTAGACCCCGCCGAGGGCCTCGCGGCGGGCCGCGAGGGTCTCCTCGGGGACCAGCAGGTCGATGCTGCGGTTGGGGATGTCGATGCGGATGCGGTCACCGTCCTCGACCAGGGCGATGGTGCCGCCCGAGGCCGCCTCGGGAGAGGCGTGGCCGATGGACAGGCCCGACGTACCGCCCGAGAAGCGGCCGTCCGTCACCAGCGCGCACACCTTGCCGAGGCCGCGGCCCTTGAGGAAGGACGTCGGGTAGAGCATCTCCTGCATGCCGGGGCCGCCGCGCGGGCCCTCGTAGCGGATGACGACGACGTCGCCCGCCTTGACCTCCTTGCGCAGGATCTTGTCGACGGCCTCGTCCTGCGACTCGCAGACGACCGCCGGGCCCTCGAAGGTCCAGATCGACTCGTCGACGCCGGCCGTCTTCACGACGCAGCCGTCCTCGGCGATGTTGCCGCGCAGCACGGCGAGGCCGCCGTCCTTGGAGTACGCGTGGGCCACGGAGCGGATACAGCCGCCCTCCGCGTCCAGGTCCAGGGATTCCCAGCGCTCGGACTGCGAGAAGGCGGTCGCGGAGCGCTTGCACCCGGGGGCCGCGTGCCACAGCTCCATGGCCTCCTCGGAAGCCGTGCCGGAGCGGGCGTCCCACGTGCCGAGCCAGTCCTCCAGGTTCGCGGAGTGGACGGTGGTGACGTCCTTGTTCAGCAGACCGCCGCGGTGCAGCTCGCCGAGGATGGCGGGGATGCCGCCGGCGCGGTGGACGTCCTCCATGTAGTACGTGCCGCCGGGCGCCACGTTCGGGGCGACCTTCGCCAGGCACGGGACGCGGCGCGAGACCTCGTCGATGTCCTTGAGGTCGTACTCCAGGCCGGCCTCCTGCGCCGCGGCGAGCAGGTGCAGGATCGTGTTCGTGGAGCCGCCCATGGCGATGTCGAGCGCCATGGCGTTCTCGAAGGCCTCACGGGTGGCGATGTTGCGCGGCAGCACCGAGGCGTCGTCCTGCTCGTAGTACCGCTTGGTGATCTCGACGACGGTCCGGCCGGCGTTCTCGTACAGGGCGCGGCGGGCGGTGTGCGTGGCGAGGACGGAGCCGTTGCCCGGGAGGGCCAGGCCGATGGCCTCGGCGAGGCAGTTCATCGAGTTGGCGGTGAACATGCCGGAACAGGAGCCGCAGGTGGGACAGGCGTTCTCCTCGATCCGCAGGACGTCCTCGTCGGAGACGTTCTCGTTGGAGGCGTCGACCATGGCGTCGATCAGGTCGAGCTTGCGGACGGTGCCGTCCACCAGCGTCGCCTGGCCGGCCTCCATCGGACCGCCGGACACGAACACGACCGGGATGTTCAGGCGCATCGCGGCCATCAGCATGCCGGGGGTGATCTTGTCGCAGTTGGAGATGCAGATCAGGGCGTCGGCGCAGTGCGCCTCGACCATGTACTCCACGCTGTCCGCGATCAGGTCGCGGGACGGCAGGGAGTACAGCATGCCCGCGTGGCCCATGGCGATGCCGTCGTCGACCGCGATGGTGTTGAACTCGCGCGGAACGGCGCCCGCGGCGCGGATGGCGTCGGAAACGATCCGGCCGACCGGGGCCAGGTGCGTGTGGCCGGGCACGAACTCGGTGAACGAGTTGGCGACCGCGATGATCGGCTTGCCGATGTCCTCGCTCGCTACGCCCGAGGCGCGCATCAGCGCACGTGCGCCTGCCATGTTGCGGCCGTGGGTGACGGTGCGGGACCTCAGCTCGGGCATCGGGTTCACTCCCCATGAGTGCGGCTGCGCGAGCGCAGCCGCGACGGTAGGTATGACTCAGTTACGAGGCTACGCCCCGGGCCCGCGATACGGACAGGATGTCCGGATGGCGGGACGACCGGCTCAGTCTTCGGTCAGGTACCGCTGAAGGGTCGGGGCGACCAGGGCCACGATGGCCTCCGGGTCCGCGGAGGCGAGCGGCTCGACCTGGACGACGTAGCGCAGGATCGCGATGCCGACCATGTGGGAGGCGGCGAGCTCGGCGCGGAAGGTGGGGTCGGGCACGTCCAGGTCGGCGGCGACCCGTTCCAGGACCCGGCGCAGCACCAGGCCGCGCAGGACCTTGGCCGCCGCCTCGTGGGTGAGGGCCGAGCGCATGACGGCGAGGAGCGGGGCGCGGGTGACCGGGTTCTCCCAGATGCCGAGGAAGTAGCGGGCCAGCCGCTCGCCGATCCCGTCCGGGCCCTCGCCGAGGACCGCGGGGACGACGAGGGCGGGCTCCATGCTCAGCTCGATGGCCGCGGCGAACAGGTCGTCCTTGCTGCCGAAGTAGTGGTGGACCAACGCCGGGTCCACGCCGGCGGCCTTGGCGATGCCGCGTACGGAGGTCTTGTCGTAGCCACGCGCGGCGAACTCGGAGCGGGCGGCGAGCCGGATGCGCTCCTGGGTCCCGGGCCCGTCGTCGGCCTCGTCCTGGCGGGGACGGCCGGGGCCACGGCGGGGCTTGGCGGGCTGGGTCATCGGCGGGGGCTCTTGATCGGGCTCGGGGCGGCGGTGGTCGCGAGGTGGAGGCGGGTGAAGGCGAGGGCCTCGGCGAGGTCGGCCTCGCGCTCCGCGGAGGACATGGCGCGGCGGGTGTTGACCTCGATGACGACGTGCCCGTCGAAGGAGACCCGGGCGAGCCGCTCCAGCACCTCCGCGCACGGCTGCGTACCGCGGCCGGGGACGAGGTGCTCGTCCTTCGCCGAACCGTTTCCGTCGGCGAGGTGCACGTGCGCCAGCCGCTCCCCCATGCGGTCGATCATGGCGGCGGCGTCGGTCCGCGCGGTCGCGGTGTGCGACAGGTCGACGGTGAAGTGCCGGTAGTCGTCCTTGGTCACGTCCCACTCGGGCGCGTACGCGAGCATCTCGCGGTCACGGTACCGCCACGGATACATGTTCTCGACGGCGAACCGCACCTCGGTCTCCTCGGCCATCCGCCAGATCCCGCTGACGAAGTCGCGGGCGTACTGGCGCTGCCACCGAAAGGGCGGGTGCACGACGACGGTGCTCGCCCCGAGGCGTTCGGCCGCGGACTGGGCACGCTGGAGCTTGGTCCAGGGGTCGGTGGACCACACCCGCTGGGTGATCAGCAGACAAGGCGCGTGAACGGCAAGGATCGGCACGTGGTGGTAGTCCGACAGCCGCCGCAGGGCGTCGATGTCCTGGCTGACCGGGTCCGTCCAGACCATGACCTCGACGCCGTCGTAGCCGAGGCGGGCGGCGATCTCGAAGGCGGTCGCCGTCGTCTCCGGATAGACGGAGGCGGTGGACAGGGCGACCTTCGCGGTCGGAATGCGGACTGGTTTTGCCACGGGGACAGGTTACGGTCCCCAAGCCGCCCCCCGCCGTGACAACGACCACCTCACCCCGTTCCCGCCCCCGGGCCCGCCGCGGCCAGCGGTCAGCCGCCCGCGGGGGATGCAGACGCTGCTGGAGAGCCGGGCACCGCCTCTGAACTCGAACGCTCCTGACGAACGACGTCCGTCGCCGCAGACCGACCCCAAACGCGACCCACGGCGGTTCGCCGCCCCCATCCAGCAGTATGTAACGGTCTTGGGCGGCTCACATCCAGCCCAGACGGCCCGGGGAGACGCTGAGACGCGAGAAGCGCGTAGCGATCTGGCGCGCGCGGCCCGCCTCCGCGCTCCTGAGCGTCATCTGGTCGTCGTCCGACTACGGCTGGGCCGCCCCCGACCCGGAAGGGGCCTGCACATGCGCCCGGCGTGGGTGTCGCCCCCTCGGGCACCTGCCCGGGCCTCGCCGATCGACCCGCATGCGTGTCCCTGCCCCGTGGCCGCCTTTTTGGGGGCTTCCCGACAGTCCTGTCTTTCCGGGGCGGGACGGGCAGTCACGGGTGGCCGAAGGCCATCGCGAAGCGACGCGACCGAAGGGAGCGCCCTTGACGGCCCGGCCCGCCCCGGAGAGACGATGGGACTGACGGGAACCCCCATGCCCGCTCTGATGCCGAGCGCAGGCACCGCCCCGCAGGCCACCGGCAGCCAGGCACACGACCCGCCCGGCACACCCGTACAGCCACAACCACAAGCACGGCCCCCACCCCGGAAGGGGCACCGCCCCGACCCCGGAAGGGGCACCGCCCCCACCCCGGCAGGGGCACCGCCCTACGACGGCAGGTGGTCCAGCCGCCGCAGGATGACGCCCTCACGGAGGGCCCAGGGGCAGATTTCGAGGTCGTCCACCCCGAAGAGGTCCATCGCGCCCTCCGCGACCAGGGCCCCGGCCAGGAGCTGGCCGGCGCGGCCCTCCGAGACGCCCGGGAGGGCGGAGCGCTGCGAGGTGGTCATCGCCGCCAGGCGCGGGACCCACTCCTCCAGGGACTTGCGGGTCAGGTCCCGCTGCACGTACAGGCCGTCCGCCGAGCGGGCCGCGCCCGCGATGCGGGCCAGCTGCTTGAACGTCTTCGACGTCGCCACCACGTGGTCCGGCGTCCCGAAGCGGCTGAACTCGCCGACCGTGCGCGCGATCTGCGCCCGTACGTGGCGGCGCAGCGCCCGGATGTCCGAGGGGTCCGGCGGGTCGCCCGGGAGCCAGCCCGTGGTGAGGCGGCCCGCGCCCAGCGGGAGGGAGACGGCCGCGTCCGGGTCCTCGTCGATGCCGTACGCGATCTCCAGCGAGCCGCCCCCGATGTCCAGGACCAGCAGTTTGCCCGCGGACCAGCCGAACCACCGGCGGGCCGCCAGGAAGGTCAGCCGGGCCTCGTCCTCGCCGCTGAGGATCGGCAGGTCGATGCCGGTCTCCAGCTTCACGCGGGCGAGCACCTCGTCCGCGTTCTTGGCCTCGCGCACCGCGCTGGTCGCGAAGGGCAAGACGTCCTCGCAGCCCTTGTCCTCGGCGGCCTGCACGGCATCGCCGATCACCGAGAGGAGGCGCTCGATGCCGTCCGGGGTGACGGCGCCGTGCTCGTCGAGCAGCTCCGCCAGTCGCAGTTCCACCTTGTGCGAGTGCGCGGGCTGCGGGCGCGCACCGGGGTGCGCGTCCACCACCAGCAGATGCACCGTGTTCGAACCCACATCAAGGACACCGAGTCTCATACGAGGAAACGCTACTGTGCGCCGAGATTCTGGGTGGAGTAAGGGGCGCTTAGGCTTGGGTTTGTGCCAAATACGAAGAAGGCCAACAAGTCCAAGATCATCAAAAAGCCCAAGAAGCCCGAGCCCACTCCCCTCAGCGACGAGAAGGGCCTCGACTTCCCCCGGGCCTGGGTGGAGTTCCAGGACCCCGCCGACGACGAGCAGGTCTTCCGCTGCGACCTGACGTGGCTCACCTCCCGCTGGACGTGCATCTTCGGCAGCGGCTGCCAGGGCATCCAGGCGGGCCGCGCCGATGACGGCTGCTGCACCCTCGGCGCGCACTTCTCGGACGAGGACGACGAGAAGCGGGTGGCCGAGCACGTGGCGCGGCTGACGCCCGACCTGTGGCAGTTCCACGACGTGGGCACCACCTCGGGCTGGGTGCAGAAGGACGAAGACGGCGAGCGCCAGACGCGCCGCTGGGAGGGCTCTTGCATCTTCCAGAACCGGCCCGGCTTCGCGGGCGGCGTGGGCTGCTCGCTGCACATCCTGGCACTGCGCGAGGGGCGTGAGCCGCTGGAGACCAAGCCCGACGTGTGCTGGCAGCTGCCGATCCGCCGCACCTACGAGTGGATCGACCGGCCCGACGACACGCGCGTGCTCCAGGTCTCGATCGGCGAGTACGACCGGCGCGGCTGGGGCCCCGGCGGCCATGACCTGCACTGGTGGTGCACCTCGGCCACCTCGGCGCACGGGGCCGGCGAGCCGGTGTACGTGTCGTACCGGGCCGAGCTGACCGAGCTGATGGGCAAGGAGGGGTACGAGGCCCTCGTGAAGCTGTGCGAGGCACGGCTGTCCTCGCTGCTCCCGATGGCCCCGCACCCCGCGGATCCCGTCTAGGCCGGAGCCGGCCACCGGCGTACTACGGCGAGCCGGGCACCGGCGTGTCCGGGTCGGAGGGCGGGGAAACCGTTCCTCCTGACGGGCTCGGCGTCGGAGTCGCAGTCGGATTCGGCGTGGCCGTATCCGTGTCCGCGGGGGTAGGCGTCGGAGTCGCGGTCGGCGTCGGCGTGGGCGTGGACGGCGGCGTCGGGGTGGGCGTCGGCGTGGGAGCCCGGCGGCCCCGGCCCCGGATGGAGACCACCGCTCCGCCCGGGTCCACACCGACCCGGGCCGCCCAGGCGCCGACGGGCTGGGCTTCGGTGTCGACGGTGATCCACAGGGTGACCGATTCTCCAGGGGCGAGGGTGCCCGAGGTACGGCTGGCCTGCAGCCAGGGGGCGTCGGACCACAGCCGCCAGTCGACCGGGGCGCCCCCGGACGCGGTGAGGGTGAGCATGGTGGTTGAGCCGTGCGGGGAGGCGGCCACGGTGAGCCGGCCCGCAGGGGCCGGCTGGTCGGAGGTGGCCGGCGGCCCGGTGCTGATCACCTCGACGGAGACGTCCGAAGCCGCGTCGGCGCGGGCGCCGGTGACGAAGCCCGGCTCGCCGGTGGTACGGGCGGTGTTGCCGGCGTTCTCGAAGGCCCGCAGCGGGCGCCCGTCGGTGTGCGGCAGCGGGATCTCGGACTCGCTCGCCCAGATCCGGGTGGAGTCCGGCCCGGCGGATTCGCCGGTGCTGGGGGCTCCGCGGTAGGCGGCCCACAGCGCGAGGACGGGGGCCGCGACGACGGTGGCGACGACGGTGGTGGTGACGGCCCGCGCGCGCAGCCGGTCCCGGCGGGCCGCGCGGTCCCGGGGGTCCATCGGGAAGCCGGTGCGGTCGAAGCGCGGGGCGGGCCGCCCGCGCCCTCGGCCCCCGGAGCGCAGCAGGGCCGCGCGGACGGCGGCGCGGGGCGCGGGTACGAGCGGGAGGGCCGCGTCGATGCCGCCGGAGCCGGGCCAGGGCGCGCCGGAGTCCACGCGTTCGGCGACGCGGCGGCATCGCGGGCAGTCGTCGACGTGGCGGACGAGCTCGGCCCGCAGGCTGGTGGACAGCAGCACCTGGCCGTCGCCGGTCAGCCGGGACACCGCGGGGCAGCCGCCGGTCTCGACGACGGCGAGGGCGGCCCGGGTCCGCTCCACCTCGCAGGCGGCGCCGGACAGCAGTTCGCGGGCGCTGGCGGCGGGCGTGCCGAGGACGGCGGCGAGCTCGGGGACGCCGAGGCGGTGGCGGACGGCGAGTTCCAAGGCTTCGCGCTGCTCGGGCGTGGTCCCGGCGGCCTCGGGCCAGGCGAGCCGGGCCAGCTCGGTGCGCCGGTACGCACTCACGTCCAGGGAGCGGTGCGCCCCCGGCGCATGCTCCCCCTCGGCGTGCTCCGGCGTGCGCCGGGCGGAATGCGCCCCCGGGCGGCCGCGCCGCTGCTCGGCCAGCCTGCGCAGGCAGGCCCAGCGGGCGAGCGCGTACAGCCAGGCCCGCCGGCCGCCCTCGTCCGGGCAGCGGCCCGGATGCCGCTCGGCGACGGCGAGTACGTCCGCCAGGACCTCGGTGGCCGTGTCGTGATCGCACAGGACTGACAGGCAGTAGGTGAACAGTCCGTCCAGATAGGGCTCGTACCGGAAGGGGGGCGGCTGTTCTCCTTCGGGGCCCTCGGAGGGCGTGCGCCCGTGCGCCCGGTGTGCGCCGGTGCCCTGGGCGGAGGTTTCCTGGTCGCTGCTGCTCACCCTGGCGAAGGTAGGCGGCACGCGGGTGACGGCCGTGAAGCCTTCAGCTGTTTTAGCCCTTACGGGTGAACAGATCGAACCCGCGCTGACCGCCGCCCTGACGCCCGCCCGCGCGAGCACTGTCACCGGCTGCCGCTACGGTGGGCCGCATGGCTGCCCGTACATCCCGTTCATCCGCCAAGGACCGGCCGTCCTACCGCTGCTCCGAGTGCGGCTGGACGACCGCGAAATGGCTCGGGCGGTGCCCCGAATGCCAGGCGTGGGGCACCGTCGAGGAGATGGGCGCGCCCGCCGTGCGCACCACCGCCGCGGGCCGGGTCTCGACCGCGGCGCTGCCGATCGCGCAGGTCGACGGCCGGACGGCGACCGCCCGCAGCACCGGCGTGGACGAGCTGGACCGGGTCCTGGGCGGCGGGCTCGTCCCCGGGGCCGTGGTGCTGCTCGCCGGCGAGCCGGGCGTCGGCAAGTCGACGCTGCTGCTCGACGTGGCGGCGAAGGCCTCCAGCGACGCGCACCGCACCCTGTACGTCACGGGCGAGGAGTCGGCGAGCCAGGTGCGGCTGCGGGCCGACCGGATCAACGCGCTCAGCGACCACCTCTACCTGGCTGCCGAGACCGATCTGTCCGCCGTCCTCGGGCACCTCGACGCCGTGAAGCCGTCCCTGCTGATCCTGGACTCCGTACAAACGGTCGCCTCCCCGGAGATCGACGGCGCCCCCGGCGGCATGGCCCAGGTGCGGGAGGTGGCCGGAGCACTGATCCGCGCCTCGAAGGAACGCGGGATGGCCACGCTGCTGGTCGGCCATGTCACCAAGGACGGGGCCATCGCCGGTCCGCGCCTGCTGGAGCACCTGGTGGACGTCGTCCTGAGCTTCGAGGGCGACCGGCATGCGCGCCTGCGCCTCGTACGCGGGGTGAAGAACCGGTACGGCGCCACCGACGAGGTCGGCTGCTTCGAGCTGCACGACGAGGGCATCACCGGGCTCGCCGACCCGAGCGGGCTGTTCCTGACCCGGCGGGCGGAGGCCGTCCCCGGTACCTGCCTGACGGTGACGCTGGAGGGCAAGCGCCCCCTCGTCGCGGAGGTGCAGGCGCTGACCGTGGACTCGCAGATCCCCTCTCCCCGGCGGACCACCTCCGGCCTGGAGACCTCCCGTGTCTCGATGATGTTGGCGGTGCTGGAGCAGCGGGGGCGGATCACCGCGCTGGGCAAGCGCGACATCTACAGCGCCACGGTGGGCGGCGTGAAGCTCACCGAGCCGGCCGCCGACCTGGCGATCGCGCTCGCGCTGGCGTCCGCCGCCAGTGACGTCCCGCTGCCGAAGAACCTGGTGGCGATCGGGGAGGTCGGCCTGGCGGGCGAGGTGCGGCGCGTGACCGGCGTACAGCGCCGGCTCGCGGAGGCGCACCGGCTCGGTTTCACGCACGCCCTGGTGCCGGTCGACCCCGGGAAGGTCCCGGCCGGCATGAAGGTGCTGGAGGTGGCGGACATGGGCGACGCCCTGCGGGTCCTGCCGCGCGGCCGGTCGCGGGCCGCGGCGAAGGAGTAGGCGACCGGAGGCACCGGCCACCGGAGGAGCACCGCCACCGCAGGCACACAGGCAGGAGGGGCACCGGCCACCGGGAAGCACCGCAGAAGGCGCACCGGCCGGAGGCGCACCAGCCGGAGGAGCCGCTGCTCAGGGGGCGGTACGGGGGGTGCCGAGGGGGCTCGTACGGGCCCCCGCCGGGGCGCACCTGGCCAAGCCACGGCGGGCGCACAGCGCGCGCCGGTAGACTTTGTGCTGGTCCGCCCGGCCGTACGCAGGCGGCGCAACCCGCGACCGGAGGAGTGCAGTGGCAGCCAAGGACGGGGCAGCAGCACCCGGGAAGTCCGGCGCGAGCTCCAAGCACGAGGCGTTGATGCGCGCTTCGCTGAGCGCGGTCGCCCCTGGTCAGCCGCTGCGCGACGGCCTGGAGCGCATCGTCCGCGGCAACACCGGCGGCCTCATCGTGCTGGGCATGGACAAGGCCGTCGAGGCGATGTGCACGGGCGGATTCGTCCTGGACGTGGAGTTCACCGCGACTCGGCTGCGCGAGCTGTGCAAGCTCGACGGCGCGCTGATCCTGGACAAGGACCTCACGAAGATCCTTCGGGCGGGCGTGCAGCTGGTGCCGGACGCGTCGATCCCGACGGAGGAGACCGGCACCCGCCACCGCACGGCGGACCGGGTCTCGAAGCAGTGCGGTTTCCCCGTGGTGTCCGTCTCGCAGTCGATGCGGCTGATCGCCCTGTACGTGGACGGCGAGCGGCGCGTCCTGGAGGAGTCCGGGGCGATCCTGTCGCGGGCGAACCAGGCACTGGCCACGCTGGAGCGGTACAAGCTGCGTCTGGACGAGGTCGCGGGGACGCTGTCCGCGCTGGAGATCGAGGACCTGGTCACCGTGCGCGACGTGACGGCGGTCGCCCAGCGGCTGGAAATGGTTCGCCGCATTGCCACGGAAATCGCCGAATACGTGGTGGAACTCGGCACCGACGGCCGCCTGCTCTCCCTCCAGCTGGACGAGCTGACGGTCGGCATCGAGCAGGAGCGGGAGCTCGTGATCCGGGACTACGTGCCGGAACCCACGGCGAAGCGTTCCCGCACGGTGGACGAGGCGCTGCCCGCGCTGGACGCGCTGACGCACCCGGAACTGCTGGAGCTGGCGATCGTGGCGAAGGCGCTGGGCTACACCGGCTCCCCCGAGACCCTGGACTCGGCGGTGTCCCCGCGGGGCTACCGGCTGCTGGCGAAGGTTCCCCGGCTCCCGGGGGCCATCATCGAGCGGCTGGTGGAGCACTTCGGGGGCCTCCAGAAGCTGCTGGCCGCGAGCGTGGACGACCTCCAGGCCGTGGACGGCGTCGGCGAAGCCCGCGCCCGCAGCGTGCGCGAGGGCCTGTCCCGCCTGGCGGAGTCCTCCATCCTGGAACGCTACGTCTGACCGGCCGGGTCCGCGCCGACCGGTCCCCCGGCACCGGCCCACCCCGCAGCAGCACCGGCCCACCCCGCAGGGCCCGGCCTAGTCCTGCTTCAGGACGAACGAGGTCCGCGCCACCGGCATGCCCGGCGACTTGACCTCCACCACGTACGTGTCGGCAGCCGCGCTTCCCGCCGGGGGCGCCTGGCACTGGTCGGCCGCGCTGAACCGCCGGTCCCACTCCACCGCCTGCTTCGCCTCACCCTGCGCCGGCACCCGGAAGAACGCGTTGGCCGGGCCCGACGGGCAGTCCGCCGAGGACCAGACGGCCTTGCTGGTGCTCGCCTGAAGGATCGTCACCACGGCCTGTCGCGGCCCGAGGTCGATCTTGCAGGTGGTGCCGGAGACGTTGCGCGTGACGAGTTCGAGACGGGGCTTCTCGTTCGTCTCGTACTCGTTCTTCACGCTCTTGACCTCCCACTGCAGCCCGCTCGGGGCACAGGAGGGCAGCGGTGAGTCCGCCGGGACCTGGACGCCCGCGCCGCCCGCGCCCCCGGCCCCGTCGCCGCCGGGGGCTGCGGACGATCCCGCGCCACCCCCGTTCGCGCCGCCGGCAGGGGGTGAACTCGCGCCCGGATCGGTGTTCTTGCCCGCGCCGTTCCCCGAGTCGCCGCGCCCGCCCGGGGCCTGACTGATCGCCGGCCCCGTCCCCGAGGGTCCAGGGGTGATCGAGGCGGCCGGGTGGGGGCCCTTCTGGCCCTTGCCGTTCGTACTGCTCGTCTTCCCGCCACCGGAACTGACGGTCCATACGGCGAGCAGCGCCAGGAGCGCGACGACGGAAGCCAGCACGGCCCTCCGTCGCCAGTAGATGGAGGAGGGGAGCGGCCCGACCGGATTGCGCATAGATCCCACGGACGGAACTTTACGAGAATCGGCGGGCCGATCTGCGCCCCACATGCCGCGCACCCGGCTTGTTTTGGCGATGATCATCCTGCGAGCGGACATCCGTGGGTCGAAAATCAGCCACGCACCCGAAAGGGCATGGAGCACCCTTGAACACCGTCGGTGAGCGCGGACACCTCGGCCATACGTTCACCGCCGCCACGCCAGGGGACCCGAAACATGCCAGGATGCGGAGTGCCATGACTGCATCCCCCGCCTCCACCGCGTCCCCCGCCGTCTCCCAGTCCCCCGCCGTCTCCCACGCGCTGCACTCCCCCGTCATCGCCTGGTTCGACGAGCACGCCCGCGATCTGCCCTGGCGCCGCCCCGAGGCCGGCCCCTGGGGCGTCATGGTCAGCGAGTTCATGCTCCAGCAGACCCCCGTCAGCCGGGTGCTGCCGGTGTACGAGCAGTGGATCACCCGCTGGCCCCGCCCCGCCGACCTGGCCGCGGAGGCCCCCGGTGAGGCCGTACGGGCCTGGGGGCGGCTCGGTTACCCCCGGCGGGCCCTGCGCCTGCACGGTGCAGCCGTGGCGATAACGGAGCGGCACGGCGGCGACGTACCGCGCGAGCACGCGCAGCTGCTGGCGCTGCCCGGGATCGGCGAGTACACCGCGGCTGCCGTGGCCTCCTTCGCGTACGGGCAGCGGCACCCCGTGCTCGACACCAACGTCCGCCGGGTCTTCGCCCGCACCACCACCGGGGTCGAGTACCCGCCCAACGCCACGACGGCCGCCGAGCGCCGCCTGGCCCGGGCCCTGCTGCCCGAGGACGAGGCCGTCGCGGCCCGCTGGGCGGCGGCGTCGATGGAGCTCGGCGCGCTGGTGTGCACGGCCAAGTCGCCGGACTGCGCCCGCTGCCCGGTGGCGGGGCTGTGCGCGTGGCGCCTGGCCGGCAAGCCCGCGCACGACGGGCCGCCGCGGCGCGGCCAGACGTACGCCGGCACCGACCGGCAGGTGCGCGGCAGGCTGCTCGCCGTGCTCCGCGAGGCGGTGGGCCCGGTTCCGCAGGCCGTGCTGGACACCGTCTGGGAGGAGCCGGTGCAGCGGGCCCGGGCGCTGGACGGGCTGGTCGCGGACGGGCTCGTGGAGCCGCTCGCCGGGGGCCTGTACCGGTTGCCGCAGGGACCCGCCGCGAGCTGAGCACGAGCCGGGTGGAAGCCCGCTGGAAGCCGGGTGGAAGCTGAGTCGAAGATTCCGCTTGTCTCGGTGTCACCGCAGCTCACAGCCGTTGTTACACAACCTATGGGTGTCCGTGCGTCCACCGCAGGCTGGCCCGCACAGGCTCGTGACAACGCCTCCGTACCGTCGGGATCCGCAGGGCAGCGGATGAGCGGTGCACGGAACGGAGGCGGTCTGAGATGGCGCACGGCGAGGTACTCGGGTTCGAGGAGTACGTACGCACTCGGCAGGACGCGCTGCTGCGCAGCGCCCGGCGCCTGGTTCCGGACCCCACCGACGCGCAGGACCTCCTCCAGACGGCCCTCGTGCGCACCTACGGCCGCTGGGACGGCATCGCCGACAAGTCCCTCGCCGACGCCTACCTGCGCCGCGTCATGATCAACACCCGTACCGAGTGGTGGCGTGCCCGCAGGCTGGAGGAAGTCCCCACCGAGCAGCTCCCCGACGCCTCCGTCGAGGACGGCACCGACCAGCGGGCCGACCGCGCCCTGCTGATGGACATCCTCAAGGTGCTCGCGCCCAAGCAGCGCAGCGTGGTCGTGCTGCGACACTGGGAGCAGATGAGCACCGAGGAGACGGCCGCGGCGCTCGGCATGTCGGCGGGTACCGTGAAGAGCACTCTGCACCGCGCACTGGCCCGCCTCCGGCAGGAGTTGGAGAGCCGGGACCTGGACATGCGCGCGCTGGAGCGCGGTGACCACCGCGGAGACCACACCATCCGGTACGAGGGGCGTGAGCGGTGCGTGGCCTGATGGGCCAAAGTCCGAGTCAGAGTCCGAGTCACAGCCAGGATGAAGGTCCGGGCCGCAGTCCGGGGAAGCCGCCGGGCAGAGGCCTCGGCCGGAGCCTGGACGGCAAGAGCTCGTTCGTACTGATGTCGGCGGGGACGGTCGTCCTCGCCGGCACCGTGCTGTTCGCGGCCGGCTGCTCCGGCGGCGGCACCGGGCTGCGCGACGGGGGGCCCGCCCGGACCGAGTCCGTGGGCAAGACCAGTGCGCCGGCCGCCCCGCCCGACCACGTCCCGGCCACTGCGGAGCCCTCGGTCAAACCCGCCCGGAACATCGATCCGGTCGCACTGCTGCGGGCCGACCCCAAGGTCAGCGCGGAGGTCAAGCGGGACCTCAAGCCCTGCAGCGGCAAGGAGTACCCGGTCGACGTGAGCTACGGGAAGATCACCGGGAGCAGCGCCGTCGACATCGTGGTCAACGTGCTGTCCTGCGCCGACGCACTGGGCCGCGGCTCGTACGTGTACCGGGGGGACGGCACGACGTACGAGAATGTGTTCGCCGACGAGCAGCCCCCCGTCTACGCGGAGATCGACCGGGGCGAGCTCGTGGTCACCAAGCCGGTCTACGCGAAGAGCGACACGCTCACCTATCCGTCGGGCGAGGACGTGATCACCTACCACTGGAGCGGCGAGCAGTTCGCCGAGCGGGACCGGGTGCACACCGACTACAGCAACATCGACGGCGGAGGCCAGCCCGCCCCGGCGACCAGCCAGAAGAACTGACCCACCAGAAGAACCGAGGCGAGGCGTGCGCATGGCCGAGACCCATGTCCTTTTCGTGGAGGACGACGACGTCATCCGTGAGGCCACGACCCTGGCGCTGGAGCGCGACGGGTTCGTCGTCACCGCCATGCCCGACGGCCTGTCCGGCCTGGAGTCCTTCCGGGCCGACCGGCCGGACATCGCGCTGCTCGACGTGATGGTGCCCGGCATGGACGGCGTCAGCCTGTGCCGGCGCATCCGCGACGAGTCCACCGTCCCGGTGATCATGCTGTCCGCGCGGGCCGACTCGATCGACGTGGTGCTCGGGCTGGAGGCGGGAGCCGACGACTACGTCACCAAGCCCTTCGACGGCTCGGTCCTCGTCGCCCGCATCCGTGCGGTGCTGCGCCGCTTCGGCCACGCGGGCGGCCCGCAGAACGGCGCTGCGGGGGCGGGCGGCGAGGATCCCGAGGAGGAGCGCGGGGTGCTCGTCTTCGGCGACCTGGAGGTCGACACCGAGGGCATGGAGGTCCGCCGGGCGGGCGACCCGGTGGCCCTGACCCCGACCGAGATGCGCCTGCTGCTGGAGTTCTCCTCCTCCCCCGGCACCGTGCTGTCGCGCGACCGGCTGCTGGAGCGGGTCTGGGACTACGACTGGGGCGGCGACACCCGCGTCGTGGACGTCCACGTCCAGCGGCTGCGCACGAAGATCGGCCAGAACCGGATCGAGACGGTCCGGGGCTTCGGATACAAGCTCAAGGCATGAGGCGCTTCACCCTCCGCACGGGGATCCGCTGGAAGATCACACTCGCCATCGCCGCGGTCGGCGCGCTCGTCGCCGTGGCGCTGAGCCTGGTGGTGCACAACGCTGCCCGCGTGTCGATGCTGGAGAGCGCCCGCGACGCCCAGCTGGAACGCGTGCAGTTCATCGCCCGCTACGCCGAGGCCGGGCGCAAGCTGCCGTTCGGCGCCAAGCTCAACGACCCGGAGCTGCCGGGCGAGCTGCGCGAGAAGGCCCGGTCGGGGCGGCGCGGGACCTACATCCAGGAGCACCCGCGGGCGGTCCCGGAGGTGTGGGCGGCGGCCCCGCTGGGGAACGGCCAGGTGCTGTCGCTGCACGGCCCGTTCAAGGAGAGCGCCAACCTGGTGCGTGACCTGGACCGGGCCCTGGTCGTCGGGTCGCTGTCCGTGGTGATCGCCGGTGCGGCGCTCGGCGTGCTGATCGGCGGGCAGATCTCGCGCCGGCTGCGCAAGGCGGCGGTCGCGGCCCAGCGGGTGGCGCACGGGGATCCCGACGTACGGGTGCGGGACGCGGTCGGCGGCGTCGTACGGGACGAGACCGACGACCTGGCCCGGGCCGTGGACGCCATGGCCGACACCCTGCAGCAGCGGCTGGAGGCCGAGCGGCGGGTGACCGCGGACATCGCGCACGAGCTGCGGACGCCGGTGACGGGCCTGCTGACCGCGGCGGAGCTGCTGCCTCCGGGGCGGCCGACCGAGCTGGTGCTGGACCGCGCGCGGGCGATGCGGGCGCTGGTCGAGGACGTGCTGGAGGTGGCCCGGCTGGACAGTGCGTCCGAGCGGGCGGAGCTCCAGGACGTGGCGCTCGGCGAGTTCGTGAGCCGACGGGTGACCGTGCTGATGCCGGAGGCGTCCGTACGGGTCGTGGCCGACGAGGTGGTGAGCACCGACCCGCGCCGGCTGGAGCGGATCCTCGGCAACCTGCTGGCCAATGCCGCGCGGTACGGGCAGCCTCCGGTGCAGGTCGACATCGAGGGCCGGGTGGTACGGGTCCGGGACCACGGGCCGGGCTTCCCGGAGGCGCTGCTGCGCGAGGGGCCGAGCCGGTTCCGGACCGGGTCCACGGACCGGGCCGGGGTGGGGCACGGGCTGGGGCTGACCATCGCGGAGGGCCAGGCCCGGGTCCTGGGCGCCCGGCTGACGTTCCGGAACGTGGCGGCGCCGGGCGGCACCGACCGCGCCGGGACGGCGGCGGGCGCCGTGGCGGTGCTGTGGCTGCCGGAGCACGCGCCGACGGCGACGGGCAGCTTCCCGGTGGTCAGGCTGTCGGGGTGAGCCGGCCCGGGCAGCGCCTCGGGGCCGTTCAGCGGGACCGGGCCGTTCGCCCCGGCGGGCCCGTGTTTTAGCATCCGTGGCATGACCGACGGTACGCATCCCTCCAGCAACCCGCAGCCCGAGCCCGCCCCGGGGAACGGGGGCTACGGGTTCCCGCCGGTCCCCCCGGCCCCGGGCAACGGCTACGGCTTCCCGCCGGGCGCGCCCGCCGCCGGCGGCGGCTTCGGCCCGCCGCCGCAGATCCCGCCCGCGGACGGCGGCGGCTACGGCTACCCGCAGCCGGGCGCCGCCCCGCCGAACCCGTACCAGCCGGCCCCGGCCGGCCAGCCGCAGCCGTGGGCCCAGGGGCTGCCGATCCAGAGCACGCAGCCGCCGGCCGCGCCCGGGCCGTTCCCGCCGCCCCAGTCGGACCAGCCGGACTGGGAGGCCCTGGCCGACCGCTCGGCGGCCGAGCGGCGCAAGAAGCGGCTGTGGATGATCGGCGGCGGCGTGACCGTACTGCTGCTGCTCGCCGGCGGTGGAACGTTCCTGCTGCTGGGTGACGACAAGGACAAGGAGGAGGCGGCTCCCACGCCCTCCCCGTCGGTCTCGGCCTCGCCCTCCCCCAGCGGGTCCAAGAGCAAGGCCCCCGTCGACAACACCCCCACCGTCAAGGACGACCCGACCCAGATCCGGGACCGCAGCGGCAAGGCCCCTCTGAAGATGGGCCCGGACGCGGGGGTCTTCCCGATCGAGAAGCGGTTCGAGATCCGCACGAAGGGCAACGAGAACTCGTACGCCGAGTCCGAGAAGCGCGTCGTGGACACGGCCAAGAGCTTCACCGTCTCGGCCCACGTCTGGAACCGGGCTCCGAAGGGGCGGCAGATCGCCGTCAGCCAGGGGAACGAGAAGTCCTTCTCGTTCGAGCTGGGCCTGGACCAGGTGAACGGGAAGCCGAGCTGGATCTTCAGGGTCCAGACCGGCGACCAGGGCGCGGAGGCGACCATGGTCACCGTGACCGGCGAGAGCCCGAAGATGGAGAAGACCTTCTCCACGCTGACGGCCACCTACGACGCCGAGCGCAAGCTGATCGCCCTGTACGTGAACGGGAAGAAGACCGGCGAGGCGCCGGTCTCGGGCATCTACCAGGCCCAGGGGCCGCTGGAGATCGCCCGTTCGCGCCACGAGGACAAGTGGACGGCCCCGTGGAGCGGCGCCATGGAGACCCTTCAGACCTACGACGTGGTGCTCTCGCCAGCGCAGATCGACACCCTCAAGCCGGGCCGCGTGGACGCGAAGACCAAGCCGACGGCCTCCTGGCTGCTGTACTGAGCCCGTCGCCGCAGGGGCTCCGGACGGGGCCCCTGCGGGAGGTCGGAGGTGGGGTCAGAGGGTGACGCCGGCGCTGCGCAGGAAGGCCACCGGGTTCACGGCCGAGCCGTAGTTCGGGGTGGTCCGGATCTCGAAGTGCAGGTGCGGGCCGGTGGAGTTGCCGGTGTTGCCGGACAGCGCGATCCGGGCGCCCTTGGAGACCTTCTGGCCGATCCGGACCTGGATCTTCGAGAGGTGCGCGTACTGGGAGTACGTGTTGTTCGCGTGCTTGATCACGATGGCGTTGCCGTAGGCCGGGCCGTCACCGCCGCCGTTCGGGCCGGCCTTGACGACGGTGCCGTCGTGGACGGCCTTGACGGGGGTGCCGACGGGGCAGGCGAAGTCCTGGCCGGAGTGCTTGTGCGACCACAGGTTGCCGCCCTTGCCGAAGGTCGCGGACAGCGTGTAGCGGGCGACCGGCTTCTGCCAGGAGACGGACTTCGAGGCGGCGGAGGCCTGGTCCGAGGCCTGGGCCGCGACCAGCTCGGCGGTACGCGTCAGGGTGGGGGCCTCGTCGGCGAAGGCGGCGGCCGTCCCGGCCCCGAGCGCCAGGGCCGCACCGAGAGCGGTTGCGCCGAGGACAAGACGGGTAGGACGGGTGCTGACGCGCTTCGCGGACATAGGAAGACCTCCGGGGCCGGGGACAGGAACGGTTCGCTGGCTCCGGCCCGCCGGGGCACGAAGCGACCCGGCACGCTGAGCGGGGTGCCGGGCTTGCCCATCCTTGGTAACCCGTGTCCCGCCACATCCCCAAACCTCCCGATTACTACGGGCGCTCGTAGGTGCGGAGTGTGACGCAGATCTGCTTGACCACGGCCTTCCTGGGCCAACATGGGGGACAAATCGGACACTGGATCTACGAAAGGTTCTAGTAGGTCCGATTTGTCCTGTGCGGCTTGTCACCGCAGGAGGGACGAATGGATCTCCTGCGGGTGCCGCGCCGCCGCCCGATGCACCGTCCTGCGACCGCAGCGGCTTCCCGGCCGCCCGGGGGCGGGTGGGGGCTCCGCAGCCACCCGGGAGCCGTCCAGGCCGGCCACCGGGACCAGGGGCGCGCCGGGCGGCGCAGGGCCGCGGGAACGGCACGGCGCTCGCACCGCTCACACCGTGCACGCACGGCAAAGGGGCGGCCCCGGAACCTTGTGGTTCCGGGGCCGCCCCTTGGACGCCTACCGAGCGGTGGCGCTTACGCGCCCTTGCTCAGGTCCGGGCCCGAGCCCGTGGCCTCGATCGGGGGGAGGTCCGGCAGGGCCGACTTCTCCTCACCGCGGAAGGTGAACTTGGCCTCTTCGCCGTCACCCTCCTTGCCGACGACCACGATGTGACCGGGGCGCAGCTCGCCGAAGAGGATCTTCTCCGACAGGATGTCCTCGATCTCGCGCTGGATGGTCCGGCGCAGCGGGCGGGCGCCCAGGATCGGGTCGTAGCCCCGCTTGGCGAGCAGGAGCTTCGCGTCGCCGCTCAGCTCGATGCCCATGTCGCGGTCCTTCAGGCGCTCGTCGACCTTGGCGATCATCAGGTCGACGATCTGGATGATGTCTTCCTGCGACAGCTGGTGGAAGACGACCGTGTCGTCGACGCGGTTCAGGAACTCCGGCCGGAAGTGCTGCTTGAGCTCTTCGTTGACCTTCGCCTTCATCCGGTCGTAACCGGTCTTGACATCACCCTGGGCGGCGAAGCCCAGGTTGAAGCCCTTGGAGATGTCCCGCGTACCCAGGTTGGTCGTCATGATGATGACCGTGTTCTTGAAGTCCACGACCCGGCCCTGGGAGTCGGTCAGGCGACCGTCCTCCAGGATCTGGAGCAGGGAATTGAAGATATCCGGGTGCGCCTTCTCGACCTCGTCGAAGAGGACGACGGAGAACGGCTTCCGGCGCACCTTCTCGGTGAGCTGGCCGCCCTCTTCGTAGCCCACGTAGCCGGGGGGCGAACCGAAGAGACGGGAAACCGTGTGCTTCTCGCTGAACTCGGACATGTCGAGCGAGATCAGCGCGTCCTCGTCGCCGAAGAGGAATTCGGCGAGCGTCTTGGAGAGCTCGGTCTTACCGACACCGGACGGGCCGGCGAAGATGAACGAGCCACCCGGGCGCTTCGGGTCCTTCAGACCCGCACGGGTACGGCGGATCGCCTGGGAAAGCGCCTTGATGGCGTCCTTCTGGCCGATGACCCGCTTGTGGAGCTCGTCCTCCATGCGGAGCAGTCGCGAGGACTCCTCCTCGGTGAGCTTGAAGACGGGAATGCCGGTCGCGGTCGCGAGGACCTCGGCGATCAGCTCGCCGTCGACCTCGGCGACGACGTCCATGTCGCCGGCCTTCCATTCCTTCTCGCGCTTGGTCTTCGCCGCCAGCAGCTGCTTCTCCTTGTCACGGAGAGACGCCGCCTTCTCGAAGTCCTGGGAGTCGATGGCCGACTCCTTGTCGCGTCGCACGCCCGCGATCTTCTCGTCGAACTCGCGGAGGTCCGGCGGCGCGGTCATCCGGCGGATGCGCATCCGGGAGCCGGCCTCGTCGATCAGGTCGATCGCCTTGTCCGGCAGGAAGCGGTCCGAGATGTACCGGTCGGCCAGCGTCGCCGCCTGGACGAGGGCCTCGTCCGTGATGGAGACGCGGTGGTGGGCCTCGTAGCGGTCGCGCAGGCCCTTGAGGATCTCGATCGTGTGGGGGAGGGAAGGCTCCGCCACCTGGATCGGCTGGAAGCGGCGCTCAAGGGCCGCGTCCTTCTCAAGGTGCTTGCGGTACTCGTCCAGGGTCGTGGCACCGATGGTCTGGAGCTCACCACGGGCCAGCATGGGCTTGAGGATGCTGGCGGCGTCGATCGCTCCCTCGGCGGCGCCCGCACCCACGAGGGTGTGGAGCTCGTCGATGAACAGGATGATGTCGCCGCGGGTGCGGATCTCCTTGAGGACCTTCTTCAGGCGCTCCTCGAAGTCACCGCGGTAGCGGGAGCCCGCGACCAGGGCGCCCAGGTCCAGGGTGTAGAGGTGCTTGTCCTTGAGGGTCTCGGGCACCTCGCCCTTGACGATCGCCTGGGCCAGGCCCTCGACGACGGCGGTCTTGCCGACGCCGGGCTCGCCGATGAGGACCGGGTTGTTCTTGGTACGGCGGGACAGCACCTGCATGACCCGCTCGATCTCCTTCTCGCGCCCGATGACCGGGTCGAGCTTGGATTCGCGGGCGGCCTGCGTCAGGTTGCGGCCGAACTGGTCCAGGACGAGCGAGGTCGAGGGGGTGCCCTCGGCCGGGCCGCCGGCCGTCGCCGACTCCTTGCCTCCGCCGGAGTATCCGGAGAGCAGCTGGATGACCTGCTGCCGGACTCGGTTGAGATCGGCACCCAGCTTCACCAGGACCTGGGCGGCGACGCCCTCGCCCTCGCGGATCAGGCCGAGCAGGATGTGCTCCGTGCCGATGTAGTTGTGGCCGAGCTGGAGGGCCTCTCGGAGCGAAAGCTCCAGGACCTTCTTCGCCCGCGGGGTGAAGGGGATGTGCCCGGACGGGGCCTGCTGGCCCTGGCCGATGATCTCCTCAACCTGCTGGCGAACAGCCTCGAGCGAAATCCCGAGGCTCTCCAGGGCCTTAGCGGCGACACCCTCACCCTCGTGGATCAAGCCCAGGAGGATGTGCTCGGTGCCGATGTAGTTGTGGTTGAGCATCCGGGCTTCTTCCTGAGCCAGGACGACAACCCGCCGCGCGCGGTCGGTGAACCTCTCGAACATCGTTTATCGCTCCTCAGAGCGGTCGGGCAGTTCGGGGTCGGTCCCCGCCCTGTCCTTCCGCATGCTAGTCCCGCGGGGCGGGACAGCTCATTCCAACTGCCGACATCCGTCTGCGGCTCACCCCCGTGTGCGTGGGGAAAACCAGCTTCAACAGCCGACAACTGCTCCAACCCGATGGTGCGAGACGATGTTCCCGCAGGCCAGGCAGATACCCGTCACAGGTGTACGCCGATGGCGAACGGGACCCGCCCAAATCAGCGTGTCGTCCCCCATCCACTAGGAATGTCTTACCCGCAAGGACTGACACTCCATGCCGGGGGCGCCGGTTCCCTCCGCTGAGGGCGAACAGGAATCTGTCCCGAATGTGGGACTCCGCCTCGATGGACCTTTACGTTCCGCATCGAGTCCGGTGCGGAACGTAACCCCGGAGCCTCTCGGGAGTTGCTCCGGGCATGGCCCTCACCGTTCCGCCGCCGCGCGTCACGCCCGAGGATGCGTACCCCGATGCGGATACCTATGCGTATGCCGCCTGGTACGAGCGCGTGCTCGGCTGGAGCACCGCGGGCGGTCCGCCGGCCCAGCTGGTCACCGGACTCCGGTTCGACGTCCTGGAGCTGCCCGCCGACGCGGGGGCGGAGCTGCTGCGCAGGCCGGTCGCGACCGGTCCGGTGGCGCTGATGGGGCGCAGGATGCGCTTCCTGGTGGCCCCCGGCAGCGCGGAGGAGCTGGAGGGGCTGCTCGACTGGCTGGAGTGGGGCGGGGTCGCCCTGGACCTCGGCGCCGTCGGTACGGGAGGCCGGATCACGGCCCCGGTTCCTCCAGGCTATCCCGTGCTGGGGAGTCCCCGGGGGGCCGCCGTGTGGCTGCGACCCCCCGAGCAGGGGTGTGAAGCACTGCTGCCGTCCCTGCCCGGTCCTGGGCAGGGCGCTGCCGGGCCCGCGCACGGGCCCGATCTCGTACGCCTGGTGGCCGCGGCGGCGACGGAGTGCCACCGGGCCCGCCTGCGTCGGCGTACGCCGCTACGGGACGCCGCGGGTCAGCCCTTGGCGTTCTCGTAGGCGTCGCGGATGTCCTGCGGGACGCGCCCGCGGTCGTTGACGTTCATCCCCTGGGCCTTGGCCCACGCGCGGATCTCGGCGGTGTCCGGGTTGCCCGAGGGCGCGGCCGCCCGGCCCTTGGTGCGGCCCGCGGCGGCACGGCCACCGGTGCGGCGGCCGCTCTTGATGAACTGCTCAAGCGCGCCACGGAGCTTTTCCGCGTTGGCGGTGGTGAGGTCGATCTCGTAGGTCTTGCCGTCCAGAGCGAACGTCACGGTCTCGTCCGCCTCGCCACCGTCGAGGTCGTCGACAAGAAGGACCTGAACCTTCTGTGCCACCGGATTTCCTTTCATCGAAAAGCAGTACGCGGAAAGGAAACCGCTTTTGCCTGGAAAACACAAACCCCCTGGGAGAGGTTCGAGACCGCAACGGGGAGGGAAACGTGCGCGATTCGGACATAGGCCACAGGTGTGCGGAGCACGGGAAAAGCCGCCGTGATCGTTCAGAGGTGCAGAAGCATCCGGCTGTTGCCCAAGGTGTTCGGCTTCACTCGTTCGAGACCGAGGAACTCGGCGACGCCCTCGTCATAGGAACGCAGGAGCTCCATGTACACATCGGTCGCGACCGGGGTCTCGCCGATCTCGACGAAGCCGTGCTTGGCGAAGAAGTCCACTTCGAAGGTCAGGCAGAAAACCCGGCTGACCCCCAGAGCGCGGGCCGTGTCCAACAACTGCTGGAGCAGCTGATGGCCGACTCCACCGCCCTTCAAGGTGCGGTCGACGGCGAGAGTACGGACTTCGGCGAGGTCTTCCCACATGACGTGGAGAGCGCCGCAGCCGACCACCTCGCCGTCGGAGTCGCGTTCCGCGACCCAGAACTCCTGGATGTCCTCGTAAAGGACGACGGGGGCTTTGTCGAGGAGGATCCTCTGCTGCACGTACTGGTCGAGCAGGCGGCGCAGCGCGGGAACATCACCGGTGCGGGCACGGCGGATCGTCACTGTTTTTGCTTGTGCAGCGGAAAACTCAGCCATGCCCCGGACGCTATCGCCCCGGACCCGCCGGGCGCTCGGCGGAGTCCTCTTCGGCGGGAGGCGCCTCGGGGGCTGCTCCGGCGGCGGCTCCGGGGGGTGCTCCGGGGCCTGCCGCGGGGGGCGCCGCGGGCGCCGCTTCCGGGTGGCCCGGGTGGCTGTCCGGCGCGGATTCGTCGTCGTAGCCGACGATCCGGAAGGCGTCGCGGAGGGCTTCGCGCTGCTCCGCGGACATCATGCCGAAGAAGGCCACCAGGGCGGCGGCGGGGTTGTCGCTCGTCGACCAGGCTTCGTTCATCAGTGCGGCCGAGTAGGCGGCGCGGGTGGAGACCGCGGTATATCGATAGGCGCGGCCTTCGGCTTCCCGGCGGACCCAGCCCTTCTGATGGAGATTGTCCATAACGGTCATGACCGTCGTGTAGGCGATGGACCGTTCCTGCTGAAGGTCTTCCAGGACTTCCCGGACGGTGACCGGGCGGTTCCACTGCCACACCCGCGTCATGACCGCGTCTTCGAGTTCTCCCAGGGGGCGAGGCACAACAGCACGATAGTGCGGGTTGTGCGGAATTGCCCGACTATAGCGGGGGCAACGCGCAAGAAAATCGGGCGCACGCTCCGGGGAGCGTGCGCCCGATGTCCTGCGGTACCGCAGCGTGCGGACCGCGTCCGCGCCGCTGTTGCTTTTGCCTGCTGCTACTTCTGCGGCCGGCGGGCGGCCTCGGCGCGGGCGAGCACGGCGTCGACCGCCGCGTCCTCCTTGGCCTTGTTGGCGCCGCCCTGGCTCTTCACGATCGTCACGACGAGGGCGATGAAGAACGCGGCCATCACGATGGGGGGCACGAGCGCGGAAACGTAGTCCATGGCCCCCAGCGTAGCTACCCGGCGGCCAGGTCCGCCCCGGGGGGCGGGGCCGGCTTGCGGCGGGGCGGGAAGACCTCGCCGGGGGTCGGGACGGGCCGCTCCGGCCGCGCGGGCTCCTTGGGGGCCGGGGTGGGCGCGGGCCCGGGCGCGGGGGCGGGCCGCGGGGGCTCGTCCTTGTCCTTGCCGCCGGCCAGGGCCAGCAGCCGGGTGCGCGGGGCGGGGGTGGTGGTCAGCCGGCGCCGTACGGAGCGCTCGGCGACGGCCTGGCAGCGGTCGAGCACCGCCGAGGCGAGCGGGTTGCCGCGCAGGGCGCGCAGGGCGGCGAGGTCGTCGGGGGTGGGCTCGTACCCCGCGGCCAGGGCGTCCTGGAGCAGCTCCAGATATCCGGGGAGGCTGCCGGGCAGGGCGCCCCGGTAGCGGGCGAGGTCGGCGAGGAGGAACTCTCTGAGTCGGCCCGCCTCCTGGACCGCGTCGTCCACCGACTGCGCGAGGCGCAGGCAGTCCTGGACCTCGGAGGTCGTCAGGGGGGCCGTGGAGGACTGGAGGGCGTGGGCGAGCGTTCGCCTGAGCAGGTGCAGCTCGGCGTCGCTGAACGCCATGCCGCCGCGGGATCCGTAAGGCGTGGGCATGGGCCGAAGATACGCGCTAATCGGACAAAATCCCCTGAGGGGCGCGATTCCGGCGCGGCGGGTGCGGGGCGGCCGCGGTGTCCGCGCCGGCCGGGCCGTCCGACGTCTTGACGGCGTCCAGGAAGGCGGTCCAGGCGGCCTGGGTGGTGGCCAGAACCAGGTGGGCCGGGTCGGCCCGGTCGGCCACCCGGACCAGGTGTCCGGGGGCGGCGGCAACGTACACGCAGGCCTCGCCCTCGCCGCAGTACGAGGACTTCCGCCAGGCGGGTTGAACGGTCATGGAGCGTCTCCTCCGGTCGACGGCGCAGGTGGTTCCCGTGGCAGGACGGTAACGCCGAGTGGGCTGCGTACCGGCGATTTCCGCGAAATCCGCCCTCCGCGCCCCCGCCGCGCGCCCCGGGCACCCCTGCCTGCCCGGCCGGAACGGGCGCCGGCCCCCGCGCTTCCCGGCCATGCTCACCGCCCCGCCTCCGCCGTGCTTCCCTGCCGCCCCCGGGTGCGGGGGTCAGAGGTGGAGGCGGGCCGTGAAGGCCTCGGCGGCCCGGTGGACGTCCTCGGGGGTCCAGGTGAGGCCCGGGGCGGTGACCTCCAGCTCCGTCATGGCGATGCCGGGCGCGCCGCCCTCCGCCGACCACGTGCGGAACAGCACGGTGCCCGTCTCCTCGGCGAGCCTGGCGCCCGCCTCCGTCAGCCGGTCGGCCCCGTACGGCAGCCACACCTGGAACTGGTGGGTGTGCGGGGGCTGCGGGTGGATCCGGAACCACGGGAGCCCGGCCGCGGCGAAGGCAGACTCCAGCTCCTGCGCGACCATCCGCGCCTGGGCGACGTACGAGGGCAGCAGCGGCAGTTCCCGGTCCAGCCCGGCCAGCGCCGACAGCGCCTGCGGGAACTGGCGGAAGACCTGGCCACCGTACCGGTGCCGCCAGACCTTGGCCTCGGCGATCAGGGAGGAGGGGCCGGCCAGGACCGCCCCGCTCAGCGCGCCCAGCGACTTGTAGAGGGACACGTACACCGTGTCCGCGAGCCCCGCGATCTCCGGCAGGCTCCGGCCGAAGTGCACCGTGGACTCCCACAGCCGGGCCCCGTCGAAGTGCACCACCGCATCCCGCTCGCGGGCCGCCTCCACGAGCGCCTCCAGCTCCTCCCACGAGGGGAGCAGGAAGCCCGCGTCCCGCAGCGGAAGCTCCAGCATCAGCGTGCCGAAGGGCTCCGGCAGGTCCGTGACCTCCGCGGCCGTCGGCTGGCGCGCCTCCCCCGTCGGATGCACGGTCCGCAGGCCGGAGACCAGCCCCAGCGCACCGCCCTCCCACCGTTCCGGGTGGCTCATCGGGTGCAGGGCCACCACCGGGTTCCCGGTCCGCCCCGCCCAGCAGCGCAGCGCCACCTGCTGGGCCATCGTCCCCGTCGGGAAGAACGCCGCCTCCTGCATCCCGAGCAGCTCCGCCACCCGCCGCTCCAGGCGGCCCACCACCCCGTCCCCGTACAGGTCGCCCGGCTCGTCCGGATCGGGAACGCCCAGCGCGGCCAGCTCGGCCACCAGCTCCCCCACCGTCGGCTCGCGCAGACTGCGGGAGAGCATCCGCTCCGCCCCCCGCCCCGCCGCGACCAGCCGCTTCCTCGATTCCTCGTCGCCGCTCATGCCCCTGATCATCGCCGACCGGCCTGGACGCCCAGGGGCTAGCATGGCGGCGTATCGTCCGGTACCCCCCGCGGACTGGAACGGAAGGCCCTCCCCGCGTGAACGCACCCCATCAGACGGAGCCACGGGATCCGTCCGACCGCCCTGCCCGGCTCACCGTCGGCGTCGTCGGCGCCGGCCGGGTCGGTCCCGCGCTGGCCCGTGCCCTCCAGCACGCCGGACACCGGCCCGTCGCCGTCTCCGGCGTCTCCGACGCCTCGCGCCGCCGGGCCGAGCGGATGCTGCCGGACGTGCCGCTGGTACCGCCCGCCCAGGTGCTGGAGCGGGCCGAACTGGTCCTGCTCACCGTGCCCGACGACGCGCTGCCCTCCCTCGTCGAGGGCCTCGCCGGGACCGGGGCGGTCCGGCCCGGCCAGCTCCTCGTCCACACCTCCGGGCGCTACGGGACCGCGGTGCTGGACCCGGCCCGGCGTGCGGGCGCGCTCCCGCTGGCCCTGCACCCCGCGATGACCTTCACCGGCACCGAGGTCGACGTCCAGCGCCTGGCGGGCTGCTCGTTCGGCGTCACGGCCCCCGAGGAGCTGCGGCTGGCCGCCGAGGCCCTCGTGATCGAGATGGGCGGGGAGCCCGAGTGGATCGCCGAGGAGGCCCGCCCGCTCTACCACGCGGCGCTCGCCCTCGGCGCGAACCACCTGGTCACGCTGGTCGCCCAGGCCATGGAGCTGCTGCGCAAGGCCGGGGTCGAGCACCCCGACCGGATGCTCGGCCCGCTCCTCGGCGCGGCCCTGGACAACGCCCTGCGCTCGGGCGACGCGGCGCTGACCGGGCCGGTGGCCCGCGGTGACGCCGGTACGGTCGCCGCGCACGTCTCGCAGCTGCGCGAGCACGCCCCCGGCGCGGTGGCCGGGTACCTCGCGATGGCCCGCACCACCGCCGACCGGGCCCTGGCGCACGGTCTGCTCAAGCCCGAACTCGCCGAGGACCTGCTCGGGGTCCTGGCCGACAGCGCGAACGGCGCGGATGGGAGCACGGACCGGTGAGCCGAGACCTGACCCGGGATCCGGCCCGCGATCTCCTGCTGATCGACACCGCGCAGGAGCTGGCGGGCCTCCCGCGCTCCGGCGCCGGCCCCCGGGCCGTCGTCATGACCATGGGCGCCCTGCACGAGGGGCACGCCACCCTGATCCGTACGGCCCGCGAGCAGGCCGGACCGGACGGCCAGGTCGTGGTCACCGTCTTCGTCAACCCCCTCCAGTTCGGGGCGAACGAGGACCTCGACCGCTACCCCCGCACCCTCGACGCCGACCTCCGGCTGGCCCGTGACGCGGGCGCGGACGCCGTCTTCGCCCCCGCCGTCGACGAGGTCTACCCGGGCGGCGCCCCCCAGGTGCGGATCAGCGCGGGCCCGATGGGCGAGCGGCTCGAAGGGGCCACCCGTCCGGGCCACTTCGACGGCATGCTGACCGTCGTCGCCAAGCTGCTCCACCTCACCCGCCCCGACCTGGCCCTGTTCGGCCAGAAGGACGCGCAGCAGCTGGCTCTGATCCGGCGGATGGTGACCGACCTGAACTTCCCCGTGGAGGTGGTCGGCGTACCGACCGTCCGCGAGGAGGACGGGCTCGCGCTGTCGTCCCGCAACCGCTACCTGTCCGCGCAGGAGCGCCGCACGGCCCTGGCCCTGTCGCGCGCCCTGTTCGCCGGGCAGGACCGCCTCGCCGCGCAGGCCGCGCTGCTCGCCCGCGCCGAGGCCGCACCGGCCAGCGACGAGCGGGCCACCGCGCTCGCCCGGCTCGGCGAGATCCGTGCCTCCGCGGACGCGCACGCCGTGTCGGCGGCCTGCGCCGCCGGCACCGACCTGCCGGAAGGCGTACGGGCGGCGGCACGCCACGTCCTGGAGGAGGCGGGCCGGCACGAGCCGCCGCTGGTCCTGGACTACCTCGCGCTGGTGGACCCGCAGGACTTCACCGAGGTCGGCCCCGACTTCACCGGGCAGGCCGTGCTGGCCGTCGCCGCGAAGGTCGGCACGACCCGGCTGATCGACAACATCCCATTGGAGTTCGGAGCACACACGTGAGCACCCCTGGCACCAGCGCCGCAGGCACCGGCCCTGCCGGTTCCGGCACCGGCATACGGCTGCACGCCCCCGCCCCCGGCTGGGCCCTCGAAGCCGACGTCGTGGTCGTCGGCTCCGGCGTCGCCGGCCTGACCGCCGCGTTGCGCTGCGCCGCCGCGGGCCGCCGAACCGTCGTGGTCACCAAGGCCCGGCTGGACGACGGCTCGACCCGCTGGGCCCAGGGCGGCATCGCCGCCGCGCTCGGCGAGGGCGACACCCCCGAACAGCACCTGGACGACACCCTGGTCGCGGGCGCGGGCCTGTGCGACGAGGCCGCCGTGCGGCTCCTGGTGACCGAGGGCCCGGATGCGGTACGCCGCCTCATCGCCACCGGAGCCGTCTTCGACACCTCCGCCGAGACCGGCGAGATCGAGCTGACCCGCGAGGGCGGCCACCACCGGCGCCGGATCGCGCACGCGGGCGGCGACGCGACGGGTGCGGAGATCTCCCGGGCGCTGGTCGAGGCCGTGCACGCGGCCGGCATCGAGACTGTCGAGAACGCGCTGGCCCTGGACCTGCTCCAGGACGCCGAGGGCCGCACGGCCGGTGTCACCCTGCACGTCATGGGCGAGGGCCAGCACGACGGCGTCGGCGCCGTCCACGCGCCCGCCGTGATCCTCGCGACCGGCGGCATGGGGCAGGTCTTCTCCGCCACCACCAACCCGTCGGTGTCCACCGGCGACGGCGTGGCGCTCGCGCTGCGCGCCGGGGCGGAGGTCTCGGACCTCGAATTCGTCCAGTTCCACCCGACGGTGCTCTTCCTCGGCCCGGACGCCGAGGGCCAGCAGCCCCTGGTGTCGGAGGCGGTCCGCGGCGAGGGCGCGTACCTCGTCGACGCGGACGGCGTCCGCTTCATGGTCGGACAGCACGAGCTGGCCGAGCTGGCCCCGCGCGACATCGTCGCCAAGGGCATCATGCGGCGCATGCAGGAGCAGGGCGCCCGGCACATGTACTTGGACGCCCGGCACTTCGGCGCCGAGATGTGGGAGCAGCGCTTCCCGACCATCCTGGCGGCCTGCCGTACCCACGGCATCGACCCGGTGACCGAGCCCATCCCGGTGGCGCCCGCCGCGCACTACGCGTCCGGCGGGGTCCGCACCGACCTGCACGGCCGGACGACCGTCCCCGGCCTGTACGCGTGCGGCGAGGTGGCCTGCACCGGCGTCCACGGCGCGAACCGGCTCGCCTCCAACTCCCTGCTGGAGGGCCTGGTCTTCGCCGAGCGCATCGCCGAGGACATCGTCGCGCACGCCCCGTCCGGCACCGGCCCGGTCGTCCCGGAGCCCGCGAAGGGCCCGCTCCAGCCGGCCGAGGCCCGCTACGAGGTCCAGCGCATCATGACGGACGGCGCGGGCGTGCTGCGTTCCGCGCAGTCGCTGGCCGGCGCCGCGACCGCCCTGGAGGACCTCTACCTCGCCGCCCTGAACGGCCTGGAGACCCACGGGAAGACCGCCGAACCGGGCGTCGACACCTGGGAGGCCACCAATTTGCTGTGCGTGGCCCGGGTGCTGGTCGCCGCCGCCCAGCGGCGGGCGGAGACCCGCGGCTGCCACTGGCGCGAGGACCACCCCGACCGGGACGATGCCGCCTGGCGCCGCCACCTCGTCGTGCGGCTGTCGCGCACCGAGAAGCGGGCCCTGGTCGTCACCACCACCGACTCCGCGGGCTTTCCGCCCGTACAGCACCAGTACCCCGAGCACCCCCTGAGCCAGGAGCAGTCATCGTGAGCACCCCCGAACAGCACGACCACGAGCACGGGCACGCGGAGCTTCCGCTGCTCGACGAGTCCGCGGCGGGCGGCGGCTGCGGCGACGGCTGCGCCTGCGGTGACGGCGAGGAGAGCGGCCTGGACCCGGCGCTGGCGCAGCTGCTGGCGGACGCCGGCCTGGACCCGATCGAGGTCGAGGACATCGCCCACATGGCGATCTCCGAGGACCTGGACGGCGGGGTCGACGTGACCACCGTCGCCACCGTCCCCGAGGACGCGGTGGCGTACGCGGACTTCACGGCGCGCGAGGCGGGCACGGTCGCCGGTCTGCGGGTCGCCGAGGCGGTGCTCTCGGTGGTGTGCGAGGACGAGTTCGAGGTCGAGCGGCACGTGGAGGACGGCGACCGGGTCCGGCCGGGCCAGGTGCTGCTGACGGTGAAGGCCCGGACCCGGGACCTGTTGACGGGCGAGCGCAGCGCGCTGAACCTGCTGTGCCTGATGTCGGGCATCGCGACGGCGACCCGCGCCTGGGCCGACGAGCTGGAGGGCACCAAGGCGAAGGTCCGCGACACCCGCAAGACCACGCCGGGCCTGCGTTCGCTGGAGAAGTACGCGGTGCGCTGCGGCGGCGGCGTCAACCACCGGATGTCGCTGTCGGACGCGGCACTGGTGAAGGACAACCACGTCATCGCGGCGGGCGGTGTCCGGGAGGCCTTCCAGGCGGTGCGCGAGCAGTTCCCCGACCTGCCGATCGAGGTCGAGGTCGACACCCTCCAGCAGGTCCGGGAGGCCCTGGACGCGGGCGCGGACCTGATCCTGCTCGACAACTTCACGCCGCTGGAGACCGAGGAGGCGGTGGCGCTGGTGCACGGCCGGGCGGTGCTGGAGTCCTCGGGCCGCCTGACGATGGCCAACGCCCGCGCGTACGCCGAGACGGGTGTCGACTACCTCGCGGTGGGCGGGCTCACCCACTCCGCCCCGATCCTGGACATCGGCCTGGACCTGCGCGAGGAGCGGTAATGCTGCTGACCATCGACGTCGGCAACACCCACACCGTGCTCGGCCTGTTCGACGGTGACGACATCATCGAGCACTGGCGCATCTCCACGGACCCGCGCCGCACCGCCGACGAGATGGCCGTGCTGATGCAGGGCCTGATGGGCATGCACCCCATGCTCGGCAGCGAGCTCGGCGACGGCATCCACGGCATCGCGATCTGCTCGACGGTGCCGTCGGTGCTGCACGAGCTGCGCGAGGTCACCCGCCGCTACTACGGGGACGTCCCCGCGGTCCTGGTCGAGCCGGGCATCAAGACGGGCGTCCCCATCCTCATGGACAACCCGAAGGAGGTCGGCGCGGACCGCATCATCAACGCGGTCGCGGCCGTGGAGCTGTACGGGGGCCCGGCGATCGTCGTGGACTTCGGCACGGCGACGACCTTCGACGCGGTGTCGGCGAAGGGCGAGTACGTGGGCGGGGTGATCTCCCCGGGCATCGAGATCTCGATGGAGGCGCTCGGCGTACGGGGCGCGCAGCTGCGCAAGATCGAGCTGGCGCGGCCGCGCAACGTGATCGGCAAGTCGACGGTCGAGGCGATGCAGTCGGGCGTGGTCTACGGCTTCGCGGGCCAGGTCGACGGGGTCGTCACCCGCATGGCGAAGGAGCTGGCGGGTCCGCACGGCGACCCGGACGACGTCCGCGTCATCGCGACGGGCGGCTTGGCCCCGATGGTCCTGGGCGAGTCCTCGGTGATCGACGACCACGAGCCGTGGCTCACCCTGATCGGCCTGCGCCTGGTCTACGAGCGCAACGCGCCGAACTTCGACTGAGGCCGGTGCCGCCTCCCCTGCTCCCCGGCCCGGATCAGGAGGCGGTGCAGGGCGGCGTGCCAGGGGTGCCGGGCCGGGCGGCCGTCCAGGACGGCCCGGAACTGCTCGTACGTACGGGCGGCCCGGACGACGGCGACGTCGTCCCGGCCCGGCGGCGGGGGCATCGGGGCGCCGTGCTGGGAGGCCCGGTACGTGTCGATGAGGTACTGCTCGATCGCGGTCATGCCTCCACCCTCGCCCCGCCGCGGGCGGCCCGCACGACGATTGACCGTCCCCGTCAATCGGGCGGTGTCCGTGCTGGTCGCAGCGGTGTGCCGGGGAGAATGGGGCGATGAGCGTCACCATCGACATCGCCGGGCTGCCCGCCGAGCGGATCACCTTCGCGCCGTCCCCGCTCGCGGAGCTCTGCATGGCCCTGCATGCGCTCTCACAGCCCGCCCACCACCCGGGGCTCGCCTCCTGGACCACCGCCACCGCCGCCGCGCTCGACCGCAGCCTCGCGGAGCGGCTGCTCGAAGCCGAGTTCATGTGGCGCAGTTCGTTCTCCGACATCTTCATGGCCTTCGCCGGGGTCCCCGGCGGGACCGGGCGGCCCGCCGCGACGCTGGCCGAGGAGCTCGACGTACTCGACCGGATGGATGACGAGCGGTTCGTGATGGCCGCCCTGGAGCACTGCTGGCTGGCGCTCTACAACGAGGGCGGCGGCCCGTCCCCGCTGCGCGATCCGGCCGCCCGGGCGAAGGCCCTGGAGGTGGCCGCCGCGCGCGGCCCGCGCCAGTTGGAGTTCTCGGTCCGGCTGCTGGACGACACCGCCGGGGTGCGGGTGTGGCTGCGCCGGCTGTTGGAGGACTGCGACGAGGCCTTCTTCGCCGAGACCTGGCAGCGCATCGAGGCGCAGCAGTCTGCCGACGCGCGGCACAAGACGCAGGTGCTGCGGCGCAAGGGGCTGGCCGCCGTGCTCCAGGAGGTGTCCCCGGCGCTGAGCGTCGACGAGGGCCGCACGGTCATCACCGCCGACAAGATGGTCAACGGCTCGGCCACCGCCACCGATCCGGCGGCCGGCCCCGGGCTGGTCTTCGTACCGACCCACTTCGGCTGGCCGCACCTGCTCGTCCTGCACGCCCCCGGCTGGATGCCGGTGGTCCACTACCCCCTCGGCTCGCCCGAGCTGCCCGCGCCCGGCTCCGTGGAACTGCTCCAACGGCGGATGGAGGCGCTGGCCCACCCGATGCGGATGCAGCTGTGCCGGAGCCTGGCCCGGGCCCCGTACACGACGAGCGAGCTGGCCACCGTGTACGGGATCACCGCGCCGGAGGTGTCCCGGCACCTGTCGGCGCTGAAGAAGGCCGGGCTGCTCCATACGCGGCGTCAAGGCCGCTACGCCCAGCACCAGTTGGACCTGACGGCGGTCGCCCGGATCGGATCCGACTTCATCGAGGGCATCCTCCGTTAGGCCCCCGACCGGTTGCAGACTGCGTGGATTCACCGATATACGGATTTCACGAACCGGAATCAGTGAAAGCTATGGCCAGATCGGCTTCTCCGTCTATACCGTGCGTCCACCGCTCACCTCATGCCTGCTCGCATCTGTCGTGGAAGGAACTTCATGCCCTCACGCCGTATAGCCGCAGCCACCGCCGCCCTGGCAGCCGCGGCCCTCGTCTCCCCCCTGCTGCTCGCCGGTCCCGCCGGAGCCGCGGGCAGCCCGCAGAGCGACGCCGCGCGGGGTGACGCACTGGCCAGGAAACTGGTCAAGGACGCGACCGGCAAGGGGGCTTTCAACCATCTGAAGGTCCTTCAGTCCATCGCCGACTACAACAACGGCACCAGGGTGGCCGGCTCCAAGGGCCACGTGCAGTCCGCCCAGTACGTCGAGGCCGTCATGCGGGCCGCCGGCTACAAGGTGACGAAGAACGAGTTCGAGTTCGTGTACGTCGAGACGATCGCCGAGACCCTCAAGGTCAACGGGACGGGCGGACGCGACGTCCCGGTCAAGCTGATGACGTACACCGCGAGCGGCCCGGAGAACGGCGTGACGGCGCAGCTCGCCGTGGCCCCCGTCGACGCGGACGGTACGAACGGCTGCGAGCCCGGTGACTTCGCCGCGGGCGCCTTCACCGGCAGGATCGCCCTGGTCAAGCGCGGCGGCTGCACCTTCGCGGTCAAGCAGGCCAACGCCGCCGCGGCGGGCGCGGTCGGCGCGATCATCTACAACAACACCGAGGGCGCCCTCAACGGCACCCTGGGCGACCCCAATGCGGGCAAGGTCCCGACCGGCGGCGTCACCAAGGCCGAGGGCGAACGGCTCGCCGCCGAGGCCGCGGCCGGCCCGGTCGAGGTCACCCTGGACATCCGCGAGCTGCGCGAGAACCGCAAGACGTACAACGTCATCGCGGAGACGCGGGGCGGCGACGAGAACAACACCGTCTTCCTCGGCGCCCACCTCGACTCGGTCTCGGCCGGCCCCGGCATCAACGACAACGGCTCCGGTTCGGCCGGCATCCTCCAGGTCGCCCAGCGCCTCGCGAGCAGCCAGAACAAGATCAAGAACAAGGTCAAGTTCGCCTGGTGGTCGGCGGAGGAGTTCGGCCTGCTCGGTTCCGAGGCGTACGTGGGCGGGCTGACGCCGGAGCAGAAGAAGCAGATCAGGCTGTACCTGAACTTCGACATGATCGCCTCGCCGAACGCCGCGTACTTCGTCTACGACGGCGACGACTCGGACCACGTCGGCTCGGGCCCCGGCCCCGAGGGCTCGGCGCAGCTGGAGAAGGGCATCACCGACTTCCTCGACGCGCAGAAGATCCCGCACGAGGGATCCGACTTCACCGGCCGCTCGGACTACGGCCCGTTCATCGAGGCGGGCATCCCGTCCGGCGGCACGGACACGGGCGCCGAGGGCATCAAGACGGCGGCGCAGGCCGCGAAGTTCGGCGGCCAGGCCGGAATCGCGTACGACGTGAACTACCACGGCAAGGGCGACACGATCGCGAACATCGACCAGAAGGCGCTCGACATCAACGTGGACGTCATCGCGAACGCGGTCGGCCACTACGCCTTCGACCTGGCCCCGCTGTCGCAGCCGGTCGTCGCGAAGCCGACGGACGGCGGCGCAGGGGCCGGCGGGGGCCTGCGCGAGGGCCACGGGCACGACGTCACGGAATAACCCCGCGGAACAGCCCCGCGGAACGAGGGATCCGCCTGCGCGGGGCCTCGCTGCGCGCGGCGGGCCCGGGTCGGTTCAGGGCCGGCTGCGGCCAGGGCCGGTCCGGTCCGGTCCGGTCCCGGGTTGGCCCCGGGTCGGTCCGGGCCCGCCGCGGCCAGGGCCGGTCCGGCTCAGCCCGGCCAGGGCGCGACGCCGACCGGCTGGACGAGCCACAGGAAGTCCCCCAGCCCGCCGCGCGCGGTGAGTTCCGCCGCCTCCCCCGCGGAGGCGAGCGCACGGACGTACCCCGCCGGATCGGAGGAGGCCAGGGCCAGCGGCGGCCGGGCCCCGGAAACACCGAGGAGGCCCAGCGCCTCCCGCTGGCTCAGCAGCGCCGACCCCGGCCCCCCGCACGCGTCCAGCGCCACGTGCGCGGTGACGTCGCAGCTCCCGTCGGGCACCGGCCGCACCTCCCGGCCCCCGCGGAACCCGGTCAGCGTGCCGTAGGGAGGCCGGGCCCCGCGGGTGTGGGCGTAGTCCACGGCCACCGCCAGCCCCGCCTCCAGGGTCGCGACGGCCGCCGCCCAGGCCTCGTCGCGCGGCCTGCCGATCTCCGCGCGCCCCGCGGGCCAGGCGTCCGGCCACCACCGCTCCAGCCAGACCCGGTCCGGGCCGTCCACCACCGGGCCCGGGGTCTCCGTACCGTCCTGGGCGACGAGCACGTAGCGCCCGTCCTGCGCGACGTCCACGGGTACGTTGTCCAACCACTCGTTCGCGAACAGCAGGCCCCTCGTCCCCTCGGGCGGCGCCGGCACCCATTGGATCCGCGGGTCCAGGCCCTCCGGCCGCCCGGCGCGCTCCACCGCGTACGGGCGCACCCGCTGCGCGACCTGCGCGGGCAGCGCGGCCAGCACCCCGGCCAGCAGCTCCCCCCGCCCGGCGCCGACATCGACCAGGTCCAGGTCCCCGGGGTGGCCGAGCTCGGCGTCCACCCACCGCAGCAGCCGGGCCACGGCCCCCGCGTACAGGGCGGAGGCGTGCACGGAGGTGCGGAAGTGCCCGGCGGGGCCCGCCCCGCCGGGGCGTACGTAGAAGCCGTCCGGACCGTAGAGCGCCCGCTCCGTCGCCGTGCGCCAGCGGACGGGCTCCGCCCCTTCACCCCGAGTGCTCTGCATGCTCATCCCCCAGAGGCTAAGGGCGCCCTCCACCTTGCGGAGTACACCCCCGTCCCGAGGTTCGCACCTGTGGTTGACTCCGGCACCCATCTGCGTTGCCTACGCTGGGTTACGTGCAGCGCCTCTACGACTTCCTCCGCAGACACCCGACGGGCGTCGACAGCTTCTGGGCTGTCCTCCTCGTCGGGATCGCGATGCTGGAGGTCGCCGAGCCCGGCCCCGCGGGCGCCGCGACCCGCATGGTCGCCGTGCCCTCCGTGCTGGCGATGGGCGCCGTCGTCGCCCTGCGCCGCAAGTGGACCGTGCCCATGTTCTGGCTGGCCGTCGGCACCGGTGTCTACCAGCTGCTGACCGGCAGCGACGTGCACGCCGGCGACTTCGGGATGCTGGTGGCCCTGTACACGGTCGCCGCCTCGGCCGAGGTCTCGCGCCGGTTCTCCCGTACGGCCTTCGCCATCGGGCTGACCGCCTCCCCGCTGTACGCCCTGCGCTTCCACGTGGACAAGGGCGGCACCACCGACAACGTCTTCTTCACCCTGTTCGCCATCGTCCCCTTCGCCCTCGCCTGGGTGCTCGGCGACTCCCTGCGCACCCGGCGCGCGTACTACGCACAGCTCGTCGAGCGGAACCAGCGCCTGGAGAAGGAGCGCGAGGCCCAGGCCAAGGTCGCCGTGGCAGCCGAGCGGGCCCGGATCGCCCGCGAGCTGCACGACGTCGTCGCGCACAACGTCTCGGTGATGGTGGTGCAGGCGGACGGCGCGGCCTACGTGATGGACGTGGCGCCGGACCAGGCCAAGGAGGCCCTGGAGACCATCTCCGGCACCGGCCGCCAGGCGCTGGCCGAGATGCGCCGCCTCCTGGGCGTGCTGCGGACCGGCGAGCCGCAGGAGTCCGAGGACTACGTGCCGCAGCCGGACGTCGAGCAGATCGAGGTCCTCGTCGAGCAGGTACGGGCGGCGGGCCTCCCGGTGGACTTCGAGGTCGAGGGCGCCCCGCGGCGGCTGCCCAGCGGCGTCGAGCTCACCGCGTACCGGATCGTCCAGGAGGCGCTGACGAACACCCGCAAGCACGGCGGCCCCGAAGCGAAGGCCAGCGTGCGGCTGGTCTACTTCGACGACGGGCTCGGCCTGCTGGTCGAGGACGACGGCCGGGGCGCGGCCCACGAGCTGTACGAGGACGGCGGCGCGGACGGCGCCGGGCACGGGCTGATCGGCATGCGGGAACGGATCGGTATGGTCGGCGGAACCCTGGACGCGGGCCCCCGCCCGGGCGGAGGCTTCCGGATCAGCGCCCTGCTCCCGCTCAAGAAGAAATGACGAGGTCGAGGTAACTGATGTCCATCCGAGTGATGCTGGTCGACGACCAAGTGCTGCTGCGCACGGGCTTCCGGATGGTGCTCGCCGCCCAGCCGGACATGGAGGTCGTCGCCGAGGCCGGTGACGGCCTGGAGGCGTTGGAGGTGCTGCGTGCCACGAAGGTGGACGTGGTGCTGATGGACGTGCGGATGCCGAAGCTGGACGGGGTGGAGGCGACGCGGCGGATCTGCGAGCGGCCCGAGCACCCCAAGGTGATCATCCTGACCACCTTCGACCTGGACGAGTACGCCTTCTCGGGCCTGAAGGCGGGTGCGAGCGGCTTCATGCTGAAGGACGTTCCGCCGGCGGAGCTGCTGGCCGCGATCCGCTCGGTGCACAGCGGAGACGCGGTGGTGGCGCCGTCCACGACCCGGCGCCTGCTGGACCGGTTCGCCCCGCTGCTGCCGACCGGCACGCAGGAGCCGCAGAACAAGGAGATCGAGCGGCTGACGGAGCGCGAGCGGGAGGTCATGCTGCTGGTCGCCCAGGGCCTGTCGAACGGCGAGATCGCGGGCCGCCTGGTGCTGTCCGAGGCCACGGTCAAGACGCACGTGGGCCGGATCCTGACGAAGCTCAACCTGCGCGACCGGGTCCAGGTCGTGGTCCTCGCCTACGAAACGGGCCTGGTCCGCGCCGGCGGCGGCGCCACCGGCTAGGTGCCTCTGCTCCGCTATTCGGCACGGTGCGTTTTGTGCGGGGCGACCTGCAGGCGTGCCCGGGCGGAAAGGCGGGCCCGGCCGGTGGACCGCCGTGCGCGTTCCAGAGGACCGTCGCACAGTTCCTGCAGAACGGCGCCGGGCTCGCTGTCGGGGGTGAGGACGAGGTCGATGTGTGCGGTCGGGTGGTCGGCGCGGCCGGTCATCCGCACCCGTGCGTGCTGCACGCCGGCCTGGTGACCGACATCGGCGGCGAGGGCGTCGGCCAGGGCGTGCTCGCGCAGTTCCACCCCGTCCGCCGCAGGTGTTCCTCCGACGGGTACGGGGCCGGGGTGCGTGCGGCGTAGCTGCGCCAACAGCCACCACAGTGCGAGCAGCACGACGACGGCCAGGACGGCGATCACCACGGGCCACCACCAGCTCTCGTCCGTCCAGCGGGTGCGGTCCGCCGCCTTGAGCAACACGGCGTGCGGGGTACTCACCGGCCAACCGTCGGGGGGCCGCAGGTTCCACCGCCGGTACACGTCGAAGCCACCCGCCAACATCAGCAGACCCGCGACGGACAGGACGAGGCCCGTCACGGCCAGCAGGACCCGGTTGACTGCGGATTTCCTCTTCATGGGATCCGTCTCCTGTTCTCCCCGCGAGTCACTTGCGGCGGCTGCGTACCCGGACGGTGAGCCGTGGCGGGCGGGCCAGGGCGAGCCGGTCGCGTTGCTCGCGCAGCGCGTCCAGCAGATCGGCCCTGACATCGGCTTCGGGACGGAAGCGGACCTCCGCACGCGCCGTGACGCGCTTTCGGCCGACCCGGATCCTGGCGGCACCGACGCCGGGGACGCGCATGGCGGCATCGCGCAGTACGAGAGCGGCGGCCCGGCGGTCCAGCCCGGCCTCTACCTGGTCATCGTGCGTGGTGAGGGGCAGCTGACGACGCAGGCCGGGGCTCAGTGCCAGGATGATCAGCCAGAGGCCGACGACGGTGAGGACGGCCGCTCCCGTGCGGATCCAGACGTCGTCCAGAGGGCGGGTGGCCAGTTCGTCGGCGAGGCGCGTGCGCCAGGCGGCGGCGGAGTGGCCCGCGCGGACCCTGACGACGTCGTACAGCAGGATCCCGGCCGCCGCTGCGATGACCAGGGCCGTCAACGCGGCAGGTATCCGGCGTGCGGACCACGGGCGGCGCGAGGGACGCGGACCGCCGGCCGCGTCGTTGCCGGACTCGCGCTGCGGGGTGTCGGGAGCCTGCTTGTCCAGCAGGTCCACCGTGGGGGAGGGGCCCTTGCCGGTGGCGGGGGGCGGCTCCCTGTCGGCCGTGGGGTCTTGGTCCCGTGTCATGCCTGCTCTCCTTCCGGGGGGGTTGCCCGGTCCAGCTCACTGCACACGTCTGTGTGCGCGTCCGCCGGAGGGGACCAGGTGCTCGATGGTCAGCGTGACCTCGGTGACCTTCATGCCGGTCAGCTGGGCCACGCGCTCACCGACGTAGTGCTGCACCTGGCGGGCGGTACCGGCGAGATCTGCCGGGTACGGCAGGTCCAAGGCCAGGCCCAGCCGTGCGGATCCGCCGGCGACGGCCACCGAGGCGCGCGGAGCAGCCAGTTCCGTGCGTGTCGCGCCTGCTTGCCCGTGCAGGGCCTCGCGTGCCGCGCGGGCCGCAATGCGGGCCACCACCTTGTCCGGGATGACCGTCGCACCACGCTCGGCCGCCGGTGGCAGCGCCCGTGGGGCGCCGGAGCCGGCGGCTCCCCCGGGCAGGGCGGGGGCGCCCTGCGAGGTCACAGCCGGTCCCGGGACCGCTTGAAGTCGGACATCTCCATGTCGCCCTGCAGCATGAGGCCGACCACCAGGCCCACGGCGCCCAGGACGGCCACGAGCAGGAAGGCCCAGAACCCGCCGAAGAAGGCGGCGAAACCCAAAGCCATTCCGGCCAGCAGGCCCACCATTGCTGCGCTCATCTCACTCACCTGCATCTCACGTCGATCGGTTCGTCCTGCCCGGCCGCGGAACGCGGGCGGGCCGGTGGCGCCACGTCACTGGACGCGGCCCTCGCCCTCCTCGCCTTCCTCCTCCTCGTCGGGCAGGTGAACGTCGTCGACGGCGATGTTCACCTCGACCACTTCCAGGCCGGTCATGCGCTCCACGGCCGTGATGACGTTGGTGCGGACGTCGCCGGACACGTCGACGATGGACACGCCGTACTCCACGACCACGTCCAGGTCCACGGCCGTCTGCCGTTCGCCCACCTCGACCTTCACGCCCCGGCTCACGCTGGAACGCCCTCCCGGAACCTTGTCCCGCACGGCACCCAGGGTGCGGGTCATCCCGGCGCCGAGGCTGTGGATGCCCGGTACCTCACGGGTGGCCATCCCTGCGATCTTCTCGACGACGCTGTCGGCGATGGTGGTCCGCCCCCGCGTCTCGGGCGCGGCGCCGACGCCGCTCTGGCCCTGCAGGGGGTTGCCCGCGCTGTCCGGCCGGCTCTGACCTGAGACGGGGCTGATGCTGTCCGACATGAGGACCTCCTCCAAAGGATGTCCGTGCGGGCGCCGGTGCGGTGCCCTCGAAGGATCAGACACACTGCAGACCAATTCCTCACGTTCCTCACGTTCGTCACGTTCCTCCCGCCGCACGTACCATCGAGGAGTACGTGCGAAGACCGAGACGACGCCTCCGACGGGAAGCGAGCGGCGGATGCACGAGCGGACCGGGTCCCCGACCCCACCAGGCGCGGCAGACCGGCGCCAGGCCGCCGCACAGTCCGTCGCCGATGGCCCGGCCGGCTCGGACGCGTCCGGTGGCGCTCTGTCGGACAAACTGCTGGCCGTCCGGGCTGCGGAAGGGGACGACGACGCGTTCGCCGTCCTGGTCCGCCGCCACAGCCATCGGCTGACAGCCCTCGCGTACCACCTGCTGGGCAACCGGCCGGATGCCCAGGACGCCGTCCAGGACGCCTTCCTCAGCGCTTGGCGACAGCTGCCCGAATTCCGCCATGGCGCCGGGTTCGGCACCTGGATGTACCGCATCGTCACCAACCGCTGTCTCAACGCACTGCGCCGCCGGCCCCCCGCCATCCCCCTGGACTCCGTCCCGGAGCCCCCCGCCACCGACGCAGGCAGCACACCACCCCGCATGGCCGAGAGCGACGCCACGGCGGCCGCACTGACCCAGGCGCTGAGGGGACTCACCCCCGAGCTGCGGACCTGCTGGGTCCTGCGCGAGCTGCACGGCCTGCACTACGACGAAATCGCCCACGTGACGGGCACCAGCGAGCAGACGGTGCGCGGCAGACTCTTCCGTGCACGACGAGCTTTGACGGAGGCGATGCGCCCATGGCGCTAGACGACCCGCACCCCACCTCGGGCGAGGACCCGACGGCCGCACGCACCCGGAGGGCGGACGGCACGCTCTTCCCCGAAGCGGAGCTGCTCGCCGGTGGCGAACTGCTGCCCTGCGGCCGCCCCCTCCTCGACGCCTGGCAACAGGCCCGCAGCCCCGGCGCCACGGCACTCGACGCGCACACCGGCGGCTGCCCCCACTGCCGACAGGCCGTCGAGGGGCTGCGCGCCCTCGACCGGGCCACCGAGTCCCTGCGCGCCAAGGAGCAACCCGACGTACACAGCCTCGCCAACCGGGTCATCAACGCGGTCCGGGCCGAGGTTCGGCTCGGTACGTCGCTGCCGCTGGACGACCCCGACCACAACCTGCGCATCGCCGAAAACGCCGCCGCGAAAGTGCTGCGCCGCGCCGCCGACACCGTGCCCGGCGCCCGCGCAGCCAGCTGCCACCTGAGCCCCACTCCCGACGACACCGCCGTCCATGTCGTCATGACGCTGGCCACCACTCTCGACCGACCAATGCGAGAGCGGGCCGCACACGTACGCCAAGCCGTCCTCCACGCCGCGCACCACGAGCTCGGCCTGGCCGTCACCGGCGTCGACTTGGACATCACCTCCCTGCTGGAGCCCCTCCACGCGCCCTGGGACGACGTACCCGCAGCGAGCAGACGATGACCCCCACCCCCGGCATGGACCTCCGCCAAGCCGCAGCCCGCGCTGCCCTCGACGTTCCCGGTGTGGCAGCCCTCCAGCCCGTCCTGGCCGACCGCCTCGCCGCCGTGGCCTCCCGGGTACGGCACGGCGTGGACGCCGACCCCCATCCCGCCGTGGCCGGAATCCGGGCCGAACGCGTCCCCGAGAGCGGCTGGCATGTGGAAGTGCGGTGCATGGTGCACGACGGCCACCGCGTGGTCGACGTCGCCCGACAGGTATGCGAAGACGTACAGGCCGCCGTCACCGCCCACTTGGTCCGACACGGCTCACCGGCACCCGTCACCGTCCAGGTCATGGTCACCCGCACCCTTTTGACCGCATGAGCATGCCGGGCCAGGCATCCGCCGTCCCGGGCAGCGTCCGCCGGACGTGGCCGGGCTAGGGCCGGTCCTGTCCGGGCTCGGGTCGGTCCTGTCCGGGCCCGGGCCGGTCCTGTCCGGGCCCGGGCCGGTCCTGTCCGGGCTCGGGCCGGTCCTGTCCGGGCTCGGGCCGGTCCTGTCCGGGCTCGGGCCGGCTGCCGGGCCCCGGGCGACGGGCCGCCAGCACCTCTTCGACGTCGAACTCCGCCAGGCCGAGGGGCGGGCCGGGCGGCGGCCTGCGCAGCGCCGCCCGTATCTTCTCGTTGATCTCGGAGAGGATCGCGCGGGCCTCCCGCTCGGAGCGCGCCGCCGAGACCGCCTCCAGGGCGTCCTCGGCCTCCTTGCGGAGCGCGAGCGCGGGCGGCAGGACCGCGAAGCCTTCGCGGTGCATCTTCTCCTTGATCCACCACATCTCGTCGTACGGGGCGTCGAGCGAGGGCAGCGGCTTTCCCAGCCCGGGCAGTTCCGCGAAGTCGCCGCGCTCGGCGGCCTCCCTGATCTGCCGGTCCACCCAGGACTCCACGCTGACACCCGGGGGTTTGCGCTCCGTCACGGTGCCCTCCTCGTCCCTCGCCCTGGCCTGGCCTGCCCTTTGAACGTACTGCCGCGGTCCACGGTTCCGCCCCGGCACCGCACTCACGTCATCCAGCGCTCCGGGCCGGCCGAGGCCCGGGACGTCCGGGAACGCGCCGCCTGGGCGTGCAGCAGCTCGGCGGCGTCGGCCGTCGCCCGCAGGCGGGCGGTGACCGTGGCGTTCGCACCGGTGTCCACGTGCACGTCGGCCACCCCGCACACCCGCTCCCACGGCCCCTGGCTCAGCCGCACGCTCTGCACCTTGGCGTGCGGGACGAGCTCCGTACGGCGGCACAGGCGCCCGCTCCGAGCGGCGAACACGTCGTGGGAGACGGCCACCGCGTAGCCCTTCCACCACACCGGGACCGCCCACCGGGCGCCGGCCGGTGAGGGCGCGAAGCCGAGGGCCGCGAGGTCCACCCCCGGCAGCACCCGGGCGATCACCGCCTGGGCGGCGGCCCGCGTGGCCACCGGGACCAGGACCGTGTTCTTCGAGCCGGCCACGGCCAGCTCCACCCGGACCCAGTTCCGGCGCCGCCACAGCAGCGGTTCCACGATCCGCACGCTCTGCACCCGCCCGGGCGGCACCGTCTCGTGGGCCCGGTCCAGCAGCCCGTGGTCCAGGCGCAGCCCGTCCGGGGACTCGGCGACCCGCCAGTCGTACTCGGCCAGGAAGCGGCCGGCGGTGCCCGCCCAGACCCCGCCCAGGACGGGCAGCAGGGTGCCGAGCGCCACCCAGGGGTTGGCGCTGACCCACCACACGAGGACGGGTGCGGCCAGGCCGACGGGGACCGCCGCCCACACGGAGAGGGTGAGGGCCAGCGAGCCGAGGAGTTCGCGGGGGCGGACGCGGAGCAGTTCGTGCTCCGGGGCCTCGCCCACCGCGGCGGCCCGTTCGGGCGCGAAGCCGGCCGCCCGGGCGAGCAGTTCGGCGCGCAGCGCCACCGCCTCGCGCTCGCCGAGGAAGGCCAGCTCGTCCTTGTCGCCGGTGCCGATGACGTCGAGCCGGAGCTTGGCGACCCCGGCCAGGCGGGCCGCGAGGGGGCGGGTGACGTCGACGGCCTGGATCCGGTCGAGGCGGAGGTGCGCGGTGCGGCGGAAGAGGAGCCCGGTGCGGATGCGCAGCTCGGTGTCGGTCACGGCGTAGTGCGTGAACCACCAGCTCAGGAACCCGTACAGGCCGAAGAGCAGGACCAGTGCGGCCGCGCCCGCGGTCCGCTGGGCGGTGGAGAGGTCCGCGAGCCACTGCGCCGCCCGCTCCCCCTGGTGGCCGGCCACGCCGAGGAGCGCGGCGATCGGCACCCAGGCGCGGCGCAGCGGGGTGAGCACGTGCAGCCGCCGCTCCCCGGCCGCCGCGGAGGCCGCCGCGTCGGCCGAGGCGGGGACGGAGGCGTCGGCGGCCGCGGGGTCGCCGGTCACAGCCCCGCCGACCTTGCCTCGCCGAGCTCCGTCAGCCGGTCCCGCAGCCGCTCCGCCTCGGCGGGCGCCAACCCGGGGATCTTGGCGTCCGTCGCCGCGGCCGCCGTGTGCAGCTGTACGGAGGCCAGGCCGAAGCGGCGCTCCAGCGGGCCCGAGGTGACCTCGACCAGCTGCATCCGCCCGTAGGGGACCACGGTCTGGGTCCGCCACAGCACCCCGCGGCTGATCAGCAGGTCGTCCGCCCGCTCGGCGTAGCGCCAGGACCGCCAGTTGCGGCCGAGCAGCACCCCGCCCCAGGCCCCGACGCCGAGCCAGAGCGCCCCCGCCGCCGCCCATGCGGGGCCGGCCGCCAGGCCCAGTACGACGGCCGTCCCCACGCCGAGCAGGCCCGTCCAGCCCCACAGCAGCAACCGCCGCAGCGCCAGCAGTCCCCCGGGCAGCCCCACCCACTCGGGGCGCCTCGTCTCACCCTCTGTCCCCGTTTCCATGCCCTCACCCTAGGACTGAGACAATGCGGCCATGACGGAGACCACGGTCGGCATCGGCGGTGCGGCGGAGAGCACCGACATGGTGCTCAACATCGGACCGCAGCACCCTTCGACGCACGGCGTGCTGCGCCTGCGCCTCGTCCTGGACGGCGAGCGGATCGTCAGCGCCGAGCCGGTCGTCGGCTACATGCACCGCGGCGCCGAGAAGCTCTTCGAGGCCCGTGACTACCGCCAGATCGTGATGCTCGCGAACCGCCACGACTGGCTCTCCGCGTTCTCGAACGAGCTCGGCGTGGTCATGGCCGTCGAGCGGATGCTCGGCATGGAGGTGCCCGAGCGGGCCGTGTGGATGCGGACCCTGCTCGCCGAGCTGAACCGGGTGCTGAACCACCTGATGTTCCTCGGCTCGTACCCCCTCGAACTGGGTGGGATCACCCCGATCTTCCACGCGTTCCGCGAGCGCGAGGAGCTCCAGGCCGTCATGGAGGAGATCTCCGGCGGCCGGATGCACTACATGTTCAACCGCGTCGGCGGCCTCAAGGAGGACCTGCCGGCCGGCTGGCTCGGCCGGGCCCGCGCCGCGATCGCCGACGTGCGCACCCGCATGGACGTGTACGACAAGCTGGTCCACGGGAACGAGATCTTCCGCGGCCGCACCCGCGGCGTCGGCGTCCTGTCCGCGGAGGCGGTCCACGCGTACGGGGTCTCCGGGCCGATCGCCCGCGCCTCCGGGGTCGACTTCGACCTGCGGCGCGACGAGCCCTACCTCGCCTACGGGGAGCTCCAGGACGTCCTGCAGGTGGTCACGCGCACCGAGGGCGACTGCCTGGCCCGGTTCGAATGCCTGCTGGACCAGACCCACAACTCCCTCGACCTCGCCGTCGCCTGCCTGGACCGGATGGCCGAGCTGCCGCCCGGCCCGATCAACCAGCGCCTGCCGAAGGTGCTGAAGGCGCCCGAGGGGGCCACGTACGCCTGGACCGAGAACCCGCTCGGCATCAACGGCTACTACCTGGTCTCGAAGGGCGACAAGACCCCGTACCGGCTGAAGCTGCGCTCGGCGTCGTACAACAACATCCAGGCCCTGTCGGTGCTGCTGCCCGGCCAGCTGGTCGCGGACATGGTGGCGATCCTGGGGTCGCTGTTCTTCGTCGTCGGAGACATCGACAAGTAATGTGCTCGGGCTGCGGAGTTGTCACACCCACCCCCTAGTCTGCGGGGATGACCCCAGAGATATCCGACGGCTACCTGCGGCGGCTGGGCTTCGCCCGGCCGCCGCGGCCCACCGCCGAGGCGCTGTTCGCGCTCCAGCGCGCGCACCTCGAACGCATCCCGTACGAGAACGTCGACATCCAGCTCGGCCGGCCGCCCGGCATCGACCCCGAGCTGTCGGCGCGCCGCTTCGCCGCCGGGCGCGGCGGGTACTGCTTCCACCTCAACGGTGCCTTCGCGCTGCTGCTCGAAACCCTCGGATACGAGGTGACCCGGCACCTCGGGGGCGTCCTCGGTGCGGGCGACCGGGAGCGGCGCGACGTCAGCGGCGACCATCTCGCGCTGACGGTACGGGTGGAGGGCGAGGAGTTCTTCGTCGACGCCGGGCTGGGCGACGGGCCGTACGAGCCGCTGCCGCTGCGGGCGGGGACGTACCGGCAGGGCGGGTTCACGTACGAGCTGGCCCCGCTGGAGGACGGCGGCGGCGGAGGCGGGGGCGGCTGGCGGTACGTCAACGACGGCGGGCCGTGCCCGGTGGTCAACTTCCGCTCCGCGCCCGCCGTGACGGCCGACTTCGAGGCCGAGCACCTGCGGCTGTCGACCTCCCCGGACTCCGGTTTCGTACGGACCCTCGCGCTGCTGCGGCGTGACGCGAAGGGCATCGACGTGCTGCGGGGGCGCGTGCTGAGCCGGATCGAGCCCGGGGAGGAGAAGAGCGAGCGGGTCCTGGACACGCCGGAGGAGCTCTGGGCGGTCATGGGCGGGCTGTTCGGGCGGGAGCTCGACGATCTGACGCCCGTGGACCGGGCCGCGCTGTGGGCCGCGGCGTGCCGGTCCCACGAGGCGTGGCTGGCCGACCGCGCGGACAGCTCCGTCGGCTGACGCCGGTGCGGGGCGCGGTACCGCCCTGCCGGTGCCGGGACGGGGCGCTGTCCGGCGGCCGATGTCGGTGCGGGGGTGCAGACTGGGGCCATGTCCCACTCCCCCAGACGGGCCTGCCCCGTATGCGGGCGCGACTGCGCCGTGACCGCCGGCCGGATCGCCCGTCACGACCCTCCCGCCGGGCGGGGCCGCGGCGATCTGGTGTCCTGCCCGGGTTCCCGGGCGCGGGTGGTGCTCGGCGCCTCGGCGCCGACCCTGGACGGCTTCGTACTGTCCCCTCTTCCGGGGCAGTTGCCGCTGTTCTGAGCTGAGTACGCGGCTGCGCGGGTCTGAGTACCCGCGCGGATCCGCCGTACCGCCCGCCCCGGACACGATGACGGCATGACCTGGTACCAGCAGCCCGCCGTCCTCGACCCCGCCTCGCCCGAAGCCGTTTCCCGGCGCCGGGGCCGGACCTCGCGGATGACCGCCGCGCTGTTCCCGCCCGCCCTGGTGGCCGCGAAGGTGATGGTGCTGGCCACCGAGCGGGGCACGGCCTGTGTGATGCAGGGCGGCTGCGCCCCCTTCCCCGGTGTGTTCTTCCTGGCCCTGCTCGCCGCCGTGGTGGCCTCGGTCGTGGTGGTGGCGGCCGCGCCGCGCCGCTTCCAGGGGCCGGCGCTGGCCGTTCAGCTGGCGCTGGAGACCGTCGCCGTGCTGATGGTCCTCGCCTACCCCTGAGCCGGGCTCCCCAGCAGCTGGACGAGGCGTGAGCTGCTCTCGCCGCCGAAACCGGCGTCGACCCCGCGCCGGTACAGCTCGGCGTGCGCGGCGAGGATGCCGGCGTCGACGCCCGAGTCGGCGGCGGTGTGCAGGACGTGCTCGACGCTCGCGGCGCACATGGACAGGCGCTGGTCCCGGCCGTCGTGGTCGTCCGCGTCGAGGGCCGCGGCGCTGTGGGTGTAGAAGCCCCGCATGCTGTCGGCCGTGTACCCCGCGTACGGGAGGATGTCGGCCGCCGTCAGCCCGTTGGCGCGGGCGACGGCGACGGCCTGGTACCAGCCGGTGTACGCCGTCCAGAACATGATCATGTTGAGCTGGTAGTAGAGCTGCGCGTATCCGGGGTCCTCGCCCCGGTAGTCGGTGGCGGCGAGGACGTCGAGCGCGTCGCGGTGCTCCGCGTAGGCGCGCCGCGGACCGCTGACGAAGATCGAGGAGCCTTCCTGTCCGATTCCGGCGGGCGGCACGTTGACACCGCCGGTGAGGTAGGAGGCGCCGCGCGCTTCCGCCCACCCGGCGGCCTTGCGCGCCTTGTCCGGGACGTCGGAGGACAGGTTGACCAGGACCCGGCCGTCGAGGTCGGCGCCCGCGAGGACGGTGTACATGGCCTCCACGTCGATGAGGCTGAGGACGGTGAGGGGGCCGGCGGCGACGGCCTCCGCGGCGGAGCGGGCCCGGCGGGCACCGCGTCCGACGAGGTCGACGTCCTTGCCGGCGCTGCGGTTCCAGACCGTGACCTCGTACCCCGCGTCGAGGTAGGCGGCGGCCATGGCCCGGCCCATGGGGCCGAGGCCGATGACGGTGACCGCGGCTTTGGTGCTGCTGCTCTGCTGCATGGCGGAGTTCTCCCCGGATTGGGTGGCGATGGCAGGGGCCTTGGAGGGGCGCTCTGTAGAACGAGCGCTCTATCCAGTGCCCGCGGCGACGGTAGCACGACACTAGAACGAGCGCTCTATCTATTTTCGCGGGTAGGATTCCGCCATGACAGCGACGAAGCCCGAACTGGGGACGCGCGAGCGGCTGGTCCGCACCGCCTCCCGCCTCATGCAGCACGGCGGGTACGAGAACACCCCGGTCAAGCAGCTCGTCCGCGAGGCTGAGGCCACCCTGGGCTCCCTCTACCACTTCTTCCCCGGCGGCAAGCAGGAGCTCGCGGTCGCCGCCCTCCAGTACGGCGACGCCGAGTTCGCGGAGCTGCTGCGGGCCGGACTCGCCGCGCACGCCGACCCGGCACGGGCCCTGGAGGAGGTCACGGGCCTGCTCGCCAACGCCCTGGCCGCCTCGGACTGGCGCGACGGCTGCCCCGTGACGGCGACCGCCCTGGAGACGGTCGGCCGCCTGCCCGACCTCCAGGCCGCCTGCGCCCAGGCCTTCGCCCACTGGCAGGAGTTGGTGGCGGCGAAGCTCCTGGCCTCGGGCTGGCCGGAGCCGGAGGCCCGCGACCTCGCGGTGACCGTCGTGAGCACGCTCGAAGGCGCGGAGATGACCTCGCAGGTCACCCGGAGCCGGACCCCGCTGCTGCTGGCCGGCCGTCACCTGGCCCGGCTGGTGGGCTCGTACGCCCCTGACTCGTACGCCCCCTGAGGGGGACGGGGACTACGAGATGGCGGTGCGCAGCCGCGCGACGTCGATCGGCTCGGTCTCGTCGTGGGCCGTCAGGTCGATGACCTGGCCGGGCGCCTCCTGCTCGGGGGCCGCCCCGGACTCCGGCTCGGCTGGGGCCTGCTCGCTCTCCGCCTTGTGGACCGCGAGGGCCTCGGCGCCGACCACGTCGGCCAGGTCCTCGTTCTGCACCGACTCGATCGCCGCGCGGGCCTGCGCCGCGCTCTTCGTGCCGAAGAAGTCGAAGCCGCCCTCGGTACGGGACGCCGTCCGCCGCGGACCCGCGTACGGGGCGACGGTCGCCGCCTGCCGCCGCGCCGGAACCGCGGATGGCGCGGGAGCGGCAGCCTGCTCCGCCCGTCGGGCCAGCGCCGCCAGCGCCGCGTGGGCACGGGCGTAGCCGACCGAGGTGGGCGCGCCGCCGGACGTGCGCTCCTCGGAGACCGGCGGGAGCTGCTTCGGGGCGGCCGGAGCCGCCGCGGCCTCGATGGCGAGCAGCCGGCGGCCCTCCAGGGCGCTGGCCCGCTCGGTCTCGGCGGTCGCGTACCGCCGCAGCAGCGCGGCGTGCTCGCCCCGCAGCCCGGCCAGTTCGACGCGCTTGGCCCGCAGCTTCGCGTCGAGCTTGGCGCGCAGCATCCGGGCCTCTTCGAGGTCGGATTCGAGCTCGGCTATGCGCTCTTCGGTCTTCCACTCGTCCTTGACCCGCTCCCGGGCCAGTTCCGCGACGCGGCGCCCGGCCGCGCGGTCCCAGGCGCGCATGACGACGGCGCCCGCGACACCCGCGGCGGCCGTGACGGCGACGAGCAGCCGCAGCGCCACTGGCTCCGCCAGCAGCCAGGCCGCTGCCGCGCTCGTGAGGGAGACACCGGCGACCGTCGTCGGCGTGAGCAACCGGTGCAGGGGTTCGGGATTGCGGTGGCGTCCACGGGGCATGGCCTGAAATTTACAGGGCGTGGACGTCGAGTGGGGTAACTGCCCGGCAATCTGTAGCCGGGCAGTTACCTGTCATTTCTCCATCAAACCGGTAGCTACTCCTACTTCAACAGGCCCTTCGCCTTGAGGTAGGCCTTCGCGACGTCCGCCGGCTTTTCCCGCAGGGCGTCCACGCTGTGGTTCAGGTCGACGAGGTCGGCGGTCGTGAGGACCTTGGTCAGCTTGTCGAGCACGGCGGCGACCTGGGGGGACCCGGCGTCCTTGGCGTTGACCACCGGCAGGACGTTGTCGGCGTTCTGCAGCTTCTTGTCGTCCTCCAGCAGCTTCAGGCCGAAGCCGTCGAGGGTGGCGTCCGTGGTCGTGGTGAGCGCCAGCTGGTCGACGCCGTCCTTGACGGCCTGCTTGGCCTGCGGTGTGCCGACGCCCTTCGGGTCGATACCGGAAACGTCGATTCCGTATGTCTTCTTCAACCCCGGGGCGCAGAAGGGCCGTACGGCGCATTCGTCACCGGCCGCGATCTTCACCTTCAATCCCGACTTGCCAAGATCGGAAAGTGTCTTGAGGTTGTTCTTCGCGGCGAATTCGGCCGATACCGCGAAGGCGTTCTGGTCGACCGCCGGCCCGGCCGGCAGCACCTTCAGCCCGAGCGGGGCCGCCAGCTTCTCCAGGCCCGACACGGTCGCCGCCACGTCGCTGGAGGCGACCGGCTTCTCCTCAGGCGCCTTGGGACCGTTCACCTTGGCGTTGAGGAACTCCGCGAGGGTGGCCGCGTACTCCGGGACCACGTCGATCTCGCCCTTCTCCAGCGAGGGCTCGTACAGCTCACGGTTGTTGACCGTGGTGATCGACGTCCTGTAGCCCGCGTCCCGCAGCACCTGCGCGTACAGCTCGGCCAGCACGTTCGACTCGGTGAAGCCGGCCGCGCCGATCACCAGCTTGCCCTTGCCGGATCCGGAGCCGGACTCCGTGGACGCGCTCCCGCCCGCGTCCTTGCTCTTCTCCAGGCTGTCGCCGCCGCACGCGGTCAGCGAGACGGTCAGGGCCACCGCCCCCAGGGCCGCGCCGAGGACGCGCGTGGACTTGCTCATGGTTGCTCCTCCAAGGGAGACGAGATGACAGGGACAGGGGACCGGCGGAGCCGGCCGGGCAGGACTCAGCGCGCCGCCGGACGCGGGAAGAGCCGGTCCGCCGCCACCAGCACGCCCTCCACCAGCAGGGCCAGCGCCGCCACCAGCAGGGCTCCCGCGACGACCTGCGCCGTGTTGTACGTGTTGAAGCCCGCCGTGATGATCCGGCCGAGGCCGCCCTGCCCGACCATCGCCGCGATGGTGGCCGTGGCGATCACCTGGACGGCGCCCGAGCGCAGCCCCGTCATCACCAGACCGCGTGCCAAGGGCAGTTCCACCCGCCAGAACAGCTGGCCGCCGGACAAGCCCATGCCGCGGGCGGCCTCCAGCACCGAGCGGTCCACCTCGCGCATGCCCACGTACGCGTTGGTCAGCAGCGGCGGGACGGCGAACAGCACGAGCGCGACGATCGTCGGCAGGTAGCCCGCGCTGCGCAGCGGCGAGACCATGAACAGCGCCAGCACGGCGAAGACCGGCACGGCCCGCCCGGCATTGGACAGGTTCACCGCGAGGGCGCCGCCCTTGCCGATGTGGCCGAGCCACAGGCCGAGCGGCAGCGCCACCGCACAGGCGAGGCCGAGGGCGATCCCGCTGACGTAGACGTGCTCGCCGAGACGGTGCCACACGCCGTTCTCCCCGGACCAGTTGGCGCCGTTCGCCAGCCAGTCCCAGGCCCCTGACAGCGCACCCATCTCCTCAGGCCCCCTTCGCCGGTCGGGCCGCCCGCGTCCACGGCGTGAGCAGCCGCTGGAGGCCGAGCAGCAGCAGGTCCGCCACCAGGGCGAGCAGCACGCACAGCACCGAGGCGGTGAGCACCTGGGCCTTGAAGGAGCTGTTCACGGCCGGGGCGATCAGGTTGCCCAGGCCGCCCTTGCCCACGATGGAGCCGACGGTCGTCAGCGCCACCGTCGACACGGTGGCGATCCGCACCCCGGCCAGCAAGGCGGGCAGTGCCAGCGGCAGTTCGACCTGCCACAGCAGACGGCCCGGCCCGTACCCCATGCCGCGCGCGGCCTCCCGCACCTCCTCGGGGACGGCTTCCAGACCGGCGATCACATTGCGGACCAGGATGGTCAGCGAATACAGCACCAGGCCGGTCACCACGAGCGCCGCCGACAGCCCGAAGAACGGCAGCAGCAGGGAGAACATGGCCAGCGAGGGGATCGTGTAGAGCAGGGTGGTCAGGCCCAGCACGGGTGCCGCCCAGCGGCGGCCGCGGCGGGCCAGCAGGGCGAGCGGTACGGACACGAGGAGGCCGATCAGCACGGACACGCCCGTGATCCAGACGTGTTGGAGCGTGGCGTCGGTGAGCTCCCGGGACCGGGAGCTGACGTAGTCCCAGCAGATCCAGTCGTTCGCCACCAGGCAGTTCTGCCCGCTCATGCCCCCACCCCCCTGCCGCCGCACGCACGTCTTCCCGTACCGGATGCCCTCACGAGCGACCATAACCCCCGCCGCCCGCCATGGCCGGAATCCTTCGCAGTGGGGCAACACTCCCTTTACAGAACGGCTGTGCCGGTAGGGAAGGATGGCGGTGTGATCCGATTCGAGCACGTGACCAAGCGGTACCCCGACGGGACCACGGCCGTCGAGGACCTGTCCTTCGAGGTGGCGGAGGGCGAGCTGGTCACCCTGGTGGGCCCGTCCGGCTGCGGCAAGACCACCACCATGAAGATGGTCAACCGCCTGATCGAGCCGACCTCCGGCCGGATCCTGCTCGGCGGCGAGGACATCTCCGGCGCCGATCCGGTCGAGCTGCGCCGCAGGATCGGGTACGTCATCCAGCAGGTCGGGCTGTTCCCGCACAAGACGGTGCTGGAGAACACCGCGACCGTGCCGCAGCTCATCGGCACCCCGAAGGCGAAGGCCCGCGCCCGGGCGGCCGAGCTCCTGGAGTTGGTGGGCCTCGACCCCGCGGTGTACGGCAACCGCTACCCCGAGCAGCTGTCCGGCGGCCAGCGCCAGCGCGTCGGGGTGGCGCGCGCGCTCGCCGCCGATCCGCCGGTGCTCCTGATGGACGAGCCGTTCGGGGCGGTGGACCCAGTGGTGCGCGAACGCCTCCAGAACGAGTTCCTCGCGCTCCAGCAGACGGTGCGCAAGACGATCCTGCTGGTCACGCACGACCTGGAGGAGGCCATCCGGCTCGGCGACCGCATCGCCGTCTACGGAGAGGGCACCATCGAGCAGTTCGCCCGCCCGGCCGCAGTGCTGGGCGCGCCGGCCACCCCGTACGTGGCCTCCTTCGTCGGCGCGGACCGCGGGCTCAAGCGGCTCGCGGTCACCCACGTCGAGGCCGCCGACCTGGCGCGGCCCGACGACCGCGTCCCGGGCGCCCCCGGCGCCCAGGCCGCCTCGGTCCCGCTGGGCGCGACGCTGCGCGAGGCCCTGGCGGCGCTGCTGCAGGAGGACTCGGGGCGGATCGGGGTCACCGACCCCGACTCTGGCGCGCTGGTCGGCGTCCTGACCCCGGAGGGCGTGCACCGGGCGCTGCGCCGGGCCCATGTGCAGGACGCCTGAGGCGGGCAGGCCCGGAAGGCACCGGGCAGCGGCCGGCGGCCGGCGGCCGGCGGCCGGCGGCCCCGGAACGACGTGTGACCGGCCTGGTCGGGCCGGTCACGGTCATTCCTGGCGGGCCGTCCCGCCGCGGGTCAGGCCTGGATGCGGTTGCTCAGCCACACCAGCATCGGCGGGATCTCGCGGCGCCAGGTGTTGAAGTTGTGGCCGCCGCTGTCGAGGATGATCGAGGAGACCCGGTCCGGTCCCTTGACCAGCTTGATGAACTTCTTGGTGTCCTCCAGGTTCGGCTCACCGGTCTGGCTGCTCGTCACGAGGAAGGACGTACCGGCCGGCTTCTTGTGCTCCATGCTGTAGAGGACGTCCGCGCGCTTCTTCAACTTGTCGTCGCCCTGGAACAGGTTGCCCGTCGTCGCGTCGTTCGCAGCGTCGTAGTACGCGGACAGGCCCACCCCCGCGCCGAAGGTCTGCGGGTAGTGCGCGGCGATCTTCAGGGCGCAGTAGCCGCCCGTGGAGTTGCCGATGAAGGCCAGGTTCTGGGGCTTCTTGCCGACCCGGAAGGTGTCCTGGATGGCCTGCGGCAGGTCCTGGGCGAAGAAGGTCTCGGTCTGCGGCCCACCCGGTATGTCCACGCACTCGGTGTCACGCGGCGGCGCGACGGTCGGGCGCAGCATGACCAGGATCATCGGCTTCATCTTGCCCGCCTTGGCCTGCTTGAAGGCCGTCATCGGGTAGTTCAGCCCTTTGATCAGGTTCTCGGCGGTGCCCGGGTAACCGGTCAGCACGATGGAGGCCGGGAAGTTCTTGTCCTTGTGCTGCGGCTGGAAGTACTCCGGCGGCAGCCACACGTACCCGGGGCTCGTTATTTTCGACTTCTGGCCGGTTATGGCAACCTTCAGGATCTGTCCGCCCACCTGGGGCTGGGCACCGCCCGGCACGTCGAGCTTCTGCTTGTCGACGACCTTGATGTCCTTGCTGGACAGCGAGTGGTCGACGACCTTGCCGACCGATGTCTGCTGGCCGAACAAGTCGGCCCATGAGCCGTAGAAGGAGAACGACTTGTTCGCCGCCAGACCGACTGCGGAGAACAGCGCCAGCTGGGTCGCGAGCAGGAGGCCGATCCGGCCGAGCAGCGCACGCCAGGTGCGGCCCGAGAGCCGAGGCCAGAACCACACCGTGGCTGCGAACAGCAGCACACCGGCGACGATGGCCAGCGCCAGAACCGTATTACTGGTGAGACCCATGAGCAGTCAGTCGACTTTCTGATGGCAGGACTAGTTTTTCTCGACGGAAGAGTGAACCCGCTCGGCCTCGATGTCGTCCTAGTGGACGCACCACACCCCGGAGGCTGTCGCGGCCTTCGGCCACATGATCTCTCGCGGAGCAACGGGAAGCGATGTCTAGCAGGATAGATGGCGATAAGTCGGGACAGGTTCCGAAGCGGGCCCGCCGAATCCTCCGTGGTCCCCGACCGGAGTCGGTGCCCGGCCTGGTGGGTACGGCCGTAACGGTCGTCGGCCTTCTGGACATCGCCGCGGGAGTCTTCCCGCGCTTCCGGCACAGCCGGATCCACGCGGTGACCGAGGTCCTGCCCGGCTCGCTGGGCCCCTTCGCGGCAGCGCTCGCCCTCAGCGCGGGCGTACTGCTCCTGCTGCTGGCCCACGGCCTCAAGCGCCGCAAGCGGCGGGCCTGGCGGGCCGCCGTGGTGCTGCTGCCGGCAGGCGCTGTGGCGCAGTTCACGTACCGGCACTCCGTCATCGGGGTCGTCATCGCGGCGGTGCTCCTCGGGCTGCTCGTGCGCCACCAGAGTGAGTTCAAGGCACTGCCGGACCCGCGCAGCCGCTGGAAGGCACTCGCCAACTTCGTGCTGATGGGCGCCGGCTCCATCGGCCTCGGCCTGGTCATCGTCAACTCGCACCCGGGCCGTGTCGTCGGCCATCCGGGTATTTACGAGCAGATCAGCCACGTCGTGTACGGCCTGTTCGGCTTCGAGGGACCGGTCGACTACGCGGGCCGGGTCTCCTGGACGGTGGGCTACTCCCTGGGCGCCCTCGGCATGCTGACCGCGCTCACCACCATCTACCTGGCCTTCCGCCCCGAACACCCGGCCGCCCGGCTCACCTCCGACGACGAGCTCAGGCTGCGCGAGCTGCTCGCCAAGCACGGCGGGCGCGACTCGCTCGGCCACTTCGCGCTGCGCCGCGACAAGGCCGTCGTCTTCTCCCCCAGCGGCAAGGCCGCCGTCACCTACCGCGTCGTCTCCGGCGTGATGCTCGCCTCCGGCGACCCGATCGGCGACGTCGAGGCCTGGCCGGGCGCCATCGAGCGCTTCATGGAGGAGGCCAAGGCCCACTCCTGGACCCCGGCGGTCATGGGATGCAGCGAGACCGGCGGCGAGGTCTGGACCCGCGAGACCGGTCTGGACGCCCTGGAGCTCGGTGACGAGGCGATCGTCGATGTCAAAGACTTCTCCCTCTCCGGCCGGCCCATGCGCAATGTCCGCCAGATGGTGAAGCGCATCGAGCGCAACGGCTACACCACCAAGGTCCGCCGCGTCAGCGAGCTGACGGAGGAGGAGCTGGAGCAGGTGCGCGGCGCCGCCGAGGCCTGGCGCGGCACCGACACCGAACGCGGCTTCTCCATGGCGCTCGGCCGGGTCGGCGATCCGGGCGACGGCGACTGCTTCATCGCCACCGCCCACCGCGTGGAGGAGGGCGACACCAGCCCCTTCGGCGACCTCAAGGCGATCCAGCACTTCGTCCCCTGGGGCAAGGACGGCATGTCGCTGGAGCTGATGCGCCGCGACCGCGCCGCCGACCCCGGTATGAACGAACTGCTGATCGTCGCCTCTCTGGAGGCTGCGCCGTCGCTGGGCATCGAGCGGGTCTCGCTGAACTTCGCGATGTTCCGCTCCGCGCTCGCCCGCGGCGAGAAGATCGGCGCCGGGCCGGTGCTGCGGATGTGGCGCAGCCTGCTGGTGTTCCTGTCCCGCTGGTTCCAGATCGAGTCGCTGTACAAGTTCAACGCGAAGTTCCGCCCCCGCTGGGAGCCCCGCTTCGTCGTCTTCCGGCAGACCCGCGACCTGCCCCGCATCGGCTTCGCCGCGATGCAGGCCGAGGGCTTCGTGACCCTGGCGCTGCCGCGGCTGTTCGCCGCCCGCCGCCGGCCCAAGCCGGTGCGCACCTGCGCCCACACCCACCTGACCGCCACGGTCCCGGCCCAGGCGGAGCGCGAGGTCCAGGCCGCGTAAGGAGTGTCCGGCCGGGCGGGGCCCGGCCGAGCCGCCCGGCGCCCCGGAGCCCGGCCCCCGCCGTCGCGGGGCGCCGGGCTCCGGCGTTTCCGGGGTCCGGCGGCAGCTGCCCGGCCCGGTGGCGACGGCCGGTGCCCGACCCGGAGCACCGGCCCACGGCGGGGGCCGGGGCCGGGCCCCGAACCGCGCCCCGTCTCCGCCCGAAGGCAGTGCCCGGGGCCACGCCCGGTACGGGCCGGAGGCGCCCGTACCCTCCTCACGCCCGGCCAGGGCAGTGGCGGCCCTACTCTGGGACCATGAACACGATGCACGGGGCCGCCGGACGGGGCCGGGTCGCAGGGCTGCCGGAATGGGACCGCTGCGGGGTCATGGGCGTCGTGAACGTCACCCCCGACTCCTTCTCCGACGGCGGCCGCTGGTTCGACACCACCGCCGCCGTCAAGCGCGGCCTCGACCTCGTCGCCCAGGGCGCCGACCTCGTCGACGTCGGCGGCGAGTCCACCCGCCCCGGCGCCATCCGTGTCGACGAGGAGGAGGAGCTGCGCCGGGTCGTCCCCGTGGTCCGCGGCCTCGCCTCCGAGGGCATCACCGTCTCCGTCGACACCATGCGCGCCTCCGTCGCCGCCCGGGCCGTGGCCGCCGGGGCCACGCTGGTCAACGACGTCAGCGGCGGCCTCGCCGACCCCGGCATGATCCCGGCGGTCGCCGCCGCCGAGGTGCCCTTCGTGGTGATGCACTGGCGCGGCTTCAGCCAGGACATGAACAGCCTCGCCGTGTACGGGGACGTCCTCGCGGAGGTCACCGCCGAGCTCCGCGCCCGCATCGACGCGGTCGTCACCGGCGGCATCGCCCCCGAGCGGCTCCTCGTCGACCCCGGACTCGGCTTCGCGAAGAACGCCGAGCACGACCTCGCCCTGGTCGCCCACCTCCCCGAGCTGCGCGCCCTCGGCTTCCCGCTGCTGGTCGCCGCCTCGCGTAAACGATTCCTCGGCCGGGTCCTGGCCGGCGCCGCCGACGCTCCGCCCCCGCCCGCCCGGGAACGCGACGCCGCCACCGCCGCCGTCTCCGCCATCGCCGCCCACCAGGGCGCCTGGGCCGTACGGGTCCACGAGGTACGGGCGACCGCCGACGCGGTTCGGGTGGCCCGCGCCGTGGAAGGGGCTCTGTGATCCGGCCCATCCGGCCCTCGGGTGGGACCCGTACAGCCTGGGAAGGGGAACGGTGAGCCGTACCGACGTCGAAGCGGTCGAAGAGACCAACACGGCCTTCTACGAGGCCATGGAGCGGGGGGACTTCGACATGCTGTCGGCGCTCTGGCTCGACGACGAGATCTCCTGCGTGCACCCCGGCTGGCCGGTGCTCTCGGGCCGCGGCGAGGTCCTGCGCTCCTACGCGCTGATCATGTCGCACACCGACTACATCCAGTTCTTCCTCACCGACACCAAGGTCGCCGTCATAGGCGACACCGCGCTGGTGACGTGCACCGAGAACATCCTCAGCGGCGGACCCGCCGAGGACGGCGGGGAGCTCGGCCCGCTCGTCGGCCAGCTCGTCGTCGCGACGAATGTGTTCCGACGCACATCCGAGGGCTGGCGGCTGTGGTCCCACCACGGTTCTCCGGTCCTGACGGAGTCCGAGGAGGACGAGGAGGAGGGCTCCGCCTGACCCCTCCGGCGGGGTCCGGGCCGTTTCGCAGGTAAATTCGAAGACGGACGACGCCGACCGCACTCGGCGTAGGCCCATGGATCCGGGGAGTCCCGGACCGGAAGCACCTACGAAAAGCAGGAGTGATTCGCGTGGATCGTGTCGCACTGCGCGGCCTGAAGGCTCGCGGGCACCACGGCGTCTTCCCCCGGGAACGCGAGGAGGGCCAGACCTTCATCGTCGACCTCGTGCTGCACATCGACGCCCGCCCTGCGGCGGCCGACGACGACCTGGCGAAGACCGTGCACTACGGGGTCGTCGCCGAGGAGGTCGTCGACGTGGTCCAGGGAGAGCCCGTCGACCTCATCGAGACCCTCGCCGAGCGGATCGCCCAGCAGTGCCTCAAGCACGAAGCGGTGGCACAGGTGGAAGTCGTCGTCCACAAGCCGGACGCGCCCATCACCGTCCCCTTCGACGACGTGACCATCACGATCACCCGGAGCCGCGTGTGAACAACGCACTGAACGCCCAGAGCGACCCCACCGTCCAGCCCGTGCCCGCCTCCGTCGTCGAGACGGTGGACGCGGCCGACGTGACCCTGTCCAACCCCAAATGGGCCGTGATCGCGCTCGGCGCGAACCTCGGCAACCGGATGGAGACCCTCCAGGGCGCCATCGACGCCCTCGGCGACACCCCCGGCCTGCGGGTCAAGGGCGTCTCCCCCGTCTACGAGACCGAGCCGTGGGGCGTCGAGCCCGGCTCCCAGCCCGCGTACCTGAACGCGGTCATCACCCTGAAGACCACCCTGCCGCCCTCCTCCCTGCTGGAGCGCGGCCACGCCATCGAAGAGGCCTTCGACCGCGTCCGCGAGGAGCGCTGGGGTCCGCGCACCATCGACGTCGACATCGTGTCGTACGCCGACGTGGTCTCGGACGACCCGGTCCTGACCCTCCCGCATCCCCGCGCCCACGAGCGGGCCTTCGTCCTGGCCCCGTGGCACGACATCGACCCGGAGGCGCGGATCCCCGGCCGCGGCCCGGTGGCCGCCCTCCTGGCCGCGATCGGCCCGGCCGGCATCACGCCGCGCCCGGACCTGGAACTCCGCCTGCCCGAGTAGTCGTTAGTAGCCTGGGCACGGCTGCCGACAGGCAACGGGACGGAAGCGGGGAGCGGGCACGTGAAGCAACTGAGGCCGGCGGTTCTGGCGGGGATCTTCGCCGTCGCCGGGGTCCTGTCCTGGGCCGGCGCCCGGCTGTGGAGCGCGTACGGGACGCTGCCCGGCGTCCCGCTGGCCGCCCCCATCGTCCTGGGCGCCATCGCGGTCGTCCTGCTGGCCACGGCCCTCTCGCTGCGCTCCCGCCTGAAGGCCCAGCGCGAGCGCCGTCCGGACGCCAAGGGCGTGGAGCCGCTCATGGCGGCCCGCGCCGTCGTCTTCGGCCAGGCCAGCGCCCTGGTGGCGGCCCTCGTCGCGGGCATGTACGGCGGTGTGGGGGTCTTCCTCTGGGCCGGCGGCCTGGAGGTGCCCGCCCGCCGCGACCAGGCCTGGTACGCCGGTTTCTCGGTCCTGGCGGGCGCGGCGGTCATCGCCGCCGCCCTCTTCCTGGAGCACGTCCTCAAACTCCCGGAGGACGACGACACCACTCCCCAGTCCTCGGCCCGCGCCTAGAGCGAGCATCCCGGAGAGCGTCACAGGCACGCGGCCGGGGCCCGCCTTGTGAGCGCGGGCCCCGGTGGTCCTGCCGTCAGGCGGTGAAGCCGGGCAGTCCGTCGACGGACGCTCCGGGAGACCGGTACTCCTGCGGATCAGTAGGCGTCGTACTCGCCGAACCAGTCGACGATGTAGTGGACCTCCCGGCTGCTCTGGTTCCAGAGGTCGACGATCTCGTGCGGGCCGGGCTTCGCCTGGACCAGGTTGGAGACGTCCTTGCCCGCCGTCCAGTTCAGGGCCGAGGAGGTGGGCCGGGGCGGCGGGACCGGGCGCCCGTCGCGGTACGCGTCCATCGAGTACGGGTCGGGGGCGACTGAGAGGTGGCCCGCTCCGGTCGTTGCGGCGACGGTGAGGTTCAGGACGTAAGCCTCGATGGGGAGATCACCGCGGTTCATGGAGTCCATGTTCATGGGGAAGTACCCGCCGGCGAGACAGGGCCAGCTGCCGGGGTGCATGCCCCGGGAGTCCATCAGCCGCCACGGTGCGCCCTCCCAGATGCCGGGCGTCGTGCTGGTGAAGGCCGCCTTGCTGCCGGCGCCGTAGTAGCCGACGACGTCGACGATGACGTCCGTTCCGGCCCAGGCGCCGTTGCGGACGTTGATCTTCCCGTCGACGCCGACGGGAACGATGACGGAGTTGGCGACCGTCTGACCGGGGGTGAAGTTCAGGCTGGAGGTGGACGGGGCCGCCTGACCACTCGGGAAGACGGTCAGGTGGCCTGCCTGCTTCGGGTTGGTGACGGTCACGTTGAGCGCCACGGCGGTCGCGCCTGCAGGAATGCCGCTCCTGCCCGTGATCTGGACTCCGAAGGTGCCCTGTCCGGCTACCTGGCCGCGCGCCGCGCCGAGGCCTTCGCGGGTGTCGACGAAGCGGACCGGGTTCAGCGAGGTGTAGCCGTCGGCGGCCGTACGGTCGAAGTAGCCGGTCACGTCCGCGATCAGGTCCACCGCGTTCCAGCCGCCGTTGTACAGCTCGACGTACCCGTCCTTGCCGACCGGAACGATCACCTGGTTCGGGACGGTCTGGCCGGTGCCGTAATTCAGGTTCGAGCTCTCGGGCCGCTTCCTGCCCGAGGGGTAGACGCTGACGTGCCCGGCGGCGGTTGTGTTGGTGACCGTGACGTTGAGGACCACCGCGGCGACCCCGGCCGGTACGTTCGCACTGCCCGCGATCTTCAACCTGATCGGCGTGTACGCACCGACCTTGGCCTTCGCCGCGCCGACGCCGGCCCGGGTGTCGAGCAGCCGGGTGGGGGCGTGCGGCACGAAGAAGGAGCCCGCTGTCGAGAACTGGAGCTGGTTGACGGCCTGGACGTGGTTCACGCTGTCCGTCGCGGTCACGGTGATGGTGTAGTCGCCGGGCCGGGGGTAGGTGTGCCTGACGTCGCGCAGGATCTCACCGCCGATGACGGTGGCCGTGTGCGTCGTGCCGTCGCCCCAGGCGACGGTGACCTCGTGGGGGACGGGCGCGCCCTGGTAGAGGTTGACGCCGAAGGACAGGCTTCGTGCGGTCCTGATGTCGGCCCACATGCCGAGTTCGAGGTTCGACGTGGTGGCGGAGGCCTCCGCCGAGCCGCCCTTGGCCGCACCGGAGGGCAGGACCGTACGGACCGTGTCCTCGCCCGGGCTGCGGAAGGTTCCGGTCTCCGCGGCGGCCGACTCCTCGGCAGCGGCCTCCGGGGGCGGTGCAGACACCCCGGGCGTGGCCGGGCCGGCGGCCTGCGCCGCGCCCGGTAGGAAACCCACGCCGACCGCGAGAGCGGCAGCTGAGACAACGAGTCGGCGACTACGCACCGGCCCCCCATTCCGTTGCTGATTGAACAAGCTCGAAAGCCTGTTCAGCGTACCGATCGGCACGGACATGTCATGAGCCTGACCGGGGCTGCGCAGGCCACGGTTTGATCACGCGGCGTCCGGGCAACCGCCCGGGCGGGTCCCACCGCGGGCCTGGCTCTTGACGAGGCGACACCCCTTGGCCGGCCCGCCAAAAAGCAGTCCCCTCTGCGATGTCACAGAGGGGACCGCGGCGGGCCGCACCGGCGACCTGCCTATCGAGCGAGGATGAGGCTCATGGCCTCGCTGCGCGTCGCAGGGTCACGCAGCTGGCCGCGCACCGCGGAGGTGGTGGTCTTGGCGCCCGGCTTGCGGATTCCGCGGACCGACATGCACATGTGCTCGGCCTCGATCACGACGATGGCTCCGCGAGCCTCCAGGATCGCCATGAGGGAGTCGGCTATCTGCGTCGTGAGACGTTCCTGCACCTGCGGCCGCCGGGCGAACACGTCCACGAGACGGGCCAGCTTCGACAAGCCGGTGATCTTGCCGCTCTCCGCCGGGACATAGCCGACGTGGGCGACACCGTGGAAGGGCAGGAGGTGATGTTCGCACAGGGACACGATTTCGATGTCCTTCACCAGGACCAGCTCATCGTGTCCCAGGTCGAACACCGTCGTCAGGACGTCCTCGGGCTTCTGCCACAGGCCCGCCAGGATCTCGCGGTACGCACGCGCCACACGGGCCGGGGTCTCCAGGAGGCCCTCCCGGTCCGGGTCCTCGCCGACCGCGATCAGGAGTTCGCGGACCGCCGCCTCGGCGCGCTTCTCGTCGAACGTGCCGATCGTGCCCTCGTCACCGGACAGGGTCACTGGGTCCGTCATCTTTTCCTCGTTCCTGTGTGCACTGGCGCATGCGGGCACATGAAAGTGCCGCGCCCCCACAGGCTAGAACCTGGGGGGCGCGGCATCCATTCCGGGACGGACCCGGCGCCGGCTACTCGGCGCGGTCCTCCGGGGAGGGCTCCTTCTCCACCGACACGACCGGCGCGCTCGCCGCCGACGTGCCGTTCGCCGCGTTCGTCAGCTGGAGCTCCTTGGGAGAGAGCACCGGCGGACGGGTCGACGGAGTGCGGTGGGCGGAACCGGTCCACGCCGGGCGGGCCGGGCGCTTCACGATCGTCGAGAAGATCTCGGCGATCTCCTCCTTGCCCAGCGTCTCCTTCTCCAGGAGCGCGAGGACCAGGTTGTCGAGCACGTCGCGGTTCTCGACCAGGATCTCCCAGGCCTCGTTGTGCGCGGTCTCGATGAGCTTCTTGACCTCTTCGTCGACCAGCGCCGCGACCTCTTCCGAGTAGTCGCGCGGGTGCGACATCTCACGGCCCAGGAACGGCTCCGTGTTGTCGCCGCCGAACTTGATCGCGCCCAGCCGCTCGGTCATGCCGTACTGGGTCACCATCGCGCGGGCCGTCGCCGTGGCCTTCTCGATGTCGTTCGCCGCACCGGTGGTCGGGTCGTGGAAGACCAGCTCCTCGGCCGCGCGCCCGCCCAGCATGTAGGCCAGCTGGTCGAGCATCTCGTTGCGCGTGGTCGAGTACTTGTCCTCGTCGGGCAGGACCATGGTGTAGCCCAGGGCCCGGCCGCGGGACAGGATCGTGATCTTGTGGACCGGGTCGGAGTTCGGGGACGCCGCCGCGACCAGGGCGTGGCCGCCCTCGTGGTAGGCGGTGATCTTCTTCTCGCGGTCCGACATGATCCGGGTCCGCTTCTGCGGGCCCGCGACGACGCGGTCGATCGCCTCGTCCAGCATGTGGTTGTCGATCAGCTTCCGGTCCGAGCGGGCGGTCAGCAGGGCCGCCTCGTTCAGCACATTGGACAGATCGGCACCGGTGAAGCCGGGGGTGCGGCGGGCGACGGCCGACAGGTCGACGTCCGGAGCGACCGGCTTGCCCTTCTGGTGGACCTTGAGGATCTCCAGACGGCCCTGCATGTCCGGACGGTCGACGGCGATCTGCCGGTCGAAGCGGCCCGGGCGCAGCAGCGCCGGGTCGAGGATGTCCGGGCGGTTCGTGGCGGCGATCAGGATGACGCCGCCCTTCACGTCGAAGCCGTCCATCTCGACGAGCAGCTGGTTGAGGGTCTGCTCGCGCTCGTCGTGGCCGCCGCCGAGGCCCGCACCGCGGTGCCGGCCGACGGCGTCGATCTCGTCGACGAACACGATCGCCGGGGCGTTGGCCTTGGCCTGCTCGAACAGGTCGCGGACACGCGAGGCGCCGACACCGACGAACATCTCGACGAAGTCGGAACCGGAGATCGAGTAGAAGGGGACCCCTGCCTCGCCGGCGACGGCGCGCGCCAGCAGGGTCTTGCCCGTGCCGGGCGGGCCGTAGAGCAGGACGCCCTTGGGGATCTTGGCGCCGACGGCCTGGAACTTCGCCGGCTCCTGGAGGAACTCCTTGATCTCGTGGAGCTCCTCGACGGCCTCGTCCGAGCCCGCGACATCGGCGAACGTCGTCTTCGGGGTGTCCTTGGTGATGAGCTTGGCCTTGGACTTCCCGAAGTTCATCACCCGGGAGCCGCCGCCCTGCATCTGGTTCATCAGGAACAGGAAGACGACGACGATGAGGACGAAGGGCAGGAGCGAGAGCAGCACGCTCAGGAACGGGCTGGTCTTGTCCGGCGCGACCTTGTAGCCGTCCGGGATCTGGCCGGCTTCGTACTTGGTCTGGAGGTTCTGGGCGAGCTGGACGCCCTGGTCCCCGATGTAGTTGGCCTGGAACTTCGAGCCGGAGTTGTCGGTGAGCTTCTGGTCCTTCTTCAGCTCGACCTTGATCATCTGACTGTCGCCGGTGGTGAGCTCGGCGCTCTGCACCTGGCCACTGTTGATCGCCTTGATGACCTCGCTGGTGTCCACCGTCTTGTAGCCGCCGCTGGAGCCGACGACATTCATCAACACGACCACGGCGAGGACGGCCAGCACGATCCACATGACCGGCCCACGGAAGTATCGCTTCACGTCCATCCATACGGGGCGCCGGGCGCCCCGTCCCTCCTGCCCGTAGGTAAATGCTGCTGTGAGTAAAGACTGTTCTTCGGAATGTACCCCTGTATTGTCACCCGCGGCCTCGTGGGACGGCTGACAGAACTGCTTTCCCCTGCTCCAACGGCGGGAATCGCTCCAGGGTTCCCGGTCGAGGGCCCCGGCCGGGGCCCTCGTGCGCCAGGGAGGCGTCAGCCGCCGTAGACGTGGGGCGCGAGGGTGCCCACGAACGGCAGGTTGCGGTACTTCTCCGCGTAGTCGAGGCCGTAGCCCACGACGAACTCGTTCGGGATGTCGAAGCCGACCCACTTCACGTCGATGGCGACCTTGGCGGCGTCGGGCTTGCGCAGCAGCGTGACGACCTCCAGGGAGGCCGGCTGGCGGGAGCCCAGGTTCGACAGCAGCCAGGACAGGGTCAGACCGGAGTCGATGATGTCCTCGACGATCAGGACGTGCTTGTCCTTGATGTCGGTGTCGAGGTCCTTGAGGATCCGGACCACGCCGGAGGACTGGGTACCGGCGCCGTACGAGGACACCGCCATCCAGTCCATCGTGAGCGGGGTGGACAAGGCGCGCGCCAGGTCCGCCATCACCATCACCGCGCCCTTGAGGACACCGACGATGAGCAGGTCCTTGCCCGCGTACTCCGCGTCGATCTTCGCGGCCAGCTCGGCCAGCTTCGCGTCGATCTCTTCCTTGGTGATGAGCACCGACTGGAGGTCGTTGCCCATGTCCTTCTCGTCCACCCGCATCACTTTCGTTGTCGGCCGGGGTCTCCGGGGGGTGCCCCCGGAGGACTCAGCCGTGTCTCAGCACCAATCAGCCCTGCCGGATGACAAGTCTGCCACCCTGCCGCTGGGCCTCGACCCGTCCGGGCAGGTTGATGGCGCCCTGACCCCGCCATCCGGTGATGAGCCGGTCGACTTCCTCGATGTGGCGGGCGAAGAGGGAGCCTGCGGGGGAACCAGCCGCGATCACGGCCCTGCGCAGCACGCGGCGGCGGACGGCCGGGGGCAGGGCGTACAGCTTGGCGCACTCCAGCCGGCCGTCCGCGTCCCGTACGCCGACCTCGGCCTCGGCGGCCCAGGCGTCCAGGGCGTCGGCGTCGTCGCGGGAGAGCTGGGCGGTGCGGGCCAGGGCCTCGACGACTCCCTTGCCGAGCGCCTTCTCCAGGGCGGGCAGTCCCTCGTGGCGCAGCCGGGAGCGGGTGTAGGCGGGGTCCATGTTGTGCGGGTCGTCCCAGACGGGCAGCGACTGGACCATGCAGGCCTTGCGGGCGGTCTGCCGGTCGATCTGCAGGAAGGGCCGGCGGTAGCGGTGGGAGCGGCCGGGACCGCCCGACACTTCCGCCATGCCGGAGAGCGAGCGGATGCCGGAACCGCGGGCGAGACCCAGCAGGACGGTTTCGGCTTGATCGTCCCGGGTGTGGCCGAGCAGCACGGACGCGGCGCCGAGCCGGTCGGCGGCCTCGTCCAGGGCGGCGTAGCGGGCGTCGCGGGCGGCGGCCTCGGGTCCGCCGTCGCGGCCGACGCGCACGGCGACGGACTCCACCGGGTCCAGGCGGAGTGCGGTCATGCGGGTGACGACCTCGGCGGCGCGCAGGTCGGAGCCGGCCTGGAGCCCGTGGTCGACGGTGACGCCGCCGGCCCGGATACCGAGCTTGGGGGCCTCGAAGGCGAGCGCGGAGGCGAGCGCCATGGAGTCGGCGCCGCCCGAGCAGGCGACGAGCACGAGCGGCGACTCGCCTCCCGCGGTCCGCTCGGCGAGGTCGGGGAGGTCGGTGAGGACGTCGTGGAGTACGCGGCGGACCGCCAGGCGTATCGCCGCGACCGCAGGATGGGGACCCATGTCCGGTGCCCTTCGGTGGAGTCGGATGCCTCGAAGGCGTGGGGTGTGGTGCTCGGGTGTGCCGGTCGCCCTCCCGCGCGGGCGCCCCCGCGGGAGAGAGTTGTCACTCAGAGTGCGTCGATGGTGACAGAATCGAGCGGTTCCCTGAGCATCGCACGGCGTTCCGCGCCCCACGGTCCCTCGGACGGGTGACGCTGCTTCCCCCAGTGAGACATGTTTACGCCCCCTGAGTCACTCCCCTTCGCTCTGTTCGCTCCCCTTGCGGTGGACGCGGGCCACCCAGTCGGCCGGGCTGGCGATCTCGGCCTTCGTCGGCAGCGTGTTCGGAGAGGTCCACACCCGGTTGAAGCCGCCCATGCCCACCTGTCCGACGACGGCACGGACGAAGCGCTCGCCGTCGCGGTACTGGCGCAGCTTGGCGTCCAGGCCCAGCAGTTTGCGCAGGGCGGCGTCCAGGCGGCCCGCGCCGCTGGCCCGGCGCTGCTGGAACTTCTCGCGGATCTCGGTGACGGAGGGCACCACCTCGGGGCCGACCCCGTCCATGACGAAGTCGGCGTGGCCCTCCAGCAGGGACATGACGGCGGTGAGCCGGCCGAGCACCTCGCGCTGCTCGGGGGTCTGGATGAGGTCGACCAGCGAGCGGCCCTCGTCGCCGGTCTCTGCGTCGGGGCGGCCCCCGACGAAGGACTGGGCGGCTTCGCGCAGCCGCTCCAGAATGGTCGCCGGGTCCATCTCGGTGGCGCCGAGGAAGGTCTGGATCTCGCCTTCGAGGTGGTCGCGCAGCCACGGGACGGCACTGAACTGCGTACGGTGCGTCTCCTCGTGCAGGCAGACCCACAGCCGGAAGTCGTGCGGGCGCACGTCCAGCTCGCGCTCGACCTGCACGATGTTGGGGGCGACGAGCAGCAGCCGGCCGCCGCCCGCGGCGGAGCCCGGCAGGTCGCCGCCGGCGGGCGCGAAGGTCTCGTACTGGCCGAGCACGCGGGAGGCCAGGAAGCTCAGCAGCATGCCCAGCTCGACGCCGGTGACCTTGCCGCCGACCGCTCCGAAGACGGCGCCCCCGGGGGAGTTCGACCGGCGGTCCTGCATCCGGCCGAGCAGGGGCCCGAGGAGCTCCCGGAAGCCGGCGACATTGGCCTTGACCCAGCCCGCGCGGTCGACGACCAGCACGGGGGTGTCGGGGACGGCGACGCCCTCGGGCATCATCCGCGTGAACTCGCGGACGTGGCGCTCGGAGGTCCTGGCATGCCTGCGCAGTTCCGCCACCACGGCCCGGGCCTCGTCCCGGCTGACCTCCGGGCCCGGCCGGACCAGCCGGGTCGCGGTCGCCACCGCGAGGTTCCAGTCGACCATCTCGGCACCACCGATGCTCGTCATGCGTCAACCGTACGTGGACCGGGGCCGGTGCGGATCCCCTGCGAATCTACGAAGCGCGCGCCACGGCGGCGGCCAGCTTGTCGAGGCCCTTCTCCGCGGCGGCCCCGTCGGGGGCGTTCGCCGTCAGGAACGCGAAGGCGAGCAGTCGCCCGGAGGGGTCGACCACCGTCCCGGCGAGTGAGTTCACCCCGGTCAGGGTGCCCGTCTTGGCGCGGACCAGGCCGGCGGCCGGGGAGGTGCCGGCGTTGCGGCTGCGCAGGGTCCCGGTGAAACCGGCGACGGGCAGCCCGGTGAGCACCGGCCGCAGCTCCGGCCGCTGCGGGTCGGCGGCCTTGGCGAGGAGGGCGGCCAGCAGACCGGTGTTGATCCTGTCCGCGCGGTTGAGGCCGCTGCCGTCGGCGAAGCGGGACCCGGAGACGTCGATGCCGAGGGCGGCGAGGCGGTCGGTGACGGCCTTCTCGGCGCCTTCGAAGTCGGCGGGCTGCCCCGAGGCGAGGGCGGTCTGCCGGGCCAGCGCCTCGGCGATGTCGTTGTCGCTGTTGGTCAGCATCCGCTCGACGAGGCCCGAGAGCGGGGCGGACAGGGTGGTGGCGAGCGGCGGGGCCCCGGCGGCGGGTCTGGCCCGGGCGGGTTCGCCGCCGACCTTGATGCCGCGTTCCCCCAGGAGGGCGGCGAAGGCGCGGGCGGCCTCCAGGGCCGGGTCCTCGACCCGGTCGACCGGTCCGGAGGTGGAGTCGTCGATACGGCCTTCGTCGGCCGTCAGGGCGCTGACCGGTGCGATGTTGGGGTTGAGGCCGATCGGATGGCGGGCGGGGCCGGTGTAGAGGGAGTCGTCGTAGCCGAGGACCACCGTGTCGGTCCCGGCGGCCTTGAGGGCCTGGGCCGTGTCGGCGGCCAGGGCGAGGAGGCTGCCCCCGGATCCGGCGGGGCTCTTCTTGCGGGCGGTGAGGGAGGGGTCGCCGCCGCCGACCAGGACGATCTGCCCGGGGGCGGTGCCGGGGGCGACGACGGTGCGGATCCGGTGCTCGGGGCCGAGCGCGGTCAGGGCGGCGGCCGCGGTGGCGATCTTGATCGTGGAGGCCGGAGTCATCGGCTCGCGCGAGCCGGACTCGTACAGCACCTGGCCGGTGGCGGTGTCGATCACGGAGGCGGTCCGCAGGGTGCCGAGCGCGGGGTCGGACAGCAGGGGGGCCAGGGTCTGCGCGAGGGACCCGGAATCGGCCGCGGCGGCCTTCCGGGGGGCGCCGGGGCCGATCCCGCCGAGCACCCCGGGAGCGCTCGGCGCGGCCTGCGGGAGCGGCCCGGTGCCGTGATCTGCGCCACCCGTGAGGCTCCAGGAGGCGGCCCTGTCCCGCTCGGCCTTACGCTGGCCGGAGTCCCAAGGACCGGCGGCGGTCACCGCTGCCACCGACAGGGCGAGGCCGGCGACGGCCGAACCCGCGATGAGCTGCCACGTCTTGACCAATGGCACCTCGGACCAGCCCCTTTCGCGATCACACACATGCGTGAGGGACACTTAACCACTGCGTCTTGCCGCGAGCATGGCACCCCACCCGGGAGGGCTGGGGCGGACGCGCACGCAGGTGAATCAACGCAGTCTCGAAGCAATGAAGCTGATCATGGAGGAGCAGGACGTGGAGTTCGACGTCACCATCGAGATCCCCAAGGGTTCGCGGAACAAGTACGAGGTGGACCACGAGACCGGCCGGATCCGTCTGGACCGTCGCCTGTTCACCTCCACCAGCTACCCGGCCGACTACGGCTTCGTCGAGAACACCCTCGGCGAGGACGGCGACCCGCTGGACGCGCTGGTCATCCTGGACGAGCCGACCTTCCCGGGCTGCCTGATCAAGTGCCGCGCGATCGGCATGTTCCGCATGACGGACGAGGCGGGCGGCGACGACAAGCTGCTGTGCGTGCCGGCGTCCGACCCGCGCGTGGAGCACCTGCGCGACATCCACCACGTGTCGGAGTTCGACCGCCTGGAGATCCAGCACTTCTTCGAGGTCTACAAGGACCTGGAGCCGGGCAAGTCGGTCGAGGGCGCCAACTGGGTGGGCCGCGCCGAGGCCGAGGCCGAGATCGAGGCCTCGTACAAGCGCCTTGAGGCGCAGGGCGGCCACCACTGAGCCCATGGGCTCCGCCGGGCGACCGGCAGGCGGGACCTCCCGCCGCCCCGTGACACCGCTCGGGCGGCACCCCCTCGTGCAGGGGGTGCCGCCCGTCGGCGTTTTCGGGACCGGCCCGCTTCGCGGCGGATGAGGGCGTTCCGCATACTGATACCCGGGCTGGGCGGACTGGAGGGCGCGTGACGGAGGCCGAGGGATTCGGGCCGGAAGACCGGAAGCCGACATCGGACGAGGCGCACAGCGCCTTCACCCCGCCGCCCGGGATGGAGCCGGAGGCCCCGGAGGACGACCAGCCGACCTCGGAGTTCTCCGTGCCCGGCGGCTTCGAGGCGCCGGCCCCCGCCCCCGAGGGCTCGGCCTTCGCGCCGCCGGCCACCTACAGCGCCCAGCACTCCCCGCCCGCCTACACCCCCGCGCACGGGTTCCCCGTCTCGCGCATGCCCGAGTCCCCCTGGCAGGACCGCATGCGCACCATGCTGCGCATGCCGGTCGACGTCCGGCCCGTCCCCGAGCACGTGCACAAGCACAGCGAGTCCGGGCCCGCCGTCGGCCGCGTGCTCGACCTGACCCTGCGCATCGGCGAACTGCTGCTCGCGGGCGGTGAGGGGGCCGAGGACGTGGAGGCCGCGATGTTCGCGGTGGCCCATTCGTACGGGCTGGACCGCTGCGAGCCCACCGTCACCTTCACCCTGCTGTCGATCACTCACCAGCCCTCCCTGGTGGACGACCCGGTCTCGGCGAGCCGGACCGTCCGGCGCCGCGGCACGGACTACACGCGCCTGGCGGCCGTTTTCCGGCTGGTGGACGACATCAGCGCCCCCGAGATCGACATCTCCCTGGAGGAGGCCTACCGGCGCCTGGCGGAGATCCGCCGCAACCGCCACCCCTACCCCACCTGGGTACTGACGACCGCCGCCGGGCTGCTCGCCGGGGCCGCCTCCACCCTGGTCGGCGGTGGCGTGGTCGTCTTCTTCGCGGCCGCGATCGGGGCGATGCTCGGCGACCGGCTCGCCTGGCTCTGCGCCGGCCGCGGGCTGCCCGAGTTCTACCAGTTCGTCGTCGCGGCGATGCCGCCCGCCGCGATCGGCGTGGCCCTGAAACTGGCCGACATCGACGTGCTCGCCTCCGCGGTGATCACCGGCGGGCTGTTCGCGCTGCTGCCCGGGCGGGCGCTGGTCGCCGCCGTACAGGACGGCCTGACCGGCTTCTACATCACCGCCTCGGCCCGGCTGCTGGAGGTCATGTACCTCTTCATCGGCATCATCATGGGTGTCCTGGCCGTGCTGTACCTCGGGCTCCAGCTGGGGGCCGCGCCCAAGCCGGAGGAGGCCATCCAGATCACCCAGCGGCCGCTGATCCAGATCGCGGCCTCGATGGTGCTGGTGTTCACGTTCGCGATCCTGCTCCAGCAGGAACGTTCCACCGTGTGGATCGTGACGCTCAACGGCGGGGTGGCCTGGGTGACCTTCGGGGCCCTCCACTACGCCGGCGGCATCCCGCCCGTGCCCTCCACCGCCGTCGCCGCCGGCCTCGTCGGCCTGTTCGGGCAGCTCTTCTCCCGCTACCGCTTCGCGTCCGCCCTGCCGTACGTGACCGCCGCGATCGGGCCGCTGCTGCCCGGCTCGGCGACGTACTACGGGCTGCTGCTCATCGCCGAGAACGAGCTCAACCGGGGCCTCGGCTCGCTGACGAACGCCGCGGCCATCGCGCTCGCCATCGCGATCGGCGTCAACCTCGGTTCGGAGACCTCGCGGCTGTTCATGCGGATCCCGGGGGCCGCGACCGCCGCCAAGCGCCGTGCGGCCAAGCGGACCCGCGGCTTCTGAGACACGTACGCCCCGGGACTCCGGCGGAGTCCCGGGGCGCGGGCCGCGTCCTGCGCGGCAGGCCGTCAGCGCTTGGCGTGGCGGCGGCGCTCGCCCACGGGCGGGCCGTCGGCCGCGGCGGCCCTGCCCTCCTTGCGGGCCTTCAGCACCTCGAAGATCACGGGGATGAGGGAGAGGAGGACGATCAGGACGAGGATCGCCTCGACGTTCTCCTTGATGAACGTGATCTGGCCGAGCCAGTAGCCCGCGACCGTCAGCCCCGCACCCCAGGCGATGCCGCCGATGACGTTGTACGTCAGGAAGGTGCGGTACTTCATGGAACCGGCGCCCGCGACCATCGGGGCGAACGTGCGGACGATCGGGACGAAGCGGGCGAGCACGATGGCCTTCGGACCGTGCTTGTCCATGAACTCGTGCGCCTTGTCCAGGTTCTCCCGCTTGAAGAGCTTCGACTTCGGCCGGTTGAAGATCTTCGGCCCGAAGAACTTGCCGATCATGTAGCCGACCTGGTCGCCGATGACCGCGGCGGCCGCGATCAGGGTGCACACCAGCCACAGCGGCTGCTTGATGTACTCGCCGTTCGCGACCAGCAGGCCCGCCGTGAACAGCAGCGAGTCGCCGGGCAGGAAGGCGAACAGCCCCGACTCCGCGAAGACGATGACCAGGATGCCGATCAGGCCGTAGTGCGAGATCAGATAGTCCGGGGACAGCCACTCAGGGGCGAGCGCAAGGGTGTACACGAGTTCCGGGCTCTCCTGGATCGGGGGGCGTCCGCGGGTGTCGGCGGTGCGGCGGACGAGAGGGCGGTCTCAATTATCAACGCACCCGGCCCCCGCCCGGTTCCAGGTACCGGGAGAGGGCCGTTTCACAGGTGCGGTGCAGGTGGACGTCGCTACACAGCGCGGACCGCGTTGGCGACGATCGCGTCCCGCACGAACGCCGCCAGGCCGGGGCGCATCGCGTCGTAGTAGGCCGTGAACCGCTCGTCCGCGACGTACATCTCACCCAGGCAGGTGTGCATCTCGTGCGAGCAGGAGTAGCAGTTGCGGTCGATCCAGCCGCGGTGCTCCTCGGCCAGGTCCATGGCCTCGCCGGAGTCCGCGGCCGCACCGGCCTCCATCAGCGCGACGAACCGGCGGTTGATGCCGTCCGCCTCGTCCTGGAAGCGCTTCCAGTCCTCCTTCGTGTAACCCGCCGTCCGGCGCGCGGACTCCTTGTACGCGTCCGTGTCGCCCCAGCGCTGGTACGCCTCGTCCGCGTACTGGTCGGGGTCGAAGTCCCCGAAGACCTCGAACTTCTCCTCGGGCGTGAGATTGATGCCCATCCTCTGTGCCTCCATGGCGCGCTCCACGGCCTCGGCCATCTGCTGGAGCCGGGCGATCCGGTCGGACAGGAGGGCGTGCTGCCGGCGCAGGTGCTCCCTCGGGTTCGTGTCCGGATCGTCCAGCAGGACCGCGACCTCTTCGAGCGGGAAGCCGAGCTCCCGGTAGAACAGGATCCGCTGCAGCCGGTCGAGGTCGGCGTCGTCGTAACGCCGGTGACCTGCGGTGCTGCGGTTGCTCGGGGAGAGCAGGCCGATCTCGTCGTAGTGGTGCAGGGTGCGCACCGTGACCCCGGCGAATCCGGCGACCTGTCCCACGGAGTAGCCCATCGTTTCCGCTCCTCTGTTTGGGTACGCCCTTCACTCTGGGTCCTCACGCCACGTGAGGTGCAAGTCCTCCGCGGGAGGGCGGGGCTATCCCATGGCCTTGGTGCCGTCCAGGGACTCCCGGATGACGTCCGCGTGGCCCGCGTGCCGCGCGAACTCCTCCACCAGGTGCAGCAGCATCCAGCGCATCGAGACCTTGCCGTTCTCGGGGAACCAGGGCGCCGGCGGCAGCGGGAAGGTTTCGTCGAGGCTGGGCAGCTCCCGCACGAAGCTCGTGAGCTCCGCCGTGACCCCTTCCCAGAAGGCCTGGACGGACGCGACGCTCTCGCCGTCGACGAGGCGGAAGGCCTCGCCCCAGGTCTCGGCGGTGCGCTGGATCTCGTTGGGCCGCTGCTGCGCCATGCGCAGCCAGCCCAGCTCGACCTCCGCCACGTGCTTGAGCAGCCCCGAGAGAGACAGCTCGCTGGCGCTGGGACGGCTCGCCGCCTGCTCCTCGGTCAGTCCGGCCAGCGCTTCGCGGATCGCCGTGCGCTGGGATTCGACGAAGAGCAGGAGGGTGCCGCGCTCGTCGCCCGGGATCTCTTCGGAGAGGTGAGCCATGACCAACCGCCTTTTTCCGTGGTTCTTCCGGTTCTTCCTGCTGACAAGAACCACGCTACTGAGCCTTGAGGTCAGATCCTGTCCTAAATCCCGATCTCTTGCCGACGTCCTCTTCGTCGACCTCTTGCCTCGCTGATCGCCCCTACTGGGCGACGCCGTCCGGCCGGATCACCGGCAGGGCCGTCTGGGGCTTGGGCAGCAGCGCCTTGGCCAGGTCCTGGTTGCCCTTCTCGTCCAGCCCGTACATCGCCTCGTAGATCTTGCGGACCGCCGGACCCGAGGCGCCCGAGCCCGTACCGCCCTGGGAGATCGTCATCACGATCGCGTAGTCCTCGGTGTACGAGGCGAACCACGAGGTGGTCTGCTTGCCCTGGACCTCCGCGGTGCCCGTCTTCGCGTGCATCGGGATCTGCTTCTGCGGCCAGCCGCCGAACCGCCACGCGGCGCTGCCCGTCGTGGCCACGGAGGCGAGCGCGCCGTCGATGTCGTCGCGCAGCTTCTCGTCCATCGGCAGTCGGCCCTGCTCCTTCGGCGCGATCTCCTTCACCGAGGTGCCGTCGGCGCTGACGATCGCCTTGCCGATGCCGGGCTGGTGGAGGGTGCCGCCGTTGGCGATGGCGGCGTAGATCGAGGCCATCTGGATCGGCGTGACCAGCGTGTCGCCCTGCCCGATCGAGTAGTTGATCGCGTCGCCCTCGCGCAGCTGGTTGCCCTGGCGGCAGTTCTCGTAGGCGATCTTCTCGGCGAAGCTGCCGTCCTTCTTGCCGTCGCGGCACCAGGCGGCCTTGTTCGCCTCGAAGAAGTCCTTCTTCCACTGGCGGTCGGGGACGCGCCCGGCCACCTCGTTGGGGAGGTCGACGCCGGTGGGCTTGCCCAGGCCGAACTGGTGGGCCGTCTTGAAGAACCAGTCGCTCGGCTCCTTCTTCGGGTTGATCCCGCCGTCTTTCTTCCACTCCTTGTCGGCGATCGCGTAGTAGACGGTGTCGCAGGAGACCTCCAGGGCGCGGCCGATGGTGATGTCGCCGTAGCCCTGGGACTCGAAGTTGGTGAAGGTCTGGCTGCCGACCGAGTAGGAGCTGGGGCAGCCGTACCGGCCGTTGAAGGGGTAGCCGGCGTTGACCGCGGCCGTGGACGAGACGACCTTGAAGATCGAGCCGGGGGCGGCCTGGCCCTGGATCGCCCGGTTGAGCAGCGGGTAGTTGGATTCCTTGTCGGTGAGCGCGGCGTAGTCCTTGGCGGAGATGCCGCCGACCCACGCGTTCGGGTCGTAGGTCGGGTTGGAGGCCATGGCGACGATCCGGCCCGTCTTGGCCTCCATGACCACGACCGCGCCGGAGTCGGCCTCGTAGTTCTTGTGCGTGTTCTTGTCGTACGTCTTGCGGGCCTCGACCATCGCGTTGTTGAGCTCGCGCTCGGCCACCGCCTGCACGCGCGAGTCGATCGAGGTCACGATGTTCGCGCCGGGCGTGGGCTTGTCGGCCTGGGCCTGCCCGATGACCCGCCCGAGGTTGTCCACCTCGTAGCGGGTGATGCCCGCCTTGCCGCGCAGCTCCTTGTCGTACGTGCGCTCCAGGCCCGAGCGGCCCACCTGGTCGGAGCGCAGGTACGGGGAGTCAGTCTTCTTGGCCTTGGTGATCTCCGCGTCGGTGACCGGGGAGAGGTAGCCGAGCACCTGCGAGGTGTTCGCCCCGTCGGGCCCGGCGTACCGGCGCAGGGCGGTCGGCTCGGCGGTGATGCCCGGGAACTGCTCGGCGTGCTCCCTTATCTCCAGCACCTGGTCGGTGGTCGCCTCGTCGGTGATGGGGATCGGCTGGTACGGGGAGCCGTTCCAGCAGGGCTTGGGGGTCTTGGCGTCGCACAGGCGGACGCTGTTGACCACGTCCTCGGGGTTCAGGCCCAGGACGCCGGCGAGCCGGGTCAGGACGTCCTTGCCCCGGTCCTTCATCTTCGTGAGGTCGGTGCGGCTGGCCGAGACGACCATGCGGGTCTCGTTGTCGGCGAGCGGGACCCCGCGGGCGTCCAGGATCGAGCCGCGCACGGCGGGCTGGACCACCTGCTGGACGTGGTTGTTCTTCGCCTCGTCCGTGTACTCCTGGCCGTTGCGTATCTGGAGGTACCAGAGGCGGCCGCCGAGGGTGAGCAGCAGCGAGAAGACGACCACCTGGATGATGACGAGGCGGTTCTGGACCCGGGGCGTGCGCCCCGTCTCCGGAATGTTGCTCAACTCAGGTCTCCCCCGGAACGCTGCCTGCCGCTGTCCCGGTCGAGTCTAGGGGTGAGGGGTCTGTGGGGAGTGAGGTGCCTGTGGGTCAGAAGGGGAAGCTGCTGCGGCCGTGCTGGACCGAGATCCACTTCTGGGTGGTGAAGGCCTCGACGGTCGCCTCGCCGTTCAGCCGGCCCAGTCCCGACGCCTTCTCCCCGCCGAAGGCGGCCAGCGGCTCGTCCCCGATGGTGGAGTCGTTGACGTGGATCATGCCGGTCTCGATCCGCTGGGCGAAGCGGACGCCGCGCTCGACGTCCCGGGTGTGGACGGCCCCGCTGAGCCCGTACGGGGTCGCGTTGGCCAGCCGTACGGCCTCCTCCTCGCCGTCGAAGACCACCAGCAGCGCCACCGGGCCGAAGATCTCCTGGCCCAGCAGGGGGGAGTCCTCGGGGATGCCGGTCAGCACGCTCGGCTCCACCAGGTTGCCGCGCGTAGACCCGTGCACGAGGGCCCGCGCCCCGTCCGCCACCGCCTGGTCGACGAGGGCGGTCAGGGCGTCGGCCTGGAAGGAGTTGATCAGCGGGCCGATGTGGGTGTCGGCCTCGCGCGGGTCGCCGGTCTTGAGGCCGCGCACGCGGGCGGTGAACTTTGCGGTGAACTCGTCGGCGACCGCGGCGTCGACCAGGATGCGGTTGGCGGCCATACAGACCTGGCCCTGGTAGACGAAGCGGCTGAACACCGCGGCGTCCACCGCGTAGTCGACATCGGCGTCGTCCAGGACGACGAGGGCGCTGTTGCCGCTGAGCTCCAGGACCGTGCGCTTGAAGTGCCGGGCCGCCACGGCGCCGACGTGCCGGCCGACCCGGTCGGAGCCGGCGAAGGATATGACCTTGGGGACGGGGTGCGTCAGGAGCGCGTCGCCTATCTCCGCTATGTCGGTGACCAGCACGTTGAGGAGCCCGGCGGGCAGCCCCGCCTCCTCGAAGATCTTGGCGATGACCCCGCCGCCGACCACGGGCGCGTTCTGGTTCGGCTTGATCACCACGGCGTTGCCCAGCGCGAGGGCCGGGGCGACCGACTTCAGGGTGACCAGGAAGGGGAAGTTGAACGGGCTGATCACGGTGACGACGCCGACCGGGAGGCGCTGGATCCGGTTCTCCTTGCCCTCGACGGGCGAGGCCACGATCCGGCCCTCGGGACGGATGGCCAGCTGGATCGACTCGCGGAGGAACTCCTTGGCGAGGTAGACCTCGTACTCGGCCTTGGGACGGGTCCCGCCGAGCTCGTCGATCATCGCCTCGATGATCTCCTTCTCGCGCTGCTCGGTCACCCGCAGGGCGCGCTCCAGGACCGCGCGTCTGGCGTAGGGGCTGGTGGCCGCCCAGTCTCTCTGGGCGCGCTCGGCGCCGCGGTAGGCCTGGTCGACCTGCTCGACGGTGGCCACGGTGATGGCCGCGAGCTTCTCCCCGTTGTACGGGTTGACGTCGATGATGTCCCACGAACCGGTGCCGGCCAGCCATTCGCCGTCTATGTACTGGTGGGCCACGTCGGTGAATATGGACATGCCATCCCTTACTGCGAGCGCGCGCCCGTGCGCTGCACCGGAGACCGATCGGTCATCATGCACTGATCAGACGTCATACTACGTGCGAATCAAGACAGTTGGAGAAGTCCGCGGAGAAGATCCCGCGTGCTGTCGGGGTCCGGGCAGTCGGCCTGGAGCCGTTCCATGGCCCTCTCGTACTGCCCCACTTCCTCGTCCTTGTCCAGGTAGAGGGCGCTGGTCAGCTGTTCCAGATAGACGATGTCCTGGAGGTCGGACTCCGGGAAGCGCAGCAGGGTGAAGGCTCCGCTCTCGCCCGCGTGTCCGCCGAAGGAGAAGGGCATCACCTGGAGCTGGACGTTGGGACGCTGGGAGACCTCGATGAGGTGCTCCAGCTGGCCGCGCATGACGGCGCGGTCGCCGTAGGGGCGGCGCAGGGCGGCCTCGTCGAGGACGGCGTGGAAGACCGGGGCGTTCTCGGAGACCAGGACCTTCTGGCGCTCCAGGCGCAGCGCGACGCGGCGGTCGATCTCGGCCTTCGAGGCGCCGGGCATGCCGCGGCTGACGACGGCCTGGGCGTAGGCCTCGGTCTGCAAGAGGCCGTGCACGAACTGGACTTCGTAGATCCGGATGAGCGAGGCCGCCCCCTCCAGACCGATGTACGTCTGGAACCACCCGGGCAGCACGTCGCCGTAACTGTGCCACCAACCGGCCGCGTTGGCCTCGCGGACCAGTCCCAGCAGGGACTCGCGCTCGGCGCCGTCCGTGACCCCGTAGAGCGTCAGGAGGTCCTCTACGTCTCTTGCCTTGAAGCTCACCCTTCCCAACTCCAAGCGGCTGATCTTCGATTCGGATGCGCGGATCGAGTAGCCGGCCGCCTCACGGGTGATGCCGCGGGATTCTCGGAGTCGCCTGAGCTGCGAGCCCAGGAGGATGCGGCGCACCACGGAACCGCTGGCTTCTGCGGTCACTAGTCCTGCCCTCCCCATCGCAATGTCTGCGCGTGGTCTGCGCGGTGGTGTGCGTCGCTGGGACCCCCGTACCCCAGGGGCCGAAGTCTGCCACCAAAACGCATCGGCCCGTACTCGTTCTGTAACGGAATCCCGGCTGCCGCAAAAGAAGTCCGTAAGTATGCGTAGGAAGAAATGAGCAAGAACCATCACGGGAGGGGACAGGTCCGGCGCGTGCACGTGCATCTGCCCTTGCATCCGGCTTCGGCATTCGGAACGATGGTGCCGCGCACCTGCGTGCCCCGCAGTTCTTTCGAATCCCGGGAGTGCCTCGCATGGGGACGAATGGATCGACCATGCTCGAGCCGTTACGGCAGGGGCTTCCCCCGGTCGACCCCACGGCTGTCTCCGGGTCCGCTTCCTGCGCCCTGCCCGCCCGCTTCGAGGCGGTGCGCGGGGCGCGCTCCTTCACCCGTTCGACGCTGTCCCAGTGGGGCCTGGACGAGCGCTTCGACGACGTGGCCCTGGTGGTCTCCGAACTCGTCACCAACGCGCTGCGCCACGCCCTGCCCGAGGACACGCGCCCCCGGGCCGTGGCGGCGGGCGAGCCGGAGGCCGCGGTACGCCTGCACCTGATGCGGTGGAGCACCCGGCTGGTGTGCGCCGTGCGGGACCCGAGCGAGGACCGCCCGGGCGGGTCGTTCACACCGGAGCACACGGAGGAGAACTGCGACCTGGAGTCGGGGCGCGGGCTGTTCCTCGTGGACTCCTACAGCGACAGCTGGGGCTGGCACCCGCTCGCGGGACGGCTGACCGGCAAGGTGGTGTGGGCGCTGTTCATGCTCCACGACTAGGAGCGCGACTAGGAGCGCGAACGCCGGGCACGACCGGGCGGAAATACGACGACTGGCCGGGACCGATCGCTGCGATCGGTCCCGGCCAGTGCACGTGAACGGCTTGATCAGTGCGCTGTTCCTCAGGCGATGAGGTGGTCGAACTCGCCGTCCTTGACACCCAGCAGCAGCGCTTCTATCTCGGCCGGCGTGTAGACGAGCGCCGGTCCGTCCGGGAAGCGCGAGTTGCGCACGGCGACGGCACCGCCCGGCAGCTTCGCGAACTCCACACAGGAACCTTGCGAGTTGCTGTGTCTGCTCTTCTGCCAGGTCACTCCGTCGAGTTCTGCAGCTGCCATCCCGTTGTACGCGTGGTCCACAGGAAGCCCCCGATAGTGCAGATGTCAACTGCACTGGATCATAGCTGTGTTCACTGGCAGCTGCATGGGCAGATGCACGTGCACGCGCAGTGCCGAGCTGATCACAGCTCAGGTCCGGAGCCTCCCGGAGACCTCTTCGAGCGGGTCCGGCGGCCGCCGGTTCGGCGCCCGCAGCCGGCTCCCGGGGCCGAGCGTACGGCTTCGGGGAGCGCCTATCCGGGCAGCGGGCGGCGGCGTCCGCCCATGTGGGCCCGGTCGGCGGCGGCGGTGCCGTCGGTCCAGCCCGCGTGGTCGGAGGCCCCGCGCAGGCGGGTCGTGGTGGTCCGGGGGAACATCTCGTCCGCGCGGGCCGTCACGGCGACGTCGCGGGCCACCAGGGCCGGCAGGTGGTCCGGGGCCTCGGTCGCCGTGTGCTCGGCGGTCTCGGCGAGGCGCTGGCCGAGGCGGCTGGCGTAGGCGAGCAGGAAGGACTGCCGGAACGTCTTGGTCCGCTTGCGGCCGCCGGAGCGCTGTGCCGCCTCGGCCCGGGTCATGGCGGCCGTGCCCTGCACGAGGAGGGAGGTGTAGAGCAGCTCGACGGCCTCCAGGTCGCTCTCGAAGCCGACCACCGTGGAGAAACCGAAGCCGCTGTTCCACACGGCCCGGCAGCGGTTGGCGCCGGCCACGGCGTCGAGCAGCACCGCCTTGGCCTCCTCGTACGGCGGGTCGACCCCGATCCGGCAGGCCCCGGGGACCTGGGCCGGACGCTCGCCGCGGGCGGCGAGCAGGGCCTCGTCGACGGTGTGCCGGGCCATCAGCTCCTGGGCCTTGGCGCTGAGGGCCTCCGCCTCCTCGGGGAAGGTGGTGGCCTCGGCCTTGGCCAGCAGGGCGCGGATCCGGGCGAGCATGCGGGGCTCGATGTGGGCGTGCCCGTGGAGGGTGTCGGCGGCCGGGTCCCCGGGGGCGGGGGCCACCGGCTCGATGGAGGGCAGCCGTATCAGCAGCCGGAACACCTCCAGCAGGGCGGTGGCCAGGCTGAACCGGTCGGCCCGCTCCCGCTGCACGAGCCGCTCCCCGTACTGCGGGTCCTCGCCCCACCAGACCTCGGCGTCGGTCCAGCGCTCGGGGAGGCGGGCGTAGCGGCGGGCCTCGGCGGCGATGAGGTCGCGGGTGATCCGCACGTGCCGGTCGTCGAGGTCGCGGCGGACGAGCCGGAGCACGTCGGCGGGCTGCCAACCCCGCTCCCAGGCCTGCCGCACGTACGTCTCCCCCCGCCCGAGCAACTCCCGCCCGACGTCCCCCCACCGCCCGGGCTCGGAGACGAGCAACGAAGCCCCGCTGTCCAGGCCGCTGTCGTCCGCCACGTAAAGGGCGACCTCACAGGCCCGCCCGACGATCTCTCTCACCCCCTCAGCTTGACACGCCGCGGGGACGGGGCGCGGGGGGCGGGGGCGGGGGGCCTCGCCGTCGGGGGGGGGCGCCGCCGGGGCGGGGGCGGGCTTCGCCGCGGGGCGGGGGCGGGGTTCGCGGCCAGGCGGGGCGGGATCCTGAGCCGGGGGCGGAGGCGAGTCCGGGGCGGGAGGCGGGCCCGGTGCGATGCCCGGACAACGGGCCGGGGTGCCGCTGAGCGGGACCGGCCTGTGGCGGGGCGGGGCCACTCCGGAAGTTCGTCTCGACTCGCGGATCCTGGCCGCATCAGGAACGGACTCGGCGGTGACCGCTCATCCTCGACTCACCACCGCAGTGTCCCCACCCCACCCGCCGATGGCCGACCGGATCCCCTTCCGCCCTTGCGATGCAGCACGGTCCCAATCCAGCCTCGCCCCTGCGATCAGGCACGGGCCCGCCGATCCAGCCCCGCCTTTGCGATCAGGCACGGGCCCAATCCGCCCCGCCCCCGCGATGCGGCGCGGGCCAAATCCAGCCCCGCCGGCGTTTGAGGCGCGGGGGCCCGGGGGCTGGCCCCCGGCAACGGCGCCGCACACGCAACGGGACCCGGGTGCGGGCCGGCCCGATCAGCCGGTGCGCGGCACATACAGCCCGCCGGCGATTGAGGCCCGGCACCGGCGCGGAGGCGGGGCGTTGTCGGAGGCGGGTGGGAGACTCGCATGCATGAGCGACCGCACCCCCCGCTGGGCCCTCGCCGAGGACGGCGACGGCCACTGGCAGGCCGGCCCCCTCACCGGCGGCCCGCCGATCGGCGTGCGGGATCCCGCCGAGGCGGTGCGGGCCGCGCCCGCCGGGACCCGGTGGGTCTGGCGGTCCACCGCCGCCGTGTACCCCCGTCTGCTCACCGCAGGGCTCCGCGTCGAGCGGTGCCACGACATCGAGAACACCGAGCTCCTCCTCCTCGCCCACGAGGGCCGCTCCGGCGAACCCCGCTCCGCAGCGGCCGCCTGGGCCCGGCTCACCAACGCCCCCGTACCCCCCGACCCCCCGCAGCGCGCCACCGCGCCCACCGCCCAGAGCCCCCTCTTCGAGGCACGGCCCGCCGCACCCCTGCCCCTGGACGCGCTCATCGCCGTCCACGAGGACCAGGCCCGGCGCCTCGCCGCCACCGTCCACCCCGACCGCATGCGCCTGCTGGCGGCCGCCGAGTCCGCCGCGTTCCTCGTCGCCGCCGAGATGAACCGCGCCGGCCTGCCCTGGCGGGCCGACGTGCACCGCGCCCTGCTCACCGAGCTCCTCGGCGAGCGCTACGCCGGCGGCGGGGAGCCCCGCCGGCTCGCCGAGCTGGCCGACGAGATCTCCGCCGCCTTCGGCCGGCGCGTGCGCCCCGAGCTGCCCGCCGACGTCGTCAAGGCCTTCGCCGAGGCCGGGATCCGGCTGAAGTCCACCCGCCGCTGGGAGATCCAGGAGCTGGACCACCCCGCCGTGGAGCCCCTCCTCACGTACAAGAAGCTGTACCGGATCTACACCGCCCACGGCTGGGGCTGGCTCCAGGACTGGGTGCGCGACGGCCGCTTCCGCCCCGAGTTCGTCCCCGGCGGGACCCTCACGGGCCGCTGGGTGACCAAGGGCGGCGGCGCCCTGCAGATCCCCAAGGTGATCCGCCGGGCCGTCATCGCCGATCCCGGCTGGCGGCTCGTCGTCGCCGACGCCGACCAGATGGAGCCGCGCGTCCTGGCCGCGATCTCCCGCGACCCGGCCTTCATGGAGGTGGCCGGGCGCCCCGAGGACCTCTACACCGCCATCTCCCGCCAGGGCTTCTCCGGTGACCGGGACATGGCCAAGCTCGCCGTCCTCGGCGCCGTCTACGGCCAGACCTCCGGGGACGGCCTGAAGAACCTGGCCGCGCTCCGCCGCCGCTTCCCCCGCGCCGTGGCGTACGTGGACGACGCGGCCAAGGCGGGCGAGGAGGGCCGCCTCGTACGGACCTGGCTCGGCCGCACCTGCCCGCCGCCCGCCGGCGCCGCCGAAGACGGCGAGGCGGGCATCCCCCAGGACCGGGAGGACGCCTGGACGCCGAGCTACGCCTCCACCAACACCCGGGCCCGCGGCCGGTTCACCCGCAACTTCGTCGTCCAGGGCAGCGCCGCCGACTGGGCGCTGTTGCTGCTCGCGGCCCTGCGCCAGGCCATCGCCGCCGCCGGGCTGCGGGCCGAGCTGGTGTTCTTCCAGCACGACGAGGTGATCGTGCACTGCCCGGCCGAGGAGGCAGGCGCCGTCACCGAGGCGATCCGGGCCGCCTCTGACCGGGCCGGCCGGATCGCCTTCGGCGACACCCCGGTCCGGTTCCCGTTCACGACCGCGGTTGTGGAGTGCTACGCGGACGCCAAATAGTCCGCTCAGCCCAGCCACTTCGGGTCGAGCGCGATCTTCCTGAGCTGCTCCAGAGTGAGGACGGGCTCGTCCCGGGTCGCCGGCTTGTTCTGGTTGCCGGTGTTGAAGGCGGATACCACCACGCGCCGACCGTCCGGGCGCAGGACGTCCACGCTCCACCACACCACGCCCCGGCCGCCCTTCTCCCCGGCCTTCTGCTCCGCCGCGACCTTGGTGCCGTCGGGCAGGACCGTGATCCCGGGCCCGGTGAAATGACCGGCGAGCAGCTCACCCATGTGCGACTGCACGTTGGCCTCGACGAGGGATGCGCCCTTGCCGTCGTCGAGTACGACGTACCCGTAGTCCTGTCGGCCGCCCTTGCTCACGACCGTGATGCCGCCGCCCGGCAGCAGGGACTGCAGGACCGCTCCGGCGTCCGCCACCCCGGACGACGGGGAGGTCTGGTGGCCCACCGGTGCGGCCGCCGGCATGTCGGCCAGGGCGGGGTGCCACAGCGGGGAGGTCACCAGCGCCTGCAACTGCTCCGGGTCGAACGGCGGGTTGGTGCGGGACACCGGCTTGCCCTTCTCGGCCGGCGCGTTCCACTCCTGCACGTCAACCTGGTAGCCCTCCGGGGTGACCAGCGTGGCCCGCCACAGCTTCGTGGGCACGCGGCGGTCCGGGTACTCGTAGCCCTGGAAGACCAGGAGTTTCGCACCGTCGGCGAGCGTCCGGGCGGTGCAGCCGTCGAAGTCGACGAGGTTCTTGTCGGGGCAGGCCACCGCCTGCGCGGTGGCCTCGTCCTTCGGGTCCACGCGGGAGAGCCCGATACCGACAGCCGCCTTGCCCTGACCGTCGTCGTAGACCGCGGAGACCATCGGGGGAACGGGCTCACCGGTGCCGCGGGCCTCCGTCTCCGAGAGGCTGCCGCCCGGCAGCAGCTGCTTGAGGACGCCGATCAGCTGCTCGGCGGAGACGGCCCCCGAGCCCGCGCCCTCGCCTCCCGGCGGGGCGGTCGGGAGCGCGGGCGGTGCGGCCACGGTGGGCGGCCCGGAGGCGCCCGCCCCGTCGAACAGGCCGCCGGTGTAGGCGGCCCCCGCCCCGATCACGGCCAGGGCCACCACCGATCCGCCGACCACCGCGGCCCGGCGACGGGCCACGAGACGGCGTCCGTGCTGCTCACCGGCATCCACGAGCGCGCGCCGGTCGGCCGTGAAACCGTCCCCCGCGCGGCGCAGGGCTTCGCCGAGGTCATCTTCAAAGGGCATGGGGAACCAGACCTTCCACCGAGTAGTAAGGGGCGAGAGGCACGCGGGAGGGTGCGTCAGCGGGACACGAACTCCGTCAGCGAACCGCCCAGTTGCTCCCGCATCCGGGACAGGGCCCGCGAGGTGCGGGTCCGCACGGCCGCCGGGCTGGCGTCCATCGCGTCGGCGGTCTCCTCGACGCTGCGGTCCTCCCAGAACCGCAGCACCAGCACCGCCCGGTCCTTGGGGGCCAACCGCCCCAACGCGTCCAGGAGCGTGAGGCGCAGCTCGGGATCCGGGCCGCCGGCCGCCGCGCCCGGCTCGGGGAAGTCCCCGACCGGGCGCTCGCGGGCCGAACGGCGGCGCCGCTGCGTCAGGAAGCTCCGTACGAGGACCATCTGCGCGTAGGCGGCCGGATTGTCGATACGGGAGATCCTGCCCCAGAGCAGGTACATCCGGCCCAGGGTCTCCTGGACCAGATCCTCCGCGAGGTGGGTGTCCCCGCTCGCCAGCAGACAGGCCGACCGGTACAGCGGCCCGGACCTGTCTTCGGCGAATTCACGGAACCCGTCCCTGCGCCCCTGCCGCATGTACTCCCCCTCGCGCCCGTCTCACCCCACTGACGCGATGGCGGTGCAGAAATGTTTCACCGCCCTGGCACCGCCCCCCGTCAGAGCCCCCGGAGGCCCTGGAGTCCGTGGAAGTAGATGTGGAACTCCTCGCGCTCGAAACCCTCCGCCTCGTAGAGCCCCTGCGCGATGTGGTTGTCGTACGCGGTCTCCAGCTGTACGCCGGCCACCCCGGCCTCCTTCGCGCGGCGCAGCACCTCGCGCAGCAGCGCCCGGCCCGCGCCGCTGCGACGGCCGGCCGGGGCGACGTACAGGTCGCTGAGGATCCACATCGGCCGCAGGGACAGCGACGCGAAGGTGCGGTAGACCTGGGCGAATCCGACGGTGCCGGCCTCGTCACCGGGCAGGTCGGCCAGCAGCACCAGCGACTCGTCGCGTGCGATCCGCTCCGCCAGGAAGGCACGGGGCAGATCCGGGTCCTGGACGGTCACCTCGTAGAAGTCCAGGTACCCGCGGAACAGCGTCGCCGCCGTGTCGACATCGTCCTTCGTCGCGGTGCGCACCACCACGCCGTCGAGCCCCCGGCTCTCCGTGCCCGCCGCGCTCTCCGTGCTGTTCGCGCTCTCCATGTACGTCTCCTTCTCCGACCCGTGCGGCCTCCATTGTGCGCGGGCCGCCGCACGCTCTCACAGCGGCGGCGGCCCGGCTCGGGCGGTGAGGGCCCTCAGTGCCCGGTGACGGGCTGGGCGGGGAGACTGAAGACGTGGTCCGGGGTGACGGTCCTGGTGATGGCCTCGCCGAACAGTGTGCTGGGTTCCGAACCCGCCGAGAGGATGTCGGTGTTGAGCAGCACCACCAACGTGGCCTGGGATTCGGGCAGGTAGATGGTCAGCGACTCGTAGCCCGGCAGCGAGCCGTTGTGCCCGATCCAGCCGTTGACCTTGAAGATGCCGAGGCCGTAGCCGGCGTCGGGCATGTTGGCCGCCGGCAGGACCTTCAGCCGCTCGGCCTGGGTGGCGGGCTTCAGCAGCTCACCGGTGGCCAGGACCTTGGCCCACTTCCGCAGGTCACCGAGGTCGGAGATCATCGCTCCGGCGGCCCAGCCCCAGGAGGGGTTCCAGTCGGTCGCGTTCTCGACCTTCCCGGAGGCGGTCTGGTCGGTGTAGCCCTGCGGGTGCGGCTCGGGGAACTCCGCGCCGGCAGGGAAGATCGTGTGCGTCAGTCCGGCGGGCTTCACCACTTCCTCGTGGATGAAGTCGGCCAGCTTCTGCCCGCTCACCTTCTCCACGACCAGTCCCAGCAGGATCAGGTTCGTGTTGCAGTAGAAGAACTTGGCGCCCGGCTCGAACATGACCGGGTGCTTGAAGGCGTACGCGAGCAGTTCCTGCGGCGTGAACGGCCGCTTCGGATTGGTCGTCAGGGCCTTGTAGAAGCCCTCGTCCTCGGAGTAGCTGAACAGCCCGCTCCGCATCTCGGCCAGCTGACGCAGGGTGATCCGGTCCCCGTTGGGGACGCCCTGCACGTACTTGCCGATCGGGTCGTCCAGACCGAGCTTCCCGTCGTCCACCAGCTCCAGCATGGCGGTCACGGTGAAGGTCTTGGTCTCGCTGCCGATCCGCACGTACATGTCGGTGGTCATGGGCGCCTTGGTGGACTTGTCGGCGACGCCGAAGGTCCGCACGTACGCGCCCTTGCCGGGCGCCGACAGGGACACCATCACCCCGGGCACCTTGGCGTCGCTCATCACCTTGCGGACGGCGTCATCCAACTTCTGCGCCATCGCGGGCGTGAGCTGCGGGAACTCGGAGTCGGAATCGAAGTCCGGGGCCGAGGGCTTCGCCGAAGCCGTGGCCGGGGCCGAGGGCTCGGGGGGCGTCGGCTGGTCCAAGGCGTGTCCCGGGCCCGCCCCGAGGGCCGCCACCACCAAGCCCACCGCGGCCACCCCCACCGCAACTCTGCGCAAGCGTGTCGTCATGCCGACCTCCTGCCACACGAACCACTGGGGTCCAGCCTTCCCAAGCTAGCCCGGCTCCGCCCGGCGGGCGAGCCGGGACGAGTACGCCGGCCGGTTGCGCAGGGTCACCGCCCTGCCGGCGGGTCAGGCCGACGTCGTCGCCACGCCGTCTTCCCCGGGCGTACGGCCCGCGCGTACGGCCGTGTACACGGCCCCCGCCCAGAGCACGGCCGCGCAGCCGAGGCCCGGTACGGCCTGCCAGACGGCGTCCGGCGCCCCCGGCACCAGCGAGGCCAGGGCCGCGACGGGGACGGTGGCGATCATCAAACCGCCGATCACCCGGAGCATCGGGGCACGCAGGGTGCGGGCCATCGGGAAGAAGTGCGCGCCCACGACCAACGCCGACCAGGACAGCATGAGTTCGGGGCGGTGCAGCCCGGTGCGCACGTAGTTGTTGCCGACCCCGAGGACGATGGCCTCCACGATCACGACGGTCATGAACCGCGGCCCGTCACCGCCCGGCACCACCGGCGCACCCTGCTGCTCGGCGGGGGTGCGCGCGGCCGCACGGAAGAGGTGGACGACCCCGCCGATGCTCGCGGCGAGCAGGACCAGCCCGGCCGCCAGCACGGCCGGCCGGGCGGAGCCCTCGACGGCGGCCTGGCCCAGGGCGAACCACATCAGGCCGAAGGCCGTCCCGATCAGGGACCCCCTGCCCCCGTTGCGGAGTTGCTCGCGTCGGGTGCGGAACACGGGGCGGGGGGTGGTCTCTTCCACGGGGTGATGCCTCCTGGTGATGCCTGGTGCTGTCTGGTGCAGCCGGACGGTTCGTCGGACGATCCGGGTCACGCGGTGTCGTGGCCGCGCGCCGGTCGGCACCCGCCGCGGCGGGGCGGGGCCGTCCGCCTCTTGGGACGGACCCCCATCTTTTCGCAGCGCCCGGACCGGCCCCCGGTCGGGTCCGACACGTCGTCACCTGCGCTTGCCCGCAGGCGAGTCGGCGACCGGCCAGTCCTCGTCGAGGCCCCGCCGCCCCGCCCGAACACGGTCGCCGAACCGGCCCGCACGGTCACCGCGAACGGCAAGGCCCGCACGTCAAGGGCTCTCCCCCGGCGCCGGTCCGAACGCACGCTCCGCCGGCGGCACCGCATGACATGCTCCCTCTCATGCCGCACGAACGCGCCCTCGACCTCGTCCAGATCACCGACCCGCGCGACGTCACCCCCGGACTCCGGCGCGAGCTGATCGACTGCTGGATCGCTGTCGCCAACGCGGGCGGCGCCGCCGGATTCCCCTTCCCCCCTGTCGGCGCTCACGACGTCGAGCCTGTTGCGGACAAGGTCGTCGGCCGACTCGACCCGCAACAGAGCCGGCTCCTCATCGCCAAGGCCGGGGGCGCGCTCGCCGGATGGGTCGTCCTCAACCGCGACCCCTACCGGCTCGTCCAGCACTGGGGCACCGTTCACCACCTCCAGATCCACCCCCGACCGGCGCGGCCGAGGCATCGGCGCCGCCCTCGTCCAGGAGCTCCGGAAGATCGCCCGCGATGAGCTGGGTCTGGAGCAGCTCCATCTCGCCGCCAGGGGAGGCGAGGGGCTTGAGGACTTCTACGGACGGCTCGGATGGCGCGAGATCGGCCGCTGGCCCGGAGCCCTCCGACTCTCACCCGACGACACCCGCGACGAGGTCCTCATGGTCCTCGCCCCCCTCTGATCACGGGACCCTTCCCCGGAAATAGCAAAAGCCCCAGGTCACGGCGAGTGAGTCCTGGGGCTTCTACAGAGCCGCCTTCGGGATTCGAACCCGAGACCTACGCATTACGAGTGCGTTGCTCTGGCCAACTGAGCTAAGGCGGCACCGCTGGTCCGACAAGTATTCCCTTGGGAGGGAGTGCTCATCAGCAGCGGCGCCAAGTCTACAGGCTCGAACGGGGTGCCCCGAACCGGGTTCCGCAGGGTGCGGCATATCGGGCGTATCGGTATCACATGGCCCCGCCCCGCGGGCTAGGAGCACTTCTTGCCGTTCTGCGGGGGCTTGCCCTCCAGGAGGTAGGTGTTGATCGCCGTGTCGATGCAGTCGCTGCCCCGGCCGTACGCCGTGTGGCCGTCGCCGTCGTACGTGAGGAGGACGCCCGAGTCGAGCTGGCCCGCCAGGGCCTGTGCCCACTTGTACGGGGTCGCCGGGTCGCGGAGCGTGCCGACCACCACGATCGGCGGGGCGCCCTTCGCGGTCAGCGGGTGAGCCGTGCCGGTGGCCTTGACCGGCCAGTACGCGCAGTTCAGCGAGGCCCAGGCCAGGCCCGCGCCGAAGACCGGGGAGGCCTTCTCGAAGGACGGCAGCGCGGCGTCGACCGCCTCCGGGCCGCTGAAGGCGGGAGGCTGGTCGAGACAGTTGACGGCGGCGTTCGCGTACATCAGGTTCGCGTACCGGCCGTCCGGCTCGCGCTCGTAGTAGCTGTCGGCGAGCGCGAGGAGCCCGGAGCCGTCGCCGTTCATCGCCCCGGCGAGGGCCTCACGCAGCTGCGGCCAGGCCGTCTCGTCGTACAGCGCCGCGATCACCCCGGTCGTGGCCAGGGACTCGCCGAGCGGGCGCGCGGAGTCACCGCTGGGCACGGGCCGGGCGTCGACCTTGCGGAAGAACTCCTTCAGGCGGTCCGCCACCGCCTCCGGGGTGCCCTTGCCGAGCGGGCAGTCCGGTTGCTTCACGCAGTCCTTGGCGAAGGAGCGGAAGGCCGTCTCGAAGCCCGCCGTCTGGTCCCGGTTCAGTTCGAGAGCCGGGCGGGAGGGGTCCATCGCGCCGTCCAGGACCAGGCGGCCCACCCGGCCGGGGAAGAGGTCCGCGTACGTCGCCCCGAGGAAGGTGCCGTACGAGGCCCCCACGTACGTCAGCTTCTCGTCGCCCAGCACCGCCCGCAGGATGTCCATGTCGCGGGCGGCGTCGACGGTGGAGACGTGCGGCAGGACCCGCTTCGAGCGGGACTGGCAGCCCGCCGCGAAGTCCTTGAACGCGGCCACCAGCCGCGCGCGCTCCGCCGCGTCGTCCGGGGTCTGGTCCACCTGCGTGTATGTGTCCATCGCCGGGCCCGTCAGGCACTCGACCGGGCTGCTGCGGTCCACTCCGCGCGGGTCGAAGGAAACCATGTCGTACTGGGCACGGACGGGCGCCGGGTACCCGACGCCCGCGTACGCCTGGAGGTACCCGATGCCGGAGCCGCCCGGGCCGCCCGGGTTGACCACGAGCGAGCCGAGCCGCGTGCCGGGGCCGGTGGCCTTGCGGCGGGCGACCGCGATGTCGACGTCCTGGCCGGACTCGGGGTGGGCGTAGTCCAGCGGGGCCTTCATCGTCGCGCACTGGAAGCCCGGGACACCGCAGTCGCGCCAGCTCAGCTTCTGCTCGTAGTACGGGCGCAGGGCCGCCGGGACCGCGGTCGGCTCGGCCGAGGGCGCGGCGCCCGCGGCGGAGGAGGACGCAGCGGCCGGCGGCCCGCCCGAGCCCCCCGAGGTGCATCCGGAGAGCAGCAGTCCGGCGGCTGCGATCACGGTTCCGGTGGTGCGCAGCACGCGCCTGGTGTCCATTCCAGGAGCCTACGTCCTGACCGGTGACCGGGCCCGGGGGATGTCCGTGCCCGCCCGGCCGGCCCCGTGCGGGACGGCGCCGCGACCGCGCCGGTACCCCCGCTGACCCGGGGCGGCCGCGGCGGGGGTCCGCCGCACGCGTCCCGCCGCGGCGGGACCGCCCGTACGGGTGAAGGGTCAAGCCCGCTGTCAGCGGATGCGGGTGCTCCGGCCCGGCTCAGCCCGCGCGCAGCGCCATCGTCATCGCCTCGACCGCGAGGAGGGGGGCCACATTGCGGTCGAGGGCCTCCCGGCAGGCGATGATCGCCTCGATGCGGCGCAGCGTGCGCTCCGGGCCGGAGGCGCGGGCGATCCGGTCCAGGTCCGGCCGTATCTCCTCGTTGGCGATGGCCAGGGAGGAGCCGAGCTGGAGGGCCAACACGTCCCGGTAGAAGCCGGTGAGGTCGGTCAGGGCCAGGTCGAGCGTGTCGCGCTGGGTGCGGGTGCGGCGGCGCTTCTGCCGGTCCTCCAGCTCCTTCATCACGCCCGCCGTGCCGCGCGGCATCCGGCCGCCGGTACCGGCTCCGGCCCCCAGTGCGGCCCTCAGCTCCTCGGTCTCCTTCGTGTCGACCTCTTCCGCCACCTGCTTGGCGTCCTCGGCGGCGGCGTCGACCAGTTCCTGCGCCGCCTTGAGGCAGCTGCCCACGTCGTCGATGCGGAGCGGGAGCTTCAGCACGGCGGCCCGGCGGGTCCGTGCGGCCTCGTCCTGCGCGAGCCGGCGGGCCCGGCCGATGTGTCCCTGGGTGGCGCGGGCGACGGCCGCGGCGACGGCGGGCTCGATGCCGTCGCGCCGGACCAGTACGTCGGCGACGGCGGCGACGGGCGGGGTGCGCAGGGTCAGGTGGCGGCAGCGGGAGCGGATGGTGGGCAGCACATCCTCCAGGGAGGGCGCGCACAGCAGCCACACCGTCCGCGGGGCGGGCTCCTCCACGGCCTTCAGGAGCACGTTGCCCGCACCCTCGGTCAGCCGGTCGGCGTCCTCCAGGACGATGACCTGCCAGCGGCCCACGGCCGGCGAGAGCTGCGCCCGGCGGACCAGGTCGCGGGTCTCCTTCACACCGATGGAGAGCAGGTCCGTGCGGACGAACTCCACATCCGCGTGCGTGCCGACCACGGTGGTGTGGCAGCCGTCGCAGAACCCGCAGCCGGGCTCGCCGCCGAGGGCCCGGTCGGGGCTGGTGCACTGCAGGGCCGCGGCGAAGGACCGGGCGGCGGTGGCCCGGCCGGAGCCGGGCGGGCCGGTGAACAGCCAGGCGTGGGTCATCTTGGATGCGGAGGGCGGCGCGGCCCCGGCCTCGACGGCGGTGACCAGGGCGTCGGCGTCACGGGCGGCGGCGGCCAGCTGCGCCTGTACCCGCTCCTGCCCCACCAGGTCGTCCCACACGGGCATCGCGCCCACCGCCTTCCACCGGCCGTCTTCCCCTGGCCGTCCGTGCCGTACCGTCCACGGCCGGACCTGCGTCCGTGCCGTGCGTGCCGTCCGTCGTATCGCTGCGTGCCCCAGTGTGGCGCGCACCACTGACAATCCCCCGTCAGCGGCGGCGGCGCGGGCCGCCCTCGCCGTCCTCGTCCTCGTCCCGGTGCGGGCCCAGCAGTTCGTCCGCCAGCGTCGGCAGGTCGTCCAGCGGGGTCTCCTCGGCCCAGTCGGGGCGCTCCCGGCGCGGGCGGCCGTCCTCGCCGAGGGCGGGCAGCTCGCGGGTCGCCTCGTTGCCCGGGTCGCGGAAGATGCCCGGCGGCACCCGGTCGGCCGGGCTCTCCTGCGAATGCCGGGCCGTGGGCCGCACGGCCTGCCCGTACGCGGCCTCACCGTACGCGGTCCGGGCCGTCGGGCCGCTCGGCGCGTCCTCGCGGGACGGGCGTACGGGGGGCAGGACCGCCGTCTCATCGGCCGGGACGGCCGGGGTCACCGAGGTCTCCGCCGCCGGGTCGGTCTTGGGCACCGGGACCGTCTGGGTCACGTCGTCCGGCTGGACGACCCGCTTGATCAGCGGCGTCTCGACCGTCACCGCGTCGTCCGGATACGGCTCCTTGGTCATGTCGACCTTGGGCGCGGCCGGAGCCTGGTGCGCAGCCTGGTGCGTCTGGTGCGCGGCCGGTGCCTGGTGGGCAGCCGGTGCCTGGTGGGCAGCCGGGGCGTGGTGCGCAGCCGCCGCGGGCGCAGCCGGAGCCGCCGCCGCAGCAGCAGCCGCCCGGGCCGCCGCCGCAGCCGCCTCGGCCTCCGCCTGCCTGCGGGCCTCCTCGGCCTTCAGCAGGGCCTCCTCGGCGCGCCGCTGCTTCTCCAGCCGCCGCTCCTCGGCCTCGGCCCGCAGCCGGGCCTCTTCCTCCGCCTGCCTGCGCAGTCGTTCCTGCTCCGCCGCGCGGGCCTTCTCCTCGGCCTCCGCACGCAGCCGCTCGGCCTCGGCCCGGGCCCGGGCCTCCTCCTCGGCGCGCTGCCGCTCCTCCTGCGCCCTGCGGGCGGCCTCGGCCTCGGCCCTGATCCGGGCCTCCTCGGCCTCGCGGGCCCTGCGGGCCTCCTCCTCGGCGCGCAGCCGCTCCTCCTCCGCCTTGCGCGCCGCCTCTTCCTCGGCCTTGCGCCGGGCCTCCTCCTCCGCGAGGCGCCGGGCCTCGGCCTGGGCGGCAAGCTCGGCCTCCGAGAGCGGGAGCATCCGGTCCAGGCGGTGGCGTACGACGGTGGTCACCGACTCCGGGTCCTGGCCGGCGTCCACCACCAGGTAGCGCCCGGGATCGGCGGCGGCGAGCGTCAGGAAGCCGGCCCGCACCCGCTGGTGGAACTCCGCCGGCTCGGACTCCAGCCGGTCCGGGGCCTCCGTGAACCGCTCCCGCGCCGCCTCCGGCGACACGTCGAGCAGCACGGTCAGGTTCGGGACGAGGCCGCCGGTGGCCCAGCGGGAGATCCGGGCGATCTCGGTCGGCGACAGGTCGCGGCCCGCGCCCTGGTAGGCCACCGAGGAGTCGATGTACCGGTCGGAGATGACGACCGCGCCGCGTTCCAGGGCGGGCCGGACGACGGTGTCCACGTGCTCCGCCCGGTCGGCGGCGTACAGCAGCGCCTCGGCGCGGTTCGACAGCCCGGCCGAGGAGACGTCGAGCAGGATCGAGCGCAGCCGCTTGCCGACCGGGGTGGCGCCCGGCTCACGGGTGACCACCACCTCGTGGCCCTTGCCCCGTATCCACTGGGCCAGCGCCTCGACCTGGGTGGACTTGCCGGCGCCGTCGCCGCCCTCCAGGGCGATGAAGAAGCCGGCGGCGGACGGCGCCTGCACCGGTTCACCGCCCCGCAGCGCCTCGCGCAGGTCGCGGCGCAGCGGTACGCCGCTGCGGTCGTCGGCCTTGGCGAGCACGATCACCGCGACGGGCAGCAGCAGGGCGCCGACCAGCATCAGCGTGAAGGCGCCGCCGCCGTGCGCGAAGACGAGGTCCCCGGCGGCCAGCCGGTGCGGGCCGATCGCGGCGGCCAGGACCGGCGCGAGGACGGCTCCGACGGCCACGGCCACCCGGACCACGGCCTGCAGGTGCTCGGTGACGCGGCCGCGGCGGAACTCCTCGGTCTCCTGGTCCAGCAGGGTGTGCCCGGTGTTGGCGGCGACGCCCGCGGCGAGGCCGGCGAGCAGCGACAGGAAGACCACCGTCGCCGTGTCCGGCACCAGCCCGGTCAGCAGCAGCGCCAGCCCGCTCACCGCTATGGCCAGGGCCAGCAGCCGCCGCCGGGAGAAGGCGGGGAGCACCTTCCCGGCCTGGGCGGCCCGGATGCCGAGGGCCGTACCGCCCAGCAGGGCCAGGACGATCAGCGCGAAGGAAGCCGGGCCGCCGCCCAGGTCGAAGGCGTGCAGCACGGCCACGGCTGCGGCGCAGGACACGGCCGCGGCCACCGCGGCACAGGCCAGCACGAGCAGCGGGATGGCCCCCGTACGGCCCTTGTCGGGGCGGTCCCCGGCCTTGGGGGGACGCAGGCCCTCCAGCGGGGAACGCGGCCGCGGGGTCTTCGCCTCGGGCAGCGTCAGCGGCAGCAGCAGCGAGACGGACGCCGCGAACAGGCCGGAGGCCACGTACGAGCCGAGGGCGGCCCGGTTCTCGGCGAACCAGTCCACCCCGAGGCCGAGGGCCTTGCCGACGAGGGTCGCGACGAGCAGGACGGCGGCGGCCAGGGGCAGCGCCGCGAAGGACGTACGCAGCGTCAGCCGGCGCAGGGCGTCGAGGTGGTCGGGCAGCGGACGTACGGTCGCACCCTCGGGCGGCGGCGCGGGCAGCAGGGCGGGCGCGGCGCTGTCCTTGGCCAGGCTCCACAGCCGCTCGGCGGCGCCGGACACGAAGACGGTGGCGAGGAGCGCCGTCAGCGCGTGCGCCGGGATCCAGTCGAGCCACAGCGGGGCCACGACGAAGAGGCCGAGCCGGATGCCGTCGGCGGCGACCATCGTCCAGCGGCGGTCGAGCGCGCCGCCGGGGGCGGTGAGCCCCGCGAGCGGGCCGAGCAGGACCGCGCCGAACAGCAGCGTGGACAGGATCCGCACCCCGAAGACGGCGGCGATGGTCAGGGCCCAGCCCTGGTAGCCGCTGCCGAAGGTCTCCTCGGAGACGGCCGCCTGGAAGGCCAGCAGGACCAGCACCAGCAGGGCGAGGGCATCACCGATGCCGCTCACCAGCTGGGCGCTCCACAGACGGCGCAGTCTGGGGGTGCGCAACAGTGCGCGCACCGCCCGCTCGCGGGAGTCCGCGGCGAGGGCTTCGTCGTAGGTGGGGTTCTCGGGGGCGGTCACGACCGTTGGCTGCTCGGCTCGCGTCATCCGCCCAGCCTATCCGCTGCGCTTGGTGCCTGCGGAAGCCTGTGGACAACCCCGGGTGTGACCCCGCCCGCACCTCTGGCCTGCGGGGCCGCGGGCCGGCTCCGCACGGGACGGCCGGGACCCCCTGCGCACTGCGCAGGGGGTCCCGGTCACGTCAGCGGTCACGTCAGCGGTCACGCCGCCCGGTCGCCGACCGGCGGACTACTCGTCCGACTCCGCCTCGGCGGTCGCAGCGGCCGAGGCCGTCTTCTTCGCCACCGTCTTCTTGGCGGCGGCCTTCTTGGCCGTCGTCGTCTTCGCCGCCGTCGTCTTCTTGGCGGCAGCGGTCTTCGTCGCCGTCGCCTTCTTCGCCGGGGCCTTCTTGGCCGTCGCCTTCTTGGCCGGGGCCTTCTTCGCGGTCTTCTTCGCCGGGCCCTTCGCCCGCTTCTCCGCGAGCAGCTCGTAACCCCGCTCCGGCGTGATCGTCTCGACGTCGTCGTCCCGCCGCAGCGTCGCGTTCGTCTCGCCGTCCGTCACGTAGGGGCCGAAGCGGCCGTCCTTGACGACCACCGGCTTCTCGCTGACCGGGTCCGTGCCCAGCTCCTTCAGCGGCGGCTTGGCCGCGGCCCGCCCGCGCTGCTTCGGCTGCGCGTAGATCGCCAGGGCCTCGTCCAGGGTGATCGAGAACAGCTGGTCCTCGGTCTCCAGCGACCGCGAGTCCGTGCCCTTCTTCAAGTACGGGCCGTAGCGGCCGTTCTGGGCGGTAATCTCCACGCCCTCGGCGTCCGCCCCCACGACCCGCGGGAGCGACATGAGCTTCAGCGCGTCGTCGAGGGTGACCGTGTCGAGCGACATCGACTTGAAGAGCGAGGCCGTCCGCGGCTTCACCGCGTTCTTGCCGGTCTTCGGGGTGCCCTCGGGAAGGATCTCCGTCACGTACGGCCCGTAGCGGCCGTCCTTCGCGACGATCTGGTTCCCGCTCACCGGGTCCTTGCCCAGGTCGAATTCACCGCTCGGCTTCGCGAACAGCTCCTCCGCGTACGCGACGGTCAGCTCGTCGGGCGCCAGGTCGTCCGGCACGTCCGCACGCTGGTGGCCCTCCGCGTCCTTCTCGCCGCGCTCGACGTACGGGCCGTAGCGGCCCACCCGCAGGACGATGCCCTCGCCGACCGGGAAGGAGGAGATCTCCCGGGCGTCGATCGCGCCCAGGTCCGTGACCAGCTCCTTCAGGCCGCCGAGGTGGTCCCCGTCGGCCGGCACGACCTCCGTGGCGTCCTCCGAGCCGAAGTAGAAGCGCTTCAGCCACGGCACGGCCTGGGCCTCGCCCCGCGCGATGCGGTCGAGGTCGTCCTCCATCTTCGCGGTGAAGTCGTAGTCGACGAGCCGGCCGAAGTGCGTCTCCAGCAGGTTCACCACGGCGAACGACAGGAAGGACGGCACGAGGGCCGTGCCCTTCTTGAAGACGTACCCGCGGTCCAGGATCGTGCCGATGATCGACGCGTAGGTCGACGGGCGGCCGATCTCCCGCTCCTCCAGCTCCTTGACCAGGGAGGCCTCGGTGTAGCGGGCCGGCGGCTTGGTCGAGTGGCCGTCCGCCGTGATCTCCTCGGCGCTGAGCGCGTCGCCCTCGGCGACCTGCGGCAGCCGCTTCTCACGGTCGTCGAGTTCGGCGTTCGGGTCGTCCGCGCCCTCGACGTACGCCTTCATGAAGCCGTGGAAGGTGATCGTCTTGCCGGATGCGGTGAACTCGGCGTCCCGGCCGTCCGACGCCCGGCCGCCGATCTTGACGGTGACCGAGTTGCCGACCGCGTCCTTCATCTGGGAGGCGACGGTCCGCTTCCAGATCAGCTCGTACAGGCGGAACTGGTCGCCGGTCAGGCCCGTCTCGGCGGGAGTGCGAAAACGATCACCCGAGGGGCGGATCGCCTCGTGCGCCTCCTGCGCGTTCTTGACCTTGCCCGCGTAGACACGCGGCTTCTCCGGCAGGTAGTCGGCCCCGTACAGCTGCGTGACCTGCGCCCGCGCCGCCGCCACGGCCGTCTCGGAGAGCGTGGTGGAGTCCGTACGCATGTAGGTGATGAAGCCGTTCTCGTACAGCTTCTGCGCGACCTGCATCGTCGCCTTCGCACCGAAGCCCAGCTTGCGCGAGGCCTCCTGCTGGAGCGTGGTCGTACGGAACGGGGCGTACGGGGAGCGGCGGTACGGCTTGGACTCGACCGACCGGACGGCGAACGAGGCGCCCTCCAGCGCGGCGGCGAGCGCCCGCGCGTTGGCCTCGTCGAGGTGCAGCACCTCGCTCTTGAGCTGCCCGTTCGCACCGAAGTCGCGGCCCTGCGCGATGCGCTTTCCGTCGACCGTGTTCAGGCGGGCGACCAGCGACGACGGGTCACTGGGGTCACCGGCGCGGCCGGTGGAGAAGGTGCCCGTCAGGTCCCAGTACTCGGCGCTGCGGAAGGCGATGCGCTCGCGCTCGCGCTCGACGACGAGGCGGGTGGCCACCGACTGGACGCGGCCGGCCGACAGGCGCGGCATGACCTTCTTCCACAGGACCGGCGAGACCTCGTAGCCGTAGAGGCGGTCGAGGATGCGGCGGGTCTCCTGGGCGTCGACCATGCGCTGGTTCAGCTCGCGCGGGTTGGCGACGGCGTCGCGGATCGCGTCCTTGGTGATCTCGTGGAAGACCATCCGGTGGACGGGGACCTTGGGCTTGAGGACTTCCTGGAGGTGCCACGCGATGGCTTCGCCCTCGCGGTCCTCATCGGTGGCGAGGAAGAGTTCGTCGGACTCGGCCAGCAGCTCCTTGAGCTTCCTGACCTGCGCCTTCTTGTCCGCGTTCACGACGTAGATCGGCTGGAAGTCGTGCTCGACGTCCACACCGAGGCGTCGGACCTCGCCCGTGTACTTGTCGGGGACCTCGGCGGCGCCGTTCGGGAGGTCGCGAATGTGCCCGACGCTCGCCTCGACGACGTATCCCGGGCCGAGGTAGCCCTTGATCGTCTTCGCCTTGGCAGGGGACTCGACGATGACGAGTCGGCGGCCGCCCTTTGCGGTCTCGCTAGTCGGGGACAACTTGGCTCTTCTCTCCGGTCGGCACTCGGTCGCAGTACGGCGACGCTGCGGAGTGTGACGGTACAACCCGCACCCGTGTCAAACGGCACAAGCCCGCAACGGCCACTCGAACGGTAACCCGACAAGTGCCATTTCTGCCGCCCGGATACCGCGCCGGACCCCTCCCGGTCACCGGGCCGAGTGCGCCGAGGGCCGTCTGGCCGCGCGCCCGCACCCCGTCTGACGTCCTGTTTCCGACGATGATCTACGGCCGGATGTGCCCGGGTGACCACGTCCGGCCGAGACTGCGGATTCGCCGGCGCCGGCCCGCCCGCCCCGGCGGGCGGCGCCGCCGCCACGGCTGCTGCGGCCGGCCCGGGGCGCGCGCTCTGCGCCATCGGGGCGCGGTGCAGCGCCCGCGCCCCGCCCGGACCGGTAGTGCGGCCCCGAACAGCAGGAACGCGGTCGCGGAGCGCTCCCCGGACCGCCTTCCCTGCCGTTTCCCCTTGGCCCCGGGGCCGCTCACAGGACCCTGCGGATCCCCCCGGATCCGCCTGGCTCCCCCCGGCAGGAGAGCCTGCCAGCCCCCGGGGAACAGCGGGCGAACCCCGGGTTACATCACGGGGGCGCGGCGGTCGACCGGCTCCAGGAACCCCTGCTCGACGAGGACACGGATCGCCTCGGGCGTCCGGTCCCGCAGGACGACCGGGTCCTCCTGCACCAGCTGCGCGATCGCGTCGAGGATCCGGCCCGCGGTGAGTGAGCCGTCGCACACTCCGGCGAATCCGGCCCCGACGGTGTCCACCTTGGTGGCGCGCCGCATGCCGCGGTTCTGCCGGAGCACCACGTGCTCCGGGTCCTCGGCCCCGGGCGCCCCGACCTGCTCCTGCACCACTTCGGCGGCCAGCACGAAACGGTCCTCCAGCAGGGACGCGTCGTCGTGTGCGCGCAGGTAGTCCTGGCGGGCGAAGTGCGCCAGGACGGCGTCGCCGAGCGGCTGCTCCACCGAGTGCGGCCACTCCTCGACCACGATCGACGGCTCCTGCGCATCGCTGCGGCGCAGGGTGATCCAGCCGAAGCCGACGGCCTTGGTCTTGCGGGCCTCGAACTCGTCCAGCCAGTCCTCGTAGCGGCGCGCGTACTCGGCGGGCTCGGTGCGGTGGTCGCCGGCGTCGCGCAGCCACAGCTCCGCGTACTGCGTGACGTCCTGCACGTCACGCTGCACGATCCACGCGTCGCAGCCGCGCGGCACCCAGGAGCGGACCCGGTCGTGCCAGTCCTCGCCCTCCACGTGCTGCCAGTTGCCGAGGAACTGCGCGTACCCGCCCGGGTTCAGGTGGGCGCCGGCCTCCTGGACCAGGGTCCGGCACAGGTCGTCGCCGCCCATGCCGCCGTCCCGGTACGTCAGGCGCGCCCCGGGCGAGATCACGAAGGGCGGATTGGACACGATCAGGTCGTACGTCGCCTCGCCGACCGGCTCGAACAGCGACCCGGCGAGCAGCTCGGCCTCCGGGGCACCGGACAGCGCCAGGGTCAGGCGGGTGAAGGCGAGGGCCCGCGGGTTGACGTCGGTGGCGGTGACCCGGGTGGCGTGCTGGGCGGCGTGCAGGGCCTGGATGCCGGATCCGGTGCCGAGGTCGAGGGCGCTGGCGACGGGGACGCGGACGGTGATGCCGGCCAGGGTCGTGGAGGCGCCGCCGACGCCGAGGACGACGCCTTCCTCGCGGCTGCCGATCCCCCCGGCGCCGCCGACGGCGCAGCCGAGGTCGGAGACGATGAACCAGTCCTCGCCGTCGGGCCCTCCGTACGGGCGCACGTCGACGGTCGCGTACACCTCGTCGCCCTCCCGGCGCAGCCAGCCGTCGGCCACCGCGGCCTCCACGGGCAGCGCGGCCGCGGCCCGCCCGTACGGCTCCGGCTGCTGGAGCAGGAACAGCCGGACCAGGCTCGCGAGCGGGCCGTCGCCGGGCCCGCGGGTGGCGCGCAGGGCGGGGACCGTCTCACTGCGCGCCAGCGCGGCGTAGGCGGGGGCGCCGAGCAGGTCGAGCAGCCCGTCGGCGGTGAAGCCGGCGGCGAGCAGGGCGGTGCGCAGCTCGGCGGCGCGGTCGGGCGAGGGAAGGCTGCTGGTACTCACCCGTCCATTGTGTCGGCTGCCGCGGGCAATCGGTGCGCCGCGCGGAGGGTCGGCGTGTGCCGGACCCCGGATGCGCGCGGGCGGCCGGCACGGGCAGGGTCCGGCCGCCCGGCTGGGCGCCCCGCGCCGTCACGGGGACGGCGGGCGCCGTCTCACTTCGTCGGCGACGGCGCGCTGACCTGGCAGCCCTTCTGGCGGTTCAGGGACTTGTCCAGGCCGCCGGTCTTGAGGCGGGCGCGGGCCTCGACGGCTCCCTTGGAGGCCTCGTCGATCCCGCCCGCGACCTCCTTGAGGCCCGCGGCGAACTTGCCCTGGTCCGCGGGGTCGAGGGCGTCCATCTTCGTCTTCAGGTCGGCATAGCCCTTGGAGGAGGTGTTGAAGCCCGTGGCGGCGGCCTCCGCGGTCGCGTTCCCGTCCTTGACCGGCGGGTCCCCGGCCGAGGTGAGGGCGGAGGCCATCGACTTGTAGGCGTCCGAGATCTGCTGGAACGCCGCGGAGTCGGTCGTCTTGACCTCGTCGGGCTTGCTGCTCTCGGTCGCCACGCGCTTGATGTCGGCGTTGGCGGTCTCGATCTTCTTCAGCTCGGGCGACCACTGGTCGCAGACCTTCTTGGCCCAGCTGTTGGCCTTCTCGTCCCCGTCGTCACCGCCGCAGCCGGACAGCACGAGCATCAGTACCGCACCGCCGGACACCGCGGCCGCAAGCTTCTTGTTCACCGGATTGGTCCCTTCGAAGGCTCTCGGCCCGGAAGATACACGCCCGTCATCACCGCACGCAGAAAGGCGGACAGACGGCGCGTCAGTCCGCGCCGCCTGTCCGCCGTTCGGTCGTATGTCCGAGTGGCCCCTCGGATCAGGAGACCACCGCGGGGTCGCTCGACTGCGTCACCCGCTCGGCGGGCGTCGCGGCGTCGCCGTCGGTGTCGTCGCCGACGGCGATGCCGCGGCGCTTGGAGACGTACACCGCGCCGATGATGACGGCGATGGCGATGGCCGCGACGACGGCCCGTACGGTCGCGCTCGTGTCTGCGCCGTAGCTGAACTGCACGACCGCCGGGGCGATCAGCAGGGCCACCAGGTTCATGACCTTCAGCAGCGGGTTGATGGCGGGACCGGCGGTGTCCTTGAACGGGTCGCCGACGGTGTCGCCGATGACGGTCGCGGCGTGGGCCTCGCTGCCCTTGCCGCCGTGGTGGCCGTCCTCCACGAGCTTCTTCGCGTTGTCCCAGGCGCCGCCGGAGTTGGCGAGGAAGACCGCCATCAGGGTGCCGGTGCCGATGGCGCCCGCGAGGAAGGAGCCGAGCGCACCGACGCCGAGGGTGAAGCCCACCGCGATCGGGGTGAGGACGGCGAGCAGGCCGGGCGTGGCGAGCTCGCGCAGCGCGTCCTTGGTGCAGATGTCCACGACGCGGCCGTACTCGGGCTTCTCGGAGTAGTCCATGATGCCGGGGTGCTCGCGGAACTGGCGGCGCACCTCGTAGACCACGGCGCCCGCGGAGCGGGACACCGCGTTGATGGCCAGGCCGGAGAACAGGAACACGACGGCCGCGCCCAGGATCAGGCCGACCAGGTTGTTGGGCTGCGCGATGTCCAGGCTGAGGTTCATCTCCCCGGCCTTGGCGCCGACCTCCTTCACCGCGTTGGCGATGGCGTCGTTGTACGAGCCGAACAGCGCGGCCGCGGCGAGCACGGCCGTGGCGATGGCGATGCCCTTGGTGATGGCCTTGGTGGTGTTGCCGACGGCGTCCAGGTCGGTCAGCACCTGCGCGCCCGCGCCCTCGACGTCACCGGACATCTCGGCGATGCCCTGGGCGTTGTCGGAGACGGGGCCGAAGGTGTCCATGGCGACGATGACGCCGACGGTGGTGAGCAGGCCGGTACCGGCCAGGGCCACCGCGAACAGCGCGAGCATGATCGAGGTGCCGCCGAGCAGGAACGCCCCGTACACGCCGAGGCCGATGAGCAGCGCCGTGTAGACGGCGGACTCCAGGCCGACGGAGATGCCGGCGAGGACGACGGTGGCGGCGCCGGTCAGGGAGGACTTGCCGATGTCCCGGACGGGACGGCGGTTGGTCTCGGTGAAGTAGCCGGTCAGCTGCTGGATCAGGGCCGCGAGCAGGATGCCGATCGCGACGGCGACGAGGGCGAGGACGCGCGGGTCGCCGGAGTGGGTGGTGATCGCGGGGTTGTCGACGCCGACGAGGTCCTGGTAGCTGGACGGCAGGTAGGCGAAGACGGCGATCCCGACCAGCACCAGGGAGATCACGGCGGAGATGAAGAAGCCGCGGTTGATGGCGGTCATCCCGCTGCGGTCGGAGCGGCGCGGGGAGACCGCGAAGATGCCGATCATGGCGGTGATGACGCCGATGGCGGGCACGATCAGCGGGAAGGCGAGGCCCAGGTCGCCGAAGGCGGCCTTGCCGAGGATCAGTGCGGCCACGAGGGTGACGGCGTACGACTCGAAGAGGTCGGCCGCCATGCCCGCGCAGTCGCCGACGTTGTCGCCCACGTTGTCGGCGATGGTCGCGGCATTGCGTGGATCGTCCTCCGGAATGCCCTGCTCGACCTTGCCGACCAGGTCGGCGCCGACGTCGGCGGCCTTGGTGAAGATGCCGCCCCCGACACGCATGAACATGGCGATCAGGGCGGCGCCGAGGCCGAAGCCCTCCAGGACCTTGGGGGCGTCCGCGGCGTAGACCAGGACGACGCAGGAGGCGCCGAGGAGGCCGAGGCCGACGGTGAACATGCCGACGACGCCGCCGGTGCGGAAGGCGATCCGCATGGCCTTGTGGGCGACGTCGGTGAGGTCCTTGGCGGGCTCGCCCTCGGCGGGGGTGGCCTCGCGTGCGGCGGCGGCGACGCGGACGTTGGCACGGACCGCGAGGCGCATGCCGATGTAGCCGGTGGTCGCCGAGAAGAGGGCGCCCACGAGGAAGAAGGCGGAACGTCCCGCCCGCTGGGTCCAGTCGTCGGCGGGCAGCAGGAACAGCAGGAAGAACACGACGACGGCGAAGACGCCGAGGGTGCGCAACTGCCGGCCGAGGTAGGCGTTGGCGCCCTCCTGGACGGCTGCCGCGATCTTCTTCATGCTGTCGGTTCCCTCGTCGGCGCTGAGGACCTGGCGGACCAGGATCTGCGCGACGACAAGTGCGGCAAGTGCCACGCCCGCGATCACCATCACGATGAGCCGATTGTCATCGGTGAGTACTGCGGCTGCCAGATCAGTAGTGCGATCCGGCGCGATAGGGGTGAAGAGCCCCGTCATTCGTCCTCCTTGACGTGATGAGCTCAAGATGTGGACGGATTGTAGGGAGCGGACTCGGATCAAAACAGTACGCGGGAAACGGAATTGGCCTTCTCTTGCTCCTCAGCAATAGATCCCGTCACTCCATTACCCTCGAAAGAAGTAATGGGGCAAAGGCATTGACGGAAGGTCATTGATCTAGAAAATGCCGCCAGAGCATGAAAAAGGCCCTGCTCAGCAGGGCCTTGAATAAGATCGGATGATCCGTTTTCCGTGGTGTCCCAGGGAAGGTTTCCGTGGTGCCCGGAGGGTGACCTAGGGGGCCTGGGTGTCGGCTCCGGCTTCCGCTCCGGTTTCGGACGACCTGGAAACGGGCCAGCTCATGCGGATCGTCCCGCCCGCCTCGCCCGTGGTGACCTCGACGTCGTCGACGAGGCCGCTGATGACGGCGAGGCCCATCTCGTCCTCGCTGTCCACGTCCGGGTCCAGGGCCGCGTCGAGGCCGGGCATGGCGGCGGCCGGCCCGCCGGCCGGCCCGGGAGCCCCGTCGCCGACCTCGATGGAGAACACCTTCTCCTCTTCGGTCAGGACGACCCGGACGGGATCGGTCAGCCGGTTGCTCAGGTGCAGTCCGACGGCGCGCGAACAGGCCTCGCCCACGGCGAGGCGGACCTCGTCGAGCACGGCTTCGTCCACCCCGGCCCGCCGCGCCACGGCGGCCGCGACCAGGCGGGCCGTGCGGACGTGTTCGGGCTGGGCGCTGAAGCGCAGTTCAACGATGGCCATGCGCGTCCCCCTCGGACTACGGGCGTGCCTTGCAGGGGCGCGAACCATTGCGGCCCGTGCCCCCGCTCCTCTTCGGCTCCCCCGGGGCGCCGGACGGCACCCCGGGACGCGGAGCCGTCAGTCGGTGGCCGCGACGGCGTCTTCCACCGTCGTGTGGATCGGGAACACCTTGGTCAGACCGGTGATGCGGAAGATCTTCAGGATGCGCTCCTGGTTGCACACCAGCCGCAGCGAGCCCTCGTGCGCCCGAACGCGCTTGAGACCTCCCACGAGCACACCAAGCCCGGTGGAGTCGAGGAAGTCCACTCGCTCCATGTCGACGACCAGGTGGTAGCTGCCGTCGTTCACCAACTCGACCAACTGCTCGCGCAGCTTGGGCGCGGTATACACATCAATCTCGCCACCGACCTCCACGACCGTGCGGTCGCCGACAGTGCGAGTCGACAGGGACAGGTCCACGGATCCTCCAGCACCTTGCTATCGAGCGGCGCCCCCCAGGGGCCTCCCCAACCCGTAGGCAAGGGAGGGATTGGCTGCCGCGATGGCATTCAATCACTTACCGGCAGGCGCGCACGACGCCTTCGGACCATTGTCCCGCACGCCGGTGACACACTCAGTTCCAATGGCCAACACTCACCGCCCCGGTCGGCCCACGGCCCCTGCGGACCCCCGACCCACTCCCGGCACGGTTCTGGACCGCCTGTCACGGGGGCCTTCCCGAGCTGCGCGCATCACTCATACGGAGCACTTGCCCCCTCGGGAGGGTCGTCATGCAGTGTGGCCCGACCGCATCCGAACGGATGTCGTAGCGGCCGTCCAGGCTGCGGGGATCGCCCATCCGTGGGAGCACCAGGCCGCAGCCGCCGAGCACGCCCTGGACGGCGCCTCGGTGGTCGTCGCCACCGGCACCGCCTCGGGCAAGTCGCTGGCGTACCTGGTCCCCGTGTTGTCGGCCCTGGCGGACGGGGCCGAGGCCCCGAACGGGCGTGGCGCGACCGCCCTGTACCTGGCCCCCACCAAGGCCCTGGCCGCCGACCAGTGGCGGGCCGTGCGGGGCCTCGCCGCGCCGCTGGGCAACGCCGTCCGGCCGGCCGTCTACGACGGCGACACGCCGGTCGAAGAACGCGAATGGGTGCGCCAGTACGCGAACTACGTGCTCACCAATCCCGACATGCTGCACCGGGGGATCCTGCCCGGCCACGCCCGTTGGTCCTCCTTCCTGCGCACGCTGCGCTACGTGGTGATCGACGAGTGCCACACCTACCGGGGCGTATTCGGCTCCCACGTGGCCCAGGTCCTGCGGCGGCTGCGCCGGCTGTGCGCCCGCTACGGCGCCGACCCGGTCTTCCTGCTGGCCTCCGCCACCGCCGGCGACCCGGCGGCGGCCGCCTCCCGGCTGACCGGGGTGCCGGTCATCGAGGTCGCCGACGACGCCTCCCCGCGCGGCGAGGTGGTCTTCGCCCTGTGGGAACCGCCGCTGACCGACCTGCGGGGCGAGAAGGGCGCCCCGGTACGGCGCACCGCCACCGCCGAGACCGCCGACCTGCTGACCGATCTGGTCGTCCAGGGCGTCCGTACGGTCGCCTTCGTCCGCTCCCGCCGCGGAGCGGAGCTGATCTCGGTGATCACCCAGGAGCGGCTGGCCGAGGTCGACCGGTCCCTGCCCGGGCGTGTCGCGGCCTACCGGGGCGGCTACCTGCCCGAGGAGCGCCGGGCCCTGGAGCGTGCCCTGCACTCCGGGGACCTGCTGGGGCTGGCCGCCACCACCGCCCTGGAGCTGGGCCTGGACGTCTCGGGGCTGGACGCCGTGCTGATCACCGGCTACCCCGGTACCCGGGCCTCCCTGTGGCAGCAGGCGGGCCGGGCCGGGCGGGCCGGCCAGGGCGCCCTCGCCGTGCTGATCGCCCGGGACGACCCGCTGGACACCTACCTGGTCCACCATCCCGACGCCCTGTTCCGCCGACCGGTGGAGGCCACGGTCCTGGACCCGGACAACCCGTACGTCCTGGCTCCCCACCTGTGCGCGGCCGCAGCCGAGCTCCCGCTGACCGAGGCGGACCTCGCCCTCTTCGGCCCGGCGACCGAAAGCCTCCTCCCGCAGCTGGAGGCGGCGAAGCTGCTGCGGCGCCGGGCGACGGCCTGGCACTGGACCCGCCGGGAGCGGGCCTCGGACCTGACGGACATCCGGGGCGAGGGCGGCCGCCCGGTGCAGATCGTGGAGGCGTCGACCGGCCGCCTGCTGGGCACGGTCGACGAGTCCGCGGCCCACACCGCCGTCCACGACGGGGCCGTCCACCTCCACCAGGGCCGTACCTACCTCGTGCAGCGGCTGGACCTGGAGGATGCGGTGGCCCTCGTCGAGGAGGCCAGTCCGCCCTACTCGACCACCGCCCGCGACATCACCTCCATCTCCGTCCTGGAGACCGAGGCCGAGGTCCCCTGGGGCCCGGCCCGGCTCTGCTACGGCTCCGTCGAGGTCACCAACCAGGTCGTCTCCTACCTGCGCCGCAAACTGATCACCGGCGAGGTGCTCGGCGAGACCAAGCTGGACCTGCCGCCCCGCACCCTGCGCACCCGGGCCGTGTGGTGGACGGTCACCGAGGACCAGCTCGACGAGGCCCGGATCAATCCGGAGATCCTCGGCGGCGCCCTGCACGCCGCCGAGCACGCCTCGATCGGCCTGCTCCCGCTGTTCGCCACCTGCGACCGCTGGGACATCGGCGGGGTCTCCATCCCGCTCCATCCCGACACCCTCCTTCCGACGGTCTTCGTGTACGACGGCCACCCCGGCGGCGCGGGCTTCGCTGAGCGCGCCTTCCACACGGCCCACGGCTGGCTGACGGCCACCCGCGATGCCATTGCCTCCTGCGAGTGCGAGGCCGGCTGCCCCTCCTGCATCCAGTCCCCCAAGTGCGGCAACGGCAACGACCCCCTCCACAAGGGCGGCGCCATCCGCCTCCTCACCCGCCTCCTCTCCGAGGCCCCACCCCTGCCCCAGGGCACCGCCCCGGACCCCTCGTAGCCCTGCCTCCTCCCTCACCGGAGCCCACCCGATCCGCCGACGCAGGGATTGAACCGACCCCGTTAGGCCGAACGGGTGAAAACCGCCCCGTTGGCCCCTCCGACCAGCCGCCCCACCGAGCCGCGCAGGCGGCCCGCCCCCTGCGGACGGCTCCGACCCGGTCGGCGGTGGCCCGGGCGGCGACCCGGCCCCGCCGTCGGTCCCTATGGGGGCGGTGGTCCCGATCCGGGCGGTGGGCTTGGCCCAGGTGGGGGGTCTGGGGGGGTCTGGGGGGGTCTGGGGGGGGCCGGGGGGTCCGGGGGGAGGGGTGGGCCCGCGCGGCCGGTGATCGGCGGGTGGAAGGGGCCGGTGGTGGGCCGGGCCGTCACCGCCGCCACCTCCCCCTGGACGGTGCAGGCGGTCAGGGCCGCTCCCTGGGCTCCGGCCACCCTCCGGGCGGCGGCGCAGGCCTGCTCCGGGCCGTGGGCCCAGGTGGCCGCCGCGGCGAGGGCCGCCAGGTCGGCTGCCGCCGCCGCACGGTGCCGGGCCACCACGGCCTGGCCGAGCAGGAGCACGCCGCCGAACACCGCGCCCAGGACCGTCGCCACCAGCGCGGCCCAGACGGTGGCCGAACCCCGGTCCCGGCTCACGGCGGCGGCCCCACGCTGTCCTCGGCCAGCGCCACCGCCTGCGCGCCGAGCCGTACCGGCAGGCCGTTCGGCCCGGGTGCGGGCGCCGTCACCCGCACCCGCCACAGATCCCCCTCCCGCTCCAGCCCCACCCGAGCCCCCGGCGGGGCGGCCGCCCGGGCCGCCGCCACCGCCCCCTCCGCCGTCTCCGAGCGGGCCGCCGCACGGGCGCCCGCCCGCGCCGCGTCCACGCACCGGATCTGCGCGGCCGCCGCCATCAGCGCCCACACCAGCAGCGTCGCGAAGAGCACCAGGGCCGGGATCACGAGGGCGGCTTCCGCCGTCACATATCCGCGGTCTCCCCCGGCCCTCCGCTTTCCCTCAGAACGGCACATCGAGCGCCTTCCCGATGGTCGACTGGAGGGCCGTGGAGACCCCTTCACTCGTCACCACCTTGTACAGAACGGCCGCGAATGCACAGGCCGCGATCGTGCCCATGGCGTATTCCGAAGTGGACATCCCCGCATCGCGCGTCCCGCCGCTCAGCGCCGTCCGCAGCCGAAACCAGATGATCCTCATGGCAACCTCCCATTGATCTTTTTTTGACGTGATCTCATTTGTGATTTCAGTACGCTGGTTCAGGGCTGGTTTGAGGGCCTGCTTCAGGTTCCGGAGAGAAGCCCGGAGGCCATTCCGATCACCACCGGAGCCACGCCCACCGCAAGGAATGCGGGCAGGAAACACAGCCCCACCGGCGCCGTGACGAGGACCGCCGCCCGCTGTGCCCGGGCGCCCGCCTGCCGGGCCCGGTCCTCCCGCAGGGCCGTCGCCAGGCGGGAGACCGGCTCCGCGGCCGGCGCCCCCGTCCGGGCGGCCCGCTCCAGGCATTCGGCGAGCGGCCGCGCCCCCGGTAGCGCGGCCAACCTGCCCCACGCCGCGCCCGGTTCGCCGCCGAGCCGCAGCTCCGCCCCGGCCAGCGCCAGCCGCTCACCCACCGGCCCGCCCAGCGACTCCCCCACCACCTCAGCGGCCTCCACGGGCGCGGCCCCTGCCGCCAGGCACGCCGCCAACAGATCGGCCGCAAAGGGGAGCTGACGCTCCGCCTCCCGCTCGTCCACCGCTGCCGCCGGCCGCTCCCGACTCAGCCACCGCCAGACGCCGAAGGCCACTGCACCGCCGGCCAGCACCCCCGGGACGCCTCCGACCACCACCCAGGCCGCCAGCAGGGCCCCGAGCGGTGCGGCCCACGCCGTCACCACCCGCCGGGCTACGGAGCCGAACAGCGGCCCGCGGCGCGCCCGTTCACCGGCCGGCAGCGCGGTGAACCTGCGCCGAGCCGCCCGGCGCCGGATCCGCGCCGCCACCGCCCTGGCCGCACACAGCCCCGCCACGGCGAGGCACAACGCCGTCCCCAGCCTGTGGATCAGCACCTCCTCCATCTCCATCACCGCTCCCCCACCCGCACGATCCGCCGGCACCACAGCAGCCCCAGCGCCTCCAGCACCCCGCCCGCCAGCAGGCAGCCCCACCCGACCGGGCTGTGCAGCAGCACCCGCAGCGGATCGGCTCCCAGCCCGGTGCCGATCAGCAGCCCGACCAGAGGCAGCAGGGCGAGCACCACCGTCGTCGACCTCGCGCCCGCCAACTGGGCCCGCAGTGACTCCCGGCGGTCCCGCTCGGCCCGCAAGGCCCCTTCCAGCCGGTCCAGCCCGGCCGCGAGCCCCGCACCGCCGTCCACCGAGATCCGCCAGCAGGCGGCCATGCCGGCCAGCCCCTCCGCGCCCGGTTCGGCCGACGCCATCCGCAGCGCCTCCGGCACGTCTCCGCCGAACGCCGCCGCGGCCAGCACCGCCGCTTCCGCCGGCCCCGGCCCGCCGGGCCCGGCCACCGTGCGCCGTATCGCCGCGGTCAGTGCCTGCCCGGGCTGCGCGCCCGCCCGCAGCTCACCCACCGCCGCCCCGCACAGGGCGATCACCTGCGCGGCCCGCGCACCACGCTCCTGCTCCCGGCCCCGGGCCCGCAGCCACCGCCGCACCAACGGCACCGCCGCGGCCCCCACCACCACCGGGATCAGCGATCCACCGAGCAGGCCCACGACGAGCCCGACACCGAGGCAGCCCCACTCCCGCCACCGCACGGCCCGCACCCGCACCGCGATCACCAGCCGCTCCCGGCGCACCGGCCCGCCCGGCGCCACGGCACCGCCCCCGGCCAGCACCACCCGGGCCCGCCGCGACACCCGGTCACCCCCGACGAGGCCCCAGGCCGCCGTACTCGCACAGAGCACACCGGTGAACAGGGACACCGACATCACCGAAACGCCGCTCACCGGACACCTCCCAGCAGCGGCCGCAGCCGCTCCCAGCCCCGCTCCCGGACGAACCCCCGCGCCGCCCAACGCAGCGCCGGTACGGTGACCACCAGTCCCGCGGCATCCCGCTCCAGCACGTGGAGCTCCGCCACCCGGCGCCGTCCGGCCCGGTCCCGGACCAGGTGGATCACCAAGGTCAGGGCGGCCGCCACCTGGCTGTGCAGGGCGGCCCGATCGAGCCCCGCCACCGTCCCGAGCGCCTCCAGCCGGGCCGGGACATGAGCGGCAGCATTCGCGTGGACCGTGCCGCAGCCCCCCTCGTGCCCGGTGTTGAGGGCGGCCAGCAGATCCGCCACCTCCGCGCCCCGGACCTCGCCGACGACGAGCCGGTCCGGCCGCATCCGCAGCGCCTGCCGAACCAGGTCCGCGAGGGTGACCAGGCCCGCCCCCTCCTGATTGGCGGGACGGGTCTCCAGCCGCACCACATGGGGATGGTCGGGGCGCAGCTCGGCCGAGTCCTCGGCCAGCACGATCCGCTCCCCCGGACCGACCAGTCCGAGCAGGGCGCTGAGCAGGGTGGTCTTGCCGGTGCCGGTCCCTCCGGAGACGAGGAAGGACAACCGGGCCTCGACCATCTCCCGGAGCAGCCGCTGCCCGCCCGGCGGCAGTGTCCCCGCCTCGACCAGCTCCTCCAGCGTGAACGCCCTCGGCCGCACCACCCGCAACGAGAGGCAGGCCGAGCCGACGGCGACGGGCGGCAGCACGGCATGCAGCCGGGTGCCGTCCGGCATCCGGGCGTCCACCCAGGGCCGGGCGTCGTCCAGCCGCCGACCCGCGACGGCGGCCAGCCGCTGGGCGAGCCGCCGCACGGCACCGGCATCGGCAAAGGTCACGCCGGTCAGCTCCAGCCCGCCCCCGCGGTCCACCCACACCCGGTCGGGGGCGGCCACCAGCACGTCGGTGACCTCCTGGTCGGCGAGGAGCGGCTCCAGCGGGCCGGCGCCGACCAGCTCGGACCGCAACTCGGCGGCCACGCCCAGCACTTCCGCATCCCCCAGCAGTCGGCCCTGAGCGCGCAGGGCCGCCGCCACCCGGGCCGGGGTCGGTTCCGCCCCACTCTCGGCCAGCCGCTGGCGCACCGCGTCCAGCAGCACGGCGCTCATGCCGCCACCCCCGGGGCGGGACCGAGCGCCCGCTGCCAGAAACCGTCGCAGAACCGGGCCAGCGCACCCCGCCCCTGCGCACCCGGCGGTTCCCCCTCGGCGACCCGCCCCGGGAGCCCCACCTCGACCGGCACCTCACCGGCCAGCGGCGCCCCCAGCAGCCCGGCCACCACCTCGGCGTCGAGGCCGCCCGGGCAGCGCCCCCGTACGACCACCCGCACGTCCCGGGCCACCATCCGCACCCCGGCCGCGACCCGGCCCGCGGCAGCCACCGCACGCAGCTCGCCCGGCACCACCAGCAACACCAGGTCCAGCTGGGCCAGCGCCTCGGCCACGGCTTCGTCCACCCGCCGCGGCAGGTCCACCACCACGACCCCGCCCCGGCGCCGTGCCGCCGCCACCACCGAGCGCATGGCAGCGGGCGGCACCACCACCCGCTCACCGCGGTCCCAGCTGAGCACCCGCAGTGCATGCAGCTCGGGCAGTGACTCCTCCAGCGCCCCGGCGCCGACCCGGCCCCGGGAGCCGGCGAAGTCGGGCCAGCGCAGCCCTTCGGCGCTCTCGCCCCCGAGCAGCACGTCCATCCCGCCGCCGAGCGGATCCCCGTCGATGAGGATGGTCCGCTCGCCGGCCCGGGCAGCCCGCAGGGCGAGCGCACAGGCCAGGGTGGAGGCCCCGGCGCCGCCGCTGCCGCCGATCACTCCGACGGCCAGGGCCGGCCTCCCCGCTCCCTCCACCACATCGGCGATCCGGTCGACGAGCCGGCTCTCGGCATCGGGGAGCCGCAGCACCTCCTCGGCCCCGATCTCCACCGCCCGCTGCCACACGAGGGAGTCGTCGAGGTCCCGGCCGACAAGGAACACGCCGTCGCGGCGCGGCGCCCCCCTTACCCGGCGGGCGGCATCATCGCCCACCAGGACGAGCGGGGCGGTCTCCCACCCGACGCTCCCGCGCCCCCGCTCCACGGCTGCGGCACCGCTCTCGCCCCATCCGCCCCCTTCACCGCTGCCGCCGCTGCCACCACCGCCTCCACCACCTCCGCCTGCACTGGGCTCGGGCACCGCATGCTGCACATGCGGCTCCGCGCCCGCGGCGGCACACAGCCGCAGCAGATCGTCGAGCAGCAGCGGGTCCTCGGTGATGATCAGCGGACGTCCGGGCCCGGGCCCCGCACCGCTCCCGGCCCCCGCACCGCCCTCGGCGGCCGCACGGCCCCCGGCACCGCCACGACCCGATGGCTTGATTGCGCCCGCCGTGACGAGCTCCGACGCTTCACACGACTTCGATCCAGCCACGATCTCCGCCTCCTTCTCACCGCAAATCCCGGCGCCGCGGACTTCGCGGCCGGAATCACCGTGCAGCGATCCGGAAAAAGAAGTGGATCTTGGTCGAAAACTGTGGACAACCGAAGCGTTGTGAATAACTCCGTCACACCCACAGGTGAGTTCCATAGCGCGGCGGAACCACTACGCACCGTCACGAGTCTGATGGGGTGAGGGCCTTCGCCGCGCGGCCCCACCGAAGAAGGAGGGCTGCAGGGATGGTCACTTAGGGCCGAAGGCAGGGACGCGAACCGCGTCCGGACATGCGACGACCCCCGCCGGGGGGGAGAGCGGGGGTCGTCCCCACGGTCCGACTCGGGGGGGGAGGAGCCAGACCGGGTTAGCACGGTCGCGAACGATCCGTGACTTCCATGGTGTACCCGAGAGCCTCCTCAGGCAAACCCACGCGCCACACCTTACGCCGAATGGTGGGCGCATATGCTCGGGGCGTGGAAATCCAGCCCTTGCCGCACTCGTCGCCCCGCACCGCAGCCTTCTTCGACCTGGACAAGACGGTCATTGCGAAGTCAAGCACTCTGACGTTCAGCAAGTCCTTCTACCAGGGCGGCCTGATCAACCGCCGCGCCGTGCTGCGCACCGCCTATACCCAGTTCATCTACCTGGTCGGCGGAGCCGACCACGACCAGATGGAGCGGATGCGGGAGTACCTGTCCGCCCTCTGCAAGGGATGGAACGTCCAGCAGGTGCGGGAGATCGTCGCCGAGACCCTGCACGACCTGATCGACCCCCTCATCTACGACGAGGCGGCTTCCCTCATCGAGGCCCACCACACGGCGGGCCGGGACGTGGTGATCGTGTCCACCTCCGGAGCGGAAGTGGTCGAGCCCATCGGTGAAATGCTCGGCGCGGACCGGGTCGTCGCCACGCGCATGGTCATCGGCGAGGACGGCTGCTTCACCGGCGAGGTGGAGTACTACGCGTACGGACCGACCAAGGCCGAGGCCGTGCGGGAGCTCGCCGAGTCCGAGGGGTACGACCTCTCGCGGTGCTACGCGTACAGCGACTCGGTCACCGACATCCCCATGCTGGAGGCGGTGGGCAACCCGCACGCGGTCAATCCGGACCGGGCACTGCGGCGGGAGGCCGTGGCCCGGGAGTGGCCCGTCCTGGTGTTCAACCGGCCAGTGCGGCTGAAGCAGCGGCTGCCCGGGCTGTCCATGCCGGCGCGGCCGGCGCTGGTCGCCGCCGCAGCGGTGGGCGCAGCCGCCGCCACCGCCGGGCTGGTCTGGTACGCCAGCCGCCGCCGGGCCAGCGCCCTGGCCGCCGCCGCCTCGGCCTGACCTTCACACCGTGGCCACCCAGGGCGGCCTCAGTACCGGCCCCACCGAGCCGGCCTCCGCACCAGCCGCACGGCCCCAGCTCCACCCGCCCCCGGGATCCCGCGACCGATCCCGGGGGGCCCGCCTGCGGCGATAGAGGGGTCCGACGCACGACACGTGGGTGTCCGATGCGTCCCGACCTGGGGTGGAAAGTAAAAAAAGTGGCCAGGGGTTCCGCTTCGCTCCCAAGCGGAGTAGAAAGGAGTCACGGCCCGCGAGACCAAAGAACATCCGAGAGGATCATCTTTAAAACGCAGTAAGGCCCACGGACCGAAGCAGGAACGCTTAGCACCCACGCGACGTCGACCCGTCGATTACGGGCCAGCCGCACCAGGTGACGGGCAAAGTTCCCGACCTGATGGGCAACCATCGAGGACGCTTGGTAACTGGGCGTGAATGCCAGCGGCGACACCAAAGCAAGACGGTGTCGCCGCAACCCTGTGTACAGGGCAGGTCAGCCCCCGAGCGCTCCCGGCCGACTCAGGCCGCGCCGCGCTGCAGCGCCTCGCAGACCGCCGTCGACTCGCGGGCACCGAGCTCGATCGCACGCCCGCAGTGAGCGATCCAGGTCGCCATCCCGTCCCCGGTTCCGGAGACATAGCCCTCGAAGGCCGCCAGGTAGGCCTCCGCGCCCTGCTCCGCGTGCCCCACCTCCGCCGGGCAGATCGCCTTCGGGTCCAGACCGCTGTTGATCAGCACGATCCGCTCCGCCACCCGCGCGATCAGGCCGTTGTACGAAGCGAAGGGCCGCAACGCCAGCAGCTCGCCGTGCACCACGGCCGCCGTGACGAGCGCCGGCGCCGAACCGCCCGCGATGATCAGCCGGGACAGCCCGTCCAGCCGCCCCGCGACCTCGTCCGCACCGGGCAGCGGCAGGTCGACCAGCGGCTCGTCCACCGGCTCACCGGCCAGCCTCGGCCGGCCCACCACGTCGCCGTCAGCGGTCGAGCCCGCTGCCACCAGGTGCAGGCGTGCCAGCACACGTAGCGGCGACTGGCGCCAGATGCTGAGCAGTTGGCCCGCCTCCGCCGTCAGCCGCAGTGCCGCGCCGACCGTGCGCGCCTCTGCGTCGGCGCCGAAGTCGGTCCGTCGCCGCACCTCCTCCAGCGCCCAGTCCGCGCCGGACAGCGCGGCGCTTCCGCGCGCTCCGCGCAGCGCCGCCTCCGAGGTGATCTCCCCGCTGCGCCGGCGCATCACCCGGTGCCCGTAGACGCGGTCCACTGCCTTGCGTACGGAATCCACGGACTCGGCGACACCGGGGAGGGATCCCAGGGCGGCCAGCGGGTCGGAAGCGCTACTCATAAGTAAGGAGCCTACGCACTGCGGCGCCATAGCACCGACCCCTCCTTGGAGTGGTCTTCTTCACTCACCTAGAGCACGTAGCGCTACCGACCCGCTACTCTTGGTGAACATGAAGATCGCTTTCGTGGGAAAGGGCGGCAGCGGCAAGACGACCCTGTCCTCCCTCTTCATCCGCCACCTCGCCGCCAATGAGGCCCCGGTCGTCGCGGTGGACGCCGACATCAACCAGCATCTGGGCGCCGCGCTCGGACTCGCCGAGGAGGAGGCGGCCGCCCTGCCCGCCCTCGGCGCCCACCTGCCCCTGATCAAGGAGTACCTGCGGGGCTCCAACCCGCGCATCGCCTCCGCCGACACGATGATCAAGACGACCCCGCCCGGTGCCGGCTCCCGCCTGCTGCGGGTCACCGAGGACAACCCGGTGTACGAGGCCTGCGCACGCACCGTGCTGCTCGACGGGGAGCCCGTACGGCTCATGGCCACGGGGCCGTTCACCGAGTCGGACCTCGGCGTGGCCTGCTACCACTCCAAGGTCGGGGCGGTGGAGCTCTGCCTGAACCACCTGGTCGACGGCCCGGACGAGTACGTCGTCGTCGACATGACCGCCGGCTCGGACTCCTTCGCCTCGGGCCTGTTCACCCGCTTCGACGTGACGTTCCTGGTGGCCGAGCCGACCCGCAAGGGGGTCTCCGTCTACCGGCAGTACAAGGAATACGCGCGGGACTTCGGGGTCACGCTGAAGGTGCTCGGCAACAAGGTGCAGAGCACGGACGACATCGAGTTCCTCCAGGACGAGGTGGGTGAGGACCTGCTCGTCACCTTCGGGCACTCCGACTGGGTGCGGGCGATGGAGAAGGGTCGGCCGGCGAGCTTCGAGCTGCTGGAGGCGAGCAACCGGCTCGGCCTGCAGTACCTCCAGGACGCGGCCGACGATTCGTACGCCCACCGCGACTGGCAGCGGTACACCGAGCAGATGGTGCACTTCCACCTGCGCAACGCGGAGATCTGGGGCAATGCCAAGACGGGGGTCGACCTGGCTGCCCAGGTCGACCCCGATTTCGTGCTGCGCGAGAGCTCCCTGCACGAGGGCTGCGCCGGCGACCGGGACGGCGACCGGGACCGCCGCGCCCACGCGGGCGATCAGGACGGCACCCGGGACCGTGACGGTGCCGGCGCCACGGCCGAAGACCTCGTCAGTCCTCGTCCGAACCGGCTTCAGCCGTCTCCTCAGCCTGCTTGACCCCGGCGGGGGCGGTCGGCGCGACCGGCGGCCCCGCCGTCAGGAGCTTGGTCCAGCCCTCCTTCGGCGCCTCGCCGACGTCGAGGGTGCGCAGCCACTCCAGGACCTTCGGGTCCTGGGCGTCCAGCCAGTCCGCCAGCTCGCGGAACGGCACGCACCGGACCTCCTTCTTCGTGCAGACGTGCTCGATGACCTCCTCGACCGCACGCATGTAGGTGCCGCCGTTCCAGGACTCGAAGTGGTTGCCGATGATCAGCGGCGCGCGGTTGCCGTTGTAGGCCCGGTCGAAGGCCTGCAGCAGGCCGTCGCGCATCTGGTCGCCCCAGTACTGGTGCTGCGAGGGGTCGCCCTGCGTGGTCGTCCCGGACTGGTTGACCAGGTAGTTGTAGTCCATGCTCAGGGTGTCGAAGGCGCGGCCCGGCATGGGCACCAGCTGCAGCGGCAGGTCCCAGAGACCGTCCGTCTTCTTCGGCCAGATCTGCTTGCTGATGCCGCTGGAGTCGTAGCGGAAGCCCATGCCCTTGGCCGCGAGCATGAAGTTCTTCTGGCCTTCGAGGCAGGGGGTGCGGGCGCCGATGAGCTCCTTGTCGTAGTCGAAGGGGAGCGGCTCCATGTCTTTGAGACCCGCGTTCGTCTTCCAGTTCTTCACGAAGGACTTGGCCTGGTTGATCTCGCTCTTCCACTCCTCCACGGACCAGGTGCCGACGCCTCCCTCGGGGCCGCAGAAGTGGCCGTTGAAGTGGGTTCCGATCTCGTTGCCCTCCAGCCAGGCGCCGCGGACCTGGGTGGCGGTGTCCTTGATGCCCTGGAGGTCGCCGAAGCCGATGTCGGAGCGGCCCGGCTCGTGCTGCGGCGCGGTGTAGAGGGAACGCTTCTCCTCGGGCAGCAGGTACACGCCGCTGAGGAAGTAGGTCATCCGGGCGTTGTACTTCTTGCCCACCCCGCGGAAGTGCGAGAAGAGCTTCTGGCTGTCCTCGCCGGCCCCGTCCCACGAGAACACCACGAACTGCGGCGGCTTTTCGCCGGGCGCCAGCTTCTGGGGCTTCTGCACGTTCGGCTGCGAGCCGGTGTACGCGGTCGAGCCGTCGCCGATGAGCCGGTTGACGCTGCCGGGGGCCGGGGCCCCGGGAGCGGGGGCACCCTTCTTGGCGCCCGGGGCCCCGGGGCGGGGCTCGGCGGGCTCGGAAGTGCTGCACCCGGCGACGCCCAGCACCAGTGCCGTGGCGACCACGCCTCCGGCGATCTTCTTCGTGGCGGCGATCATCCGTCCACCTCTCCTCGCAGTTCCCTCGCGGGTCTTCTCGCTCGCGGGCCTTCCGCTCTTCCGCGCCGCAACGTCCCATGCGCTCCACCATGAGGATGGTGTGACAAGCCGGACAAAATGCTTAATCACCCGCCAGGGGTAATTTCTCAGCTGTTTGCCCGCATTTCCTTTCGCAGCCCTTTACCTGCCATTACCTTTCATTTACCGAGTGTTGAGACTCCCGCCGCTTCACCCCTTCGCAGAGGAGACGGGACCTTATGACAGCCACCTCCCCCACCTGCTCCACCCCCACGAGCCCGCCCACACCCGCTGCCACCACGGCCCTCACCGCGCTGGGAGCCCTCAGAAACCCGCGGTCCCCCCAGGCACCCGACGGCCTGTCGGCGGACCTCTCCGCCTCCCTGACCGTCTTCCTGATCGCCCTGCCGTTCTCCCTCGGCATCGCCCTGGCCACCGGCGCCCCCCTCCAGGCGGGCCTGGTCGCGGCGGCCGTCGGCGGGATCGTGGCCGGGCGGCTGGGCGGCTCCCCGCTCCAGGTGAGCGGGCCCGCCGCCGGACTCACCGTGGTCACCGCGGAATTGGTCCAGCGCTACGGATGGCGCACCACCTGCGCCATCACCGTGCTCGCCGGCTGCTGCCAGATCGGCCTCGCCGCGCTGCGCACCGCCCGGTCCGCGCTCATGGTGAGCCCCGCCATCGTGCACGGCATGCTCGCGGGGGTCGGCGTGACGATCGCGCTGGCCCAGCTGCACATCGTGCTCGGCGGCACCCCGCAGAGCTCGGCGGTGGCCAATGTCCGCGGGCTCCCGGCCCAGTTGGCCGATCTGCATCCGGCGGCCCTCGGCGTCAGTGCGCTGACGCTGGCGGTCCTGCTCGGCTGGCCGCGGGTGCCCGGACGGGTGGGCGCCGCCCTGCGGAAGGTGCCGGCCGCGCTCGCCGCGGTCGCCGTGGCCACGGCCTTCGCCGCGCTGGCCGGGCTCAGCCTGCCGCGGGTGCACCTGCCGTCCTGGCGCAGCCACGCCCTGCCCGAGCTGCCCGAGGGACCGGTGCTGGGCCTCCTTGCCGCCGTCCTGACCGTCACCCTGGTCGGCAGCGTGGAATCCCTGCTCTCGGCGGTCGCCACGGACAAGGTGATCGCCTCCGAGCGGCGTACGGGCCACCGCCCGCGCCGCGCCGACCTGGACCGGGAACTGCGCGGCCAGGGCGCGGCGAACATCCTCTCGGGGGCGCTGGGTGGACTGCCGGTCGCGGGCGGGGCCATGCGCAGCGTGGCGAACGTCAAGGCCGGGGCCACCAGCCGGCGGTCGGTCATGCTGCACGGGCTCTGGATCCTGCTCGCGGCCGTACTGCTCGCCCCGGTCCTCGACCTGGTCCCGCTCGCGGCGCTGGCCGCGCTGGTGATGGCGGTGGGGGTGCAGATGGTCAGCGCCACGCACCTGCGTACGGTCACCCGGCACCGGGAGATCCTGGTCTACGCGACGACGATCTCAGCGGTGGTGCTCGGCGGAGTACTGGAGGGAGTGGGCATCGGCATCGCGGTCGCCGTGGCGGTCGCACTGCACCGGCTCACCCGGACCCGGATCACGGTGGAGGAGCGGGACGGGGTCCACCGGGTGCGGGCCCGCGGCCAGTTGACCTTCCTGGCGGTCCCCCGGCTGAGCCGGGTGCTCAGCCACATCCCGTACGACGCGCGCGTGGTGGTCGAGCTGGACGGCTCGTTCATGGACCACGCGGCCTACGAGACGCTCCACGATTGGCAGGACTCCCACCTGGCGCACGGCGGCGAGGTGGAGATCACCGGCCGCTCAGCCGACCCGTCCCGGAGCGGGCAGCAGCACCTCGACGGGAGCGGGGCCCAGCGCGCGGGCCACCACTGCTGCCGCCCCTGGACCCCGTGGAAGAACCACTGCGACCACCGGTCGGCCGCCGGGGACCCCGGCGGCGCGGAAGGCCGTACGGTCCCGGTCCCGACCGGGGCCTCCGACACCGAGGCGGAGACGCCCGCGCCCCGCCGCCGGGGCGCCGGCCAACTGGCCAGCGGAATCAGCGCCTTCCAGCGGGACACCGCGCCGCGCGTGCGGGACGAGCTCGCGCGGCTCGCCCGAGAGGGGCAGCAGCCCTCCCAGCTCTTCCTGACCTGCGCGGACTCCCGCCTGGTCACCAGCATGATCACGGCCAGCGGCCCCGGCGACCTGTTCACCGTGCGCAATGTCGGCAACCTGGTCCCGCTCCCGGGCGCCGAGGCATCGGACGACTCGGTCGCGGCGGCCATCGAGTACGCCGTGGACGTGCTCCAGGTGGACAGCATCACGGTCTGCGGGCACTCCGGATGCGGCGCCATGCAGGCGCTGCTGAACTCCGCGCCCGGCGCCCCCATGACCCCCCTGCGACGGTGGCTGCGACACGGCCTGCCCAGCCTGGAGCGGATGTCCAGCCCCCACCACGCCTGGGCGCGGATCGCGGGCCGGCTCCCGGCGGACGCGGTGGAACAGCTGTGCCTGACCAATGTGGTGCAGCAGCTGGAGCACCTGCGCGCCCACGAGTCGGTGGCCCGGCGGCTCGCCGAGGGCACCCTCGAACTACACGGGATGTACTTCCACGTGGGCGAGGCGCAGGCGTACCTGCTGTCCGGAGGAGAGGACTTCTTCGACTGCCGCGTTTTTGACAGTGTCGGCCGGCACGTCTGAGTGACGCCCGCCTGAACCGATACCCTCCCGTATCCGTGCAATCGGTTGGCCCCTTCCCGCACCCTGCAGCGGGAAGGGGCCACTCACGCGTGGGCTCCGGGCGCACATAGGTCTAAACCAATTCTCGGCCAACCCTTGTCACCCGGGCCCTGGACTGATGAGCTATGCCCGGGGACACAACGGACACCCTGGGAAAGGGAGATGTCGTGAGCAATGAAAGCCTGGCCAATCTGCTCAAGGAGGAGCGGCGGTTCGCACCGCCTGCCGATCTGGCCGCCGCCGCCAATGTGACGCAGGCGGCGTACAGCGAGGCCGAGGCGGACCGGCTTGGCTTCTGGGCCACTCAGGCCCGGCGCCTGACCTGGGCCACCGAGCCGACCGAGACGCTCGACTGGACCAACCCGCCCTTCGCCAAGTGGTTCGCGGACGGCAAGCTGAACGTCGCCTACAACTGCGTGGACCGGCACGTGGAGGCCGGGAACGGCGACCGTGTCGCCCTCCACTTCGAGGGCGAGCCCGGCGACAGCCGCGCGATCACCTACGCCGAGCTCAAGGACGAGGTCTCCAAGGCCGCCAACGCCCTGACCGAGCTGGGTGTCCAGGCCGGCGACCGGGTCGCCGTCTACCTGCCGATGATCCCCGAGGCGGTCGTCGCGATGCTCGCGTGCGCCCGCGTCGGCGCCGCCCACTCCGTGGTCTTCGGCGGCTTCTCCGCCGACGCCGTGGCCTCGCGCATCCAGGACGCCGACGCCAAGCTGGTGATCACCGCCGACGGCGGCTACCGGCGCGGCAAGCCCTCGGCCCTCAAGCCCGCCATCGACGAGGCCGTCGCCAAGTGCCCGCAGGTCGAGCACGTCCTCGTGGTGCGCCGCACCGGCCAGGAGACCGCCTTCACCGAGGGCCGCGACGTCTGGTGGCACGAGCTGGTGGGCCGCCAGTCCGCCGAGCACACCCCGCAGGCCTTCGACGCCGAGCACCCGCTGTTCATCCTCTACACCTCGGGGACCACGGGTAAGCCCAAGGGCATCCTGCACACCTCGGGTGGCTACCTGACGCAGGCCGCGTACACCCACCACGCCGTCTTCGACCTCAAGCCGGAGAGCGACGTCTACTGGTGCACCGCCGACATCGGCTGGGTGACCGGGCACTCGTACATCGTCTACGGGCCGCTCGCCAACGGCGCCACGCAGGTGATGTACGAGGGCACCCCGGACACCCCGCACCAGGGCCGGTTCTGGGAGATCGTGCAGAAGTACGGCGTCACCATCCTCTACACGGCGCCCACGGCCATCCGCACGTTCATGAAGTGGGGCGACGACATCCCCGCCAAGTTCGACCTGTCGAGCCTGCGCGTCCTGGGCTCGGTCGGCGAGCCGATCAACCCCGAGGCCTGGATCTGGTACCGCAAGCACATCGGCGGCGACCGCTGCCCGATCGTGGACACGTGGTGGCAGACCGAGACCGGCGCCATGATGATCTCGCCGCTGCCCGGCGTCACCGAGGCCAAGCCGGGTTCGGCGCAGCGGGCGCTGCCCGGCATCGGCGCGACGGTCGTCGACGACGAGGGCCACGAGGTGCCCAACGGCGGGGGCGGCTACCTCGTCCTCACCGAGCCGTGGCCGTCGATGCTGCGCACCATCTGGGGCGACGACCAGCGCTTCGTCGACACCTACTGGTCGCGCTTCGAGGGCAAGTACTTCGCGGGCGACGGCGCCAAGAAGGACGAGGACGGCGACATCTGGCTGCTGGGCCGGGTCGACGACGTGATGCTGGTGTCGGGCCACAACATCTCGACCACCGAGGTCGAGTCGGCCCTCGTCTCTCACCCGTCCGTCGCCGAGGCGGCCGTCGTGGGCGCCAAGGACGAGACGACCGGACAGGCCATCGTCGCCTTCGTCATCCTGCGCGGCAGCGCCTCCGAGACCGAAGGCCTGGTCGGCGAGCTGCGCGACCACGTGGCCGCCACGCTCGGCCCGATCGCCAAGCCGAAGCGGATCGTGCCCGTCCAGGAGCTGCCGAAGACCCGCTCGGGCAAGATCATGCGGCGCCTGCTGCGTGACGTGGCGGAGGACCGCGCGGTGGGCGACGTGACCACGCTCGCCGACTCCTCGGTCATGGACCTGATCCAGAGCAAGCTCCCGGCCGCCCCCAGCGAGGACTGAGGACGAGGGCTGAGAGCAGCAGCCGCACCGAAGGGGCATCCGGCGCACCGCGCCGGGTGCCCCTTTCGCGCCTAAAGTGATGATCGCCGGATACGTCCCGCGACCACTCGGGCTCCCCTGTAAGGTATGAGAAACGTAAAAACGTGACCCAGGGTGCGCCGGGAAGTCTGGTCGGCAACTGCTTCGCCATGCCGTCCAACCACCCGGAGGTGTCCTCTCGTGGCCGCGCCCCACCGCAGCGACAACACGGCCCACAAGCTCCTCGGCAGGCTCTCCCTGCCCGAGCGCCGGTTCGTGGCCGACGCCCTGCGCGCCGAGACGGTCGGCGGCGTCCTGCTCCTGGTGGCCGCCATCGCCGCACTCCTGTGGGCGAACATCCCCGCGCTCAGCGACAGCTACGCGAGTGTCCGTTCCTTCCACATCGGCCCCGCCTCCCTCGGCCTGGACCTCTCGATCCAGCACTGGGCGGCCGACGGCCTGCTCGCCGTCTTCTTCTTCGTCGCCGGCATCGAGCTGAAGCGAGAGCTCGTCGCGGGCGATCTGAAAGACGCCAAGGCGGCCGCCCTCCCCGTCATCGCGGCCGTCTGCGGCATGGCCGCGCCCGCGCTGGTCTACGTACTGGTCAACAGCACGGCAGGCGGCTCCCTGGGCGGCTGGGCCGTGCCGACCGCCACCGACATCGCCTTCGCGCTCGCCGTCCTCGCGGTGATCGGCACCTCGCTGCCGTCCGCCCTGCGCGCCTTCCTGCTGACCCTCGCCGTCGTCGACGACCTCTTCGCGATCATGATCATCGCGATCTTCTTCACGCACGAGATCAACTTCCCGGCCCTCGGCGGAGCGGTGGCGGGGCTGGTCCTGTTCTGGTTCCTGCTGCGCCGGGGCGTGCGCGGCTGGTACGTCTACGTGCCGCTGGCCCTGGTGATCTGGGGCCTGATGTACAACAGCGGCGTCCATGCCACCATCGCCGGCGTCGCCATGGGCCTGATGCTGCGCTGCACCCGCACGGAGGAGGAGCAGCACTCCCCCGGCGAGCACATCGAACACCTGGTCCGGCCCGTCTCGGCCGGTCTCGCCGTCCCGCTCTTCGCACTGTTCGCCGCCGGGGTCTCCCTCTCCGACGAGTCCCTCGCGCAGGTCTTCACCCGGCCCGAGACGCTCGGCGTCGTCCTCGGCCTGGTCGTCGGCAAGACGGTGGGCATCTTCGGCGGCACCTGGCTGGCCGCCCGCTTCACCCGGGCCGAGCTGAGCGAGGACCTGGCCTGGCCGGACGTACTCGCCGTGGCCACGCTCGCCGGCATCGGCTTCACCGTGTCGCTGCTGATCGGCGAGCTCGCGTTCACGGGCGACGCGGCCCTCACCGACGAGGTCAAGGCGGCCGTCCTCATCGGCTCGCTCATCGCCGCCGTCATCGCGGGCGTCATGCTCAAGCTCCGCAACCGCACGTACCGGGCGCTGACGGAGGCCGAGGAGCGCGACGAGGACCGCGACGGCATCCCCGACATCTACGAGCAGGACAACCCCGAGTACCACCTGCGGATGGCGAAGATCTACGAGGAGAAGGCGGCGGAGCACCGCCGCCGGGCCGAGGCTGCGGCTGCAGCGGTGCTCGAATCGACGGCCGAATCGTCGGCCGGGTCCAGCAACGAGGCCGACCGTCCGGCATGATCTGTCTGAAGCAGTGACCGACGGGGGACGGTCGGCGACCACACCCGCCGACGGACGACAGAGGGAGAGAGCGATGACCGCAGTGGACCAAGGGGCGCAAGGAGCCGAGCGCACACTCGGCCAGCTGGTCGCCTCGGCCACCGCCGAGATGTCCGCCCTGGTGCACGACGAGATCGCCCTCGCCAAGGCGGAGATCCGCCAGGACGTCAAGCGGGCGGGCATGGGCGGCGCCGCGATCTCCGTCTCCGGCGTGTTCGTGCTCTTCTCCCTGCCGGTGCTGAGCTTCGCCGCCGCGTACGGGATCCACAACCTCGGGCTCGGCCTCGCCTGGTCCTTCCTCATCGTGGGCGGAGCGTTCCTGCTGCTCGCGGGCCTGCTCGCACTCCTGGCCGTTTCGAAGTTCAAGAAGGTCAAGCCCCCGGAGAAGTCCATCGCCTCCGTCAAGCAGACCGCGGCTGTCGTCGGCACCGTCAAGCCGCACCCGCGATCGGTCAGTGACCAGGCGGTGGGTGTGGCACGCTCGTCCTCATGACAGCGCCCACACCGGATTCCAGCACTCCGCCCACCGCCGCCTCGGCGGTCAGGATCGACGTGCCCGGCGGGAGGGCGGTGACCCACCGCGACGTCGCGGCCAACGGAGCCAGGTTCCACGTCGCCGAACTGGGCGACGGGCCGCTGGTGCTGCTGCTGCACGGTTTCCCGCAGTTCTGGTGGACGTGGCGGCACCAGCTGGTCGCGCTCGCAGACGCCGGGTACCGGGCCGTCGCGATGGACCTGCGCGGCGTGGGCGGCAGCGACCGCACCCCGCGCGGCTACGACCCCGCCAACCTGGCGCTCGACATCACGGGGGTCGTACGGTCCCTCGGCGAGCCGGACGCCGCCCTCGTGGGGCACGACCTGGGCGGGTACCTCGCCTGGACGGCGGCGGTGATGCGGCCCAAGCTGGTGCGCAGGCTGGTGGTCTCCTCGATGCCGCACCCGCGGCGCTGGCGCTCGGCGATGCTGTCGGACTTCGGCCAGACCCGGGCGAGTTCCCACATCTGGGGCTTCCAGCGGCCGTTCATCCCCGAGCGGCAGCTCGTCGCCGACGACGGGGCGCTCGTGGCGGAGCTGATCCGGGAGTGGTCGGGACCGCGGCCGGAGGAGGACGGCGCGCAGGACGCCCTCGCGGTCTACCGGCGGGCGATGTGCATCCCGTCCACCGCGCACTGCTCGATCGAGCCGTACCGCTGGATGATGCGGTCGATGGCCCGGCCGGACGGGCTCCAGTTCAACCGCCGTATGAAGCGGCCGGTTCGGGTGCCGACCCTGCACCTGCACGGCTCGCTCGACCCCGTGATGCGCACGCGCAGCGCGGCCGGTTCCGGGGAGTACGTCGAAGCCCCGTACCGCTGGCGGCTGTTCGACGGGCTCGGGCACTTCCCGCACGAGGAGGATCCCGTGGCCTTCTCGACCGAGCTGATCAGCTGGCTCAAGGACCCCGAGCCGGACCGCTGACCATCTGACGGTCTTTCGTACGACAGGCTTACGGTTGTTCAATTGCCCGGCGCATAGGCCAATTGGCCGCCCGCGACGGGGTTACGGACCTTGGGGTCCGGGCACAGCTCGTTGTATGGGCTGGACGTACGACTACGGTGACACCGCACGCGAACGCCGCCCGGCAGCGACGCCGGGCACACACGGGAGGACGGGCCGGGACGGCCACGACCCCCGCCTCGGGATCCCTCGCATCCTGCGCCGCAGGGCCCGCTGGGTGTCGGCACGGCTGCGCCATCCCCGCAGTTAGAGCCGTCCCCGCAGAGCGGGAGTTGCGCCCGTAGGCACCGCGCAGCCGGGACGGTTCAGAGGGCGCAGCCCTGGCTGTCCACCCGCCGGTCGGAGAGCTTCCCGATCCGGACGTCGTCGCGGACCTCGTCCGCCGTCAGTGCGTAACCGGTGTTGGGGTCGTCGAGCGACTTCGCGAAGACGACCCCGTACACCTTGCCGTCGGGCGTCAGCAGCGGGCCGCCGGAGTTGCCCTGGCGGACCGTCGCGTACAGCGAGTAGACGTCGCGCCGGACGGTGCCGCGGTGGTAGATGTCCGGGCCGTTGGCATTGATCCGGCCGCGGACGCGCGCCGCGCGGACGTCGTACGCGCCGTTCTCCGGGAAGCCCGCGACGATCGCGTCGCTGCTGCTCGCGGCGTCCTTGTCGGTGAACTCCAGCGCGGGCGCCTTCAGCTTGGGCACGTCCAGGACCGCGATGTCGCGCTCCCAGTCGTAGAGCACGACCTTGCCGTCGTAGAGCTTGCCCTCGCCGCCGATCTGCACGGTGGGCTCGCTCACGCCGCCGACCACATGGGCGTTGGTCATCACCTTGCCGGGCGCGAAGACGAAACCGGTGCCTTCCAGCACCTTGCTGCAACTGGGCGCGGTACCGACGACCTTCACGATCGAGCGCTTGGCCGCCTCGGTGACGGGACTGCGGGTGAGCGCCGGGTCGGGGGCCCTCACCTCGGTGATGGGCTCGTTGGAGAACGGGCTGAAGACCTGCGGGAAGCCGTTGCGCGCCAGGGTGGAGCTGAAGTCCGAGAACCAGGTGTCGGCCTGGGCGGGCAGCACCCGCGACACGCCCAGCAGCACCTTGGAGTTGCGGACTTCCTTGCCCAGCGTGGGCAGGGACGTCCCGGCGAGGGCCGAACCGATCAGCCACGCCACCAGCAGCATCGCGACGACATTGACCAGGGCGCCGCCGGTCGCGTCGAGCGCGCGCGCCGGGGACCACGTGATCTGCCGCCGGAGCCGGTTGCCGAGATGCGTGGTGAAGGCCTGCCCGATCGAGGCGAAGACGATGATCACGACCACGGCGATCACGACGAGCGTGGTGGACACCTGGGTGCCGTTGTCCGTCACCCGGTCCCAGATCAGCGGGAGCAGCGACACGGCGACGAGGCCACCGCCCAGGAAGCCGATCACCGACAGGATGCCGACGACGAACCCCTGGCGGTAACCGACGATCGCGAACCACACGGCAGCGACCAGCAACAGGATGTCCAGCACGTTCACATGGGCCACCGTCTCATGCGCGCCAGTCGAGCGGGACCTGCCGGGACCGGTCCCAGGGCAGCTCCCAACCGGCGAAGTGCAGCAGCCGGTCGATCACCCCGGCGGTGAAACCCCAGACCAGGGCCGATTCGACGGTGAATGCGGGGCCGAGGTGGCCGCTCGGGTGGACGGCCATCACACGGTGCGCCGGGTCCGTGAGATCGGCCACGGGGACCGTGAAGACGCGGGCGGTCTCGGCCGGATCCACGACGCCGACCGGACTGGGGTCGCACCACCAGCCCAGGACCGGGGTCACGACGAACTCGCTGACCGGGATGTAGAGGCGCGGCAGCACGCCGAAGAGCTGCACCCCGGCGGGATCGAGGCCGGTCTCCTCCTCGGCCTCCCGCAGGGCGGCGCGCAGCGGCCCCGTGGTGTGCGGATCGCCGTCCTCCGGGTCGAGGGCGCCGCCCGGGAAGGAGGGCTGCCCCGGATGCGAGCGCAGGCTTCCGGCCCGCTCCATGAGCAGCAGCTCGGGGCCGCGGGGCCCCTCCCCGAACAGGATGAGCACCGCCGACTGGCGGCCCCGGCCGTCCTCGGGCGGCAGGAAGCGGCTGAGCTGGGTGGGCCGGACCGTACGGACGGCTTCGACGACGGGGTCGAGCCACCCGGGCAGGCCCTGCGTACCGAGGACGAGGCCGGCGCCGCCGTGGCCGCGCAGCTCCCCGTACGCGGCTGCGTACGGGCCTCCGGGAAGGCCGCGGTCCGCGGCGGGCCCGGCGGACCGGCCGGTGCGCGGCGCTGCGCCCTGCGGGCCGGAGCGCGGCGCTGCGCCCTGTGTCGGCGGGGCGGCCGCCTGGGCCACGCTGCTCTCGTCCCGCGCTCCGCGCGTCATAGGCACCCCTGCTCCCTGTCGTCCCCGACTCCGGCGCGACCGTGCGCTCCGCCACCGCTCCTACCCCGGGACAACGCCGCCCCGGGCCGGATTCGTTCCTCTGCGTCCTGCCCGCCCCCTGCGTCCTGCGCGTGCTCCGCGATCAGGACGCCTCCGGGTCCCCGGCGCCCAGCGGCGGGGCCGGCAGGCCCGGATAGTCCGGCGGCGGGCTGAGCCGCTGGCCGGGCCGGCCGCCCTTCTCGTACTTGAGCAGCTTCTTCGCCTTCTCCGGGTCCGTCTCGCCCTCTCCGTACGCCGGGCAGAGCGGGGCGATGGGGCAGGCGCCGCAGGCCGGCTTGCGGGCGTGGCAGATGCGGCGGCCGTGGAAGATCACCCGGTGCGAGAGCATCGTCCACTCGCTCTTGGGGAAGATCGCGCAGATCTCCGCCTCGATCTTCTCCGGCTCGGTCTGCGCGGTCCACTTCCAGCGGCGGACCAGACGGGCGAAATGCGTGTCGACCGTGATGCCCGGGACCCCGAACGCATTGCCGAGCACCACGTTCGCCGTCTTGCGGCCCACTCCGGGCAGCGTCACCAGATCGGCGAGCCGCCCCGGCACCTCACCGCCGAAGTCGTCCCGCAGGGCCTGGGAGAGGCCGAGGAGGGCCTTCGCCTTCGCCCGGAAGAACCCGGTCGGCCGGATGATCTCCTCCAGCTCCTCGGGCGCGGCCGCGGCCATGTCCTCCGGGGTCGGGTAGGCGGCGAACAGGGCGGGGGTCGTCTGGTTCACGCGCAGGTCGGTGGTCTGCGCGGACAGGACGGTGGCGACCAGCAGCTCGAAGGGATTCCGGAAGTCGAGCTCTGGATGGGCGTACGGATAGAGCTCGGCCAGTTCCCGGTTGATCCGCCGGGCCCGGCGCACCATGCCGAGTCGTGATTCCGTTTTCTTGGCCGAAGCTTTGCCCTGGGGGCTCGGCGGGGCCTTCTGGGGGGCTTGTTCGCCCACAGCTGAATTCGGGGCGTCCGTCACTCGTGCGGACCCCTTGGCCTGTGCTCTCACCGGCTTGTTGGACACCCGGCCAGCCTAAGGCCGGCCGCCGACACCCGCCCGGACCTCCGGTAACACCACTCCGATTGGTCCCACACCGCACAGCACGGCCGTCCGTCCGGCATCCTTGTGATTGATCGCACTGTTTGAGCCGTCCGGCAAAATGGGGAGCACGGTCCCCTGAGCTGGTCGACATAGGAGAGAGACTCGTGGACGACGTTCTGCGGCGCGCCCCGCTCTTCGCGGCGCTCGATGACGAGCAGGCCGCGGAGCTCCGCGCCTCCATGGGCGAGGTGACCCTCGCACGCGGTGACGCCCTGTTCCACGAGGGCGACCCCGGCGACCGGCTGTATGTCGTGACCGAGGGCAAGGTGAAGCTGCACCGCACCTCCCCCGACGGCCGCGAGAACATGCTGGCCGTCCTCGGCCCCGGCGAGCTGATCGGTGAGCTCTCGCTCTTCGACCCCGGCCCGCGCACGGCCACCGCCACCGCCCTGACCGAGGTCAAGCTGCTCGGCCTCGGCCACGGTGACCTGCAGCCCTGGCTCAACGCCCGGCCCGAGGTCGCGACCGCGCTGCTGCGCGCCGTGGCCCGCCGCCTGCGCAAGACCAACGACCAGATGTCCGACCTGGTCTTCTCCGACGTGCCGGGCCGGGTGGCCCGCGCGCTCCTCGACCTGTCGCGCCGGTTCGGCGTGCAGTCGGAGGAGGGCATCCACGTCGTGCACGACCTCACGCAGGAGGAGCTGGCCCAGCTGGTCGGAGCCTCGCGCGAGACGGTGAACAAGGCCCTGGCCGACTTCGCGGGCCGCGGCTGGCTCCGGCTGGAGGCCCGCGCGGTGATCCTGCTGGACGTCGAACGCCTGGCCAAGCGCTCCCGCTGAGTCCTCGGAGGGCCGGCCCGCCCGCCCACCGCGCCGGGTCCGGTCCCCGAGGCCACGCCTGAAGCGCCGGCGGAGCCGGAAAGGCCGGCCACCGGCGGCATGCCCGTACGGCCCCGGCAGCCCGGGCGCCGTGCACCTCGCGACGGAATTCCCGTTGGCCCCCGGCCGGGGGAGCGGCAGAGTGGGCCCATGCAGCCCGCCCCCCTCGACCCCTCCGGCCACTTGCAGCGCGAAGGCTCCCTGGGCTCGGTCCAGCCGGAGTTCGCCGCGGTCGTGGCCGCCGCCCGGGAGCGGGTCGCCGAGGCGTACGGCGCCCGGCTGCACAGCGCGTACCTCTACGGCTCCGTACCCCGCGGCACGGCCCGGCCCGGCCGCTCCGACCTCGACCTCCTGCTCGCCCTGCACCACGAGCCCTCCCACGACGACCGCGACACCGCCGAGGTGCTGGCCCGCGGGCTCGACGAGGACTTCGCCGTGATCGACGGCGTCGGCATCCTGCTGTACGGCCGGGACACGCTGCTCAGCGAGCAGGAGCGGTACGACATGGGCTGGTTCCTCGCCTGCCTGTGCACGCCGCTGCTCGGCGCCGACCTGGCCGAGCACCTGCCCCGCTACCGCCCGGACAGCAGGCTGGCCCGCGAGACCAACGGCGACCTGGCCGTCCTGCTCCCGCGGTGGCGGGACCGCGTACGGGCCGCCTCCACGCCGGCCGAGTACCGGAGGCTGAGCCGCCACTTCTCCCGGCACCTCGTCCGTACCGGCTTCACCCTCGTGATGCCCCGCTGGGGCGGCTGGACCAGCGATCTCACCGAGTCCGCGGAGATCTTCGGGCGGTACTACCCCGAGCGCGCCGCCCAGATGCGGGCCGCGGCCGCCGTGGCCCTGGACCCCGTCGCCGACCCGGCCGTCCTGCACGCCTACACCGAGGACCTCGGCCCCTGGCTCGCGGCCGAATACGCGGCCAGGCACGGTACGAAGCCGCCCCGTCCCTGAACACGGGGGCACGGGCCGGCGCCTGGCCGGCGGCGCCAGGCCTGTGGGCCCGCTAGTGCTGTGGCCGGGAAGGTTTGCCGGGTCGCGTTGTCCGGTGGGGTGCATCGCAAGGCGGAGGCCCGCGGCTCGTACTGGACGTACTTGCGCGGTCCGACAACGCAGCGAGGTGCCGTGCCGGGCGGCGCGACCCGGTGGACCTGTCCGGTCACAGCACTAGGCCGACAGGGCGTCGACCGCCGCCTTCGCCTCCCGCAGGTCCGCCCCGGTGATCCGGCGGTAGACGCGCATGGCCTCCACCGGACGGCCGTCCCGCACGAGCGCCCGGACCTCGTCCATGCCGGCCAGCTCGGGCTCCTCGATGCCGAAGTGGTCGAGGAGCAGCCCCAGACGCCGCTCCAGCCGCTCCGTGCGCCGCTCCAGGGCCTTCATCCGCAGGGTCACCGTCGAGGTGATCCAGGAGGCCGTGGCGATCAGCGCGAGCAGCAGGAACAGCATGGTCATTCGGGGCCCCCAGGGATCAGTCCGTGATCTTGAAGGTACTCCAGCTGCGCCCGTACGGACCATTCCGCGGCCGGCCACAGCGAGCGGTCCACGTCGGCGTAGACGTGGGCGACGACCTCCGCGGGGGTGACGTGCCCGTCCTCGACGGCGGTCTCGACCTGGGCGAGGCGGTGCGCGCGGTGGGCGAGGTAGAACTCCACCGCGCCCTGCGCGTCGTCGAGCACCGGCCCGTGTCCCGGCAGGACCGTGTGCACGCCGTCGTCCACCGTCAGCGAGCGCAGCCGCCGCAGGGAGTCCAGGTAGTCGCCGAGGCGGCCGTCGGGGTGGGCGACGACGGTGGTGCCGCGGCCCAGGATCGTGTCGCCGGTCAGGACGGCCCGGTCGGCCGGCAGGTGGAAGGAGAGCGAGTCGGCGGTGTGCCCGGGCGTCGCCACCACGTGCAGTTCCAGCCCGCCGGTGCGGATCACGTTCCCGGCGGCCAGTCCCTCGTCTCCCAGCCGCAGGGCGGGGTCCAGCGCGCGCACCTTGGTGCCGGTGAGCTCGGCGAACCGGCCGGCCCCGGCGGCGTGGTCGGGGTGGCCGTGCGTGAGCAGGGTCAGCGCGATCCGCTTGCCCGTCTTCTCGGCGGTGGCGATGACGGCGCGCAGATGTGCCTCGTCCAGCGGGCCGGGGTCGACGACGACGGCGAGTTCGGAGTCGGGCTCCGCGAGGAGCCAGGTGTTGGTGCCGTCCAGGGTCATGGCCGACGGGTTGGGGGCCAGGATGTTGTACGCACGGGCGGTGGCCCGCCCGGAGGTGACGGTTCCACGGGGCTGGCCGGGCAGTGCGGCGGCGTCGGTCATGCGGAACCTCCGAGTCCGAGGCGGACGCGCTTGGTGAACTCGTCGTGGCCCGGCCAACTGAGCACCAGCTCGCCGTCCTCCAGCGCGGCCTGGGCGAGTACGGGCGTCAGGTCCTGCGCCGAGGCCGCGGCGAGGGCCTCGGCGGCCCTCCCGTACGGCTCCAGCGAGCGCAGGGTGGAGATGGTGGGCGGCATCATCAGCAACTCGCCCTTGTCGTAGCCGTCGGCTGCCAACGCGGGGCGGATCCACACGGTCCGGTCCGCCTCGGTGGAGGCGTTGCGGGTGCGCTGCCCCTCCGGGAGGGCCGCGACGAAGAACCAGGTGTCGTAGCGGCGGGGCTCGAACTCCGGGGTGATCCAGCGGGCCCAGGCGCCGAGCAGGTCGGAGCGGAGCCGCAGGCCGCGGCGGTCGAGGAACTCGGCGAAGGACAGCTCGCGGGCCACCAGGGCCAGGCGGTCGGCCTCCCAGTCGTCACCGGTGGTGTCCCCGACGACGGTGTCGGCGGTCTCGCCCGCGAGGAGGACGCCGGCCTCCTCGAAGGTCTCGCGCACGGCACTGCAGACGATGGCCTGGGCGGTACGGGGGTCCGTGCCCAGGCGGGCCGCCCAGGCTTCCTGGTCCGGACCCGCCCAGCCGACGAGGTGGTCCTCGTCGCGGGGGTCGACACCGCCGCCCGGATAGGCGTACGCGCCCCCGGCGAAGGCCATCGAGGCGCGGCGGCGCAGCATGTGCACGGCCGGGCCTTCGGGCGTGTCGCGCAGCAGCATCACGGTGGCGGCGCGTCTGGGTTCCACCGGGGTCAGGGAACCCTCCGCGAGCGCGCGGATCCGGGCGGGCCATTCCGGCGGATACCACTGGCCCCCGGGCGGCGTGGCTCCGTGCGTCTGCTGCTGTCCCTGCTCACCGTTGGGCATGCGGGGATGCTACGACCATCCGCCCGGGAGTTCGAGAGCCCCGGGCCGGGCCGGCCCCGCGCCGCTCCCCTGCACCGCGCGCACGCCCCGCCCGCGCCCCTGCGGCGGCGGCCGCGCAGGGCGGCGACCGGGCAGGGGGCGGGCGGGACGGGTCGCGCGGGACCGGGTCAGGCCTACGGAAGACAGGCGTTCGCGGTCAGGCGTCCGGGGTCAGCTCGACCTGGATCTCGACCTCGACCGGGGCGTCCAGCGGGAGCACCGCCACGCCCACCGCGCTGCGGGCGTGGACGCCCTTGTCGCCGAGGACCGCGCCCAGCAGCTCGCTGGCGCCGTTGAGGACGCCCGGCTGCCCGGTGAAGTCGGAGGCCGAGGCCACGAAGCCGACGACCTTCACGACGCGCGCGATCCTGTCGAGGTCACCGGTGACGGACTTGACCGCGGCCAGCGCGTTCAGTGCACAGGTCGCGGCGAGCTCCTTGGCCTGCTCCGCCGAGACCTCCGCGCCGACCTTGCCGGTGACCGGCAGGCTGCCCTTGACCATCGGGAGCTGGCCCGCGGTGAACACGTAGGCACCCGAGCGCACGGCCGGCTGGTACGCGGCCAGCGGCGGGACGACCTCGGGCAGGGTCAGGCCGAGCTCGGCGAGCTTCGCCTCGACGACGCCGCTCATGCCTTCTCCCGCTTGAGGTAGGCCACGAGCTGCTCAGGGTTGTTCGGGCCGGGCACGACCTGGACGAGCTCCCAGCCGTCCTCGCCCCAGGTGTCCAGGATCTGCTTGGTGGCGTGGACCAGCAGCGGGACCGTCGCGTATTCGAACTTCTTGGTCATGGGGGCGAGGGTATCGCCTGCCGCGCAGGGGCACTGCGCGGCCCGGAAGGCGAGTGGTTAGGCTCAGACGCTGTGAGCAGGCTCCAGGTGGTCAGCGGCAAGGGCGGTACCGGCAAGACCACGGTCGCCGCAGCACTCGCGCTCGCCCTCGCGCGCGAGGGCAGACGGACGCTTCTGGTGGAGGTCGAGGGCAGGCAGGGGATCGCCCAGCTCTTCGGGACGGAGGCGCTCCCGTACGAAGAGCGGAAGATCGCGGTCGCCTCGGGCGGCGGCGAGGTCTTCGCGCTCGCCATCGACGCCGAACGGGCGCTGCTGGACTACCTCCAGATGTTCTACAAGCTCGGCTCGGCCGGCCGCGCCCTCAAGAAGCTCGGCGCGATCGACTTCGCGACGACCATCGCGCCCGGCCTGCGGGACGTGCTGCTGACCGGCAAGGCGTGCGAGGCGGTGCGGCGCACGGACAAGGCCGGCCGCCCCGTCTACGACCACGTGGTCATGGACGCGCCGCCGACCGGCCGGATCACCCGCTTCCTGAACGTCAACGACGAGGTGGCAGGCCTCGCCCGGTTCGGGCCGATCCACCACCAGGCGCAGGCCGTCATGAAGGTCCTGAAGTCCCCGCAGACCGCCGTCCACCTGGTGACGCTGCTGGAGGAGATGCCCGTCCAGGAGACCGCCGACGGGATCGAGGAGCTGCGCGCCGCCGGCCTGCCCGTGGGGCGGGTGGTCGTCAACATGGTCCGGCCGCACCACCTGGACGAAGAGGCCCTGCGCGCCGCGGCCGGCGAGCACCGCACCGAGGTCGCCAAGGCCCTGTCCCGGGCCGGACTCGGCGGCGCGCGCCGCGGCGGGCTGGCGGAGCGGCTGGTGGACCCGCTGCTCACGCAGGCCGCCGAGCACGCGAGCCGGGTGGAGCTGGAGCGCGCGCAGCGCACCGTACTGCGGGAGATGGACGTGCCGACGTACGAACTCCCCCTGCTCGGCGCGGGGATGGATCTGGCCGGGCTGTACGAGCTGGCCGCGGAGCTGCGGAAGCAGGCGGACGAGGTATGAGCGAGGCCACCGGCACCGGCGACACCACCGGGACCGACACCAGCACCGACGCCGGGACCAACACCGGCACCGGCACCGGCACCGGCATGGACGCCCCGCCGCGGCTGGCCGTGGACCGGCTGCTGGACGATCCCGGAACCCGGATCATCGTCTGCTGCGGCGCGGGCGGGGTCGGCAAGACCACTACGGCCGCGGCGCTCGGCGTACGGGCGGCCGAGCGCGGGCGCAAGGCGGTCGTGCTCACCATCGACCCGGCGCGCCGGCTCGCCCAGTCGATGGGGATCGACTCGCTGGACAACACCCCCCGCAAGGTCGCGGGGGTGTCCGGCGACGGTGAACTGCACGCCATGATGCTGGACATGAAGCGGACCTTCGACGAGATCGTCGAGGCGCACGCCGAAGGGGAGCGGGCCCAGGCGATCCTGGCCAACCCCTTCTACCAGTCGCTGTCGGCCGGCTTCGCGGGCACGCAGGAGTACATGGCGATGGAGAAGCTGGGCCAGCTGCGGGCCCGCGACGACTGGGACCTCATCGTCGTGGACACCCCGCCGAGCCGGTCCGCGCTGGACTTCCTCGATGCGCCGAAGCGGCTGGGGTCCTTCCTGGACGGGAAGTTCATCCGGGTGCTGATGGCTCCGGCGAAGGTGGGCGGCCGGGCGGGGATGAAGTTCCTGAACGTCGGCATGTCGCTGATGACCGGCACGCTCAGCAAGCTGATGGGGGCTTCGCTGCTGAAGGACGTGCAGACGTTCGTGGCGGCGATGGACACGATGTTCGGCGGTTTCCGCACCCGCGCGGACGCGACGTTCCGGCTGCTGCAGGCTCCGGGTACGGCGTTCCTCGTGGTCGCGGCGCCCGAGCCGGACGCGCTGCGCGAGGCGGCGTACTTCGTGGAGCGGCTGGCCGCGGAACGGATGCCGCTGGCCGGGCTCGTCCTGAACCGGGTGCACGCCAGTGGCGCAGAGCGGCTGTCCGCCGAGCGGGCGTTGGCCGCCGCAGAGAATCTTGAAGAGGGCGGCATTGTCGATCAGGAGTCCGGGAAAGCTGGACTTCGTGACTCGGCCGCCGAGGCCGCGAAGACTTCCCAGGACGGCTCCCCCAGCGCCGAAGGCCCGGGAACGGATGCCGACGTGGACGAGATCACGGCGGGGCTGCTGCGTCTGCACGCCGAGCGGATGCAGGTGATCACGCGCGAACAGCGCACGCGTGACCGCTTCACCTCGCTGCACCCCGAGGTGGCGGTGGCCGAGGTGGCCGCCCTGCCCGGCGATGTGCACGACCTCGCCGGGCTGCGGGCCATCGGAGAGCGACTCGCGGCCGGGGTGCCGGCCGGAGCTTAGGCGTTCGTACGCGGACCTCCGCTCGGCCGCTCGGTTGGACCGGCTCGCGGAGGTGTCCGTACGCGGGACCGCGCGGGTGGGTCTACCCGGCTGCCGCGTACGTCTCGTACGGAACGTCGATCTCCGCATCGACATCCACGGTGAGGATGCCCGTACTGCGCTCGTACTCTGTACGGGCGGTTTCGAGCAGCCGTCGCCACGAGGTGACGGTGGGACGTCGGCGCAGTAGTGCGCGACGCTCCCGCTCGGTCATTCCGCCCCATACTCCGAACTCGACACGATTGTCGAGCGCGTCGGCCAGGCACTCGGTCCGCACCGGACACCCGGTGCACACCGCCTTGGCCCTGTTCTGTGCCGCTCCTTGAACGAACAGTTCATCCGGATCGGTAGTGCGGCAGGCTGCCTGCGCACTCCAGTCGGTAACCCAGCCCATCACGGCGCCGTCCTCTCCCGAATCGAGGCTCCCCCACGGCGGCAAGCGGCATATTCACCGCTGCCAGTTGAGGACGTTACGGAAGGCGAGCACAGTGCAACACCCCCGACGGGCCCAATCTTGAATGGTCCGAACGGACTATGGGTAAGCGGCAGATCACCCGACGGAGTGATCCGGCGACATGCCCGACCATTCCGGCGATTCGGGTGGAATCGGCAGAGTGCGGGCGATGGGCCATCAGAGTGAAGGGCGAGATTCGGACATGCGTCCACCCCATTCGGGAAGGGTGAAAAACAAGCCGAGGGGTTGATGTCGCACCGCACTGCTGTGACAGTTGGGGACAGCTTAGGCCAAGGCATTCGCGTGTGTCCGGCGAATGAGAACGTAGGCTGCCCTCCATGGGAAAGAAGCGCTCGGGCGCCGGGCTCACGGGGCCGCAGCAGGCCGCCAAGTTCCTCGGGGTGTCCGTTCTCTCCGGAGTTGTGCTGGCCGGCATCGCGATCCCGGGCGCCGGCGCCCTGGGGCTCGCCGCGAAGGGGACGGTCGAGGGATTCGATGAGATCCCGGCCAACCTGAAGACGCCGCCGCTGAGCCAGCGCACGACGATTCTGGACGCCGAAGGTGGCTTGATCGCCACCGTCTATTCACGTGACCGGCAGGTGGTCCCGCTCACGGCCATCTCCCCGTACATGCAGAAGGCGATCGTCGCGATCGAGGACTCGCGTTTCTACGAGCACGGGGCGGTCGACCTCAAGGGCATCCTGCGCGCGGTCAACCGCAATGCCCAGGAGGGCGGCGCGGCCCAGGGCGCCTCGACGCTCACCCAGCAGTACGTGAAGAACGTCTTCGTCGAGGAGGCCGGCGACGACGAGACGAAGGTGCGCGAGGCCCAGGAGAAGAGCCTCGGGCGCAAGATCCGCGAGCTGAAGTACTCGATCCAGGTCGAGGAGGAGCTCGGGAAGAAGAAGATCCTGGAGAACTACCTCAACATCACGTACTTCGGCCAGCAGGCGTACGGGATCGAATCCGCCTCCCAGCGCTACTTCAGCAAGCCGGCGAAGGACCTGACCCTGGAGGAGTCGGCGCTGCTGGCGGGCGTGGTGCAGTCGCCCACCCGGTTCGACCCGGTGAACGACACCCAGGAGGCGATGAAGCGCCGCAACGTCGTCCTCCAGCGGATGGCCGACATCAAGGACATCTCGCAGGCGGAGGCGGACGAGGCGAAGAAGAAGCCCGTCCAGCTGAAGGTGACCCGGCCCAGGAACGGCTGCATCACCGCGGTCAAGGGCGCGGGCTTCTTCTGCGACTACGTGCGCAACACCTTCCTGACCGACCCGGTGTTCGGCAAGACGCGCGAGGAGCGGGCCAAGGTCTGGAACCAGGGCGGCCTGACGATCCGTACGACACTGGACCCGCAGTCGCAGGACTCGGTCAACGAGTCGATCAAGGACCACGTCAACCAGGACGACAAGGTCGCGACGGCCGTGACGCTGGTGCAGCCCGGCACCGGCCGGGTGCTCGGCATGGGCCAGTCCAAGCCCTACGGCTTCGGCAAGAACGAGACCCAGATCAACTTCTCCGTGGACAAGCGGATGGGCGGCTCGAACTTCGGCTTCCCGACGGGCTCGACCTTCAAGCCGTTCGTCGCCGCCGCGGCCATCGAGCGCGGGGTCTCGCCGGCCAAGACGTACCCGTCGCCGCACGACATGGAGTACCCCAGCCCGGTGCAGACCTGCGGTGACAAGCCATGGGTCAACACCACCAAGGACCGGGTGGAGAACGAGTCGGAGTCCGAGGTCGGCCCGTACGGCATGAGGGACGCGATGGCGAAGTCGGTCAACACGTACTTCGTGGAGATGATCACCGAGACCGGGCTCTGCCCGGTGACGGAGATGACCACGAAGCTCGGGGTGATCCCGGCCGACGGCACGAAGCTGCCCGAGGTCCCGGCCATCGCGCTCGGCACCGAGGGCATGTCGCCGCTGACCATGGCCAACGCCTACGCGACCTTCGCCAACCGCGGCGTCTACTGCACGCCGATCGCCATCGAGTCGATCACCGACACGCACGGCAAGGCCCTCGCGGTGCCGAAGTCCCAGTGCGACCGGGTGATGACGGAGAGGACGGCCGACACCATCAACATGCTGCTGCTCGGCGTGGTCGACTCCGGTACGGGTACCGCCGCGGGCCTGACCGACCGGCAGAACGCGGGCAAGACCGGCACCACCGACAGCCGCTACAACGCCTGGTTCGTCGGGTACACGCCGAACATGGCCGGCGCGACCTGGGTCGGCTCCGGTGGCGCCAAGCAGGTGTCGATGGAGAACATCACCATCGGCGGCCAGTTCTACGACAAGGTCTACGGCGGCGGGCTGCCCGGCCCGATCTGGAAGCAGGCGGTCTCGGGCGCGCTCGCGGGCCGGGATGCGCCCAACTTCGCCACGGTCGGCATCCCGGACGCGGGGGCACCGCCGGCCGGAGGCGGCCGCCCCACCCCGTCGAACCCGAACCCGAGCCGGCCGGGGAAGCCGGGGAAGCCCGGCCGTGACGGCAAGCCCGGCGGCCAGGCGGTCGGCGGAGCCACGGGCGGCGGTGCGACGGGCGGCCTCACGGGCGGCACCAACCCGTTCCCGGGGATCACCCTGGAGCCGGGCGTGATCGGCGGCCCGGAGGCTCCGTAGAACAAGAGAAGGGGGAGGGCCCGGCCGACGGCCGGGCCCTCCCCCTTTCTTACTGGCTTACGGGCTTCTTGCGGGCGGTCTAGGAGAGGCGCTTCTTCACGGCGGCGGCCACCCGGCCGCCCTCCGCGAGCCCCGCCACCTTCGGGTTCACGATCTTCATGACCGCACCCATGGCCCGGGGCCCCTCGGCACCCGCCGCACGGGCCTCCTCGACGGCCTGCGCGACGATCGCGTCGAGCTCCTCGTCGGTGAGCTGCTTGGGCAGGTAGGTGTCCAGGAACTCGCCCTCCGCCGTCTCGCGGGCGGCCTGCTCGGGACGACCACCCTGCGCGAAGGCCTCCGCGGCCTCACGGCGCTTCTTCGCCTCCTTGGCGATCACCTTGAGGACTTCCTCGTCGGAGAGCGTGCGCGCTTCCTTGCCCGCGACCTCCTCCTTGGTGATGGCGGCAAGGGTCAGTCGCAGCGTGGACGAGTGCAGCTCGTCGCGCGCCTTGATGGCGGTGGTGAGGTCTTCCTGGAGCTTGGCCTTGAGCGTGGTCATGGACCTGAGTCTGCCAGGTGCGGGGGCGGCGGCGCCCGCTGGTTTTCCGGGTCTGAGACGATGGGGCCATGCGTGCGCGTTACGGAGTACCCCTGAAGGTCACCGCCGGAATCGCGGCGGTGGGGGCCGCTGGTGTGGCCTATGCCGCCGGTTTCGAGGCGCGGTCGTTCCGGCTGCGCCGAATCACGGTGCCGGTGCTGCCTCCCGGGATGCGCCCGCTGCGCATACTGCAGGTCTCCGACATCCACATGGTCGGCGGCCAGCGCAAGAAGCGCGCCTGGCTGCAGTCCCTGGCGGGCCTGCGCCCCGACTTCGTCGTGAACACCGGCGACAACCTCTCCGACACGGAGGGCGTCCCGGAGGTGCTCGACGCCCTCGGCCCGCTGATGTCCTTCCCCGGCGTGTACGTCTTCGGCTCGAACGACTACTACGGCCCGCGGCTGCGCAACCCCGGGCGCTACCTGATCGAGAAGGTCCAGGGCCGGCACGGGTTGAACGGCAACAAGCCGGTCGTCGGCGCCGTCCACAACCCGTGGGAGGAGATGCGGGACGCCTTCGACGCGGCCGGCTGGGTCAACCTCACCAACACGCGGGGGCGACTGAAGCTGGACGGCATGGAGCTGGCCTTCACCGGCCTGGACGACCCGCACATCAAGCGCGACCGCTACGAGCGGGTGGCCGGCGGGCCGGAGGCGGACGCCGACTTCTCGATCGCCGTGGTGCACGCCCCGTACCTGCGGGTCCTGGAGGCCTTCACGGCGGACCGCTACCCGCTGATCCTGGCCGGGCACACGCACGGCGGCCAGCTGTGCATCCCCTTCTACGGGGCGCTCGTCACCAACTGCGACCTGGACACGAAGCGGGTGAAGGGCCTCTCGACGCACGAGGCCGCCGGCCACCGCTCGTACCTCCACGTCTCGGCGGGCTGCGGCACCAACCGCTACACCCCGGTCCGCTTCGCCTGCCCCCCGGAGGCCACGCTCCTCACCCTGGTCCCGAAGCCGTAGCACCCCTCACGACGCCCGGCCCCGTCCCCCCGCGAAAACCGGATTTCGTCTCCGGCCAAGGGTCCGCTAAAGTAATCGATGTCGCCAGGACAGCAAACGCTGCAAGGCGGCGATCGGGGTGTAGCGCAGCTTGGCAGCGCGCTTCGTTCGGGACGAAGAGGTCGTGGGTTCAAATCCCGCCACCCCGACAGAGAAACACCAGCTCAGGGCCGGTCTCCTTCCGAGGAGACCGGCCCTGACTGCTTCTGCCAGGACTTTCGGGAGAATCTTGGGAGAAATCTCCGCCGAAACGGTTCCCCGCGCTCCCCTAGCCGCCCTCCCTCAGCAGGGCGTCCAAAACCGTCACGGGCGACCCTGGCGACATCCGCCGGCGAGCCGCGAGCGCCTCCTCCCACATGCCGGTCAGACCGGCAAGGAGCTCCCGCCGCATCTCCGGCGTGATGTGGGAGTAGCGGGGGGTGTCGATGGTCCGGTACGAGTCGTCCTTGGGGGACAGCGGCGCATCTCCCCCGAGTCCAACTCGTAGAGCTGGTGCTCGACTCGCACAGCAGCCGGGCGCACGAACTTGGTCTCCAGCCCGACGATCTCTCCCCTCGCATGCCGTTGTAGCCCTTGAGCAGGACCGCGACGAACTCGTCGTCCCTCCCGGACAGCAGGGCGGCCCGCTCGGCAATCAGCAGAACCCGAGAGTGGACGTCACCGCCTTCTCCGGGCCGCGGCTCCGGGACCGGCCGGCCCGTCTGCCGTGCCCTCTGCGGCGAGTTGCCGGGGTCGAGTCCCGCAACTCCTCGTCAACCGCATCGGCGAGGATCAGGTGCAGGGTGCCACGCCGGGTCTTGATGCTGCTGGCGGACCGCATCAGTTGTCCTGGTCTTTGTCCAGTTCACCGACAATCGCTGTGGTTCACCGCCGGACGCCGACCAGGTGGGAGCACCCGCGAACGTCTCTGGACGGGGCTGCGGACTGGAAAGCATGCGCGGGGACCTGGCGGCTCAAGGGACCGGTCAGCACCACTTCGACCCGGCCGACGCCATCAACGCCGACTAGCCGGATGAAGAGAAATGAGCGGATAAAGGACACATCCCCCGGTAACGTTCCGTACGCATATTCACACCCAGCGTAAGGAGCATCTCGTGCAACCCAAGCATGGAGCCGTCGGCTCTCCCCCCTCCCGAGCCCAGCTCTACCTGGAGAGCTGGCAGGCCAACGGCCTGGAGGCCGGCAAGTTCTTCCCGGCGAACCAGGCGGGCCTGCGCGATCCCTTCGCCCCGGACGACGTGGTCAACGCCCAACCGCCGGCGGACGGGCAGATCGCCAGCGCCGGAAAGGACTTCGCCGCTTCCCTGGACGAGGTCGGCACCGACTGGAAGAAGCACCCGGTCACCTCAGGCGAGAACCTGGAACTCACCTGGGGTTTCCACGCGCCCCACAAGACCCGCCGCTTCAACTACTTCCTCACCAAGAACGGCTGGGACCCTACCCAGCCCCTGTCCCGAGCCCAATTCGACAGGGAGCCCTTCCACAGCGTCCAGCTCAGCGGACAGCCCTACTGGTCAGCCGATGACCTCGTCCCCAGCGAGCCCACCACCCACACCATGCGCCTGCCCCAGCGCGGCGCCGGGCACCAGGTCCTGCTCGCAGTATGGGAGGTCGCCGACACCGGACACGCCTTCTACCAGGTCATCGACCTCCAGTACACGTAGGACCACCGCGCCCCGGGCGCGACCGGGTGCCGGCCCTGCCACAACGGCAGGGCCGGCACACACCGCTCGTCGGCCACAAACGGCCGGTGGTCCCACTTCGATGACAACCGGTCCAACTTCGGTCACAGGACAGCCGCGTGTTCTGGGTAAGGAACACGACCGGTTCGAGCAGCTGGCGGGGACGTACAGCTCAGGCGCACCCACTGATGCGGTCGATCCTCGGACAGTGGCGCCGCGTACTCCCGGTGAGCTGACAGAACGAGCCCGGGGCGGAAAGCTTTCATGACCCCGTCGTGCGACCACGCATGAGTAAGCCACAGGGCTCCGGGCCGCCTCAAGGGACATGGGCGCTGGAAGAATCCTGGGAGAAAATCTTGTGAGGAAGGCTCTTGGGAGCCTCCCGGAGCCGACGCTAACGACGCTCTGACCTGCACATTCCTTGAAAATGGCGTGCGGGCCTAAGACTCGAACCTCATTCGGGACGAAGAGGTCGTGGGTTCACATCCCGCCACCCCGACTGTGTCCCGGCGGTCGCGCCGGGACGATACGGAGGGATCGGCCCGAACCGGCCGTGCCCGCGGCCCCTCAGCCGCTCACGAGGCAGAACTCGTTGCCCTCCGGGTCGCGCATGGCCTGGAAGGAGCCCTGGTCGTCGGTGACCGCGGCGCCCACCCGGGCGGCGCCCAGGGCCACCGCCTCCTCGGTGGCCGCCGCGAGGTCGTCGACGGCGAGGTCCAGGTGGAGCCGGTTCTTCCCCGCCCTGTCCTCGGGAACCGGCTGGAAGGCGAGCCGGGCCACCCCCGGCAGGTCGACGTGCGACCAGCCCCGGGCCCGGTCGACGGGCTCACCGCCCAGCAGCCGGGCCCAGAACCGCACCAGGGCCCGCGGCTCCCGGCAGTCGACGACGATCTGCTGCAGACGCACACGCATGCAGGCACCCTAAGCCGCACCCGGGTGTCCTCGCCCCAGGCGTCAGTCCATGTGCTGGGCCAGTGAGCCGAGTTCGGCGCCGGCCAGGGCGAGGAAGGCCGCGCTGCCGGCCCCGGCCTCCACCCCGCGCTCGGCCGCCACCGTCCGCAGGTGGTCGAGCACCGCCCCGACCGTCGGGAAGGGGCCGACCGGGCGCAGCAACCACAGCCGGCCCGGCGGCCGGGGCGGCAACCCGAGGGCGGCGAGCACCTCCTCGGCCTCCCGGTCGAGCTCGTGGACGTCCGGCTCCGGGAGCGGGGCGCACTCCACGCCGGTGATGTGGCCGTGGCCGTCGAGGCGGGTCTCCACCGCCCAGTGGGTCGAGCGGTCCGGGACCCAGGTGCGGTGCTCCGGGGGCCAGACGTACGGGAGGAACACCCAGAGCAGGTCCTCGGGCGCGGGCTCCCAGCCGAGCACCTCCAGCTCCCGCACCTCGGGCAGCCGGTCCGGCTCCTGCTCGCTGCGCCCGGCCCGGAGCCGGGCCAGCGGATGCGGTGTCCCGGCCTCGTCCCAGTCCCAGTCCCACGGCATACGGGCAGGCTATCTCCGCCACCCCGCGGGACGGACCTTTGACGAGCCTTCGACGGGACTTCGACGGCCCGGGCCTAGAGCCGGACGCCGCCGCGGTGGTCCAGGGGGTTGGCCGCGATGCGGGTCGCGGCGCCGCCCGCCACGTACGAGGCCGCCGCGCACTCGGGCTTGCGGACCGCCTGGTCCTCGACCAGGGCGAGGAAGGCCGCGCCGAAGCCGGCCCGGGGGTACGCCTCCAGCAGGGCGGCGGTGAAAGCCGGATCGAAATCGGCCACCCGCAGGCCCGACACGTCGGCGCTGGTACCGACCTGGAGGAGGTGGCTCTCGACGTCCTCGGCCACCGTGACGTCGTCCCGCATGTGCAGCACGATCACCTCCTCGGCCCGGGCCCGCCGGTCCGCCGGCCAGCCCAGCCCCGCCGTCAGCACGCGCGCCACATGGCCGCCCGCCTCCTCGAAGGGCAGCGTGTGGCTGTCGAACGGCGCCGTCAGCCCCAGGTCGTGCAGCAGCGCGCTGACGTACAACAGGTCCTCGTCGTACGCGAGCCCGTGCCGGGCCGCGTACTCGGCGGCGAAGGCGTACGAGCGGACGGAGTGGTTCAGCAGCGCCTCGTCCGCGTACTCGGAGGCGATCTCCAGGGCCGTCCGGCCCGCCGCAGTGTCCCGGGTCCAGTTCCCACGTGTCGTCATGGGAGCGCAGCCTACGGGCGGTTGAAGTCCACCTCGGAGGGGGCCTCCCCCGGCCAGGACAGGAGGGTCGGGGCCGGCGGGGTCTCGGCGAGTACGGTGCCGTGCGAGACGACGTAGCGGGGCCGGACCTGGCGGCGGATCGCCTCCTGCGGCGAGGCCGCGGGCAGCAGCACGAAGGAGGCGGGCGCGCCCGGCGTGATGCCGTACTCCGCGTCCGACAGGCCGAGCACCCGCGCCGCCCGGTCGGTCACCATCGAGAAGGCCACCGGGATCTCGTCCGCGCCGGTGAGCTGGGCGGCGTACAGCCCGACGAGGGCGGTCTGCAGCGGGTTGGCGGTGCCCAGCGCGTTCCACGGATCCATCACGTCGTCGTGCCCGAAGGCCACGTTGACCCCCGCGGCCAGCATCTCCTTGACCTGGGTGAGGCCGCGCCGCCGCGGATAGGCGTCGAAGCGGCCCTGGAGGTTGAGATTGGCGAACGGGTTGGAGACCAGGCTGATTCCCGACCGTGCCAGCAGGCGCTGGAGTTTGAAGCTGTACGCACCGCCGTAGGAGCCCATCGCCGTCGTGTGCGAGGCGGTGGCCCGCTCCCGCAGGCCCGAGCGCAGGGCGAGCGTGGCCAGCACCTCCACGAAGCGGGACTGCTCGTCGTCGATCTCGTCGCAGTGCGCGTCCACGCGCAGCCCGTGCTCCTCGGCCACCGCGAAGGCGATGCCCAGGGAGGCGACCCCGTCCTCCCGGGTGTCCTCGAAGTGCGGGATCGCGCCCACCACGTCCGCACCGCGGGCGACCGCCTCGCGCAGCAGGACCTCGCCGCCGGGGAAGGACACGATGCCCTCCTGCGGGAAGGCCACGATCTGGAGGTGCATGGCGTCGCGCACGCGGTCGCGCACCTCCAGCAGCGCGTCCAGCGCGGTCAGCGAGGGGTCGGTGACGTCGCAGTGCGTCCGCACGTGCAGCACCCCCTGCGCCGCCTGCCAGCGCAGCACCTCCGTGGCCCGCGCGATCACGTCCTCGCGCGTCAGGGTCCGCTTGCGCTCGCTCCAGCAGGCGATGCCCTCCCAGAGCGTCCCGGAGGCGTTCGGACGCGGCTCGCCCGCCGTCAGGGCCGTGTCCAGGTGGATGTGGGGCTCGACGAAGGGGGCGGTGAGCAGGGCGCCGTGCGCCTCGATGAGCGTGCCGGTCGCCGACGGTTCCTTCTGGTCGTCGTACGGGACCACCCGCGCGATCCGGCCGTCCTCGGCGACCTCGACGTCGAAGAGCCCTCCGGCCCCACCGGCCCCTCCCACCCCGCCGGGGTCATCGGTGCCTTTGGTGCCGTCGGTTCCGTCGGTGTGCAGCAGCCGGGCGCCCCGGACGATCATCCGCATGCCGGCCACCCTACGGCCGGGGCCGCAGGGTGGGCGGGCGACTCAGCCGCGCTTGGCCTGAGCCTTCTGCTGCATTCCCCGCGTCTTCGCGGAGAGCGTCTGCGCGTCCCGGGCCGCGGCCTTGGCGCGCGCCTCGGCCGCCGTGTTCTTCGCGCGCTCGTGCTCACGCTCGGCGGCCTGCGACGTACCGCTGCGAGCCTTCTTGGCCATGATCGGGCCTCCTCGGGGCGCTCCGGAGGGCGTACGCCCTCCACTGTCCCCCCGTTCACCCGACACGGCATCCGGAGCGAGCGGGCGATCCGGGGCGGGGCTCACCCCGGGGGCGGGACGACGCGCGCGGGGGCGGCGCCCCCACGGGGGTGCCGCCCCCGCAGGGGGACGCGTCAGCCGCGCCCGCCCTTCATGCGCTGCTCGCGCATCCGGTCTTCCTTCAAGGCCATCACCTGGGCCTCGCGGACGTCCTCGACCAGCTGTGTCGACTTCTGCGGGGACCGGGACTCCGCAGAGCCGCGGTTCTCCTGCGTCGGCTCCTTGCGCTTCTTCACCATGATCACTCCTCACGGGAAAACAGCAGGCTGGGTCCCGGCCCACGCTGCCCCCTCCCGCTGCCGGGGACCATCCGACAGCGCCGATCGGGTTACATGGGGGTATGACTGACAACACGGCCGTGCCCGACTGGGAGAAGCGCTTCCGCGCCCCGCGCGTCGGGCTGCCCGACTGGGCCGAGGACGCCCCGGACCGCTGCCTCTTCGTCTCGAACGCGACGGGGACGTACGAGCTCTACGCCTGGGACCGCGCCACCGGCTCGCAGCGGCAGGCCACCGACCGTCCCAACGGCACCACCGACGGCACCCTCTCCCCCGACGGCGAGTGGATCTGGTGGTTCTCCGACACCGACGGCGACGAGTTCGGCGTGTGGGTGCGCCAGCCGTTCGCGGGCGGCCCCGACGAGCCGGCCACCCCCGGCCTCGACCCCTCCTACCCGGCGGGCCTGGCCCTCGGCCGGGACGGCACGGCCGTCGTCGGCCGGTCCACCGACGAGGAGGGCACGACCATCCACGTCGTGCGGCCGGACGGCACGCTGCCCTCGGTCGTCTACCGGCACCGCGAATCGGCGGGCGTCGGTGACCTGTCCCGCGACGGGACCCTGATCGCCGTCGAGCACACCGAGCACGGCGACGCCATGCACGCGGCGCTGCGGGTGCTCACCCTCGACGGCAGCACCGTCGCCGAGCTCGACGACTCCCGCGGCGGCACCGTGGAGCTGGGCCTGGAGGTGCTCGGTTTCGCGCCGGTCGCCGGCGACACCCGGCTGCTGGTCGGCCACCAGCGGCGCGGCCGCTGGGAGCCGATGGTGTGGGACGTGGCCACCGGCGCCCAGGAGGACCTGGCGGTCGACCTGCCCGGCGACGTGGCCGCCGAGTGGTATCCCGACGGCTCCGCGCTGCTCATCGAGCACAGCTTCGAGGCGCGCAGCGAGCTCTGGCGCTACGACCTCGCCGCGCAGGAGCTCGTACGCGTGGACACGCCGCCCGGGACGGTGTCGGGTGCGACGGCACGGCCCGACGGGACGGTGGAGTACCAGTGGTCCTCGGCGGCCGAGCCCTCGGCCGTACGGTCGACCGCGGGCGGGATCGTCCTCGAACCCCCGGGCTTCCGGGCGCCCGGCTCGGTGCCGGTGGAAGACGCCTGGGTGGAGGGCCCCGGCGGGCGGATCCACGCGCTCGCGCAGCGGCCCGCGGGCCACGGCGAGGGCCCCTTCCCGACGATCTTCGAGCTCCACGGCGGGCCCACCTGGCACGACAGCGACGCGTTCGCCGCGACCCCGGCGGCCTGGCTCGACCACGGTTTCGCGGTCGTCCGGGTCAACTACCGGGGCTCGACGGGATACGGCCGGGAGTGGACGGACGCCCTCAAGCACCGCGTCGGCCTGATCGAGCTGGAGGACATCGCGGCGGTCCGGGAGTGGGCGGTGGCCTCCGGGCTCGCCGACCCGGCCCGGCTGGTGCTCTCGGGCGGCTCCTGGGGCGGCTACCTGGCGCTGCTGGGCCTCGGCACCCAGCCGGACGCCTGGGCCGTGGGCCTGGCCGCCGTACCGGTCGCCGACTACGTCACCGCGTACCACGACGAGATGGAGGCGCTGAAGTCCCTGGACCGCACCCTTTTCGGCGGCACGCCGGAGGAGGTCCCGGACCGCTTCGAGGCCTCCTCGCCGCTCACGTACGTGGACGCGGTGAAGGCTCCCGTCCACATCGCGGCGGGCGTCAACGACCCCCGCTGCCCGATACGGCAGATCGACAACTACGTCGAGAGGCTGGCGGCCCGCGGCGCGGTGCACGAGGTGTACCGCTACGACGCGGGGCACGGCTCGCTCGTGGTGGAGGAGCGGATCAAGCAGGTCCGGATGGAGCTGGAGTTCGTCCGCAAGCACCTTCCGGAACGCCTTCCCGTCTGATCCGGAACGCCTCACCGCCCGGCCCGGCACGCCTTCGTGCCCGGGCCCGGTACGCCTTCGCGCCCGACCCGGCCCCGGTGATCCGGTGCACCCCCCGTACCGTGGTGGGGTGCACCGGTTTCTCCTGACCCCGCGCTGGTGGGGGATCAACGTCTTCGTCGCGCTCGCCGTTCCCGTCTGCCTCTTCATGGGCACCTGGCAGCTCGGCCGCTTCGAGGACCGCGTCGCCACCCACCGGGAGGCGGCCTCGCAGCACCCCGACCGGCCGGCCGAGCCGCTGGAGTCGCTGCTCCCGGTGGACAAGACGACCTCCGGGCGGCTCGCCTCCGCCTCCGGCGAGTACGCCGACCAGCTGCTGGTACCGGACCGGCAGCTGGACGGGAAGTCCGGCTTCTACGTCCTGACCCTGCTGAAGACCGACTCGGGCAAGGCCGTCCCGGTGGTCCGGGGCTGGCTGCCGGGCCGGGCGGACCCGGCGAAGGCGCCCGCCGCGCCGACCGGAAGGGTCGAGGTCACCGGCGCCCTCCAGGCCTCGGAGAGCGCCACCACCAAAGGAGTGCACGCCGAGGGCGGCCTGCCGGCCGGGCAGCTCGGGGTCATCGGGGCGGCCTCGCTGGTCAACCTCGTGCCGTACGGGCTGTACGACGCCTGGCTGACGGTGCAGAGCCCGGCGGACGGGCTGACGCCCGTGCCCGCGCAGGCGCCGAGCAACACCGGGCTCGACCTGAAGGCCTTCCAGAACCTCGGCTACACCGGCGAGTGGTTCGTCTTCATCGGCTTCCTGCTGTTCATGTGGTTCCGGCTGTACCGCCGCGAGGTGGAGACCCTGCGCGACGCCGAGGCCGGGCTGCTGCCCGAGCCGCAGCCCCAGCCGCAGCCGCAGCCGCAGGAGCCTGCGGAGCCGGCCGCGCCCGCTGCGGCCGCGCCCGCTGCGGCCGCGGCCGCTCCGGCACCGCCTACGGCGTCGGCTTCGGCCCCTCCAGCGGAATGACGCCCGTCCGGTAGACCGTGCCCCCGCAGGCCGCCGGGATGGTGGTCTGCGTGACCGGCGCGCCGGGCACCGCCGTGTTCGGGGTGTGGGACACCGCCACCCCGGTGGGCTCCGGCGCCGTGCCGCCCGTCTGCGGATCGCTGTGCCGGGTGGCCTCGTCCCCCGCCGCCCGTCCGGTGCTCTGCGCGGAGCCGCCCGACGGGGGCTCGCCGATCGGGGGTGGGGTGGCCGCCGGGCAGGACTGCGCCGAGGGCACCCATGCGAAGCGGACCTCGTAGGCCGTGTACGGCTGGAGCAGCAGCTGCGGTGTCTCCGCCGACGGATCGGGCAGCCCCGCCGCGGGGTCCCCGGCCGTGTGGCCGACCACGGTGACCCCGGAGCTCTTCCCGGGCGCCGAGGGCGTCACCGAAGCCGCGGTCACCGTGTCCGGGCCGAGGACCGCGCAGCCCCGCGTGGAGACGTTGGTGACCTTGAAGCTGCCGTACACCGTGCCGTCGGGCTCCGGTGCGCCCGCGCTGCCCTGCACCCCGAGCTGCTCCCCGCTGCATCCCGGCACGCCCGGCACCGCCACCGGGGGCAGCGGGCCGGTGCCCAGGCCGGCGGAGGCGCCGGCCGAGGGAGCGGCCGAGGCGCCGCCCGACGGGGATCCGCCCGCGCGGGAGTCCGGCCGGTCGCCGGAACCGCCGGCGGCCGGGTCCTTCCCTGCGCTCGGGCTGGACTCCGGCGCGGCGCCCGCGCCGTTCTGGTGGGGGTCCGAGCCGGAACCGCCCACGGCCGTGCCGGGCTCCTCGTGGCCGGCCATCGCCGAGTGCTCGCCGGTGTCGCCCTCCGCGCCCGTGGGGTGCAGGTGCAGGGCCGCCGGGACCGCCGCCCCGGCCAGCAGGACGCCCACGGCCGCACCGACCAGGGCCCGCCGCTTGCGGGTCCTGCGCACGGGTACGGCGTACCGCAGCCGCTCCAGCGCGTCCTCGGCGGGCTCCAGGCCCTCGACGGCCCCGCGCAGCAGGCTGCGCAGTGCCTGCTCCTCGCTCTGCCCGCCCGGCGGCATGTGGTCGTCCGTCATGACTGCGCAGCCTCCATCGCCACCCGCAGCGCGGCAATGCCCCGCGATCCGTACGCCTTCACCGAGCCGAGCGAGACGCCGAGCGTCTCGGCGACCTGGGCCTCGGTCATGTCCGCGAAGTACCGCAGCACCAGCACCTCGCGCTGGCGCCGCTGCAGTCCGCGCATCGCCTTGATGAGATCGTCCCGTTCCAGCTGGTCGTAGGCGCCTTCCTCGGCGCTGGCCATGTCCGGCATCGGCTTCGACAGCAGCTTGAGGCCGAGGATGCGCCGGCGCAGGGCCGAGCGCGAGAGGTTGACGACGGTCTGGCGCAGGTACGCCAGGGTCTTCTCGCGGTCGCGGACCCGGTTGCGGGCCGAGTGCACGCGGATGAACGCCTCCTGGACCACGTCCTCGCAGGAGGCGGTGTCGTCGAGGAGCAGCGCGGCCAGGCCGAGCAGGGAGCGGTAGTGGGCCTGGTAGGTCTCGGTGAGGTGGTCGACGGTGGTGCCGGCGACGACGACGGGCTCGGCTGCCGCGGCCGCGCCCTCCGCCTCCGCGCCATCACGCGGCGCGGGCACGCGGCCGCCCCGGGTCGGCAGGACGGTCGGTGCGGCCGGCTGCACGGGCGGCACCACCGGCGGGACGGGAACGATCACCGGGCGGCCGCCGGGCACCGGGAGACGCCGACGCGGCGCAGCGGGCACGCTGCGGGCCGGAACGACGGCGAAGTCGAGAAGTGCCTCTGCCACGCCAGTTGGACACGCGTCCCCCCACCAGGGTTGTACGCGCGAGGCAGCCTCACCAGCAAAATCCCTCTTGCCCTCATGCGTACCCGCTCTTCCTGATTGCCCCGCCCGTCCAGGCGGCAGTCAGGCCATCACCTTGATCAAGGGATCAGCACTGATCCTACAAAGTGAAATACGCGAATTCACCAGCGATCAGTTCCGCGGTCTGCAGGGCGTTCAGTGCGGCCCCGTGCCGCAGATTGTCGGCGCACACGAAGAACTCCAGGGAGTGCGGATCGTCCAGGGAGGCCCGCATCCGCCCGACCCAGGCCGGATCCGTGCCCGCCGCGTCCACGGGGGTGGGGAACTCCCCCGCCGCCGGGTCGTCCGCGAGGACCACGCCGGGCGCGGCCTCCAGGATCTCCCGCGCACGGCCCGCGTCCACCTCGGACTCGAACCGGGCCCGTACGGTCAGCGAATGCCCGGTCAGCACCGGTACCCGTACGCAGGTCACCGCCACCGGGAGCGCCTGCAGCTCCAGGATCCGGCGCGTCTGGGACCGTACGGCCAGCTCCTGCGAGGACCAGCCGTCCTCGCGCAGCTCCCCGGACCACGGCACCACGTTCAGGGCGAGGGGGGCCGCGAAGGGACCGGTGTCCTCGCCCACGGCCCGCCGTACGTCCCCGGTCTGCTCTCCCAGTGCGGTGCCCGCGACCAGCGCGGTCTGGCGGCGCAGCGCCTCCGTTCCCGAGCGGCCGCCGGCACTGGCGGCCTCGTACGAGGAGACGGTCAGGTCGACCAGCTCGTACGCGGCGTGCAGCGCGCCCAGAGCCGCGATCATCGCGGCGGTCACGCAGTCGGGGCCCGCGACGATGCCGCGCGGCCGCATCCGGGCGGCCTTCCCGTTGACCTCGGGCACCACCAGCGGCACTTCGGGGTCCTCCCGGAAGGCCGCGGAGCGGTCGACGACGACGGCCCCGCGGGCCGTCACGGCGGGCGCCCACCGGGCCGACACCTCGGCCGGGGTCAGGAAGACCGCCACATCGCCGCCGCCGAGGCCGTCGAAGGCGTCCTCGGTGAGGGCGAGCACCTCGACCTCCTCCCCGCGCACGGCCAGCCTGCGGCCGGCCGAGCGCGCGGAGGCGATCAGGCGTATGCCGCCCCAGACGTCCGCGCGCTGGGACAGCATCTGGAGCAGGACCGAACCGACTGCTCCGGTCGCCCCGACCACGGCGAGCGCCGGAGCCGGGGTCGACCGGGTCGCGGTCATCGTCCGGTGCCTCCGTAGACGACGGCTTCGTCGCTGTCGGAGTCCAGCCCGAAGGCCGTGTGCACGGCGCGGACGGCCTCGTTGACGTCGTCCTGGCGCGTCACCACCGAGATGCGGATCTCGGAGGTCGAGATCAGCTCGATGTTGACGCCCGCGTCGGACAGCGCCTGGAAGAAGGAGGCGGTGACGCCCGGGTTCGTCTTCATGCCGGCGCCGACCAGGGAGATCTTGCCGATCTGGTCGTCGTAGCGCAGGGAGTCGAAGCCGATGGCGCCCTTCGCCTTCTCCAGGGCGTCGATGGCCTTGTGGCCCTCCGCCTTGGGGAGCGTGAAGGAGATGTCCGTGAGCCCGGTGGAGGCCGCGGACACGTTCTGCACGATCATGTCGATGTTGATCTCGGCGTCCGCGATGGCGCGGAAGATCGCCGCGGCCTCGCCCGGCTTGTCCGGGACGCCGACGACCGTGATCTTGGCTTCGGAGACGTCGTGGGCGACTCCGGAGATGATGGCGTGCTCCACCTGCTCGTCCCCTTGCGACTCGGGCTTTTCGTTGCTGACCCAGGTGCCCGGCAGTCCCGAGAAGGACGAGCGGACGTGGATCGGGATGTTGTATCGGCGTGCGTACTCGACGCAGCGGTGCAGCAGCACCTTGGAGCCGGAGGCGGCGAGTTCGAGCATGTCCTCCGAGGAGATCCAGTCGATCTTCCGCGCCTTCTTCACGACGCGGGGGTCCGCGGTGAAGACGCCGTCCACGTCGGTGTAGATCTCGCACACCTCGGCGTCGAGCGCGGCGGCCAGCGCCACGGCCGTCGTGTCGGAACCACCGCGCCCGAGGGTGGTGATGTCCTTGCTGTCCGCGGACACGCCCTGGAAGCCGGCGACGATGGCGATGTTGCCCTCGTCCAGCGCGGTGCGGATCCGGCCCGGCGTGACATCGATGATGCGCGCCTTGTTGTGGACCGAGTCGGTGATGACGCCTGCCTGGCTGCCGGTGAACGACTGGGCCTCGTGGCCCAGGTTTTTGATCGCCATGGCCAGCAGGGCCATGGAGATACGCTCTCCGGCGGTCAGCAGCATGTCGAATTCGCGCCCGGCAGGCATCGGGGATACCTGCTCGGCGAGATCGATCAGCTCGTCCGTCGTGTCGCCCATCGCGGAAACCACGACGACCACCTGGTGGCCGTTCTTCTTGGCGTCCACGATCCGCTTGGCGACGCGCTTGATGCCTTCGGCATCGGCTACGGAGGAGCCTCCGTACTTCTGCACGACAAGGCCCACGTGCGCTCCTCGCTCAGTCCGTCTCATTGCTGGTGCAGTCTAACGAGCGGCCGCGATCCGACCGTTCCGTACCGCATGATGAGACGTTCGGAACGAAGCCGGAGTTCCCTATTTCCCCGGCAGACCCAGCCGTGCGCCGATTTCCTCGGCCATCACCCGTCCGGCCTGTTCGGCGAGGTCGTCCTCGGCCAGGTCCTCGTCGGTGTCCAGACCGTCCAGGGCCTCCAGCGGCTGGTCCAGCCGGACGTGGGCGACCAGGGACTGCAGGGCGCGCAGGGTGGCCGAGGCGGTCGGGCCCCAGTTGGTGAAGTACGAGAACTGCCACCACCACAGGGCCTCGGTGGTCCGGCCGGCCCGGTAGTGCGCCAGGCCGTGCCTCAGGTCCGCCACCACGTCGGCGAGGTCGTCGGAGATCCGGTGCGCGACCGGCGCCTTGCGCGGCTCGTAGGGGTCGAAGACCTCGGAGTACACGTCGACCGGTTCCAGCAGGTACGCGAACCGCTCGCGCAGCTCGTCCACGTCCGGCTCCGGGCCGAGGTCGGGCTCGTAGCGCTCGTCGGGCAGGACGTCCTGGTACGCGCCCAGCCGGCCGCCCGCCAGCAGGAGCTGGGAGACCTCCAGGAGGAGGAAGGGCACCGCGCTGTCCGGGTCCTCGCCCTTGGCCACCTCGGTGACCGCGACGATGAAGGACTCGATCTGGTCCGAGATCTGGACCGCGAAATCGTCCGGATCCTGAGCCAGGGCGTGCAGCGTTGCGTCAGACATCGAGAAGTCGCCTTCCTTCAAAGGCCCGCCCGAGCGTGACCTCGTCCGCGTACTCCAGATCTCCCCCGACGGGGAGCCCGCTGGCCAGGCGGGTGACCTTCAGGCCCATGGGCTTGATCATGCGAGCGAGGTACGTGGCGGTCGCCTCCCCCTCCAGGTTCGGGTCGGTGGCGAGGATCAGCTCGGTCACCTCACCGTCGGCGAGCCGCGCCAGCAGCTCGCGGATACGCAGGTCGTCCGGGCCGACGCCCTCGATCGGGCTGATCGCACCGCCCAGGACGTGGTACCTGCCGCGGAACTCGCGGGTCCGCTCGATCGCGACGACGTCCTTCGGTTCCTCGACCACGCAGATGACGGCGAGGTCGCGGCGCGGGTCGCGGCAGATGCCGCACCGCTCCTCCTGCGCCACGTTTCCGCACACGGCGCAGAACCGGACCTTGTCCTTGACCTCCAGCAGGGCGTGCGCCAGCCGCCGGACGTCGGTGGGCTCGGCCTGCAGGACGTGGAAGGCGATCCGCTGCGCGCTCTTGGGCCCGACGCCGGGCAGCCTGCCCAGTTCGTCGATCAGGTCCTGGACCACGCCTTCGTACAACGGACTGCCTTCTTTCGGTGTTCAGTGTTCGGGGTCGGTGCGGGTCGGGAAGGTCGGGCTAGAACGGCAGGCCGGGGATACCGCTCCCGCCGCCCAGCCCCTGGGCCAGCGGCCCCAGCTTCTCCTGCTGGAGCGCCTGGGCGTTCTCCGTCGCCGCCTGGACCGCCGCGACGACCAGGTCCGCGAGGGTCTCGGTGTCCTCGGGGTCCACGGCCTTCGGGTCGATCACCAGGGCGCGCAGCTCGCCGGCACCGGTGACGGTCGCCTGGACCAGGCCGCCGCCGGACTGGCCCTGGACCTCGGCACGCGCCAGCTCCTCCTGGGCCGCCGCGAGATCCTGCTGCATCTTCTGGGCCTGCTGGAGCAGCTGCTGCATGTTGGGCTGACCACCACCGGGAATCACAGGTCACTCACTCCGTACATCGGGACGCTCGGTCAATCCGAGCCTACGTGAGCCCCGGGCGGCGCGCCCTACGCCGAGAGGACCAACTCTTTCGAGTGAGAGAACGGACATGCGCGTACCTGATGGAGAGCTCCTTGCGGGCGGAAATCCGGGGATTCCATGCCCATGGGCCGCCATTCGAAGGTAGGAAGAGCATGCGCATCATTGCGCACACGCGCACCACCACACGTCAGCGCAGGCAGAGGGAGTGCCGGGTGAGCCAGCCGGAGATGCAGCCCGAGGGGCCACCTCGGGATCCCCGGGATCCCCGGGGGTCCCGGGAGGAGGGCGGCGGACCCATGGCGGCGGGCGATCTGACCGGTGGCCCCTTTCCCCTCGGGGACTGGGGCGAGCCCGCCGAGCGGCTCGACGAGCTCTACCGGCGGGTCGAGGCCGACGCGCTGCGCACCGCCGAGTGGTACCTGTCCGACCGGGCCTGGAAGCGCCGGGGCGCGCGGATCCTGCGGGTGGGCGCCGCGGTGGGGGCGGTCGTGGGCGCCTCGATGCCGCTGCTGGAGGTGACGGGCTCGCTCCGGGGAGCGGCTGCGTACGGGTACCTCTCGCTGCTGCTGGGCGCTGCCTGCCTGGCGTGTGACCGCTTCTTCGGGATGACCTCGGGCTGGATGCGGGACGTGGCGACGGCCCAGGCGGTGCAGCGGCGGCTCCAGACGCTCCAGTTCGACTGGGCCTCGGAGAACGTGCGCGAGGTTCTCGGGCCGACGGAGGGCACGGCGAGCGAGGCGGCGGAGCGGTGCCTGACGGTGCTGCGGCGGTTCTCCGAGGACCTGACGGAGCTCGTGCGGTCCGAGACCGCGGAGTGGATGGTGGAGTTCAGCTCGTGGCCGGCGCCGCTGGTGATGCAGTCCCTGTCGGGGGCCTCCTCCCGGCCGGAAGCGGGTTTTCCCCCGACCCGTTTCCCCCTCCCGCCGGGGACCCGCCCCAACATGCCCCGCCAGCGGCCGCCGGAGCAGCCGCGCTGATCCCGCGGCCCGGGTCCGGCCCGTTCGGCCGGGCCCGGGCGGGGCGGGTCAGCTGAAGATGATCATGGAGCCCTGGGCGAGGCTCCGGGTGGCGGCCGCGTGCAGGCCCAGCCAGACGTGCCGCTCCCGCGCGAAGGGACTGGAGTCGTACGGGATCGGCCCCGCCGGCTCCTCCAGCGACGTCGGCCGCCCCGGCGGCGCAGGGGCCGCCGGGGGATTGCCCGGGTCGATCCCGATCGCGGGGGCCACGAAGCCCAGCTCCCGCAGCAGCCCCTGGGCCGAGCCGAGCGGACCGCCCCCGGCCAGCAGCTCCTCGTTGGCCAGCGGAGCCGCGAAGTCCACCGGTACGTAGGCCCCGGCGTGGTCGTAGTGCCACACGAGGTGCGACTGCTGGGCCGTGGCCTCGAACATCTCCAGCAGCTGCTCGTAGTCCCCGCCCAGCTCGTCCACCGGCGTCACCGGCAGCCCGCAGACCTGGAGCAGGTACGCCCGGCGCAGGAAGTGCAGGGCGTCGTAGTCGAAGCCGGCGACCGGGGCCACGTCCCCGCTCAGGCCCGGCATGTAAGCGAAGACGGGCACGGACGGCAGTCCGGCCTCGCCCAGCGCCTTGTCGTACGCGGCGATCTCCTCCGCGAAGGGATTGTCGGGGCTGTGGCACAGCACATCGACAAGAGGGACGAGCCACAGGTCACAGGCCACGCGGCCTCCGATCAGTCGTTGCCGCCGATCGTGCCAGCGTAATGCGCCGAACACCCTCAGCGAAGGGCTGCGCAAAACCTGGCACGCGAAGCCCCGGGCTCCGCCGCCGGGAAGCCGGTCCCTTTCGCGCGAAGACGGTCCCGGCGGACGCGAAGACGGTGCTAGCGGACCGGTGCACCCGCGTCATGCGGCGGGGTCGCCGCCGAGCCCACCCGCCAGACCCACACGTCCCGCACCTGCTCGGGCTGCGACCCCAGCAGCGCGGTCAGCAGCTCCCGCAGCTCCGCGTCGCGGTCCTGGGCCGGCAGTACCACCGCGCCCGCCTTCCAGTACGCCAGGTCCTGCCGGGCCTGCTCGCGCCACTCCGGCGTGACCTCCGGCGGCTGCGCCCCGTAGCGGACGTCCCGCAGCAGGTTCGACAGGTGCCGCGGCGTCGCCCCGTAGATCCCGATCCGCTCGGGGCCCCAGGGCCCGTTGAAGTAGCCGCCGGCCAGCCGGAAGCCGAAGTCCGCCTCGACCTGCCAGTGCAGTGCGTCCGCCTGGCCCGGATCCGGCAGCGGCACCGGGACCAGCGCCTCCCCCTCGCGGAGGTACGGCTTCCACGCCCCCGAGGTGATGAACTCCGGTACGGGTGCCCGCTCCCGCACCGCCAGCGGCAGCGGCAGCACCGGGACCAGCGCCGCCGCCACCCCCAGCAGCCCGAGGGTGCGCAGCTCGCGCGGCCGCAGCCGGACGATCCGGTCGAGCGCCAGGGCCAGCAGCACCCCCAGCACCGGCGCGCACACCATCGCCACGCGCCCCTCGATCACCGACTCGAACAGCGGCAGCTCGACCATCAGCCGCCAGGGACCCGGCAGCACCACGTCCGTCCGTGGCACCGGCACCCGCGGCCCCAGGGACAGCAGCAGCGCCGCGCATCCGGTGATCGCGAGCGCGCGGACGACCGGGCGCCGCCACAGCCACACGCACACGGCCGCGCCGAAGGCCAGCAGCGGCCAGCCGTAGAAGGCGTTCTGCTCGGTGGTGTTCAGGGCCAGCCGGCCCGCCGTCTCGGGGTCGCCGAAGAGGGAGCGGGCGGCGTACTCGATCAGGGCCCGCGGGCTGTTCCCCGCGTTGTCCCCGTGCAGCACCGAGTGGTAGCTCTGCGGACCGAGGAACTGCCAGTACAGCGGGACGGCCAGCAGCGGCAGGCACACGGCGAGGGCGACGGCCAGGCCGCGGCCCAGCGGCCGCGCGGCGGCGAGGGCGCCCCGGCGGTCGACCAGCAGGTAGGCGAGGCAGAAGACCAGCATGCCCAGCGCGGCGATGAGCAGCGGCTCCTCGCCGATGAAGATCTGGTACGCGGCGAACAGACCGAGCAGGATCCCGTCGCGCACCGGGGTGCGGCCCTCGCACAGCCGCAGCGCCCGGTCGATGATCAGCGGGATCATGAACAGGACCACGAAGTTCGGGTGGCCGTTGGCGTGCGAGACCATCGGCGGCGCGAAGGCGGCGAGCGCCCCGCCCGCCGCGGCGGCCCAGCGGCTGTCCACGAGACGGCGGCGGATCAGCCAGTACCAGGTCCAGGCGCTGGCGGCCATGCCGAGCGTGAGGACCAGCGCGAAGGTGACCGTCTCGCCGAAGAGCAGGGTGACCGGGATGAGAGGGACGGTCAGGCCGAGCATGGTCGCGTTGGCCATCAGGTTCACGCCGTCGGGCATGCCCTGGGCCCGGGTGAAGAGCGGATTGCGCAGGTGGGTGATGTTGTCGGTGGTGACGCCGACGAACCACTCCCACTGGTTCTGGTCCTGGAGCGCGTCGTTGAGGTAGCGGCCGTCGAGGTCCGCCCACAGGCCGTGGAAGACGTAGAGGGAGAGGGCGAGGAAGGCGAGGACGACGGTGAGGCCGCCCGCGTTCCGGCGCAGCAGGGCGGCGGGCGTGCGGCCGGGTCCGGCGGCGGAGCCGGAGCCGGCAGGGCGGCCCGGTCGGGCCGGGCCACCGGCGGGTTCGGGGATCGCCGTCCGGCCGCCCTCGAAGCGGTGCACGCCGGCCATGCCGTCGAAGCGGTCCACGCCGCTCACATCGCTTACGTCACTCATGTCGCTTACGCCGCTCACGTCGCTCACGTCGCTCACGCGTCCGCCGTCCGCAGCCCTGCGGCCCAGTCCAGGCCGTGCTGGTTGTAGGCGTGCACGAGGCGGCGTACCTCCTCGGCGTCCGCGCGCGTCACCGCCTCGACCAGCTCGCTGTGGCCGGACCACAGCCCGGCGTGCGGATCGGCGGCCGCCTTCAGGTGCGGCACGGCGAAGACCCAGCACTGCACGCGCAGCCGGTGGAGGAACTCCGAGATGTACATGTTGCCGACCAGCGCGCTCAGCTCCCTCCAGAAGCGCAGGTCGTAGCCGATCAGCACGTCGAGCGAACCGCTCTGAGCGGCCCGACACGCCTCCTCGGCCCGACGGCGCACCGACACCAGCCTTTCGCCGGAGCCGGGCGGGATGCCGCGCTCGACGAGCCGCCGGAAGATCCCGTCCACGACGAGCGTACGGGCCTCGATCATCCCCCGGTAGTCGTCGACGGAGTACACCCGGACGCGGAAGCCCCGGTGCTGCACCAGCTCCAGCAGTCCTTGGGCCGAGAGGTCCACGAGTGCCTCGCGTACCGGCGTCGCGGAGACCTCGTACTGCTCGGCGATCTGCTTGACGGTGAACTCGGTCCCCGGCGGCAGGCGTCCCGCGAGCACCTCGTCACGCAGCGCGTCGGCGATCTGCTGGCGAAGTGTGTTGCGGGTGACAGCGCCGCTGCCTGGCATAGGGGTCCGTCTCCTCCGTAGAACTTCGGACACCTTAGGCCAGGCAGCGCGGCTGAAACCGATCGTGTGAGAGCCGTTATACGGCGGATGCCGCCCCTTGCCCGGACGGACCCCGTCGTCGGGACGAGGTCCGCGTCCGGGCGGTCACCCGCCGGTGGTGTGCCGATCCGCCACCGTCAGCGCCTCGTCCAGCAGGGCCAGGCCCTCCTTCGCCTCGGCCTCCGTGATGGTGCAGGGCGGGACCACGTGCGTCCGGTTCATGTTCACGAACGGCCACAGGCCCGAGGCCTTGCAGGCCGCCGCGAATTCGGCCATCGGCGCGTTGTCCGCACCGGCCGCGTTGTACGGGACGAGCGGCTCACGCGTCGCCTTGTCCCGTACGAGTTCCACGGCCCAGAAGGTGCCCAGGCCCCGGACCTCGCCGACCGAGGGGTGCCGCTCGGCGATCTCGGCGAGCGCGGGACCGATCACGTTCTCCCCGAGGTGGGCGGCGTGCTCGACGACGCCCTCCTCCTCCATGGCGTTGATGGTGGCCACCGCGGCGGCGCAGGCCAGCGGGTGGCCCGAGTACGTCAGTCCGCCGGGGTAGGGCCGGGTGGCGAAGGTCTCGGCGATCGCGGCCGAGATGGCGACACCGCCGAGCGGGACGTAGCCGCTGTTCACGCCCTTGGCGAAGGTGATCAGGTCGGGCGTGACGTCCCAGTGTTCGGCGGCGAACCAACGGCCCGTGCGCCCGAAGCCGGACATGACCTCGTCGAGGATGAAGACGATGCCGTGGCGGTCGCAGAGCTCGCGGACGCCGGCGAGGTAGCCGGGCGGCGGGGTCATGATGCCCGCGGTGCCGGGCACGCTCTCCAGGATGATCGCGGCGATGGTCGCCGGTCCCTCGAAGGCGATGGTGTCGGCGAGGTGCGCGAGCGCGCGCTCGCACTCCTCGGCCTCGGTGGTGGCGTGGAAGGGCGAGCGGTAGAGGTACGGGCCCCAGAAGTGCACGACGCCCGCGGCGGCGGTGTCGGAGGGCCAGCGGCGCGGGTCGCCGGTGAGGTTGATCGCGGCGGCGGTGGCTCCGTGGTAGGAGCGGTAGGTCGAGAGCACCTTGGCGCGGCCCGTGTGCAGACGGGCCATCCGTACGGCGTTCTCGACGGCCTCGGCGCCGCCGTTGGTGAAGAAGACCTTGTCCAGATCGCCCGGCGTGCGCTCGGCGATGAGGCGTGCGGCCTCGGAGCGGACGTCGACGGCGAAGCCGGGGGCGAGGGTGCAGAGCCGGGCGGCCTGCTCCTGGACGGCGGCGACGACCTTGGGGTGCTGGTGGCCGATGTTGGTGTTGACCAGCTGGGAGGAGAAGTCGAGGTAGCGCTTGCCGTCGTAGTCCCAGAAGTACGAGCCCTCGGCCCCGGCGACGGCGAGCGGGTCGATCAGGGCCTGGGCGGACCAGGAGTGGAAGACGTGGGCGCGGTCGGCGGCCTTGACGGCCGCGCCGCTGGCGCCGGTGGCGACGGTGGCGACGTGAGGGGTCATGCGGCCACGCTAAAAGTGCGCAGGTGAGGAGGGATATCGGCGGATTGTATGCGGGTGGGGGCCGGGCCTCGGCAGTCTGTCGCCACCGGTTGCCGCCATTGACAGCACACTGGCTTGATGACAGCCTGCTGTCATATCGGGGTACGGCGACGGACCTACGAGGGCTCGGAGAGCCGACAGAGCCTCCGCGAGCCCCGGACGGGAGGCCAGGACGATGAAGACGACATCGACGGCGGGCGCGGGGACGAGCACGGGCGCGGGGACGAGCGCGAGGGCGAGCTCGGCGGCCGCGGAGACGACGCCGAGCAGGAGGACGACGGTCCACCTGGCGGTCTATGACACGTACGCGGACTGGGAGACCGGCCACACCACCGCCCACCTCACCCAGCGCGGCTACGCGGTCCGTACGGTCGGTCCCGCCGCCGAGCGACCGGTCACCACCATGGGCGGCGTCCGCATCCAGCCCGACCTGGCCCTCGCGGACCTGGCCCCGCAGGACTCGGCGCTGCTGATCCTGACCGGCGCCTCACTGTGGGACTCGGGCGACGAGCTGGCCCCCTTTACGGCCAAGGCCCGGGAGTTCCTGGCGGCCGGGGTCCCGGTCGCGGCGATCTGCGGAGCCACGGCGGGGTTGGCCCGGGCTGGGCTGCTGGACGGGTACGCCCACACCAGCGCCGCCTCCTTCTACCTGGCGCAGCAGCCCGGTTACGCCGGGGCCGAGCGGTACGTCGAGGCCGACGCCGTGACGGACGGCGACCTCATCACGGCGGGGCCGACGGAACCGGTGGCCTTCGCCCGGGAGGTCTTCGCCCGGCTGGGGGTCTACGAGCCGGAGGTGCTGGATGCGTGGTACCGCCTGTTCCACGACTCGGACGCGAGCGCCTACCCGGTCCTGATGGCCGCATCGGAGCGGGGCCATGCCTGAACCTCGCGGCGTGGCGGACCTCTCCACCCGGGCCCGGCAGGACCTGCTGAGCCGTACCGCGCTCGGGATCTTCGGGTTGAACGGCCGCTTCCTCGCCCTCTCGGAGGAGCTGGCCCGGCCGGCCGGGCTGACCGCGGCGTGGTGGCAGGTGCTGGGCGCGGTGCTCGGGGAGCCGCTGCCGGTGGCGGGCATCGCCCGGGTCATGGGCATCACCCGGCAGAGCGTCCAGCGCGTCGCGGACCTGCTGGTGGCCAAGGGCCTGGCGGAGTACGTCCCGAACCCGGCCCACCGGCGCGCGAAGCTGCTGCGCCCGACGGAGGAGGGCCGCGCGGCGATCGCGCGCATCGGCCCGTCCCACGCGGCCCTGGCGGACCGGCTCGCGGAGGCGCTGGGCGAGGAGGCCTTCGCGGAAACGGTCCACACCCTGGACCGCCTGGCCCAGGCCCTGGACACCCTGATGGGCTTCCCGGGCGGGGACCCGGCCGAGAGGTGAGCCCCGCCGTGCACGGCGAGGAGGCGTTCTCCGACGAGAGATCCGTCAACCTCCTGTGCATCCTCGCCGACGGCCACCTCGTCGACAGCCCGGGGAACCCCTTCCCCGGTATGAACTCCCCGCCTGGCGGCTGCCTCTCAGGTATGCCCTGTCATACCTGAGAGCCATGTGAAAAGGCGGCTCCGCAGCAGGACGCCAACGAGGCCTCTCAATTCCTAACTTCGAGACCGGAGACAGCGCGACGAGCGCCAACTCCTCCGGACCGAGGGAAGGAAGAGAGACCGCGATGAGCCGCCCCGAAGGTTTCGGCGAGGTAGAGGTACGGGACGCCGCCCGCCGCCCCCGCGGTCCCCGACGCGCCCGCGGCCGTCTTCGCCGCACCCTGCTGGCCGGCCTCGTCGCCGCGGCCGTGGTGGTCCCGGTCACCGCCGCCGCCTCCCCCGACGTCCCGGCCCCCGCACCCGCGGCCGTCGCCGAGTCGGCTCCCGCCCCGTCCGTGTACGCCGCCCATCTGGCCAATATCGCGGAGGCCGCCCGCATGGCGCAGGACGCGGGCCGTACGGGGCGTGCCGCGAAGCTCCGGGCCATGGAGGCCGGAGGGACGGCCCGGTTCCTCGCCTTCGACGGCCGCGGCCGGGGCCGGGCGGTGGAGGTGTTCGGTGATGTGGACACCGCCGACCGGATCAGCGTCCTGGTGCCCGGTTCCGATACGACACTGGACACCTACCAGAGGTTCCGTGCCGGGGCCCTCGCCCTGCAGCAGCGCCTCCAGGCCGAGCATCCGCGCTCCGCCGTGGTCGCCTGGCTCGGGTACGACACCCCCGGCACGGTCAGCACGACGGTTCTGACCGCCGACCGCGCGGACCGGGCCGCCGGTGAACTGGGCCCGTTCCTGTCCCGGTTGGAGCAGCGCGCCGCGCCGGACGTGCGGCTCTCCCTGCTGTGCCACTCCTACGGATCGGTGGTCTGCGCCCGGACCCGGACCGGCCCGAAGGTCACCGACATGGCCCTGTTCGGCAGTCCGGGTACGGGCTCCGGGTCCGCCGCCGCCCTGCCCACCGGGGCCCGGGTCTGGGCCGGGCGGGGCGGCGCCGACTGGATCGGCCACGTGCCCCATGTGCGGCTCGGCGGGATCGGCTTCGGCACCGACCCGGTCCACCCGGCCTTCGGCGCGCGGGCGTTCACCGCCGGCCCCGGAGGCCACAGCGACTACCTGAAGCCGGGCAGTCCGTCCCTCGACAGCCTGGCCCGCATCGTCCTCGGCACCGCCGACACCGCCCCCGGCACCAGCACCGCCGCGGGCACCGGCACCGCCGACACCGCCCCCGGCACCAGCACCGCCGCGGGCACCGGCACCGCCACCACCGCCCTCCGGGAGGTCCCCCGTGCGTAAGCTCCACGCCCGCTGGTCTGTCCTCGCGGACCGGGTGGACACCGCCACTCCGGCCGACCGTGACCGCGCGGTGGACGCCCTGCGCGCCTTCGCCATCCTCGGGGTGGTGCTGGGCCACTGGCTGGTCACCGCCCTGACCACGGCCAACGGCGGTCTGAGCACCACCAGTCCGCTGGCGCACATGCCCTGGCTGGCACCGGTGTCCTGGGCGTTCCAGACGCTGTCCGTGTTCTTCCTGGTGGGGGGGCATGTCGCCGCCCGCGGCCACGCCTCGGCCCGGGAGCGCGGCGTGTCGTACGGGGTGTGGGTGGGGCAGCGGCTCTCGCGGCTGTTCCGGCCGGTCGCGGCCGTGCTCGCCCTGTGGGCCGTCGCGGCGGGCGGCATGCTGCTCGGCGGGGCGGAACTGGGCACCGTGCAGACGCTGCTCAAGCTCGTCCTGTCCCCCTTGTGGTTCCTCCTCGTGTTCACCGCGCTCACCGCCGCGACCCCGCTCGTGGCCCGGCTCCACCCGGTGTGGCCGCTGGCCGTGGTGGCCGCCGTGGACCTGGGGCGGTTCGGGCTCGGGGCGCCCGAGTGGATCGGCTGGATCAATGTGGCCGCCGGCTGGCTCGTCCCCTTCACCCTCGGTGCCGCCTGGTCGAGCGGGGCCTTCGCCCGGCGCACCCCGGCCGCGGTCCTGCTGGGTGGAGGAGTGGCGGCCACCGTCGCCCTGGTGGTGTGGGGCGGGTATCCGGCGTCGATGGTGGGTGTCCCCGGCGCCGCGGTGTCGAACCTGAACCCGCCGACGCTGGCGGCCGGGATGTTCGGCCTCGCCCAGTGCGGGCTGGCCCTGCTGCTGCGCGAGCCGCTGGCCGCGGCGATGCGCCGGCCCCGTGCCTGGGCCACGGTGGCGCTGGTGAACCTGTCCGCGATGACGATCTTCCTGTGGCACCAGACCGCGATGATGGCCGTCACCGCTCTCGGCCTGCTGGCCCCCGCCGACCTGCCGGGCCTGCACACCGTGCCCGACTCCCCCCAGTGGATAGCCACCCGGCTGCTGTGGCTTCCGCTCTTCGCCGCCGCACTGGCGGTGTGCTGGGCCGCGTTCCGTATGTACGAGCAGGCGCGGCGGCGCCCAGAGCGGATGACGCCGTCCCGGCCGGACGCGGCGACCGGCACCATCCCCGGCCCCCGGGCGGCCTCCGACCTGGCGGTCCGCCATGCCTAGGGTGGACGACGTGACCGTGACCGAGGAGAGCGCACGCCCCGCCGTGCCCGCAGCCGGGGCCGCCCGACGCCCCCTGGCCCGCGAGCTGTTGACCATCCGGCGGGACCCGCTGCCGCGGATGTCCCGGCCGCGGTGGCTGGCCTGGCTGCCGCACGTGGTGGTGGGGTACCTCGCGCTGTTCTTCGGGGTGCTCACGGTCTTCCAGCTCTCGGACGTCTACGGGGTCACCGGTGACACGGCCACGGCCTCGGTCCTGACCGGTGCGGCCGTCCTGCTCGCACTGTTCCGTCCGATCGCCGCCTGGTGGCTCTCCCTGGCAGCGGCGGGGCTGGCCGCCTGGCAGATCTACGACCACATGGGCCAGGGCCAGATATGGCCCTGGATGCCGGGCAGCCTCTTCCCCTTCTCGACGGTGCTGCTGCTGGTCGCCCTGCGCGTGCCACCCCGGGTGACCGTCGCCGTCGTGGGCATTTCCATCGTCCTCAGCGGCACGGCCGACGTCCTGTGGCATCCGGACGGCTCATCGACCAGCACCCCGGCGGCCGCCCTGCTCTTCGGCTTCGCCGGCCTCCTCGGATATGCACTGCGCGCCACCCGGCTGGCCCGCACGAAGCTCGTCGAGCAGGAGACCCTCACCGAGGAGGAGCGGGCCCAGCGCACCCTGCTGGAGGAGCGCAGCCGGATCGCCCGCGAGCTGCACGACGTCGTCGCCCACCACATGTCGGTGATCTCCATCCAGGCGCAGGTCGCCCCGCACCTGGTGGAGAACCCGTCCGAGGAGCTGAAGGAAAATCTGGCCGGCATCCGGGAGAACGCCCTGGAAGCCCTCACCGAACTGCGCAGGGTACTGGGCGTACTGCGCTCCGAGGACCCCGGGGATCCCGCCCATCCCCACCATCCGCAGCCCACCCTCGCCGAGCTCGACGGCCTCGTGGAAAACGTCCGCAGCGCCGGGCTCGACGTCACCACCGAGATCGCGGGCATCCGGCGGCCGCTCGCCCCGGGCGTCGAGCTCACCGCGTACCGGATCGTCCAGGAGGCGCTGAGCAACTGCCTGCGCCACGCGCCCGGTTCCCGGGTGGAGGTCGGGATCGCGTACGGGCCGCGCGAGCTGCACCTGTGTGTTGCCAACACCGCCCCGACCCGGCCCGCCCCGCCCTCGCTCGGAGCGGGGCACGGGCTGCTGGGGATGCGCGAGCGGGCAGGCATGCTGGGGGGCGAGTTGGCCGCCGGCCCGTGCCCCGGCGGCGGGTACGAGGTGAGCGCCGTACTCCCGACGGATCCCCAGCCGAAGACCAAGACCGAAGAGGACGCATGAGCACTCCGGCCGACCCGATCAGGGTGATGATCGCCGACGACCAGATGATGGTCCGGCAGGGTTTCACCGTCCTCCTCAATGCCCAGCCCGACATCGAGGTCGTCGGCCAGGCCGTGGACGGCGCCGACGCGGTGGTGAGAGCCGGTGAACTGCGCCCGGACGTGGTCCTGATGGACATCCGCATGCCCGGGATGGGCGGTATCGAGGCCACCTCCGTTATCACCGGCGAGCCCGGCGCCACCGTCAAGGTGCTGGTGCTGACGACGTTCGACCTCGACGAGTACGTGTACGAGGCGCTGCGCGCCGGGGCCTCCGGGTTCCTGCTCAAGGATGCTTCGGCGGACCAGCTAGCGGAAGCGGTCCGGGTGGTGGCCGCCGGGGAGGCGCTGTTGTCGCCGAACATCACCAAGCGGCTGATCACCGAGTTCTCCCGGATGGGCGCGCCGCGGGCGCCGTCGAAGGCGCGGCTCGGTGAACTGACGGAGCGGGAGACGGAGGTGCTGTCGCTGATCGCGCAGGGCCTGTCCAATGCGGAGATCGCCGGGCACCTGGTCGTGGCCGAGCAGACGGTGAAGACCCATGTGGGCCGGATCCTGGTGAAGCTGGGCCTGCGGGACCGCACACAGGCCGCGGTGTTCGCGTACGAGACGGGTCTGGTCCGCCCGGCGGGGTACTGAGGCCCACGGGTAGTACCTGAGAGGGAGGGCGCGGAATCCCCTTCAGCGGCGACGCGGACGAGGGAGGCGGCGGCCTACGGTGTGGATATGACCGAGACCCCCGGGGCGACCCCCCGCACACCCGAGTTCCGGCTCGCTTCGGGCCTGTTCGAGAGCCTGCGCCAGGATCTGATCACGGACGCGTTCGCCTACCGGCCTCTGCCACCGATCCGGACGGACGGGCCGCTGACGCGGCGGCTCCCCAAGCGGATACGGCCGCGCGCGGCGTACCTGCCGCATGCGGTCGTCTGCGCGATCGCCTTGATCATGGTGCCGACCTCGGCGACCTCCGACGAGTATGTGTGGCCCCCCGCCGCCCTGATGCTCGGACTGATCGCGGCCGTCCCGGTTCTGATGACCCTGGTGCGCCCCGTGGGGGCGTTCTGGGCGGCGCTGACGGCCACGCTGGTGCATGCGCTGGCGGCCCCCCATGCCTTCACCTGGCCGTGGTCGCCGGGCGCCTTCGTCTCCTGTCTCGCCGTGGTGACCATCGTGGCCCTGCGGACACGTCCCCGCACGGCTGCGTGGATGTGGCTGATCACGCTGGCGTTCGGGTTCCTCCTGCCCATCGTGATGGGGCGCAGCCAGTCCGCCGATGTCGCGCCGATGGCCTTCTTCCTGACGTTGGCCCTGCTGGTGGTCACGGTCCGCAACACCCGCAAGGAGGCCGCACGGGAAGTCAGCGCCCAGCAGGAGGTGACCGCCGTCGAGCGCGATCGCCGCACCTTGCTGGAGGAGCGGACGACGATCGCCCGGGAGCTGCATGATGTGGTAGCCCACCACATGTCGGTGGTGGCGATCCAGGCGGAGGCCGCGCCCTACCGGGTGAAGAATCCGCCCGCGGAGCTGGAGGCCGCGTTCGCCACCATCCGGGAGAACGCGGTGGCGGCCCTGACGGAGCTGCGCCGGGTGCTGGGCGTGGTGCGGTCCGCGGACTACGAGGCGCCGGACGCCCCGCAGCCGACGCTGGCCTCCTTGGACGGGCTGCTGGCCAATGTGCGGGAGGCCGGTCTGCGCGTGGAGAAGACGGTGACGGGCGCGGTGCGGGAGCTGCCGCAGGGCGTGGAGCTGTCGGCGTACCGGATCATCCAGGAGGCCCTGAGCAACACCCTGCGCCACGCGCCGGGGGCAGCGGCCGAGGTGGAGGTCTCCTACGTCCTGGGCGGCCTGGGGATACGGGTCGTCAATGAGGCGGCGACCGGGGATGTGCGCCCCTCGCAGGGCGCGGGGCACGGGATCACGGGGATGCGCGAGCGGGTGGCCATGCTGGAAGGGGAGATGACGGCCGGGGCGACGGCGGCCGGCGGGTACGAGGTGGCGGTGTTCATACCGGTGCGGGGCCGGCAGGACGCGGCGACGGAGAGCGTGCGGGAGCCGGCATGACGATCAGGGTGTTGATCGTCGACGATCAGATGATGGTCCGCGAGGGGTTCTCCGTCCTGCTGAACGCGATGGACGGCATCGAGGTGGTGGGGGAGGCGGTGGACGGCCGCGAGGCCGTCGCCCGGGTGGCGGCGCTCCGGCCGGACGTGGTGCTGATGGACATCCGGATGCCCGTGATGAACGGCCTGGAGGCGACGCGGGAGATCGTCGCCGCGACTGCGCTTCCCGGGGCGGCGGACACGAAGGTGCTGGTCCTGACGACCTTCGACCTCGACGAGTACGTGTACCAGGCGTTGCGGGCGGGGGCGTCCGGCTTCCTCCTCAAGGACGCCTCGGCTCGCCAACTGGCCGAAGGAGTCCGCGTGGTGGCCTCCGGCGAGGCGCTGCTGGCCCCGACGGTGACCAAGCGGCTGATCCTGGAGTTCTCGAAGCTGTCGGCCGCGCCGAGGCTCGCGGACCCGGCAGGGATATCGGAGTTGACCGAGCGGGAGACGGAGGTGCTGGTGCTGATCGCGCAGGGCCTGTCCAATGCGGAGATAGCGGCCCGGCTCATCGTCGCGGAGTCGACGATCAAGACGCATGTCAGCCGCATCCTGGTGAAACTGGGCCTGCGGGACCGCACACAGGCGGCGGTCTTCGCCTACGAGACCCGGCTGGTGACCCCGGCATAAGGGGGAAGGGAGGGACCGGGCGGCCTAGAGTGCGGGCATGGGCTTTGATCCGTGGGATGCCGCGTTCGTCGCCGACCCCTACCCCGCCTACCGGGAGTTGCGGGAGCAGGGCCGGGTCATCTGGTCCGAGGCCACCGGCCAGTGGCTGGTGCCGCACTACGCGGACGTGAGTGCACTGCTGCGGGACCGGCGGCTCGGGCGGACCTACTTGCACCGCTTCTCGCACGAGGAGTTCGGGCGGCAGGCCCCGCCGGTGGAGCACGAGCCGTTCCATGTGCTCAACGGGAACGGCCTGCTGGACCTGGAGGACCCGGCGCACGGGCGGGTGCGGCGGCTGGTGTCGAAGGCGTTCACCCCGCGCACGGTGGAGCGGCTCGCGCCCGCCGTGGAGCGCCTCGCCGGGGAGCTGGTGGGCCGGCTCCTCGCGGACGGCGGCGGGGACCTGCTCAGCGCCGTGGCGGAGCCGCTTCCGGTGGCGGTGATCGCGGAGCTGCTGGGTGTGCCGGAGGCGGACCGGGGGCTGCTGCGGCCGTGGTCGGCGGCCATCTGCGGGATGTTCGAGCTGCGGCCCGACGAGGAGACGGCACGGCGGGCGGTCCGGGCGAGCGTGGAGTTCAGCACCTACCTGCGGGAGTTGATCGCGGAACGCCGCAAGGAGCCCGGCGAGGACCTGATCTCCGCGCTGATCGCCGCGCACGACGAGGAGGGCAGGCTCAGCGAGCAGGAAATGATCTCCACCTGCGTGCTGCTGCTGAACGCCGGACACGAAGCCACCGTGAACACGACCGTCAACGGCTGGTGGGCGCTGTTCCGTCACCCGGAGCAGTTGGACGGCCTCCGCGCCCGTCCCGAAAAGTTGTCCACAGCTGTGGATGAACTCATGCGCTTCGACACACCGCTCCAGATGTTCGAGCGCTGGGTCCTCGACGACATCGAGATCGGGGGCACGGCCATCCCCCGCGGAGCCGAGGTCGCGCTGCTCTTCGGCTCCGCGAACCGCGATCCCGCACGCTTCCAGGACCCCGACCGACTGGACCTCGTACGGGCGGACAACCCCCACCTCAGCTTCGGGGCCGGGATCCACTACTGCCTGGGGGCGCCACTGGCCCGGCGCGAGCTGACAGCCTCGTTCGGGGCGCTCCTCGCAGCCGGGGTCCCGCCCCTGCGACTCGTCCGGGAGCCGCAGTGGCAGGACGGCTACGTGATCCGGGGCCTGCGGGAACTCCTGGTGGAGTTCTAGATCCCGGCGGGTCAGGGCGTCGCCGGCACGGCCCCCGGCGCCCGGGGCCCCGGCCCCGCCACCCAGGGGGCCCGGCCCCCGGGGTGCTCCCTACGTCTGGGCGACCAGGTCGCGGCGGCGGAGGGCGGTCAGGCCTGCCGCCAGGAGGACCGCCGCCAGGAGGGTCAGGGTCACCGGCGGTGCCCAGGCCAGGGCTTCCGCACCCGGCAGTTTGGGCAGGTGGGCGAAGGGCGAGAGGTTCAGGACGGCCTGCGGCAGATGCAGGGCCGGGCCGATCCAGCCGAGGGCCAGCGCCGCCCCCGCCACCGCCCAGGCGGCCACCGCGTACCGGGGGGCGGCCCCGTACAGCAGGACCGCCAGGGCTCCGATCACCCAGACCGCCGGGAGCTGGACGAGCGTGGCGCCGATGGCCGCGCCCGCGTCCTGCCCGTGGCCCACACCCAGTCCGAGGCCGCCCAGCAGCAGGATCAGCGCCGAGCCTCCGAAGGCCACGGCCAGGTGCCCGGCGGCCCAGCGCAGCCGGCCCACCGCGTTCGCGAGCAGCGGTTCGGCGCGCTGACCCGCCTCCTCGCCGCTCAGCCTCAGCACCGCCGAGACGATGTGGAGGGCCGCGACCATGCCGAGCATCCCGGCCATGGCGGCGAGGAAGGCGTCGGTGATTCCGCTCTGCCCGCCCATCCGCTCGATGATCTCGCGGGTCCGCGGGTTGTCGCCGACGAGCTGCGTGGCGCCGTCCGTCATCGCCCCGAAGACCACTCCGGCCGCGAGGAATCCGAGGCTCCAGCCGATCAGGCTGCCCCGCTGGAGCCTCCAGGCCAGTGCGCCCGCACTGCCGAGGCGGCCCCGCGCCGGCCCCGGCCGGGCCGGCAGGAAGCTCATGCCCAGGTCGCGGCGGCCGGCCAGCACGTACGCAGCCGCCACCTGCACCGCCACGGCCGCGGCGAACAGGCCGAGCACCCCCCAGCGTTCGGCCGCGAAGGCCCGTACGTGCTCCAGCCAGCCCAGCGGTGACAGCCAGGTCAGCACGCTCCCACCGGAGGTGCTCCCCGCATCGCCGGCGGCGCGCAGCACGAAGGCGGCGCCGACCAGCGTGCCCGTGAGCCCCTTCGCGAGCCGTGCGCTCTCGGTGAGCTGTGCCGCGATGGCGGCCAGGGCGGCGAACAGCAGGCCGGTGGCACCGATGCCGAGTCCGAGGGCCGCCGCACCGCCCGCACCCCGCCCGGCGAGTCCGGCCGTCACCAGCAGGGCGGCCCCGCCGTTGGCGGCCAGCGCCGCGAGCAGCGCGGCGGTCAGCGGGGCATGCCGACCCACCGCGCCCGCGCCGACCAGTTCCTGACGGCCCGTCTCCTCTTCCTCGCGAGTGTGCCGGACCACGACGACCAGGCTCATGACCCCGGCCAGCAGCCCGGCGAAGACCCCGCCCCGCCATGCGGTCAGTGCACCGATCGAGTCCCCGAACACCGGCCCGTACAGGGCGCGGAGCGAGCCGTTGGCGCTCATCGTGGCGAGGAGCCGGGCCCGTTCGGCGGCCGTCCCGTACGTCGATTCGAGTGCGGCCGGCAGGCTGAGCACCGTCATCGCCACGACCGTGATCCAGACCGGCAGCATGACGCGGTCCCGGCGCAGGGCGAGGCGCAGCAGCATCCCGGTGCCGGCGAGTTGGTCCCTCATCGCGATGCGCCTGCCTCGCTCTGCGTGCCGCCGACGCCGCCATGGCTCCCGCCGCCGTGGCCGTCGTCCGCGTAGTGCCGCAGGAAGAGCTCCTCCAGCGTGGGCGGAGCCGAGGTCAGCGCGCGGACGCCGGAGCCGGCGAGCGAGCGCAGTACGGCGTCCAGCGTGTCCGTGTCGGCCTGGAGCCGCACCTTCCGCCCCTGCACCCGGAGGTCGTACACGCCCGGCAGCTGCGCGAGGCCGTTCGGCGGGCCGGCGAGCTCGGCGCTGATCGTCGTGCGCGTCAGGTGCCGGAGCTCGGCCAGGGTGCCGGTCTCCACCGTGCGGCCCTTGCGGACGATGCTGACCCGGTCGCAGAGGGCCTCGACCTCGCTGAGGATGTGCGAACTGAGCAGCACCGTGCGCCCGGCGGCGCGGGCCTCGCCCACGCAGCGCCGGAAGACCTCCTCCATCAGCGGGTCCAGGCCGGAGGTGGGCTCGTCGAGGATGAGCAGTTCGGCGTCGGAGGCGAACGCGGCGACCAGGGCGACCTTCTGACGGTTGCCCTTGGAGTACGTGCGCCCCTTCTTGGTCGGGTCGAGGTCGAACCGCTCGATCAGCTCGGCGCGGCGCGCGCGGTCGAGGCCGCCGCGCAGGCGCCCGTAGAGGTCGATGACCTCGCCGCCGGAGAGGTTGCGCCACAGGGTGACGTCGCCGGGGACGTAGGCGACGCGGCGGTGCAGCCGTACGGCGTCGGCCCAGGGGTCGCCGCCGAGGAGCAGCGCGGTCCCGGTGTCGGCGCGCAGCAGGCCGAGCAGGACGCGAATGGTGGTGGACTTGCCGGCCCCGTTGGGACCGAGGAAGCCGTGCACCTCGCCGGTGGCGACCGAGAGGTCGAGCCCGTCCAGGGCACGGGTGCGGCCGAACGCCTTGTGGAGTCCGGCGACGCTGATTGCCTTCGTCATTTTTCTGAACATACGCTACTTTCACAAATTTGTGAAGCTCGGGAATCACGTAAAGTCTGAGGCGTGGCGGAGACGATGGACGTACGGGACGAGGAAGCGGTCTCCCGCTTCGTGGAGCGGTTCGCCGGGCAGCTGACCGAGGCGGGCATGCAGCGCATGGCGGCGCGCGTCTTCGCCCAGCTGCTGGCGAGCGACGACGGGGCGATGACCTCGGCCGAACTGGGCGAGGCGCTGCAGATCAGCCCGGCGGCGGTGTCGGGGGCCGTGTCGTACCTGGCGCAGGTCAACATGGTCAGCCGGGAGCGCGAGCCCGGCTCCCGGCGGGACCGGTACGTGCTGCACGACGAGCTCTGGTACGAGACCTTCACCCGGCGGGACCAGGTCCTCAGCCTGTGGGAGAAGACCCTGCGCGAGGGCGCGGCCGGCCTCGGCGCCCACACCCCGGCCGGGGCGCGGGTCGCGGAGACGGCGGCCTTCTTCGAGTTCATGCAGAAGGAACTGCTGGGCCTGATGGACCGCTGGCGCGCCCACCGCGCCACGCTGGACCTCTCCTGAGCCCGCCGGGGAGCGACACCAGCCCCGGCCGCCCCCTCAGCGCGGCAGCGGCAGGGTCAGGCTCCACGCCGCCCGGCGCAGGGTCCACGTGCGCCGGCGCACCGGGCCCACCACCGCCGCGTCCGCCCGGTAGCGGAAGTCCGCGCCCGAGACCGTCACCGACTCCGCCCGCGCCCTGACCACCGAGCCGCCCGCCCGCACGACCACCTCCACCAGCGCCTCCCCCGAGCCGCCCGCCGGTCGCGGGACCAGCGAGACGCCCTCCACCAGCCGGTCCACGTCCGCGAGCACCACCCCGTCCGCCTCCACCCGCAGCCGGTGGCCGACGGCGGGCACCGGCACCAGCGTCCGCACCAGCGAGCGGTACGCGCTCCACACCGACGGCCGCCCCGAAGCCCGCAGCCCGGATCCGGTCGGCGGAATGCGGATCCCGCCCAGCACCACCCCGTCGCTGTCGTCCACCAGCAGGTCGCACGCCCGGACGCACCCGTCCAGGACCGAGCGGGCCGCGGAGACCGCCGACAGGGGGACGCCCAGCGAACCGGCCAGTCCCAGCGACCCCGCCTGCCCCACCGGAACCAGCGAAACGGCCCCCTCGCCCAGCCCCCGCTCCCGGTGCAGCAGCCCCACGGCCCGCACCAGCGCCCGGTCGTCGCCCACGATCACCGGCCTGCGATGGCCCCGGCGGGCAAGCGCCCGCGCAAACTCCTCAGGCGAATCCGGGAGGCAGATTTTCGCCGCCGCCCCCGCCGACAGGACATCTTTCGCGATCCGCACGGACTCGCCGTCAAGACGGCGGGCGACCGGGTCGACGAGCACGAGCAGGCCGCCGACCGGCGCGCCCGCATGGCTCATGGTGGGCTCTGGAGCCGACACCTCGGTCCTTCCTCGGGTAGCATCTTTGTGCAAGAGGCCCTTGCGCTATTGCGCCAGGGCCTTCGTCTATTCCGGGGTACCGGTCCGACGGCTCAGCCTGCGGTGTACATCGTCGTACGCCCCCTGACCTTGGACATGCCCCATCCGGAAGAGGTGTACGCCTGTGCCCGCTCTTGTGCTGCTCGGAGCTCAGTGGGGTGACGAGGGCAAGGGAAAGGCCACCGACCTGCTCGGTGGATCCGTTGATTATGTGGTGCGCTACCAGGGCGGCAACAACGCCGGCCACACGGTCGTCGTAGGCGACCAGAAGTACGCGCTCCACCTCCTCCCTTCCGGCATCCTCTCCCCCGGATGCACCCCGGTCATCGGCAACGGCGTCGTCGTCGACCCGTCCGTACTCCTCTCCGAGCTGCGCGGGCTCAACGAGCGCGGCATCGACACGTCCAAGCTGCTGATCAGCGGAAACGCCCACCTGATCACGCCGTACAACGTCACCCTCGACAAGGTCGGCGAGCGCTTCCTCGGCAAGCGCAAGATCGGCACGACCGGCCGCGGCATCGGCCCGACGTACGCCGACAAGATCAACCGCATCGGCATCCGCGTCCAGGACCTCTACGACGAGTCGATCCTCCAGCAGAAGGTCGAAGCGGCGCTGGAGGGCAAGAACCAGCTCCTCGCCAAGCTCTACAACCGGCGCGCGATCGACGCCGCCGCGATCGTGGAGGAGATGCTCCAGTACGCGGAGCAGATCAAGCCCTACGTCGCCGACACCACCCTGATCCTCAACGACGCGCTCGACGAGGACAAGGTCGTGCTCTTCGAGGGCGGCCAGGGCACGCTGCTCGACGTCGACCACGGCACGTACCCCTTCGTCACCTCCTCGAACCCGACCGCGGGCGGCGCCTGCACCGGTACGGGCGTCGGCCCGACGAAGATCAGCCGTGTCATCGGCATCCTCAAGGCCTACACGACCCGCGTCGGCGCGGGCCCGTTCCCGACCGAGCTGTTCGACCAGGACGGCGAGGACCTGCGCCGCATCGGAGGCGAGCGCGGTGTGACCACCGGCCGCGACCGCCGCTGCGGCTGGTTCGACGCGCCGATCGCGCGCTATGCCACCCGCGTGAACGGCCTGACGGACTTCTTCCTCACCAAGCTCGACGTGCTGACCGGCTGGGAGCAGATCCCGGTCTGCGTCGCATACGAGATCGACGGCAAGCGCGTCGAGGAGCTCCCCTACTCGCAGTCGGACTTCCACCACGCGAAGCCGATCTACGAGAACCTCCCCGGCTGGTCCGAGGACATCACCAAGGCCAAGACCTTCTCGGACCTCCCGAAGAACGCCCAGGCGTACGTGAAGGCCCTGGAGGAGATGTCGGGCGCCCCGATCTCCGCGATCGGCGTCGGCCCCGGCCGCACCGAGACGATCGAGATCAACTCGTTCCTCTAGCAGGACCACCCGGAGGGGCGGTGCGCAGGCTGCGCACCGCCCCTCCGGCGTACCGTCAGCCGCCGAGCAGCGCGTCGATCGCACCCTTGATGCGGTCCGTCGACACTCCGCGGTTCACCGTGAGGTGCTCGAAGAGGCTGGGCGCGAACGGCGCCAGCAGCAGGTGCGCCATGACCGCCGCGTCCGCCTGCGGACGGGTCTGCCGCACGAGCATCGTGACGTGCGTGTGCATGGTCAGGTACGCGCCGCTGTCGTAGCGGGCGCCCGGTGACGCGGCTTCGGCCGCGGCCATCACCGCACGGTGCTCGACCAGCCGCTCGGCCTGCGTGTGCAGGAACGCCCGCAGCCGCTCCTCCGGCGGCGCCTCAGGCCCCAACGGCGGCGGCCCGCTCAAGAAGGCCTGCTGGAACCGCTTCTCGTCGTCGTCGAGCAGCGCGTAGAGCAGCCGGCTGACATCGCCGAACCGCCGGTAGACCGTGCCGACGCCCATCCCCGCGGCGTGCGCGACCGCGTTCATGCTGACGGCGTCCGGCCCCTGCTCGGCGACCAGCTGCGCCGCCGCGTCCAGGATCTTGCGCCGGTTGCGCGCGGCGTCCGCCCGCTCGGGCGGAGCCTGCCCCGCGACGGGGAGTTCGATGCGGCTCATGGACAGAGGTTACCGGACCCCCTTGCAAACCGGATTCTCATCCGCTTAACTCTCATTCAAACGGATAGCAATCCACTTACCGGAGGACTCCCATGAGCGCCAAGGTCGCAGTCATCTACTACTCGTCGACCGGCAACGTCCACGCCCTCGCGAGCGCGGTCGCCGAGGGCGCCGAGAAGGCTGGGGCCGAGGTCCGCCTGCGCCGGGTGCCCGAGCTCGCCCCCGACGCCGCCATCGACTCCAACCCCGCATGGCGCAAGCACGTCGAGGCCGCCAAGGAGATCGAGGTGGCCACCCTCGACGACCTCACCTGGGCCAACGCCTACGCCATCGGCTCCCCCACCCGCTACGGCAACATCGCGGGCCAGCTGAAGCAGTTCCTCGACACCACCGGCGGCCTCTGGCAGCAGGGCGCCCTCGCCGACAAGCCGGCCACCGGCTTCACCAGCGCCCACAACGCCCACGGCGGCAACGAGTCCACGCTGCTCGCCCTCTACAACACCTTCCACCACTGGGGCTCGGTCATCGTCGCCCCGGGCTTCACGAACCCGGCCGTCTTCAGCGCCGGCGGCAACCCGTACGGCACCTCGCACCCGGGCAGCAGCGGCGAGGTGACCGAGGAGACCCTCGCCGCCGCCCGCTACCAGGGCGAGCGCCTCGCGAAGTTCGCCGCCCGCCTCGCGGCCACGACCGACCTCACCTGACGGCCGGACCCGTCCCGCGGCACACCCACGGGACGGGTCCCCCGCTCAGCCGAACTGGCCGGGCTGGTAGTCGCCCGCGGGCTGCTGGATGATGACGTTCATCCGGTTGAAGGCGTTGATGAGGGCTATCAGCGACACCAGAGCGGCAAGCTGCTCCTCGTCGTAGTACTTGGCAGCGTCCGCCCACGCCTCATCGCTCACGCCACCGGCCGCTTCACCGAGCCGGGTCCCCTGCTCCGCCAGCTCCAGCGCCGCCCGCTCGGCGTCGGTGAAGACCGTGGCTTCCCGCCACGCCGCCACCAGGTGCAGCCGCACCGAGGTCTCACCGGCCGCGGCCGCGTCCTTGGTGTGCATATCAAGACAGAAGCCACAGCCGTTGATCTGACTCGCGCGGATCTTCACGAGTTCCTGAGTCGCGAGCGGCAAGGTCGAGCCCTCCAGGGCCTTGCCTGCCGAAACGAAGTGCTTCAGGACCTTGCCGGCGGTGGGGCTGCCGAAGACGTTCAAACGGGCGTCCATGGTGTGCTCCTCTTGTCGATGGCTACACACACATGACCGAACAGCCCCCCGGAATGTGACAACACAAAATGTGACCTGCGCCACCCCGCCACCGCCCGCAGACGCCGGCCCCGGGATGCACGCGGCGACCGGATGTGCCAGGAGCGAGCACGGGCGGCAAGGAAGGAGCGAACGGCCACCACCCACAGGCTGTCGCCCCGCCCGCCCCCTCCCCCCTCCCCCGGGGGCCCGGACAGTCTGTGGCGTTACGGGGCGGCGGTCGGGGTCAAGGGTGGCCGAAGGCCATCGCGCAGCGACGCGACCGGAGGGAGCGCCCTTGAGGCCGGCCGCCGCACCGGAATGACACTCGGACTAACCGGGCCCCCGGGGGAAGGGGGTTCCTCCCTGATACCGGGTGCGCGTCTGCCGGTCAGCGCGCCGCCCAGGCGGCGAAGTCGGCCCAGGCGGTGGGGGCCACCGCGAAGGCCGGGCCGAGGTTCTTGGAGTCCCGCACGTGCACGGCGTGCGGGCACGAAGCCACCTCGACGCAGTCGCCGCCGCTGGGGTTGCTGTAGCTCGACCTGTGCCAGTCGTAGGCCACCTCGACGCAGTTGCCGCCACCGTCGTCGCTGTAGCTCGACTTGAACCACCGCAGGGTGCCACTCATTGCGATACTCCGCTGCTCCAGTGCCGCAAAGTCCTGGAATTGGGTGGGATACCTGTCCAGCCGCACCAGTTCTCGGGCCGCCTCAAAAACCCCGAGGCCCCCTCCGATCACCTCCTCCAGACCGACCAGCATCTCGTCGCTCGCCGGCTGCGCGCAGGTCTCCAGCGCACTGATCGCCGCAGCCGAGTACCCCAGCCTGTGTCCCAGTTGCTTCTGGGTCGGCTTCTCCTTCTGCCTCAGTGCACGGGCCAGGTGGGGCACCAGGCGAGTTGCCCCGCCTGCCGTCTCCTTGTTGGCGGCCTTGGCCATGGAGAGCACCCCCACTCAACCGGACTCAACCAGGCTCAACCAGCACGGGCCGAGTTCCTGCCGTTTTGGCCCCTCGACTCGGAGCTCTAGAAAACCGTAGACCGGGGCCGCCAAGGTAAGTGCATGAACACAGAAAGTCACACCCCCAACTTGCCCACCCCCAGCTGGGTTCCAGCCACCGGCATCGGATTCCGCAAGGCAGGAGTGCTATTTGACGCCGTACGTGTGGACGGTGACATGGGACGGGATCTCGCCGACCTCCTCGTCACGCTCACTGGCGGTGACCCCGGGCCGATCGTCGTACAGGCCAACGGGCGGCGGTCCGTGTACTTCCTCGTGGCCGTCGGGAGCGCCGCGTACCGCGTCTGGCCCGCCGGGTTCACCCGGCTCAGCTCCGGGCCGCGGCGGACCACCTACCTCCCCGTCCCGGCGCGGGACGGCGCCTGGCCCCTGGCCTGGCGGTGCCCGCCCACCGCCGAGGGCCGCTTCGTACACGCCCTGCTCCTCTACCGGGCCGCCGGGCTCTACCAGGCCAGCTGCGAGATCTCCTCCGCCACCACCGCACACGCGTCCGCCGCCGGGTCGATCAGCGGGAAGTGACCGACGCCGTCGAGCAGGGTCAGGCCCACCGTCTCCCCGGCCTTGGCCGCCGCGGCCACGTACGACTCCGCGACCCTCGCCGGGACCACGATGTCCTCCCGCCCGTGCACCACCGCCGTCGCGATGCCGGTCGGCAGCAGGGCCACCGGGTCCGCGTACGGCACCCGCTGCGCCCAGTGCTCCTGCCCGCCCAGCAGCTGCGCCGACGCACCCCCGCACACACCCAGCTCCTCCGCCACCTCGAAGTCCGAAATGGGGGCCAGCGCCACCACGCCGCGCAGCAGCGGCGGGGAAGGCAGCCTCCAGCCGGCCGGGGCGTCCGCGGGGAGGACGTGCCGGGCGGCCGCCCACAGCGCGAGCTGACCGCCCGCCGAGTGGCCGGTGAGCACCGTACGGCGCACATCGGCCTGCGGGAGGGCCGCCGAGGCGAGCTTCGGGAGGGCGTCCATCGCCGCGGCGACGTCGTCGAAGGTTTCCGGCCACCGGCCGGCCACCGGGCCCCCACCGTCCTGCTGCGGTACCGAACCGCCTCGCCGGTACTCGACGTTGGCCACCGCGAAACCACGGCGGGCCAGGAAGTCCACCAGCGGCGTCACGTGTTGCCGGTCGTACGGGGCACGCCATGCGCCGCCGTGCAGGACCGCGACCAGCGGGGCGGATCCGGTCGCCGGCTCCGTCCGCGGTGCGTAGAAGTCGATCACCTGGTCCGGGTGCTCCCCGTACGCCGCAGACGCGTCCGGGGCGACCGGCGGGTGGGCGAAGGCCGAGGCGGCCTCGGCGGCGTCCCGTTCGACTGCGGGGTCCGTCATCGGCTCAACCTCTCGGTAACGCGTGGGACTGGTGGTCCGGCAGAGCCGGACCGTACCAGGCTGGAACAGGACGTTCCGTGAGAGGTCCCGCCTATGGCCGGAAAGTGCGGAGGCGGACGGGAGCCACAGCCCCGCCCGCCCCTGTGAGGTGACGTTTCACCCCGCCGTCACCCGAAAATGTGACCCAGTGTCCTGGCCGCCCGTTCCGCGTCGGCAAAACCGACGTACAGCGGCGTGAAGCCGAAGCGGAGGACGTCCGGGGCCCGGAAGTCCCCGATCACGCCGCGGGCGATCAGCTCGTCCATCACCTCGCGGGCGTTCTCGGTGCGCAGCGAGACCTGGCTGCCGCGCCGCTCGTGCTCCGCCGGCGTGACCGATTCGACCCGGCCCGCCGGCACGTACGCCGCCACGCACTCCAGGAAGAAGTCCGTCAGGGCCAGCGACTTGGCCCGTACGTCTTCCACCGCCACCCCGTCCCAGGCGTCGAGGGCCGCCTCCAGGGCCAGCATGGACAGGATGTCCGGGGTGCCGACCCGGCCGCGGACCGCGCCCTGCGCCGGCGCGTAGTCCGAGGTCATCGCGAAGGGGTCCGCGTGGCCGTTCCAGCCCGGGAGGGGGGAGTCGAAGGCGGCCTGGTGGCGTTCGGCGATGTAGAGGTACGCCGGTGAACCGGGTCCACCGTTGAGGTACTTGTACGTACAGCCGACCGCGAGGTCCACGCCGTGCGCGTCCAGGCCGACGGGCAGGGCACCGCCGGAATGGCACAGGTCCCAGACGATCAGGGCCCCCGCCGCGTGGGCCGCAGCCGTCAGGGCCGGGAGGTCGTGGAGGCGGCCGGTGCGGTAGTCGACGTGGTTGAGGAGGACGACGGCGGTGTCCGGGCCGATCGCCCCCGCGGCCTCGGAGGGGTCGACCGGCGTGACGGTCAGGCCGGTCATCCGGGCGGCGGACGCGGCGATGTAGCCGTCCGTCGGGAAGGTGGACGCATCGACGAGCAGCTGCGTCCGGCCGGGCCGGGCCAGGCGGGCGGCGCCGACCAGGGCCTTGAACAGGTTGACGCTCGTCGAGTCGCCGACGACCACCTGGCCGGGGGCCGCACCGACCAGCGGGGCTATCTTGTCGCCGATCCGCTCGGGGGCGGTCCACCAGGTGCCGGTGCTCCAGGAGCGGATGAGCTCCCCGCCCCACTCGTGGGCGACGACCTCGGCCACGCGCTGCGCGACGCCCTGCGGGAGGGCGCCGAGGGAGTTGCCGTCCAGGTAGACGACCCCGTCGGGGAGGGTGAAGCGGTCGCGGAGCCGGGCCAGGCCGTCCGCGGCGTCCAGTTCGGCGGCCCGGGCCTCCAGGCCGGACTTCAAGCCGGTCATCGTGGTCACCGTGTTCGTCGCGGTCTCAGACATGGCTGCGCGCCGTCCACAGCTCCGGGAAGACGTTCTTCGCGGCGCGCTTCTCCAGCCAGGTCACCCCGGCCGAACCGCCCGTGCCCGTCTTCGCGCCCATCGCCCGGCGCGTGGCGACCAGGTGGTCGTTGCGCCAGCGCCACACGAGCTCCGCGACGTCCGTGAGGACCTCGCCGAGGCGGTGCAGGTCGTGCTGCGCGTCCGGGTCCGCGTACAGGGCGGTCCACACGGCCTCCACCTCGGGCGAAGGCTCGTAGCGCTGGGAGAGGTCGCGGTCCAGGACCGACGCCGGGACCGGCAGGCCGCGCCGGGCCAGCAGGCGCAGGACCTCGTCGTACAGGCTCGGCTCGTACAGGGCCTTCTCCAGCTCCGCGTGGACGCGCGGGGCGCCGCGGTGCGGGACCAGCATGGAGGCCGACTTGTCGCCGAGCAGGAACTCCATGCGGCGGTACATCGCCGACTGGAATCCGGATCCCTCGCCGAGGGCGGACCGGTAGGAGTTGAACTGGGCGGGGGTGAGCTGGGCCAGGGGGCGCCAGGAGGCGTTGAGGGCTTCCAGTTCGCGGAGGGATCGTTTCAGCGCGTCCATCGCAACGGGGACGCGGTCCTCGCGGAGGGCCTTCGCGGCCGTCTCCCACTCGTGGACGATGACCGTGAACCACAGCTCCATGACCTGGGTCGTCACCAGGAAGACCATTTCGCCCGGGTCGTCCGAGCGCAGGTGCTGGAGGTGGGTGAGGACGTCCGCCTGGACGTAGTCCTCGTACGGGGTCGTGCCGTCGAAGTCGAGGTTCGGGGTGTCCGAACCGGCTCCGGAGGCATCAAGGGTGTTCGACATCGCTGTCTCCTCGACACGTGCTTCCGGGTAGCGGTCCGCTCCTTCCGATGGGTGAGTGGAGCCCCGGTCCCCTGCCCGCATCATAGGACCGGTTCCCGGGCCGCCTCCAATGGGAGGTGACCGGGGTCACATGCGTTTTCGGCCACGCGGGCAGGCTCCCGGGCAGGCCGGGACCCGTGCGGGCCCCGGCCGTACGGCCGGAATTCCGGCTCGGGCGCTGTTCGGAGCGACAGCTCAGGCGCCGTTCGAGCGACCGCTCAGGCGCCGAGGGCGTCCGCCGCCGTCGCGGACGAATCGCGCAGGAAGGTCGAGCAGCGCTCGTACTCCTCCTTCTCGCCGATGGCCTCGGCGGCGCGGGACAGCGCGTAGAGGGCGCGCAGGAAACCGCGGTTGGGCTCGTGCTCCCAGGGCACCGGGCCGTGGCCCTTCCAGCCGGCGCGGCGCAGGGCGTCGAGGCCGCGGTGGTAGCCGGTGCGGGCGTACGCGTACGACTCGATCGTGCGGCCGGCTGCGAACGCCTCGTCGGCGAGGGTCGCCCAGGCGAGTGAGGAGGTGGGGTGCGCGGCGGCCACCTCGACGGCGGGTGCGCCCGCGGCGAGGGCCTCGCGGCCGGGCTCGTCGGGGAGGTGGGTGGGGGCGGGGCCCCCGAGCAGGTTCTCGTGAATGGACATGGATCAAGTCTGGGGCATCCGGGCGACGGGCCGCAGGCAGCCGGCCCGCAAGCAGCCCCGCCGGCAGCCAGCCCGGCCCGCGGGCAGCCCCGCCCGCAGATGACCCGGGCCGCAAGCAACCCCGCCCGCAGGCAGCCCAGGCTGCCGGTAGCCCGGCCCCTCCCCCCGTCGGGCGGTCGCCCCCCGGGGTGGTGGTCCCACCACCCCGGGGGCTGCGGTGGGCGGGGGGTGGTGGTCGCCCCACCACCGGTCGGCCGAGCCGTGTGCCCGGCGCACCTCCCCCGGAAGGGGGCCGCGGGCGGACGGTAGGAGGGCCATCGACGAAGGGGGAGTCGTGAACGCCACCACCATCACCAGCCCGCACCGGAGCGTCCGCCCGCGACGGGACCGCGCTGCCGGGGCCGCCGGCGGCGCCGGTGCCATCGGTGCCATCGGTGCCGCCGAGGCGGCCGAGGAGCTGTGCTCGGCGGTGTTCACCTCCCTGCGGCGCCGGGACCAGCGGGAACGCGGGCGGCAGTACGTCCGCGGGCTGCTCGCCGCACAGGGCCGCAAGTCGATCCGAAACATCGCGCAGCAGACCGGGCCGGGCGACGCGGCCCTGGAGCAGAGCCTGCACCACTTCATCGCTGCCTCCACCTGGGACTGGCGGCCGATCCGGGCGGCGCTGTCGCAGTACCTGGGGCAGTCGGCCCCGCTCAACGCGTGGGTCGCACAGCCGATGGCCATCCCCAAGGGCGGGGAGCACTCCGTGGGGGCCGGGCACCGCTTCGACCCGCACCGCGGTCAGATGTTCCGCGGCCAGCAGGCTTTCGGGATGTGGTTCACCTCGGCCGGGGTGGTCACGCCGGTGGGATGGCGGCTGTTCGGCCTGGGCGAGGAGGAGTCGTACGAGGGCTGCGCGGTCACCGGCGTGCTGGACACGGTGCGGGCGTCGGGGATGCCGACGCGGCCGGTGGTGCTGGACATCCGCGACATCGCGACGCGGGCGACGCTGAACCGCTTCGCGGAGGCCCGGGTGCCGGTGGTCGGGCGGATCAGCCCGGAGGCCCGGCTGCTGGTGACGGACCCCCGGCTTCCGGGCTTCGGCGCGGGGACGCTGGCGGCCCGGGACATCCTGCAGAACGTGCGGGGGCTGCGGATGCCGGTGGAATGGGCCGACCCGGACCAGCCGGGCGGGCGGCGCACGTCGCTGGTGGCCGCGGTGCGGGTGATGGTGCCGGATCCGGCGCCGGGGCGGCGGCGCGAGGTGCTGCTGTTCGGCGAGTGGGAGGCGGCTCGGCGGCTGCCGACGCAGGTGTGGGTCACGGACATGGTGCGTACGGAGCCGGGGGCGCTGGTGCGGATGACCAAGACGGCGCACCGGGTGTCCGCGGCGGCGGGGGCGAGCGTCCAGGAGGTGGGGCTGCGGGACTTCTCCGGGCGGTCCCTGCCCGGGTGGCACCGCCACGTGACGCTGGCCTCGGTGGCCCATGCGGCGCGCTGCCTGGGGGCCGCGGCCACCCCGGCTCCCGCGGTCGCCCCGGCTCCTGCGGCCGCTCCGCTCGCCCCGGTCGGGTCCGCCGCGGGGCGCTTGGTGGTCCGGCGCCCCGCAGCCGCGGGGCGGCCCCGTGCGGGGGCCCTGGCGCCGGCCCACTGAGCCGGGTCCCGGCCGAAGTGCGCCTCCCAAAAGATGCCCACGAGTAGGTTTCCGGCCGCGCGAGTCGGTTTCAGGAGGGGCAGGTGCAGGTGCAGGGGCCCGCGGGATGGAGCGCCCGGGCCCCGCGGGCGGGTGCCGTGTCGAGGCGGACGGCCACGGCCGGGACCACCAGGCTCGGCATCAGGCCCGTGTAGAGCGCCGACACCTCCCGGTCCAGGTCCAGGCCGAGCGTGTGCGACATGACGTTCAGGCCGGCGAACGCGCCCACCACCGTCCGCGCCGGCTCCCGCGGGTCCACGTGCGGCAGCAGTTCCCCGCGGGCCTTCGCCTCCACCAGCAGCGGCGTGTGCAGGTCGATCCACCCCTGGTACGGCGCGGCCCGGTCCAGACCTCGGTTCCGGCCGTTCTCCAAGGTCAGGCGGGCACTGCCGCGCATCAGCACGTCGTGCTGGAGGCGGTGCGAGAAGATCATGCCGATGTCCACGAGCTCCTGCGCCTTGACTCCTGCGGCAGGAACACCGGCTCAGAGGCCGCCTCCGGGGGGAACGGGGGAGACCCCGAGGGCCGGTCCGGAAACGACGAAGGGCCCGGTACGCCGTCTCAGGACGGGGTACCGGGCCCTTCGCTGCTCGGCCTACGGCAGCCTGCAGGGTCCTGCTTGACGCCCTACTTGAGCTTCGTGCCCGTGGAGCGCAGGTTCGCGCAGGCCTCGGTCACGCGCTGGGCCATGCTCGCCTCGGCCAGCTTGCCCCAGGTGCGCGGGTCGTAGGTGGACTTCTTGCCGACCTCGCCGTCGACCTTCAGCACACCGTCGTAGTTGCGGAACATGTGGTCCGCGACCGGGCGGGTGAAGGCGTACTGGGTGTCGGTGTCCAGGTTCATCTTCACGACGCCGTTCTCCAGCGCGGTGGCGATCTCCTGCTCGCTGGAGCCGGAGCCGCCGTGGAAGACGAAGTCGAAGGGGGAGGGCTTGCCGAACCGCTCGGCGACGCCCGCCTGGAGGTCCTTCAGCAGCTCCGGACGCAGGACGACGTTGCCCGGCTTGTAGACGCCGTGCACGTTGCCGAACGAGGCGGCCAGCAGGTAGCGGCCCTTCTCGCCCAGGCCCAGGGCCTCGGCGGTGCGGATCGCGTCCTCGACGGTGGTGTAGAGCTCGTCGTTGATCTCGTGGCTGACGCCGTCCTCCTCGCCGCCGGTCGGGGTGATCTCGACCTCAAGGATGATCTTCGCGGCGGCGGCCTTCGCGAGCAGCTCCTGGCCGATGGCCAGGTTGTCCGCGAGGGTCTCGGCGGAGCCGTCCCACATGTGCGACTGGAAGAGCGGGTTCTGACCCTTGGCCACGCGCTCGGCGGAGATGTCGAGCAGCGGGCGGACGTAGCCGTCCAGCTTGTCCTTGGGGCAGTGGTCGGTGTGCAGGGCGACGGTGATGTCGTACTTCGCCGCCACGACGTGCGCGAACTCGGCCAGGGCGACCGCGCCGGTGACCATGTCCTTGCTGTACTGGCCACCCAGGAACTCCGCACCACCGGTGGAGATCTGGATGATGCCGTCGCTCTCGGCCTCCGCGAAGCCGCGCAGTGCAGCGTGCAGGGTCTGGGACGAGGTCACGTTGATCGCCGGGTAGGCGAACTTGCCTGCCTTCGCCCGGTCCAGCATCTCGTTGTAGACCTCGGGGGTTGCGATGGGCATCTGTCCGCTCCTTGGATGTGCGGGGAGTGTGCGATTGCTGACCCTGACCTGGGGGCGACGTTGCCGTCGCGCCTATCTTTCCAGACTCGACGGGACAGTCGACCCGCACCGGGTGGAGCGTTTCACGTGAAACATTCCCCCCGGCCGGGACAGACGGGAAAAGACCAGGTCAGCGCCTACGCGGAGAGTTCCGGGACCCCCGGCCCCGGCGTCTCGCCCCGTGGACGCAGCCCTCGGACTAGGCCAGCCCGAGGTCTCCCAGCCGGTAGCCGGTGAGGTAGGGGAGACCGGCCTCGGCGATGGCGTCCGAGGCGCCGCGGTCCACGATCGTGGCGACGGCGACGACCTCGCCGCCGGCCTCGCGGACGGCCTCGACGGCGGTCAGCGGGGAGCCACCGGTGGTCGAGGTGTCCTCGACCACCAGGCAGCGCTTGCCCTTCACATCGGTGCCCTCGATACGGCGCTGCATGCCGTGCGCCTTCTGCGCCTTGCGCACGACGAAGGCGTCCAGGCGCTCACCGCGCGCGGCGGACGCGTGCAGCATCGAGGTGGCGACCGGGTCGGCGCCCAGGGTCAGGCCGCCGACGCAGTCATAGTCGAGGTCGGCGGTGAGGTCGAGCATGACCTGCCCGACCAGCGGGGCGGCCTCACCGTCGAGGGTGATCCGGCGGAGGTCGATGTAGTAGTCGGCCTCCTTGCCGGAGGAGAGCGTCACCTTGCCGTGCACGACGGCCTTGTCCTTGATCTGCTGCAGAAGCGCATCGCGTACGTCAGTCATGGCTCCGAGCTTAATTGCGCTCTAGGAGAGCCGGCGCCAGGTCCAGGTCGTGGAGATCTCCAGCGGGTCCACGGGGGTGACCAGCTGCGGGAGGGTGTTCAGGCCGTTGGGCGGACCGGACTGCGGCTCGACGCAGACGGCCTCGGGCTGCTCGTCGTAGACGACCACCCATTCGGCCCGGCTTGTGACCTTCAGCTCCAGCGCGCCGGGCCAGGTGAGCGTGACGTCGACGCCGTCCGGCATGCCGAAGCAGTCGTCCCAGGGGCCGGGAAGGGGCTCGATGCGGCGTCCGGTGGGCAGGTGGTCGCTGCCGCGCTCCTCCTGCCAGGCCGGGGCGAAGTCCACGCGTACGTCCTCGCCCGTGCCGGTGCCCGCACCGAGGTTGCGGTGGAACCAGGGGTGCCAGCCCGCCTGGGCGGGGAAGGAGTCGCCGTACGTCTCCACCCCCAGGGTGAGGGTGAGCGAGTCCGCGTCCAGCGCGACGAGCTGGGTGACGCGGCCGGGGTACGGCCAGGGCTCGGTGAGGTCGTACGTGAACGCCGCCTCGGTGGCGCCCACCCGGGCCCGGCGCCAGGGCGCGTCCCGGCCGAAGCCGTGGATGGCGTGCGGCGGCTGGTTGATCGGCAGCTGGTGGACGGAGGCCCCGTCGCGGAACTGCCCGTGCGCGGTGCGGCCGCACCACGGGACCATCGGAAAGCACCCGTAGCGCGGGCCTTGGCGCAGCAGCTCCGTCCCGTCGATGCGCAGACTGCTGATCCGGCAGCCGTTCTCCTGGTCGACGGTCACCTCGGCGCCCCCGGCGCTCAGTTGCGTACTCATGCAGCCGAGCCTAGGCGGTGCCCTGCCGACGGGTCAGCGCCGGCGGCGCAGGGCGCGGCCGAAGACGACGGCCGAGGCCAGGGCGAGGGCGGCCGCCGGGGCGATCCAGCGCAGGCTCGCTCCGGCTGTTCCCGCGGACGGGGCGGGGACCGGGGCGTAGCGGCCGCGCGGGGGCGCGTGGTCGACCTCCTCGGCGCTGCGGCCGATCATGGTGCGGCGGGCGTGGGCGGCCTCGGCGGGGGGCTGGGCGGAGCCACCGAGCTCGTCGAGCTCACCGAAGTCGCTGAGCTCACCGAAGTCGCCCTCCAAGAAGGGGTCCAGGGAGCGCTCCGCGGCCGGGTCCAGGGGTGCGGACGGGTCCAGGGACGGGGGCGGGACCTCCGTGTCGAAGACGGAGGCCGTGACCTCGCCCGTGTCGTCCTCCGCGGCATCCGCGGCCTCCGCGTGCCCCGAAGCCTGCTCGGCCTCCTCGGCCTGCGCGATCACGTCGGTCACCGGCTCGGCCGCCGTGGCCACCGCCGCCAGCTGCTGCGCGGCCCGGTCCAGCAGCCGCTGGGCGGCCGTCGCAGTGGCCTCCGGTGCGAAGGCGGCGGCGCGCCCGTCGGCCGCGGCCTCGGCGGTGAACTCAAGCCGGGTCCCGCCGTCCACCGGCGTCAGGCGCAGCCCGAGCGACAGCTTGACCGTCCCGCTGCCCCGGATCTCCGTGCCCTCACCGGCCACCACGAAGTGATCGGGCTCCCGTTCGGCGATGCTCAGTGCCCCGCGGTAGGTGACGGTGTGGCCGCCGACCCGCAGTCTCAGCCGGCCCGCCAGGGCGCCGGACGCGGCGTCGGCGTCCTGCTGGAGGCCGGGGACGCAGCGGGCCACCCGGGCGGGGTCGCGCAGCACGGCGCGGAGGTCGTCTGCCGGTACCGGAACGAACACCTGATGCTCCATGCGGTCGAGCCTACCGACGTGAGCCCCTCCCGTACGCGGTCCGGCACCGACCAATCCCGCGATCCCGCGGCTCAGGAATACCGGGGGTGCGGAAGCGTGGAGGGCAGGACTCCGGCCGGCCGGGCCCGTTCCGCGTCGCGCGCCGCGTCCTGGAGGGACCGGGTGGACAGGGAGCGCAGCCCGGGCGTGTTGTGGTCCACCCGCAGCTCCGGGACCCGGTCCCGGCCGGCCAGGACGAAGCCCCAGTCCAGCGGCTGCGCCCCGGTCGCGCCGGGGCTGCGGCGGTCCGGGCCCGCGGCGAAGCCCGAGAGCCGGCCGCCCGCGCTGTAGGGGGATGTCCGCAGGCCGGCCGCGCGCAGGGTGGCCTCCACCGTCCAGTACGTGTGCGGGCGGGTGGCCAGCGGCCCCGCGTGCACGGCGATCCGCCCGCCGGGGCTCAGGGCCCGCGCGGCGAGCCCGTAGAACTCCTGCGAGTACAGCTTCGTGCTGGGGGTGATGCCCGGGTCGGGCAGGTCGGAGACGATGACGTCGAACCGGTCCCGCGCGGCCGGCCCCCGCAGCCAGCCGAAGGCGTCCTCCGTGACGACGCCCAGCCGCGGATCCTCGTAGGCCCGGCCGTTGAGCGCGGACAGCATGGGGTCGGTGCGGGCGAGCCGGACCACGCCGGGGTCGAGCTCGACGACGGTGACGGAGGCGACGTCCGGGTAGCGCAGCACCTCGCGGGCGGCGAGCCCGTCGCCGCCGCCGAGGACCAGCACGCGGCGGTGCGGGCCGGTCATCGCGGGGTGCACCAGGGCCTCGTGGAACCGGTACTCGTCGTAGCCGCTGACCCGAAGCCGCCCGTCGAGGAACAGGTCGAGCGAGCGCGGGGAACCGCTGGAGGGGCCGGTCAGGACCAGTTCCTGCACGCCGGTCTGCCGGGCGACGCGGACCTCGGCCCCGTAGACGGCGCGGCGGGCCACCCGCTCGAAGTCGGCGGCGAGGGCGGTCGCGCAGGCGAGGAGGGCCAGCACGGTGAGGTTCGAGGCGATGAGCACCCAGCGCCCGCGCCGGCTCAGGTCGCGGCGGAACAGCCACAGCACGAGACCGCCGCCGACGACGGCGTTGACGGTGCCGGTCAGCATGGCGCCGGTGAGCTGGCCGAGCACCGGCAGCAGCAGGAAGGGGAAGGCCAGCCCCCCGACCAGGGCGCCCACGTAGTCCGCGGCGAACAGGTCGGCGACGGCGCCGCCCGCGTCCTGGCGGCGGATCCGCTGGATGAGCACCATCAGCAGCGGGATCTCCGCGCCGATGAGCACGCCGATCACGAAGGAGAAGGCGACGAGCGCCGGCCGGGACTCCCCCAGCCAGGCGAAGCTCGCGTACAGCGCCATCGCGGAGAGCCCGCCGACGAGCGCGAGGCCCGCCTCGATGGCGGCGAACCCGAAGGCGGGCCGGGACCGCAGCTGTTTGGCGAGCAGGGATCCCACGCCCATGGCGAAGACCATGACGGACAGCACGACGGACGCCTGCGTGACGGAATCTCCGATGAGGTACGAGCCGAGGGCGAGCAGCTCCAACTCGTACACCAGACCGCAGGCAGCGCAGACGAACACGGTGGCCAGGACGAGGAGTCGGCCGGTCCGGGGCCGTACGGGCAGGGCGGCCGCCGGACGGGTCGCCCCGCCCCGAGGCTCCGGAGCCGGGAGCACCCGGCGCGGGACGGAACGGTCGATCATGCAGCGAACCGTACGTCACCGCCCACTTGCGCCCCGTCACCCACATGGGTGCAACCGGCGTGCGGTTTCACCCAGTTGGCGCAGCCGGCGCGGACGGGCCGCATCGTCCGCGCCCCCGAGAAGCCTTGGCCGCCACCGTCTAGAGAGCGGCGGGCTCCAGGTTCCCGGCCGGGGCACCCGTCCGCACACCGACCCTCGTTCGAGTGGCCACCAACTGGCCTTCCTGCGGGTAGGCGTGCCAGGTACGCCAGCGCACCTGGCCCTCGTGGCGCTGGGCGAGCATCGCGGTGAAGGCGTGCGGACTGCCCGGAAAGGTCCCGGCCAGTCCGTTCGGATGGTCCGCGACCAGGGCGAGCAGTTCCTGGGCCCGCCCCGCGAAGGAGCCCCGCGACAGCGTCTCGACCCGCGCGGCGAACTCGTACTCCCAGTCACCCATCCGCTTCGCCACGCCGAGCGGCAGCGGCGTACTGCTGCCGGGCATGCAGGCGACCGTCTCCGAGCAGAGCACCGCGCCTTCCTCCAGGAGCACCTGATGAGAGGCCCCGAGCAGACGCAACTCCACCTTTGCGCCGGTCAGTTCGAGGTTCAGTACGGCCAGGGCGGGCAGCCTGTCCCGCCCCAGAGCCCAGGCGAGGTCGGCGGCACGCGTGTCGGTGTAGGAGGTCTGGAGGGTCGTGAGCATGAGTCGGCTCCGCAAACGCGCGAGGGAGATGGGCCGGGGCCCGCCAGCGGTAATCAACGGGTGGGGGGACACCGGCACGGGTCCACAGGAAGTCCAGGAGGGTCCGAGGACTGGTCTACTCAACCGAGGGAATCATGAAAGGCACGGCACTCACAGCGCTTTTACCCAACTTGATTGGGTTTACATCCCCCCGGGGGCTACTCAGTTCACGTGTTCAACACCGTCCGTCCCGCGCGTCGTCATACGGCCGATCGGGAAAGCCCGACGGACGCGGGGGCGCACACGGGCGCGAGGCCGCGGGACGGACGCGGGACGCTCAAGGACGTGAGGGCGCCCGACGGCGGCACGCGCCGCCGGGCGCCCTGACGTACGCGGTGCCAGCTGCCCCGTGTCAGCTGGAACCGCAGCCCCCGCCACCGCAGGAGGACGACGATCCACCGCAGGACGAGGAGGAACCACAAGACGAGGACGAACCGCAGGAGGAGGACGAACCGCCGTCCCCCGCCCACCACGAAGAGCCCGAACCGGAACCGGAACCGGAACCCGAACCCGAGCCGGACGCCTTCTTCACCAGGAACACGAAACCTGCGATGACCAGCGCGACGAACAGCACACCGAAGACCAACATCGTCCTCACCTTCCCCCTCACCCCCGGTCCCCCCGAGGTGTCGAACCGCGGTCGTTCGCGGGCCGCGGCCCCGCGTGACAGGGGGATGCCCGCACGCCACCCCGGCCAAAGCACACTTGAGCAAGTCCAGAGGTTCCCCGCAGGATGGCCGCCATGAGCGCACCCGCGGGCGGCAGCCGCCCCTTCCTCAACCGCCGGCTCGCGGCCTTCGGTACGACGATCTTCGCGGAGATGTCGGCCCTGGCCGCCCGCACCGGGTCGATCAACCTCGGCCAGGGCTTCCCCGACACGGACGGCCCTGCGGAGATCGCCGAGGCGGCCTCCCGCGCGGTCCTGTCGGGCCTGGGCAACCAGTACCCGCCCGGCCCCGGCGTCCCGGAGCTGCGCACCGCCATCGCCCGCCACCAGCAGCGCTTCTACGGCCTGGGCTACGACCCGGACACCGAGGTCCTGGTCACCGCAGGCGCCACCGAGGCCATCGCGGCCTCCCTGCTGGCCCTGCTCGAACCGGGCGACGAGGTCATCGCCCTGGAGCCGTACTACGACTCGTACGCGGCCTGCATCGCGATGGCCGGGGCCACCCGCGTCCCGGTCACCCTGCGCCCGCACGCCGGAGCGTTCGTCCTCGACCTGGACGAACTGCGCGCCGCGGTCACCCCGCGCACCCGGCTCATCCTGCTGAACACCCCGCACAACCCGACGGGCACGGTGCTGAGCGCGGCCGAGCTCGCGGCCGTCGCCGAGCTGGCCGTGGAGCGCGACCTCCTCGTCGTCACGGACGAGGTCTACGAGCACCTCGTCTTCGAGGGCGCCCACACGCCGCTGGCCTCCCTGCCCGGCATGCGCGAGCGCACGGTCACCATCTCCAGCGCCGGCAAGACCTTCTCGTTCACCGGTTGGAAGGTCGGCTGGATCACCGCCACCCCCGCGCTCATCTCCGCGGTCCGCGCGGCGAAGCAGTTCCTGACGTACGTCGCGTCGGGCCCCTTCCAGTACGCGATCGCCGAGGCCCTGCACCTTCCCGACAGCTACTTCGAGGGGTTCCGGGCCGACCTGGCCGCCAAGCGCGACATCCTCGCCGACGGGCTCACCGCGGCCGGCTTCGAGGTCTTCCGCCCGCAGGGCACGTACTTCATCACCACCGACATCTCCCCCCTCGGCGAGAAGGACGGCCTCGCCTTCTGCCGCGCCCTGCCCGAGCGCTGCGGTGTCGTCGCCATCCCGAACCAGGTCTTCTACGACGACCAGGCCGCCGGGGCCACCCAGGTGCGCTGGGCCTTCTGCAAGAGGACAGGGGTGCTCCAGGAGGCCGCCGACCGGCTGCGCCGGCTCTGACGCGCCGGTCCTTCAAGGGGCCCTTCGGGGGTCCTTCAAGCGGCGGACCCGGTCGGCGGCGTCGGACGGCGCGCCGCCGCACGCCCTCATAGGGTCTCCCTCATGACGACGCGGAGCGGGAGCAGGCTCTTCACCGAAGGTTCAGGAGCGCTTCCCGCCGCAGCACGACGGACGGCCTCACGCGAGCCCGAAGCTCTCTCCACCAACGGCTGAAAGACGGGGTTCATGACGGCGACGGGCAGCACGTCGGCTTCCGTACGTCCGCAGCTGGTGCGCACCGCCGCCGTGCGCGCCCTGCCCGCCCCCGTGGTCGCGCTCGGGGTGTTCGCCGCCGTCCGCGGGGCCGGGGTGCTGCTGCTCGCCGTGGGCTCGTGGTGGGCGGGGCGCAGCCCCGTGCGGGTGCTCGGCTTCTCCTGGGACTCCGTCTGGTACCTCGCCATCGCCTCGCACGGGTACGGCCGCACCCAGATGTGGGCGGACGGCGGCTGGGTGCAGAGCGACTGCGCCTTCTTCCCGCTGTACCCGCTGCTGGTGCGGCTGGCCGGCGCCACCCCCTGGGCGGGGCTGCTGGTGGCGTGGACCGCCGCGGCCGTGGCCGCCGTCGGGGTGTACCGGGTCGGGGAGCTGGTGTACGGGCCGCGCGTCGGGGTGCTGCTGGTGACGGTGTGGGCCGTGGTGCCGCACGCGGTGGTGCTGAGCCTCGCCTACACCGAGCCGCTGCTGTCGGCGCTGGCCGCCTGGGCGCTGTACGCCCTGCTGCGGGAGCGCTGGCTGTGGGCCGCGGGTCTGGCGGTGCTCGCCGGGCTGACCCGCCCCACCGGGATCGCCGTCGCCGCGGCGGTGTCCGTTACGGCGCTGCACGCGGTGTGCGTGCGCAGGTCACGCGCGCCCGAGGTGTGGGCGGCCGGGCTGCTCGCCCCGGTGGGCTGGGCGGCGTACGTCCTGGCCGTGGGAGTGCGCACCGGGGATCCCGCCGGGTACTTCACCGTGCAGCGGCGCTGGGGCTCGCGCTTCGACTTCGGGGTCGGCGCGCTGGACTCGGTCGAGCGGGTGCTGAGCGGCGGGCAGGTCGTGCTCGCCACCGTCGTGACGGTGGCGGTGCTGGCCGTGGCGGCCCTCATGGCGGTGCTGCTGGTCCTCGACCGGACCCCGCTGCCGCTGCTCGTCCACACCGCGGTCCTGCTGGTGATCACCTTCGGCGGGGCCGGGTTCTTCGAGTCGAAGCCGCGCTTCCTGCTGCCCGCCTTCCCGCTGCTGCTGCCGGTCGCGGCCGCCATGGCGCGAGCCCGGCCGCGCTCCGCGGTCGTGGTGACCGCGGGGCTGGCCGGGCTCTCGTACGGCTACGGGCTGTACCTGCTGCTCGTGGCCCGCGTCCCGCTGTGACGGCCTGCGGCGCGCCGAAGGCCGACGGTCAGACGGTCAGTCGTCGTCGCCGTTCTGGTCGTCGCCGTCGGCGGAGGACTCGATGTCCTTCTCCAGTCCGAGCTGCTCCACGAGCCACTTGTCGAACTCGATGGAGGCACGGACCCAGCTGACGGTGGAGGAGACGAAGTGCTCCAGGCTGACGCCGGTGCCGATCAGCATCTGCGCCTCGCCGATCAGGCGGACGGAGCCGTCGTCGTGGGTGTGGCTGTAGACCTTGGGCCACAGCGTGCGGCGGTTCCAGTCGTCGATCGACTCCAGGAGCTGCGCCTTGTCTTCGATGGCGTGCGGGCGGTCGTAGAAGGTCCGCACCGAGAAGACCTGCTGCTCGTCCTCGCCGCGGAACATGAAGTACGTCCGGAACTCCTCCCACGGCGCCGCGAGGTCACCCTCGTCGTCGACGACGTACTTGAGCTCCATCTGGTCAAGCAGCTGCTTGACCAGATCCTGGTCGGGGACGACGGGGCCCGCCGGTCCTGTGGCCTGCGGATCGGGCTGCTGCCCTCCGAAGTTCGGAATCGAGGCCGGGTCGATGCTCACCGTGTACTTCCCTTCGTGCGGATACTGCCATCCTCCACCATCGCTCCCACCCCGTGTCCAGCCCTCCACGCCCGATCCGCTCCGGGCGGACAGGAGCCGCGATCAGAGGGCCTTGCCGACCAGGAGGTCGTCGGCCGCCACGTCCACGCGGACCGTGTCCCCGTCCCTTACCTCGCCCGCCAGGATCTCCTTGGCCAGCCGGTCGCCGATGGCCGTCTGGATCAGGCGGCGCAGCGGCCGGGCGCCGTACGCGGGGTCGTTGCCCTTGTCCGCCAGCCAGGCCAGCGCCTCGGGGGTGACGTCCAGGCTCAGGCGGCGGTCCGCCAGGCGCTGGGCGAGGCGGCCGATCTGGAGCCGGGCGATGTGCGCCAGCTCGTCGGCGCCGAGGGCCGAGAAGACCACCACGTCGTCCAGCCGGTTCAGGAACTCCGGCTTGAAGGAGGCCCTGACGACCTCCAGGACCCTGGCCTTCTTGTCCTCCGGGGAGGCCAGGGGGTCCATGAGGAACTGGCTGCCGAGGTTCGAGGTCAGGATCAGGATGGTGTTGCGGAAGTCCACGGTGCGGCCCTGGCCGTCCGTGAGGCGGCCGTCGTCCAGGACCTGGAGCAGGATGTCGAAGACCTCGGGATGGGCCTTCTCGACCTCATCCAGGAGCACGACGCTGTACGGGCGGCGGCGGATCGCCTCCGTCAGCTGGCCGCCCTCCTCGTAGCCGACGTAGCCGGGGGGCGCGCCGACGAGCCGGGCCACGCTGTGCTTCTCGCCGTACTCCGACATGTCGATGCGCACCATGGCCCGCTCGTCGTCGAAGAGGAAGTCCGCGAGGGCCTTGGCCAGCTCCGTCTTGCCGACGCCCGTGGGCCCGAGGAACAGGAACGAGCCGGTCGGCCGGTCCGGGTCCGCGATGCCGGCGCGGGTGCGGCGTACGGCGTCCGAGACCGCCCGTACGGCCTCCGTCTGGCCGATCAGGCGGCGGCCGAGCTCCGCCTCCATGCGCAGCAGCTTCTGCGTCTCGCCCTCCAGGAGCCGGCCCGCCGGGATGCCGGTCCAGGCGCCGACCACGTCCGCGATGTCGTCGGGGCCGACCTCGTCCTTGACCATCGCGTCCTTGGAGTGACCGGTCTTCGAGGCCTCCTCCTCCGCCTCGGTGGCCTCCGCGAGCTCGCGCTCCAGGGCCGGGATCTCCCCGTACAGCAGCTTGGAGGCGGTGTCGAAGTCGCCGTCGCGCTGGGCGCGCTCCGCCTGGCCGCGCAGGTCGTCCAGGCGCTCCTTGAGCTCGCCGACGCGGTTGAGGGACTGCTTCTCCTTCTCCCAGCGGGCGGTCAGGCCCCGCAGGTCCTCCTCCCTGTCGGCGAGGTCCTTGCGGATCTTGTCCAGGCGCTCGCGCGAGGCCGGGTCCGACTCGTTCTTCAGCGCCAGCTCCTCCATGCGCAGCCGGTCCACGGCGCGCTGGAGCTCGTCGATCTCCACCGGGGAGGAGTCGATCTCCATGCGCAGGCGCGACGCGGCCTCGTCGACCAGGTCGATGGCCTTGTCGGGCAGGAAGCGGGAGGTGATGTACCGGTCGGAGAGGGTCGCGGCGGCCACCAGCGCGCTGTCGTTGATCTGGACCTTGTGGTGCGCCTCGTAGCGGCCCTTGAGGCCGCGCAGGATGGCGATGGTGTCCTCGACGGTCGGCTCGGCGACCAGCACCTGCTGGAAGCGGCGCTCCAGCGCCGGGTCCTTCTCGATCCGCTCGCGGTACTCGTCGAGGGTGGTCGCGCCGACCATCCGCAGCTCGCCTCGGGCCAGCATGGGCTTGAGCATGTTGCCGGCGTCCATGGCGGAGTCCCCGCCGGCGCCCGCGCCGACGACGGTGTGGAGCTCGTCGATGAAGGTGATGATCTGGCCGTCGCTGGACTTGATCTCGGCGAGGACGGTCTTCAGGCGTTCCTCGAACTCGCCGCGGTACTTCGCGCCGGCGACCATCGCGCCGAGGTCGAGGGCGACGAGCCGCTTGTTCTTCAGGGACTCGGGGACGTCGCCCTTGACGATGCGCTGCGCGAGTCCCTCGACGACGGCGGTCTTGCCGACGCCGGGCTCGCCGATGAGCACCGGGTTGTTCTTCGTACGGCGCGACAGAACCTGGACCACGCGCCGGATCTCCTGGTCGCGGCCGATGACCGGGTCGAGCTTGCCCTCGCGGGCAGCCGCCGTGAAGTCGGTGCCGAACTTCTCCAGGGCCTTGTACTGGCCCTCCGGGTCGGGGGTGGTCACCCGCCGTCCTCCTCGTGCTTTCTCGAAGGCGTCCAGCAGCTTCTGCGCCGTCGCGCCCTGCCGGGTGAGGACCTCACCGGCCGCGCCGCCCTTGGCGGCGATGGCGATGAGGAGGTGCTCGGTGGAGAGGTAGTCGTCACCGAGGCGCTCGGCCTGGCCGTCCGCCTCGGCCAGTACGGCGAGCAGGTCGCGGCTGGGCTGCGGGGGCGCGACCGTGGAGCCGGTGACGCTGGGCAGGCCCGCGAGGACCCGCTCGGCCCCGCTCCGGACGGCGGCCTGGTCGGCGTCGACCGCGACGAGCAGGTCGGTGATGTTCTCGTTGTCCTCGCCGGCGAGGAGGGCCAGCAGCAGGTGTGCGGGGGTCAGGTCGGCGTGGCCGTCCTTCACGGCCCGGCTGGTGGCCGCGTTCAGCGCGTCCCGGCTCCTGTTGGTCAGCTCGGCGTCCACGGGCGGCTTCTCCTCTCCCTCTCCATACGAAACGAATACTGACAAGCTCAACGTGCGCAAAGTTGAGTCTATTCCACTCAAGGTGGTGAGGGTAGCCGCCGCCCGTGGATACGCTGCGGCGCATGTCCCACGACGTACTCAACCCGACGCCCGAATACCTCGCCTTCTGGCGGGAACGGCACGTCTGCACGCTGACCACGCCCCGCCCCGACGGCACCCCGCACGTGGTGCCGGTGGGCGTGACGTACGACCCCGAGGCCGGCCTGGCCCGGGTGATCAGCAACAAGCACAGCAAGAAGGTCCGCAACGTCCTGGCGGCCCAGGCGACGGCACCGGGCTCGGCCCGGGTCGCGGTGTGCCAGATGGAGGGCCGCCGCTGGGCGACGCTGGAGGGCCGCGCGGTGGTCCGTACGGACGAGGCCGCGGTGGCCGAGGCCGTGGCGCGCTACGCCGAGCGGTACGGGCGGATGCCCTCGCCCAATCCCGACCGGGTCGTCCTGGAGATCACCCTCGACCGGGCGATGGGACGCGCCTGAGCCCGGGCCGGAAAGAAGTCGCGTTCAACCCCTGGACGCGGACATCACAACGGCGCCACCGTGGTCAGGTCCACGATGGCGCCGTTGTGTGGGGGAAGCACCTGGAGCGATCTGCAACGACGGGGGAATCGCTTCAGGCACTGCGGGGGGTGGCGGTGGTGATATCGGGTTCGAAGAGCTGGTGGTCGCGCTGATCAAGGTTCACGAAGACCATGCCGTAGCGCACCTCGCAGCGGACGGGCTGCGGCGCGCCGCGGGGGCGGCGCAGGCAGCGGTACGCCCGGACGTCCTCGTCCTCCTCGCGCGTGACGACGATCGGTTGGCCGAACAGGGTGACCATCAACGAGTCGCCGGGGTGGGGGATGGCCGTGGCGAGATCGATGAACTGCCAACCGGATCGGTAGGCGGAAGCCATTTCACGTCGGAAACCGCGGTCGTCGGGGGTCATCCCGCGTTCTCCACGACAAGGGCGGCTGGATCGGCATCGGCGGGCGCGGACCGCCATCCGCTGTCCATCGGTGCCGCACGCCATCCACTGTCCTCCAGCGGCGCCGCATGCACGTCCGCGGCACCTCCCGTGGCGCCCCCCAAGGTGACTCCGGCAAGTCCCAGACCGGCCAGCGCCGAGAAGATGACGGTGGCAAGCGCCGAGCGAAGCATTCTCTTGTTCATGGTCGGCTTCGTCCTCACTTGATGAAATCCTCTCCCCCGCCTGTCAGACGATGGCTCATTCAGGCACGTTGCTGCCACAGGGACGATGCATCATGTTCTTGCATGTTCAGGACCCTGGGGGGTGGAGATTTGACCATAAACAGAACAAAAGCGACACATCCCCACTCGGTCACCGAGCTGTGCAGTGAGGGGGCGCGGCTCTACACCAGCGCGCTGCGCACGGGACGCATTGCACGTGGGGACGTGAAGACGGCGCCTTGTCTGCTCGATCTGGCGTTGTTGCAGCCAGACCCTGATGACGTCAATTCGCTCCGCCCGGTTCCCCCCGCCGTCGCCCTCGCACAGCGGCTGCATCCGATCGAACGGGAGATCCGCGACCGGCGCCGCGACTCCCTCGAACTGTCCGAGGCTTTCGAGCCGTTTCTCGCCATCAGCGCGCAGAACCCGGCGAGCACCCACGCCATCACCGTGCTCGAAGGCTTCGACCCCATCAACGCGGCCCTCAACCTCGCCACCGCCGAGTGTCACACGGAAATGCTCACCATCCAGCCCGGCGGCGCCCGCCCGAGCCTGGAGCTGACGGAGGCCCTGGAGCGCGACCAGCCGCTGACCGACCGCGGCGTGCGCATCCGCACCCTCTACCAGCACACGGTCCGGCACAGCCGCGGCACGCTCGCCTACGTCGACCTCCTCAAGGCCGGCAAGGTCGAAGTGCGCACGCTGGAGGAGCTGTTCGAGCGCCTCATCATCTTCGACCGGACGGTCGCCTTCATCCCGGCCAGCGACGACCGGCAGGTCGCCCTGGAGCTGCGCCACCCGGGCCTGGTCGACTACCTCATCAAGGTGTTCGAGCAGCTGTGGCACCGGGCCGTGCCGCTCCAGGAGGAAGTGACGTACCAGCACACCCGCAGCGGCATCTCCGGGGTGCAGCGCACCATCGCCCAACTGCTCGTCGAGGGACACGTGGACGAGGCCATCGCGCGCCGGCTGGGCATGAACGTCCGGACCTGCCGGGCGCACATCGCCAAGCTCGCCAGCCACCTCGGCAGCGGCAGCAGAGCCCAACTGGGCTTCCTGATCGCCCGTTCGGGGATCCTGGAGGACGAGAACGACTGACGTCGCGAAGGCCCCGCCCGGGAACCGGACGGGGCCTTGAGTGTGCGTCAGCGAACGGTCGCGCCGGGCGGCCTTGCGGTCAGTCGGCCTGGCGCTTCGGCGCGGGCCGCCAGACGACCAGGGCGTTGCCCGCCACGGGCGGCTGGTACTTGACCAGGTCCCGCCGGTACGACGCGTGCACCTGGGCCTCGCGCTGCTGGAGCACGGCCGCCGCGCCGTCCACCGCCGCCGAGAGCTCGGCCACGCGCTGCTGGAGCGCGGCGACCTGGTTCTCCAGCTCGATGATCCGCTTGATTCCGGCCAGGTTGATGCCCTCGTCCTGGGACAACGTCTGCACCGTGCGGAGCAGTTCGATGTCGCGGGCCGAGTAGCGCCGGCCGCGGCCGGCCGTCCGGTCCGGGGAGACCAGGCCCAGGCGGTCGTACTGGCGCAGGGTCTGCGGGTGCAGCCCCGAGAGCTGGGCGGCCACCGAGATCACGTAGACCGGGGTCTCGTCGGTCAGCTCGTACGCCCCGCTACCGAACCGGGCCTGCCGTCGGCGGCCGTCCATGTCATGCTCCCTTCGCGGACTCGAACAGCACGGCGCGCGGGTCCTCCGCCCCCGTCGCCTCGCGGTACATCTCCAGCGCCTCGCGGGCCTTGTCCGACAGCTCCGAGGGGACCGCGACCTCCACCGTCACCAGCAGGTCCCCGCGGGTGCCGTCCTTGCGGACCGCGCCCTTGCCGCGGGCCCGCATCGTCCGGCCGTTGGGGGTGCCGGGCGGCAGCTTCAGCGTCACCGCGGGGCCGTTCAGCGTCGGGACCTTGATGTCGGCGCCGAGCGTTGCTTCCGCGAACGTCACCGGCACGGTCACCGTCAGGTTGTCGCCCTTGCGGCCGAAGACCGGGTGGCTGTCCACGTGGACCCCCACGTACAGGTCGCCGGACGGGCCGCCGCGCTCGCCCGGGCCGCCCTTGCCGCGCAACCGGATCCGCTGGCCGTCGGAGACGCCCGCCGGGATCCGGACCTGCATGGTGCGGGAGGACTTGGCCCGTCCGCTGCCCTTGCAGATCTCGCAGGGGTGCTCCGCGATCAGGCCGCGGCCCTTGCAGTCCGCGCAGGGGTCGGTCAGCGAGAAGCCGCCGCCGCTGCCGCGGGAGACCTGGCCGGTGCCGACGCAGGTCGGGCACACCCGGGGCGTGCCGTTCTTGTCGCCGGTGCCCGAGCAGGCCTTGCAGGGGGCCTGGGAGGACATCCGCAGCGGGACCGTGGCCCCGTCCACCGCCTCCGTGAAGGAGAGGGTGACCTCCGATTCGATGTCCTGGCCGCGGCGCGGCTGGGTACGGGTGCCCGCACCCGCGCCGGCGCGGTTGAACAGCCCGCCGAAGACGTCGCCCAGGCCGCCGCCGAAGCCGCCGCCCGCGCCGCCGCCCGGCTGGGAGCCGCCGAACAGGTCCCCCAGGTCGAAGTTGAACGAGCCGCCCCCGCCCGGGCCGGGGCGGAAGCCCCCGTTGCCGAACAGGGTGCGGGCCTCGTCGTACTCCTTGCGCTTCTTGGGGTCGCCGAGGATGTCGTTGGCCTCGGAGATCTCCTTGAAGCGCTCCTCGGCCGCGGCGTCGCCCTTGTTGGCGTCCGGGTGGAACTCGCGTGCGAGCTTCCGGTACGCCTTCTTGATCTCGGCCTCGGTCGCGTCCTTCGGGACACCGAGGACCTTGTAGTAGTCCTTCTCGACGAAGTCCTTCGTGCTCATCCCCGGTGTCCCTCCTCCCGTGCCTTTACTGGTTCAACATCAGCCCTTGTCGGGGGCATCCGTGTCCTTGTCCGACGGCGTGTCGGCCTCGGCCGACTCGGACTTCGGGGCCGCGCCCGGCTGGGGCTCGGCCACCGCGACCCGCGCGGGGCGGATCGTGCGCTCGCCGATTCGGTACCCCGGCTGCAGGATCGCCACGCAGGTCGTCTCGGTGACGTCCGGCGCGTACGAGTGCATCAGGGCCTCGTGGATCGTCGGGTCGAAGGGCTCGCCCTCCTTGCCGAACTGCTGCAGCCCCATCTTGGCGGCGGCCGTCTCCAGCGATTCGGCCACCGACTTGAAGCCGCCGACCAGCTCGCCATGATCCCGTGCCCGGCCGATGTCGTCCAGGGTCGGGAGCAGCTCCGTCAGGAGGGACGCGACCGCGATCTCCTTGACGGCGATCCGGTCCCGCTCCACCCGGCGGCGGTAGTTCTGGTACTCGGCCTGGAGCCGCTGGAGGTCCCCGGTCCGCTCGGCGAGTGCCGTACGGGCCTGGTCCAGCTGCGCCAGCAGGGCAGTGTCCTGTGCTCCGGAGTCCCCGGCCGGGGCCGCCGCCTCCTCCTTGGCGGAGTCGGCGGCCTTCGGCTCGGCGTCGTCAGGCGTGGCGCCGGTGGGGACTTCGGGCTTCTCGTCAAAACCCGGGGTCTCCTCCGACATCAGGCAGCGCCGCCCTTCGGCTTCTCGTCGTCGACGATCTCGGCGTCGACCACGTCGTCGCCGGCGTCCGCCGCTCCGGCCTGGCCCGCGTCACCGGCGGCACCGGCCGCGCCCTGGGCGGCCTGCGCGTCGGCGTAGATCGCCTGGCCGAGCTTCTGGCTGACCGCGGCGACCTTCTCGGTCGCGGTGCGGATCTCCGCCGTGTCCTCGCCCTTGAGCTTCTCCTTCAGCTCGGCGACGGCGGCCTCGACCTCGGTCTTGACCTCGGCCGGGACCTTGTCCTCGTTGTCCTTGACGAACTTCTCCGTCTGGTAGACGAGCTGCTCGGCCTGGTTGCGGGTCTCGGCGGCCTCGCGACGGCGGTGGTCCTCCTCCGCGTACTGCTCGGCCTCCTGGCGCATCCGGTCGACCTCGTCCTTGCCGAGCGAAGAGCCGCCGGTGACGGTCATCTTCTGCTCCTTGCCCGTGCCGAGGTCCTTGGCCGTGACGTGCATGATGCCGTTCGCGTCGATGTCGAAGGAGACCTCGATCTGCGGAACGCCGCGCGGGGCCGGGGGCAGGCCGGTCAGCTCGAACATGCCGAGCTTCTTGTTGTACGCCGCGATCTCACGCTCACCCTGGTAGACCTGGATCTGCACCGACGGCTGGTTGTCCTCGGCCGTCGTGAAGATCTCGGACCGCTTGGTCGGGATCGTGGTGTTGCGCTCGATCAGCTTGGTCATGATGCCGCCCTTGGTCTCGATGCCGAGGGACAGCGGGGTCACGTCGAGGAGCAGGACGTCCTTGACCTCACCCTTGAGGACACCGGCCTGGAGGGTGGCGCCGATGGCGACGACCTCGTCCGGGTTGACGCCCTTGTTGGCGTCCTGGCCGCCGGTCAGCTCCTTGACGAGCTCGGCGACGGCCGGCATGCGGGTGGAACCGCCGACCAGGACCACGTGGTCGATCTCGGACAGCTGGATGCCGGCGTCCTTGATGACGTTGTGGAACGGGGTCTTGCAGCGCTCCAGGAGGTCGGCCGTCAGCTGCTGGAACTGCGAGCGCGTGAGCTTCTCGTCCAGGTGCAGCGGGCCCTCGGCGGAGGCCGTGATGTACGGCAGGTTGATCGTGGTCTCCGTGGAGGAGGACAGCTCGATCTTCGCCTTCTCGGCGGCCTCGCGCAGACGCTGCAGGGCCATCTTGTCCTTGGACAGGTCGACGCCGTGGCCGTTCTGGAACTGCTTGACCAGGTAGTCGACGACGCGCTGGTCCCAGTCGTCGCCACCGAGGTGGTTGTCACCGTTGGTGGCCTTGACCTCGACGACACCGTCGCCGATCTCCAGGAGCGACACGTCGAAGGTGCCGCCACCGAGGTCGAAGACGAGAATGGTCTGGTCGTCCTTGTCGAGGCCGTAGGCCAGGGCGGCCGCGGTCGGCTCGTTGACGATGCGCAGGACGTTCAGGCCCGCGATCTCACCGGCCTCCTTGGTCGCCTGGCGCTCGGAGTCGTTGAAGTACGCCGGGACGGTGATGACCGCGTCGGTGACCTTCTCGCCCAGGTAGGCCTCGGCGTCGCGCTTCAGCTTCTGCAGGATGAAGGCGCTCATCTGCTGCGGGTTGAAGTCCTTGCCGTCCAGGTTGATCTTCCAGTCGGTGCCCATGTGGCGCTTCACCGAGCGGATGGTGCGGTCCACGTTCGTGACCGCCTGGCGCTTGGCGACCTCGCCGACGAGGACCTCGCCGTTCTTGGCGAAGGCGACGACGGACGGCGTGGTCCTGGCGCCCTCGGCGTTGGTGATGACGGTGGGCTCGCCGCCTTCGAGAACGCTGACGACGGAGTTAGTGGTGCCCAGGTCGATGCCGACCGCACGTGCCATTTTGATTCCTCCAGCTGACTTGAGTGCAACAGACTCAAGGATGCAGTACCGCCGCCTCGGCGTCAACAGACCTGAGTCCAGGCGGCTCAACTCTTACGCCACCCTTACGCTCACCCCGGCCGTGAGCAGGCACAATCCGGCAGGGCGCGCGTACAGCTCCGACGGCGTAGCAGGGGCCGGACGGGCGCGGCGGAGGAGCCGGACGGGCGCTGCGGACGGCCAGCGGGCGGGCCGGCCGGCGGGCGTGGGGGCCGAGCGGGCGACGGCGGGCGGCCCCGCCGCGCGGCGCACCGGAACCGCCGGAGCCGCTTGGCACGGTGCCCCCATGCCCCTGCGCCTGCTCTCGCCGCGCCCGCCGTCCGACCCCGGGCCGGCCGTCCACCCCGCCCGCACGCCCGCCCGGAACGCCCTGCCGGACTGCTCGGCGAAGCGGGTCTTCGACCTGCTCGGGGCCCTCGTACTGCTCCCCGTCTTCCTGGTCCCGCTGCTGCTCGCCGCCGGGCTGCTGTGCGCGGCCCGGGGCGGGCGGGTCTTCGTACGGGAGCCGGCGGTGGGGCTGGGCGGGCGGCCGTTCCGCACCTGGCGGCTGCACACGCGGGGCGCGGGGCGGATCGGGGCGGCCGTGGAGTGGTGCGCCCTGGACGGGGTGCCGCAGCTGCTGAACGTGCTGCGGGGGGAGATGTCGCTGGTCGGGCCCCGCCCGCAGGTGCGTACGGACTGCGCGGACCGGCTCTTCGTACGGCCCGGAATGACCGGCTTGTGGCAGGTCAGTGCGCGCTCCGACCTCCCCTGGGAGGAGATGGCGCTGCTGGACCGGCACTATGTGGAGAGCCACTGGCTTGGGATGGATCTCGCGATCCTGGCCCGGACCCCTCGGGCGGCCTGTCGACACAGGCATGCCTGAGCGACACAGATCACCGCACGCACGCCTACATTGCGCGGCGGAGAATGGGTAACCTCAAGCCTTGACTCAATAAGTTACCGCTTAGTAAGTCCCGCCCGAGGAGCCCTCCCATGCAACTCGCCGCGATCATCGTGTCGCTGGTCCTGACCGTGGTCGGCGTCGCGCTGCTCGCCCGAGCCGTGGCGCAGATCTACCGGTTCGTGAAGCTCGGACAGCCCGTGCCGGCAGGCAGCCGCACGGACCGCCCGAAGGCCCGAACGCTCACCCTCGTCCGGGAGTTCCTCGGCCACAGCAGGATGAACCGCTGGGGCATCGTCGGCTTCGCGCACTGGTTCGTCGCGATCGGCTTCCTGACGCTGCCGCCGACGCTGGTCCAGGCGTACGGGCAGCTCTTCCAGGCCGACTGGACGCTGCCGGTCGTCGGCGGCTTCCTGCCCTTCGAGCTCTACATCGAGTTCATCGGCATCATGACGATCCTCGGCATCGCCGTGCTGATCGCCATCCGCCTGCTGTCGCTGCCCTCCCGGGCGGGCCGCAAGTCGCGCTTCGCCGGCTCCAAGGCCTGGCAGGCGTACTTCGTCGAGTACGTGATCCTGACCATCGGCCTCGCGATCCTGACGCTGCGCGGCCTTGAGGGCGCGATCCACCACGTGGACCACTACGAGGCCGCGTACTTCGCCTCGTACCCGCTGGTCCTGGCCTTCAAGGGCCTCTCGCTCGGCGCCCTGCAGAACGCCATCTACTTCACCGCGATGATCAAGATCGGCGTCTCGCTGATCTGGATGATCGTCGTCTCGCTGAACACCAACATGGGTGTCGCCTGGCACCGCTTCCTCGGCTTCCCGAACATCTGGTTCAAGCGCAACGCGGACGGTGCGACCGCCCTCGGCGCACTCCAGCCGATGACCAGCGGCGGCAAGCAGATCGACTTCGAAGACCCGGGCGAGGACGACGTCTTCGGCGTCTCCCAGGTCGAGCAGTTCTCCTGGAAGGGCATCCTCGACTTCTCCACGTGCACCGAGTGCGGCCGCTGCCAGTCGCAGTGCCCCGCCTGGAACACCGGAAAGCCCCTCTCCCCCAAGCTGCTGATCATGTCGCTGCGCGACCACGCGCACGCCAAGGCCCCGTACCTGCTCGCGGGCGGCGGCAAGACGATGGAGGGCGAGGAGCGCGCCACGGCGGAGCAGCTCGCCGGTGTCCCGGCCGCCGCGCTGGCCGAGGCCGAGCGCCCGCTGATCGGGACCGTCGAGGAGAACGGCGTCATCGACCCGGACGTGCTGTGGTCCTGCACGACCTGTGGTGCGTGTGTGGAGCAGTGCCCGGTCGACATCGAGCACATCGACCACATCGTCGACATGCGGCGCTACCAGGTGATGATCGAGAGCGCGTTCCCGTCCGAGGCGGGCACGATGCTCAAGAACCTGGAGAAGAAGGGCAACCCCTGGGGCCTCGCCAAGAAGCAGCGCGTGGAGTGGACCAAGGAGGTCGACTTCGAGGTCCCGATCGTCGGCAAGGACGCCGAGGACCTGTCCGAGTACGACTACCTCTATTGGGTCGGCTGCGCCGGCGCGCTGGAGGACCGGGCGAAGAAGACCACGAAGGCCTTCGCGGAGCTGCTGAACATCGCGGGCGTGAAGTTCGCGATCATGGGCGGCGACGAGAAGTGCACCGGCGACTCCCCGCGCCGCCTCGGCAACGAGCCGCTGTTCCAGCAGCTCGCCCAGGAGAACGTGGCCATGCTGAACATGGCCTTCGGTGAGGACGACGAGGACCCGTCGACCAAGAAGCCGAAGTCGGCGAAGCGGATCGTCTCGACCTGCCCGCACTGCTTCAACACCATCGCGAACGAGTACCCGCAGCTGGGCGGCGAGTACGAGGTCATCCACCACACGCAGCTGCTCCAGCACCTGATCGACGAGGGCCGGCTGCTGCCGGTGACGCCGGTGGACGGGCTGATCACGTACCACGACCCGTGCTACCTGGGCCGGCACAACAAGGTCTACACGCCGCCGCGCGAGATCATGAGCGCCGTCCCGGGCCTGCGCCAGCAGGAGATGCACCGTCACAAGGAGCGCGGCTTCTGCTGTGGCGCCGGTGGCGCGCGGATGTGGATGGAGGAGCGGATCGGCAAGCGCATCAACAACGAGCGCGTCGACGAGGCCCTCTCCCTGAACCCGGACATCGTGTCGACGGCGTGCCCGTTCTGCCTGGTGATGCTGACGGACTCGGTCAACGGCAAGAAGAACGAGGGCCAGGCGAAGGAGTCCGTCCAGGTGGTGGACGTGGCCCAGCTGCTCCTGGAGTCGGTGAAGGCCCCGGAGCCGGACGCGGAGGCGCTCGCCGCCGCGGAGGCCGAGGCTGCTGCCGCGGCGGAGGCCGAGGCGGAGGCTGCTGCCGCCGCGGAGGCCGAGGCCAAGGCCAAGGCCGCCGAAGCGAAGGCCAAGGCGGAGGCGGAGGCCAAGGCGAAGGCCGACGCGGAGGCGGAGGCTGCTGCAACGGCCGAGGCCGAGGCGGACGCCAAGGCGAAGAGCGGCGCGGAGGCCGAGGCTGAGCCGGAGACTGCGGCTGCGGCTGCGGCCGAGCCCGAGGTTGCGCCCAAGGCCGAGCCCGCGGCAGAGTCGGCCGCGGCCGCTGAGGCCGAGCCCGGGGCGAAGCCGGAGACTGCGGGCGAGAGCGCCAAGTAGGCAGGCCAGGCCCGCGTACGACACCGGAACGGCCGGTCCCCGACCAGGGGACCGGCCGTTCCGCGTCCCGGCGTCCGGGGCGCAGCCCCGGTGACGCACGCCGGTTCCGCGTCCCGGCGTCCGGGGCGCAGCCCCGGTGACGCACGCCCCCCATTCCTCCCCCTAGGGGATGTCACAGGTCAGCCGCAAACGACGCATCTTCCGGCCGCCCGTCCACCGGGATCCGCCGGACCAGGTACGTTCGATCACGTGGCTGGATTCAGGATCGGACGCGGCCGGGACAACAACCGCGCGCCCCAACAACCCCCGCGGCAGCAGCCGTACGGTCAGCAGCAACCGCAGCAGGCACCGTACGGCGGGCAGCCCTACCCTCCCCAGCAGCAGTGGCCCCAGCAGGGCGCCACCGCCGGAGGCCACGGCGAGCCCGAGTACTTCGACCCGTACGGCCAGCAGCCGCCGGCCCCGCAGGCGGCGCAGCCCCCGTACGGCCACGGAGGCTCGTACGCGGACGACAACCCGGGGCACACCCAGGTCTTCGCGTACGGCGAGGACCCGTACAGCCAGGGCGCGACCTACCAGGCGGGCGCCGGCGCGGCCGCGCCGACCGGCCCGAGACTGCCCTGGAAGGAGCTGCTGCGCGGCATCGTGATGCGGCCCGGGCCGACCTTCCTCCAGATGCGCGACCACCCCGTGTGGGGCCCCGCGCTGATCGTGACGTTCCTGTACGGCCTGCTGGCGGTCTTCGGCCTCGACGACGCCCGCAAGGACGTCATCAACGCCACCCTCTCCCAGGCCGTCCCGATCGTCCTCAGCGCCGGTGTGGCCTTCGTCGTCTGCGGGCTGCTGCTGGGCGTCGTCACGCACACCCTGGCCCGCCAGATGGGCGGCGACGGCTCCTGGCAGCCCACCGTGGGCCTGTCGATGTTGGTCATGTCCATCACGGACGCCCCGCGCCTGCTCTTCGCGGTGTTCCTGAGCGGCGACAACATGCTGGTGCAGGTCCTGGGCTGGGCGACCTGGGTAGCGGCCGGCGCCCTGTTCACCTCGCTGATCAGCAAGTCGCACGACCTGCCCTGGCCGAAGGCCCTGGGCGCCTCGGCGATCCAGCTGATCGCCCTCCTGTCGATCATCAAACTGGGCACGCTCTGACCGCCCGCACGCCCGCATGACAGGTGAGGGGCCCGCGCCGATGGCGCGGGCCCCTCACCTGTCATTCCTCGTTCTTCACACCTCGTTCGTCACGCCGTCAGGCGTCGAGGACCTGACCCTCGCGCTTCACGACGGGCGGCTCGACCGACCAGGGGAACTCGATCCAGTCGTCGGTGCGCTTCCAGACGTACTCGCACTTCACCAGCGAGTGGGACTTCTCGTAGATCACCGCGGACCGGACGTCGGCGACCGTCCCCAGGCAGAAGTCGTGGACGAGCTTCAGCGTCTTGCCGGTGTCGGCCACGTCGTCGGCGATGAGGACCTTCTTGTCGGAGAAGTCGATCGCGTCCGGGACCGGCGCCAGCATGACCGGCATCTCCAGCGTGGTGCCGACGCCGGTGTAGAACTCGACGTTCACCAGGTGGATGTTCTTGCAGTCCAGCGCATACGCCAGCCCGCCCGCGACGAAGACCCCGCCCCGGGCGATGCTCAGGATGATGTCGGGCTCGTAGCCGTCGTCGGCGATGGTCTGCGCCAGCTCGCGCACGGCGCGCCCGAAGCCCTCGTAGTTCAGGCTCTCGCGTACGTCACTCATGCCTCGTGCCTCACCTGGGTGCGGTGGAAGTTCTGGAACGAACGCGAGGCCGTGGGCCCCCGCTGGCCCTGGTACCGCGATCCGTACCGCTCACTCCCGTACGGGAACTCGGCAGGCGAGCTGAGCCGGAACATGCACAGCTGCCCGATCTTCATGCCCGGCCAGAGCTTGATCGGCAGCGTGGCGAGGTTCGACAGCTCCAGGGTCACGTGCCCCGAGAAACCGGGGTCGATGAAGCCGGCGGTCGAATGCGTCACCAGGCCCAGACGGCCCAGGCTGGACTTCCCCTCCAGTCTGGAGGCGATGTCCTCGGGCAGCGAGATGACCTCGTACGTGGAGGCGAGCACGAACTCGCCCGGATGCAGAATGAACGCCTCGTCGCCCTCGGGCTCGACGAGCCGCGTCAGGTCGGGCTGCTCGATGGCGGGGTCGATGTGGGCGTAGCGGTGGTTCTCGAACACACGGAAGAACCGGTCGAGGCGCACATCGATGCTGGAGGGCTGCACCATCGATTCCTCGAACGGGTCGATGCGAACCCGTCCGCTGTCGATCTCGGCCCGGATGTCTTTGTCTGAGAGAAGCACGTCCCGAGGATACGCAGGCGCGCGGGCCACCCCCAATCGAGAGCGGACCCCGCGCGCCCTGATCGCCTTCCGCTACCGCTTGGCCGCCCCGCCCACGGGCACGGCATGCCTCAGCCGCGCGCACCGCGGACACCGCAGCAGCCGTCCGGGACCGATCCGGCCGGCACCGAGGTGCTGCAGCGGGAACGAGGCGGTGCTGAATACGTGCCCTTCGGCACAACGGACGACGGTGTGCTCCATCGAGTCCCTTTCCCCAACCAGCTGTACTGCGACGAATCGCCACATTAGGGGATGTTCAGGATCCGTCTCCAGCCGCCACTCCATCGGCACCCGCACCGGTACGTTACGCCCCAACTCCCGCCCCCACGACCCCCGGTGCCCCCCAGACACGACGACGACCCCGCGGCCGATTCACCGGGGGTCGATCTTGGGGTAGAGTGTCCAACGATAGGGCTCCAGGCAACTGGAATCCTGCGCGGATGTAGTTTAATGGTAGAACATGAGCTTCCCAAGCTTATAGCGCGGGTTCGATTCCCGTCATCCGCTCCACGACAAAGCCCCAGGTCAGCGACCCGGGGCTTTTGTGTTGCCTAGACCTCTCTACCCCTCCCGTGCCAGATCCGTGCCAGATGCGGAGCCGGAGGCCTTGGCCCGCAGCGCCTGCACCCGGGCGTCGATCCCGGCGGCGACCTCCCGCTGACGCTCAAGATTCGAGTGCTGGTAGATCATGGCCGCCTTCTCCGACGACTGGCCGGCCCGCACCATAGTGTCCTTCAGCGTGGCCCCGGACTGCGTCGAGAGGGTGTGCCCGGTGTGACGAAGGTCGTAGAGCGTGAAGCCCTCGGGCAGTCCGACTTTCTTCCGGGCTTTCTTCCACTTCCGTCCAAAGGTCGTCCGCCGGAAGGGGGCACCCCGCTCCCCCACGAACAACAGCCCGTCGGGCTTCTGCTCTGCGTAGAGATACATGTGCAGCTTGAGATCGCCCCGCATGAACTCCGGCAGCACGATGAACCGCTTACCTGCCTCGGACTTGGTTTCGCCGGGCGCCCGCTTCCCCGTATTCAGCTCGGGCTCAGCGGACCGCACCCAGACGCCGACGTTCGCCAGGTCGACATCGTGCCGGCGCAGGGCCGCCTGCTCCTCAGGCCGGGCGGGACCGTAGGCGGCGATGTAGACGAGCAGCCGCCACCTCGACCCCAGCTCACGGGCGAGCGCGTCGACCTGATCGACGGTGGCGGTGGGCCGCTCTGCAGGAGACTCCTTGCCCGCGCCTTTGATCCGACAAGGGTTTCGACGGATCAACTCGTCATCGGCAGCGGTCTCCATGATCGCCTTGAGCAGCCGATAAGCCTTTGCCACGGTCGTGGCCCCGGTCTCCTTGAGCCGCTCTGCCCGCCAGGTGCGGACCCGGGGCGGGGTGATCTCGTCGAGGTCGTACTCCTCGAAGACCGGCAACAGGTGCAGCCGCAGAAGCCGCCGGTACAGCTCATCGGTCGTGGCGGCTAGCCCACGCTCTTCCACCCACTGAAGCGCGTAGTCCCGGAAGTTGATCGCTCCAGCGTCGGGGTCCCTCCAATCCCCCTTCTTGATCTCGGTCTGCTTCTCGGCAAGCCAGTCGTCCGCGTCCCGCGAGGTCGCGAAGTTCTCGGGCGCGGGCCGCATGACGCCGTCAGGACCTGGATACCGCGCCTGGAACCGTGCGCCATCTGCAGCTTGATGCGGCCGTCTTCCGCCAACCGATACCGCTTACTCCAGCACTCTGCGTACGCCACATAGGCGTTTTTCCGGGGCTCCCTCAGGGACTTCCGTTGGTCGGCTTGAACCTGAACCCTGGCCTGAGAGCGAGCCAGCAGCGCCGCGGCCACTGCCGCTCCGCCTGCGCCTAGCGCACCTACGGTCGCTCCGAGTACAGCTGCCACCCCCGCATCCATGCGGGCATTCTGGCGCCAGCCCCCAACTCTCCGCAGGAGATCCGTGAAGCAGATCCGTCTCAGTTTCCGTCTCGTTCAGCAGCGTCCAACTTGGTTCGGCGCAGTTCAAGATGGCTGCTGACGACTGGCCGACCCGCCTATGAACGCTGGCGAACAGCGATGAATGGCGCCCAACGCGTACCACCAGGCTTGGAAAGAGTGCTGTTCGCCGGCCAGACGTGGCTACAAATGGCGGGCGCCCGGGCTGAGGATGGCTGGATCTTCGGATCGCAGCCGGAACTTTGCATGGACGCCGAGGCTGTTGCGTGCGGCAATGTAGAACTCATCACGCTTCTCCTGAAACTCCCGGAATGCCCTCATCCAGTCGTCTGACGTACCTGGGCGCATGTCTCGAACGAACTGTTCCAGTACCCAGGCGTGCCGCTGTAGCGATCTGGCTGCCGAGATGGATTCCGCGTCTCCCATAAGGAGCACGGCTTCGAACGCATAGCCACGCTCAAGCTCAGCTTCGGCCAGCAGCTCCAGGCCGGCCTCCCTGGCGAGTGGCTGAGGCAGGTCGAAGAGTCCCTTGCCTGCAGCCAGACGACCTGCCAGCGAGGCGAACCTCTTGACCGCGTCGGCAAACCGGAGATAGCACTCCAGGCGACGTTCGTCCCACCGTGTGGAAAGTTGGCGCCGCCACCGAGATCTCTCCATCAGGGCTCCACCGACGTACGACGCAACCGCGCCGACGAGCACACCGATCAAGGTGAACAATTGTCCTGACATGCCCCGCCTATCATGTATCTGTCAGGAGGAAACATACGGCCGGAGGCTCTGACGCGTAAGGGCCTCAGGCTGGTATGAGAGCTGAACGGCCTCTCAGCGGAGCCGGGATCAACGGCCGGATGCCACTACATCTCCGGAGCCCTCGGGCAGTTGCTGTACCGCAGCGAAGTACAGCAACCCCAGCAACCGGCAGCGCCCAGTACAGGCCCTCAGGGACTTCCGGGCGGCCTGTATGACCTCAAGTGACCGATCTTGCTAGAGCTACGGATCAAATGCTGTCCGCTGTGCCCAGCTCAGCCTTTCGCCGACGGGCATAGCCCTCCAGGTCGCGCTTGATCGTTGTGACCTCTTCGACGGGGATGCGGATCGGCCGGCAGTGCTGAGCGTCGCATGAGCGTGGGAAGCTTCCGTCGATGAGCGAGATGCCGCTGAGCACTACCCAGCCGTCATCGTCGATCTCCGTACAGAGAACCGGGTGGAAGAAGCAGTCCTCGTAGATGTCCCCCACCCTGATGCCCGCCGGGTTGCGTGGGTTGCGTGGGTCTATCGCATCGTTCATGCCGCACAACATGCCACGGCGGACACAGAAGCGCTGAAACGAGCGGCTGAGTTTCGTGAGAGGGGGGTGGGGTTGGAGCCCCATCGGGTTCCCGGAGCCCAGCAGGCACGGGGAACCCTATCCGGCCACCCCCTTGGCCGCCGTGGTCCGCAGCGGGAACCATCGAACCGGCCCATCACGTAGTCGGAGGCTAACGCCCGACACTGACACGCTCAGCCGCCGCCAACCGCGCGCGTGCCGGACACGTGCCAGGTAGGACGGAGAACAGCGGTCAACGACGGGTGCCCGGACGAGTTCCGGAGCTGCCTATGGCGCCTGTTTTCGCAGTTCAGGAGCCAGATGGCATGGGCAAGATCGGTGATTCCCAAGCTTATAGCGCGGGTTCGATTCCCGTCATCCGCTCTTGAACGAAGCCCCAGGTCAGCGACCTGGGGCTTCGTCGTTGTCTAGACCTCTCAGCCCTCGCCGTGCCCTCCGCGTGCCCCAACTCGCCTGAATGCCCTGACCAGCAGCCCCTTCGCGCACCACTTGCACCGCAGGAGCGCGATGTCGTCGCGCACCGAGCAGCAAGTCGCGTGACCCGCGCCACAGGTCCACCCCCATTCGCCCGTTCGCACCCTGAAATGCGGACGATCAACCGCCCCGCCCGCGCTACCCAGTTCGCACCCGCCGCTCCGTCACCGTCGCCGCCTTCGCCGGGGCGCTGGGGCACGGGAGAAATGCGCAGAGGCGCGCCCGCTCCGGGCGCCCGGGCCGCCACGTCCGCAACCGGCCAACTTCGTGATGACCCCGCTGCCGCGCCCTGCAGCCGGCGGCGATCACTCAAAAACGCTGCGCTCGGGGTGAATCAATATCTGTCACCGCGACCTGAGAATTTAACGGATCCCGCGAGGAGGGTTTCTACCGCCACACCACGGCCGGAAATATTCAACGCACACAAGCCGCTGGAGCGTGCTACTGTCGATCTCGGTTGCAGTTTTGGTACCCAAGAACTTCAAGCGCCTCCAGCCGGAAGTCATTCCACACGGAAGCGCTTTGTATTTCCCGGTCATTTACCGGGCGGGGCATCATCGCGGCGACACGGCGTCCGCACAGTGCAGACGTCGATGTATTGCCCCAAAGGAGATATGACATGGCTACTGGTACCGTTAAGTGGTTCAACGCGGAAAAGGGTTTCGGCTTCATCGAGCAGGACGGTGGCGGCGCTGACGTGTTCGCCCACTACTCGAACATCGCCGCCCAGGGCTTCCGCGAGCTGAACGAGGGCCAGAAGGTCACCTTCGACATCGCGCAGGGCCAGAAGGGCCCGACGGCCGAGAACATCGTTCCCGCCTGACGCTGACACGCTTCTGCAGCTGGGGCCCGCATCCCTCGGGGTGCGGGCCCCAGCTGCATGCATTTCCCGCGGTGCGTTCACCCGCGGTCTCAAGCATTGAGAGATCCGGCCGACTGGCCCTCTCGGAGCTGCACCCGATTTTATTTTCTGGTTGTCGCGCCCACACGGCGCCACCATATTTCAGCGTCTGAGCCCACAGGCCCCCTGTCCGCCAGATCCGCTTTCGCATTCGATTCGGCCCGTTCTCGCAATTCTCTGCGCCGCTCCTACGCTGCGGGAATGCCTTGATAGGTGCCGTCAAGGAAGGTTCCGCATGAACCCCACACGTACGAACGAGCGCTCGTCTCGCACCCGCGGCCGCAGCGGCGGCCCCGCTTTCGGCACCGGCGCCGGTTCGGGGCGGGGCAGCCGCTTCGGCTCGTCGGCCCCGAGCCGCTCCGCAGGTCCGAGCCGCTCGGGCGGGTACGGCCGCCGGCCCGCCGCGCTCCAGGGCGAGTTCGCACCGCCGAAGACGATCACCCCCGCGCTGCCCGCCGTCGAGGCCTTCGCCGACCTCGCCATGCCGGCCCAGCTGCTGGCCACACTCGGCCGCGAGGGCATGACCACCCCGTTCCCGATCCAGGCCGCCACGCTGCCCAACACCCTCGCGGGCCGTGACGTCCTGGGCCGTGGCCGCACCGGCTCGGGCAAGACCCTGGCCTTCGGCCTCGCCCTGCTGGCCCGTACGGCCGGCCAGAGCGCCGAGTCGGGGCAGCCGCTCGCGCTGGTCCTCGTACCGACGCGTGAGCTCGCCCAGCAGGTCACCGCCGCCCTCACCCCCTACGCCCGGGCGGTCAAGCTGCGCCTGGCCACCGTCGTCGGCGGCATGCCGATCCACCGCCAGGCCGGTGCGCTGCGCGCCGGGGCCGAAGTGGTCGTCGCCACGCCCGGCCGCCTCAAGGACCTCATCGACCGTGGTGACTGCCGGCTGAACCAGGTCGCCATCACCGTCCTCGACGAGGCCGACCAGATGGCCGACATGGGCTTCATGCCCCAGGTCACCGCCCTGCTCGACCAGGTACGGCCCGAAGGCCAGCGGATGCTGTTCTCCGCCACCCTCGACCGCAACGTCGACCGGCTCGTACGCCGCTACCTGACCGACCCGGTCGTGCACTCCGTCGACCCCTCGGCCGGCGCCGTCACCACGATGGAACACCACGTTTTGCACGTCCACGGCGCCGACAAGCAGCGGACGACGACGGAGATCGCGGCCCGCAACGGCCGGGTGATCATGTTCCTGGACACGAAGCACGCCGTGGACCGCCTCACCCAGGACCTCCTCGACAACGGGGTCCGCGCCGCGGCCCTGCACGGCGGGAAGTCCCAGCCGCAGCGGACCCGGACCCTGGCCCAGTTCAAGACCGGCCACGTCACCGTGCTGGTCGCCACGAACGTGGCGGCGCGCGGCATCCACGTCGACAACCTGGACCTCGTCGTCAACGTCGACCCGCCGACCGACCCCAAGGACTACCTGCACCGCGGCGGCCGTACCGCCCGCGCCGGCGAGTCCGGCAGCGTCGTCACCCTCGTCACCCCCAACCAGCGCCGCGAGATGGCCCGCCTGATGACGGCCGCGGGCATCACCCCGCAGACCACCCAGGTCCGCTCGGGCGACGAGGCCCTGAACCGCATCACCGGCGCCCAGGCACCCTCCGGCATCCCGGTCACCATCACCGCCCCGGCGGCCGAGCGGCCCAAGCGCAGCACCTCCTCCCGCGGCCGCCGCGGGGCCGCCTCGGCCGCCCGGCGCACGAGCGCACGGCAGTCCGCCTTCGACGCGGCGGCCTGAGAACCACTTGATCCGGAAACTGGCCCATCTCTGCAGGAGGCACGTTGTGACGCTGGTCCAGATGCAGACCCGCCCGGCGCCTGCCGAGGCCCATGCCGACCTCGTCCACCAGACGGTGGACGAGGTCATGAAAGCGGCCGGTCCGCAGGTCTGCGACGACATGACCGTCGAGGTTGCCCTGGCCGTCATGGCCGGCTCCCGCACGGACCATCTGCTCGTCTGCGACGAGGACGGCCTGTGCACCGGGCTGGTCATCCGCGTCCAGCTCGCCGCCATCCGCGACAGCACGGCGTACACGGACCGGCTCCGCCTGCGCGATGTCCTCGGCGACCGTGGGCCGTTCACCTCGCCCACGACCACGATGGCCGAGGCCGAGCACGCGATGCGCTACCGCAAGCTCGCCGCCCTGCCCGTCGTCGATGAACAAGGCAGCGCTCTGGGCGTCCTCGCCCTCGCCCGCTGAACCACCTCACCGTGGTCGGACCGTTCCCCTCTTCTCTCTGTGAGGCAACATGCGCTGTGTCATCGCCCGCTTCCCGTTCGACCTGACCAAAAGCGGTGTCCTGGAGTCGATGAAGGGCATCAAGCCCGAGCAGGTCCTCGGCGAGTCCGTGATCATCGGCCGCCGCACCTACCCCGTCAAGCAGGTCGGCCAGGTCATCACCCGCCAGGACCGCCGCGACTTCAGCGTCGGCGAAGTCGTCCGGGCCATGACCCAGCTCGGCTTCACCTGCCGCGGCGGCCTTCCCCGGACCGCCGTGCCCACACGCGTACTCAGCCCCCTCCAGCGGGCCTCCGCGATGCTCGGCACCCCCGTGACCGCCTGACGGGTAGCCCGGCGATGCCGCCACCAACCCGATGAGCGAAAAGGGCCCGACCGGCACACGCCGCTCGGGCCCTTGCGCGTACCCACAGGGAAGCGCAGATGGGTGGACCGCCCCTCCCCTGCACGTACCGAGTCCTGACCACCGGGACTACGTGCGGAAAGGCGCTGCATCGGCTGCCCGCCTGCGGGCCGCAGCCATCCGCGGTTCCGGCGGGGCAGGAGGGCGTGTACGGTCTTGCCGCCCGCCGGTGCCGTCGACGAGGTCGGGTGTGCGCATGCGCGGCGGGTGGGGACTGGAGTCCTCGACGGAGACCTCGATGGAGTCGGGGTGCGCGGCCAGCCGGAGCGTGTAGACACCGCCACCGTGGCGCAGGGCGTGGGTGACGAGCTCGGAGACGACCAGGATCACGGTGTCGGCGCTTTCCGGTTCGATGACCGTGTGCCCGAGGGCTCCGAGGAAGGCGCAGTGCGCAGGACGGTGCGGTGGTGGAGTTCCGAAGCCAGGGCTGGTGCAGGACGGCGACGGGACTGACGACGGGACCGGGTGGCCCGCGGTGATCTTCCCGAGTGACGGGGGTGCGCAGGCGCATGCCCTCTTCGGCCTCTCCTCTCGCCGCCACCCTCCGGCACACCGCAAGCCGGACCCGAATGCCCTTGCTGTGCCCGCCGCACAGGCCCAGAGGGCGACGTTCGCACCACCGCGGCTTCGTCGTCCTACTCGCCGCAGCGCGGACTCCGGGACGGAGCGGTACTCGGGCACCGAGGCCTATGCGAGGTCCGCCCTGGCGCGCACGCCCGGAATCCTCTGCGGACCCGGTTGCGCAGCAGGCACCGGGGCATGTGGTCGGGCAGACGCGAGCCGCTGGTGCACCGAGCCACCACGCCCGGTCGCCGAGGACGAGGAGATGGTCTGTGAGCGGAGTGTGGACGTACGCGCAGGACAGCGGCTACACGTCAGGGCAGTCACTGGTGGGATTCACCGTGGAAGCCGCTGACGGTGTCATCGGGCACGTCGACCGACAGCAGGACCAGCCCGGCATGCAGCACCTGGTGGTCGACACCGGCGTGTGGGTGTTCGGCAGGAGCGTCCTGATCCCGGCCGGCGCCATCACCCTCATCGACACCGAAGCGCAGGTGGTGAAAGTCTCGGCCACGCAGGAAGACATCAAAGCCGCGCCACGGTTCACGACCGACAGCGAAACAGCCGACCACGCCTACCTGTCCGCGGTCGGCGCCCACTACGTCTCCCTCCGCCGCCCGCCCGCGCCCTGACCCGAAGCCGGTCGGCAGCTCACCGGCCCCCCGCACATGGGCGGGCATGCATCGACACGTCGTCGTGCTCAGTAGGCAGCGAGTAAGACGGCGATGTAGTGCGCGGTGAAGGCTGCCACGGTCAGGGCGTGGAACACCTCGTGGTAGCCGAACCAGCGGGGTGAGGGGTCGGGGCGCTGGAGGGCGTACACAACCGCGCCCGCACTGTAGAGCAGCCCGCCCGTCACGATCAGGATGAGTACGGCCGCGCCGCCGCTGTGCAGGAAATCGGGCAGGTAGCGCACCGGTGCCCAGCCCAGGGCCAAGTAACAGGGCGTGTACAGCCAGCGGGGCGCTCCGATCCACAGGACACGGAAGGCGATGCCGGCCAGAGCGCCCGTCCACACGATCCACAGGAGGACGGACCGCTGGTCAGGGGCGAGAAGGAGCACGGCCAGCGGGGTGCAGGTGCCGGCGATGATCAGGAAGATGTTGGCGTGGTCCAGGCGGCGCAGGACGGCCTCGCCGAGCGGTCCCCAAGTGCCGAGGTGGTAGACGGCGCTCGTCCCGAACAGCAGCCAGGCGGTGACGGCGTACACGGTGCAAGCCACAGTGGCCTGCGGTGTGCCGGCCAGACAGATGAGGACGATGCCCGCGGCCAGGGACGCGGGGACCATGCCGGCGTGGAGCCAGCCCCGTAGCTTCGGCTTGATCGGCTCCACCAGAGCGGCCGCTCGCTCGAACAGGTCGGCGGGAGGCGCGGAGCCCTCGCCTCCTCCATCCGTCGGTGCGGAGACAACATGGCCGGCTTCGGCGTCGTCCCGGGGCACTGCTTCCCGTCCTGACACGTGCTGCTGGGCATCACTGGCAACCATGAGTCCATGCTAGGAGCCTGTCCGAAGCGGCATTGTCCGAGGTGTGTCGCAGTCTCCGGGGCGGCATCGCCGGGCGCGGCCGGTTCGGCCACCTCTTGGTCGCGTCCTGGCACTCTTCCTCCAACTGGGGCCATGGAAGTCGTGTAATTCGGCGGGTCAGGGGAACGATCTGGGCTTCCGAACGGGCCTCTCCGCTCTCCTACGTCCAAGGACCGCCGATGCTTCCCGAGTTCCGCTCCCATGCATCCGCCCCCCTTTCCCATCAGCTGGAACAGCGGCTGGGACTGGATCCCCGCCTCGAAGCCGGCCACATCGACGTGGAGCGCGTCGCGGACATCGCCGTCGTCGCATCGGCACACTCCGACGGATACGCGGCCACCGCACACCTCCTCGGCCTACTGGCCGCGCTCCCCGCCCCCACCGAGTCCGGAGAGCACTTCTGGTCGGACCTGTGGAGGTCCTCGGGCTCCCTCTACTTGCTGCCCGCCAACATCAAGGCGAGCGTGCTGAGTTCACTGGCAGGAGAAGGCACCGGCCTGGCCGGCCAGATCCTCTCGGCTTTCGACGAGATGACCCCGCCCCAGCGCATCGCGGCCGGAGAGGTCATCGGCCAGGCACTCGCCGAGTCCGACCACCTTCCCGACCTCAAAACACAGGTCATCGGCGAGCTGTGGCTGCGCGACCTCGAACTCACCGCCTGGCGCGTCCTGCACGCGGACCACAAATCAGCCGATCCGTCCAGGCGGGAAGCCTTCTTCGACGCATGGAAGAGTGTCTGATCCGCAAGGTCGTCCGTGCCGTTCGGCCCCGACCACTCTGCGCGCGCGAGTGCTCCGCCACACTTCAGTTTGAGCCCGCTCCCCTCTCGGACGTCTCGGCAGTCGTGAAGATCCGGTCCAGGTGATGGCGGAGCACCGCGATCGCCGACTCCGGACTCCGCTGGCCCACGAGGATGCTGGTGCCCATGGTCGCCGCCATCGCCAGCAGGCTGATCGCCTCCGTGCGCGCGTCGGCGCCCGGGTCGGCCAGGCCGGCCCCCTGCGCCTGCTTGAGGAGTCCGGTCAGGGCATGCTCCGCGGCGTCGGGGTTGTCGATGAAGGGCTGGGCGGCCAGCGCCTCGTCGGTCACCGACAGGATCGCGTAGGAGCTGTACAACAGGTGGAACGTGCGGCTCTCTTCGTCGGTCGGCAGCGAGGCCAGCAGCAGCGCCTCCACCATGGCACGCGGGCCCGGGTCCGGGCCGGCAGCGGCCAAGCGGGCACCCACCCTCGCGGTGAAGCGGTCGGTCAGGTGCCGGAGGCCGTAGAAGAGCAGCTTCTCCTTGGTCTCGAAGTAGTACTGGACGAGTCGTAGTGACACACCGGCCTCTGCGGCGACGTCGCGCATGCCGACGGCGTGCAGTCCGCGCCGTCCTGCGGCCTGGATGAGGGCGTCGGCGATCTGGGTGCGCCGTTCCTCGTGGTCCACGTGCTTGGGCATGTGCGGTGCCTCCGGCTGTCGGTGGTGAGTTCGCGTCCGGCCCGTCCGGATCCCTTCATGGTACCGCCGTATCAGCAATATGGTACGGTCGTACCACGAAGAACGGATCTTCACCGGAGGTGCCGCCGTGCCCGAGAACACCGCCCGCGTACGCCGCGACGTCGGCCGCTACGTCAACGACGCCCTGCGCGACCGCTACTTCGCCGCCGCCGACATCCTCTACGCGATGGGGGCGCCCATCCGCTCCGAGACGGACGTGGAGACGAGCTTCGGCACCACCCACGTCTACCGGTACGGGCCCTCGGACCCCGCCGCCGACTCCCGGACGCCGATCGTCCTGATCCACGGCGCCGGCTACAGCTCCGCCATGTGGTACCCCAACACCCCCGGGCTCAGCCTCGACCGCCCCGTCTACGCCCTCGACACCCCCGGTGACGCGGGCCGCAGCGTCCACCGCGAGCCCATGTGGCAGCCCGAGCGCGCCGCACAGTGGATGGACGAGGCCCTCGACGCTCTCGGCCTCGACCGGGTCCACCTCGTCGGCTCCTCCTACGGCGGCTGGCTCGTCCTCAACCAGGCCCACCGGCGGCCCGGACGGCTCGCCTCGGTCACCGCCCTCGACCCCGGCGGCCTGGAGAAGGTCGGCCTGCGCTTCTTCGCCTGGGTCTTCATCAGCCTGTTCGCCACCTTCGCCCCCAAGGCCCTGCGCCCCCGGCTCGCCAAGTGGCTGGACCAGCCGGTCATAGCCGTCCCCGAGATGCGCAAGTGGATCCAGCTCGGCGCCCGCGCGTACCGGATCCGCCGCCCCGCACCGCTGCCGCTGGCCGAGGACGCGCTGCGATCCATCCGGACCCCGCTCTACGTCATCATGGGCAAGCACAGCCTGCTCGTACACCCGAAGCGGCAGCTGGAGCGCGTGCCCCGGCTGATTCCGGGAGCCCGCGCCGAGATCATCGCGGCGACCGGCCACGGACCGCAGATCGACCACCCCGACGTGATCAACGCCCGGATGCTGTCCTTCATGGAAGACGTCGACTCCCTCGACCCTGCTGCGGTCAGCGGCGCATAGGGCCACGGCAGGGAGAAACGACGCCGGCGGCGCCCGCTCCGTGCCACAACGTGCCAGTAGGGGCGGTGAAGAGCGGTCAACACGGGGTTCCCGAAGCAGCCGGCACAGGTCAGCTGGCGGACATTTCGGCAGGTCAGAACTGATACCGGCACGGGCTGGCAGGAAGCGCACAGCCTGGGGGCGGCGGGAACGTCCAGCGGGTCCGGAGCGGCCGCCCCGCGTGCCCCAACACCACCTCGTGCGGCAGGTCTTCGGGGCCACCGCGCATTCGGTGCCGGGTTCGTGCGCTCCTTTGCTTCACGTGCAGGGCTGCGCCCGCAAACGATCACGCTGGGGGGCGCGCCGGCGGTCGGCGCAGGGCGAGCCCGGCACCGACCGGCACTGCCGCCGGTCCGCCCCAGGCTCGGCCAACTCCCCGCATGCGCAAGCGAATGCATCCGCGCGACCGCCACCCGAGGTGACCCGATCAGGTCACCGGAAGAACAAACGCAAACACCGAAATTTGGCTCGATCGTGCCGTCATTTGACCAAAACGAAATAAAAGATGAAGATCATCTTCCGCTGGGTGCCGATGACGGCACGCAGTGCACAGACTCCACCGGGGAAGGTGGAGCAATCGGGAGGAAACCCCATGCGTACTCGCATGAAGTCGGCCGTGGTGACGGCATCGCTCGCAGCAGGACTCGTTGGCGCACTCGCGCCGAACGCCTTCGCCGCGTACACGCAGGTCAAGAACTTCTCCTTCATCGACGAGGGCGTGGGTGCGGAGACCGGCCGTTGGTCGGCCCCGGGCAACAGCCAGTCGGCTTCGCAGGACGCGTGCGCCACGAGCAACGGCGCCCAGGGCCGGGTCGGTTACGACTTCAAGATCGACAAGTCCTGGCAGCCCGACCAGTGGGTCGCCTGGCGTGACTGGTCCTGCGACAACGGCACGTTCTGGAAGGAGTTCAACAACGCCCCCGCCGGCAGCTACTACATGCAGATCGCCAACGCCCCGGCCTTCGTGCACTCGTCGGGTCGCGTCGTTTACAACTGGAAGTAATCTCAGACGATGAGCGTCCTTTCCTGTCACGAAGTGACCAAGAGCTTCCGGAAGCACTCCGTGCTGGAAGGGGTTCATCTCAGCCTGGAGGCCGGCGAGATCGTCGGCCTCCTCGGGCTCAACGGCGCGGGCAAGACCACCCTGATGCGGGTGATCACCGGGCTCTCCACCCCCGATTCCGGTGAGGTGCGGCTGTTCGGGGAGGCCCTGCCGATGCGGCCGCGGCAGCTCGACCGGCTTGGGGCCGCGCTCGACGCGCCCGCCTTTCACCGGTGGTCCACCGGGCGCGCCATGCTGCGCACCCTGCTCGACACCGCCGGGCTGCCCGACGGCGGGCGGATCGCCCGCACGCTCGACCGCGTCGGGCTCAGCGGCGCCGCCGACCGGCGGCTCGGGACGTACTCGCAGGGCATGCGGCAGCGGCTGGCCATCGCCGCGGCGCTGCTCAAGCGGCCCGATCTGCTGATCCTCGACGAGCCCACCAACGGGCTCGACCCCGAGGGACTGCGCATGGTGCGGCGGATCGTGGCCGAGGAGGCCGGACGCGGGGCCGCCGTCCTCGTCTCCAGCCACCAGCTCGACGAGATCCAGCGGATCTGCCACCGCGTGATCATGCTCGCCCAGGGCCGCGTCGTCGCCGCCGGCACCCTCGACGCGCTCGGCTACGACCCGGAAAGCGGTCCGGCCGCCTTCGAGGACTGGTTCTTCGGGCTCGTCGGGAACGGCGGCCGCCAGTGAACCGCCTCGTCCGGGCGGAGACCCGGCGGCTGCTGCGGCACCCGCTCGCCCTCACCCTCGCCGCGCTGTTCGTCTTCGGCTCCCTCTACTGCGCCTGGGTGAGCCAGAGCATGGCCTCGCACAACATCACGCAGGTGCAGGCCAACCTCGACTTCCTCCCCCAATCGTGTGATTCCGCGCGGAACACCCCGCAGCAGAAGGCCGGGTGCCTCGCCGAACTGCCCTTGCAGGCAGCCGGGCTGGAGCGGATCCAGGACAGGTTCACCGCCGAAGGAGTCCGCGCCGCCCAGGCCCAGCACCCGGTGGGCTCACTGCTGTGGACCGTACGGCTGCTGACGTCCATTCCGGGGCTCGCGCTGTTCGTGATGCTGGCGGCCTTCTCCGTCGCCGGCGAGTGGAGCCGGGGCAGCATCGTGCCGCTCCTCCTCTACGAGTCCCGCCTCAGCAGGCTGCTCGCCGCCAAGGCCCTGGCTCTCTGGGCGTGGAGTGTGGTGCTGCTGTGCGTGTCGGCCGTCGTGACAGCCGCGTTCGGCCTGCTCTACGGCCGCAACGCCTACCCGCTGCCCTCGCCCGGCGCCCTCGGCACCGTCATCGCCGACACCGCACTAGGCGTACTGGCCGGGGCAGCCGTGCTGGCCGGGGCCGCAGCCGTCGCGGTCGCGCTCGGCGCACTGCTGCGCCAGCAGCTGCGCACCTTCCTCGCCGGGATGCTGCTGCTCGTCCTGGTGGTCCGCACCTCCGCCGCCCCGGGGCTGGGCGCCTGGCTCCCCGGCGGCGCGCTGGCCGACCTCGTCGGCTTCGGTGGGGTGGACGGGGTTTGGGACCACTTCTGGATCTCCACCGACCCCTCCACGGCCCCCGTCATGCTCCGCGTCCTGCCGACCCTGGCCCTCATCGGCCTGCTCTGGCTCGGGCTGGACCGCCTCAACCGGACCCGGGACCGCGCCTGATGGCCGGTACCCGGCGGCGGCCGGCGCGCGGGGAGGGGAACGCCTGGGCCGGTGAGCTGCGCGCCCTGTGGACCGCTCCCGTATGGGGAGCGACCGCGGCTGTGATGCTGCTGACCCTGGCGCTCGTCGGCCGGCTCTGGATGTCGGGAGCCTCGTACGGCGTGCTCGACCCCTCGGTGTCGGCGCTCACCTCTCTCCCGTCGGCGCTGCGAGCGGCGGCATGGCAGTTCGCGACCCTGCTGGGTCTCGTCCTCACCGGAGTGGTCGTCGCCACGGGGCTCGGCCAGACCCTGGAAGGCGGCACCTGGAGCGCCCTGCGCCTGTACGAGAACCGGGTCGGGGTGCTGTGGGCCCGCAAGGCCGGCGCCGCACTCGCCCTGTCACTCGCCAGCCAGATCGTCACCGGCGTGCTGCTGTGGCTGAGCACCTCGGCATACGCCCGGCTGTGGCCGGTGCGGCCCCGCGCGGTGCCCCCCGGGTTCGCCGGCGGGACCGTCCACACGTCACCTCCCCTGCCCGTCGAGTCCGCGACCTGGGGCCAGGCCGCAGGCGCGATCGCCGCCGCCGTCCTCGTCCAACTCCTCTTCATCTCCCTGGCCGCCCTCGCGGCGGCCCTGCTGCGCAGCGTCATCGGGACCCTCGCGCTCGGCATCGGCCCCCTGCTGGTGACTGCGCCGCTCGTGCTGCTTCCGGCGGCGCCGTTCCTGCCGCACCGCTGGATCGCCGATCTGCTGAACCTGCCCTCCGAGGCCCAATACCAGCTCTACCTCTGGAACCAGGCCCCGCCCGATCCCGCACCCCTGACCGGGTGCCTCGCCCTCGCCGTGGCCGCGGCCCTGGCCGGTGTGGCGGCCTGGGCGGCGCTGCGCTCCGAGCGCGCGCTACGGCCCGTGGACTGACACCGCGGCCAAGTCTGGCGCAGCGCCTCCCGTAGCAGAGGCGTACAACGACGGCGCACCACGACGCAGGGGCCCGGGCCCGACCCATCCGGGCGTCGAGCACCACCTGCCGCTCCCGCTGCCGCCGGGGCAGGACGGAGACACGCTCCGGCCCCGGCCCCGGCCACGAGGTCTCTACCCGTCTGTCGGGTCCGGAGTGGCCTTCAGCGTCTCCTGCATGATGCGGGCACCCTGCTCGGCCATCTCGCTGAGGGGACCGGCGAGTTCGTCCGGCGTCACGTCGATCGTCCAGACGAAACGGCTGCGCCCTTCGGTGTCGGCGAGGACCTGCATCGAGGCGTGATGGTGCTTCGGCTTCATCGAGCCGCCGACCACCGCGTAGGCCACCCGGCGAGCCGCATCGTCGATGTCGACGATCAGCTCGTGGACGACGACACCGTTCGCGAAGGTCACGGTCCTGGTGTCCGTGCCCATACGGGTGTCCGTGACGAAGCCCGGTGCCAGGCGCCGGTGCACGGCTCCGACCTCGCGCAGGGCCTCCCACACGTTCTCCGGGGAGTTGTCGACCAGGAATTCTTTGTAGACGTAGGCCATGTGTCCTCTTCTGTGGGGTGTGTCAGGCGCCGGTGGTGAGGCAGAACGGGTGCCCCTCGGGATCGGTGAGGACGACCCACTGGTCCTTGCCGGGCTGGAACGCGGGCCTCGACGCTCCGAGGGCGAGGATCCGGCCGGCCGCCTCCTCCAGGTCGGTGACCGTGAAGTCGAGATGGGCGTGCTTGCCGTCGTCGGGCCAGCCGGGGGCGCGGTAGCCCTCGATGCGTACGAAAGCCAGGCCGGGGTGGCCGCCGCCGGCGAGGGAGGCGTAGTCCTCGCCGCTGTGGACGATCTCCCAGCCGGTGACCTTGCTGTAGAACTCGGCAAGCCGGACCGGGTCACCACAATCGATGACGAGGGTGCTGATCTGCGCGAGAGCGGACATGAGGGCGACTCCTTGAGCGCGGTAAGCGCGGTAGGGGACGAACTAGACGCCGCTCAGCTTGCTTGCCACGGCCCATTCCGGTCTTGAAGATCCTTGCGGCGAGGCCGGTGTCAGACCCCCGGCGTAGCGTTCAAGAGTGCTCACCTCCACCGTCCTGGCCACCCGGCCCGACTTCCGCATCACCGCGGTGAACTGCCGGGACGACCACACCCGCTGGTCAGAGGCGGAGGTCCGCGAGGACTTCCGCCTGGTCCTCGTACGGCGCGGCCGGTTCCGCAGGCGGGCGGGCGGCACCTCGGCCGAGGTCGACCCGACCGTGGCCTATCTCGGTGTGCCGGGCGAGGAGGAGCATTTCGCGCACCCTGCCGCCGGGGGCGACGAATGCACGTCGATCAGCCTGACGCCCGCACTGTGGCGGGTCGTGGCGGGTGAGGACGCACGCCCAGCCCGACAGAGCGTCTACGTGGACGCCCGCCTCGACCTGGCCCACCGCCGCATCCTCGCGTCCGCCCGCACCGGCGACGTGGATCATGCGCTGACCGAGGAACTCCTCGGCCTGCTCTCCGCCACCGTCCGCCAGGCCGTCGGCGGAGCCGTACCGGCCATCGTCCGGCCCGGCCGCAACGACGCGACGCTCGTCGCCGCGGCCCGGCACGCGATCGGCGAGGCCCACCCCGCCTCCGAGGGGCTCCTGCCCCTCGCGGGGCTCCTCGGCGTCTCGCCCTACCGCCTGAGCCGCTCCTTCACCCGCGAGCTGGGAGTCTCCCTGACCCGCTACCGCAACCGGGTCCGTGTCGGCCGGGCCCTCGACCGTCTGGACGCGGGCGAGGACAGCCTCGCCACGCTCGCCGCCGACCTCGGCTTCTCCGACCAGGCCCATCTCTGCCGGACCATGCGCCAGTACCTCGGCCACACGCCAACGGCCCTGCGGCGGCTCCTCGCCCCGGGATCACCCTGAGGCAACATCACCCGGGACGACGGACTCGACCCGCGGTCCGGCCCGTGCCACTGCGTGCCAGTGCCAGGAGGGGTGGTGAACAGCGGTCAAGAAGGATCCGTACGTCCTCGCTGCTCAACCAGAGAGCGCCTTCTCTCTGCCGGTCCGCCCCAGGAGGCGCTTAGGATCGCGGGCATGGCCGTGATCACGAGTGGTGTGGAGCGCTTCGAGACCGCCAGGCCCCGGCTGGAGGCCATTGCCTACCGGCTGCTCGGCTCGGCGAGTGAGGCGGAGGACGCCGTGCAGGAGACGTTCCTGCGCTGGCAGGCGGCCGACGTTGAGCGGATCGAGGTGCCCGAGGCCTGGTTGACGAAGGTCCTCACCAACTGGTGCCTCAACATGCTCACTTCGGCACGCGCCCGGCGCGAGACGTACGTGGGGCGATGGCTCCCCGAGCCGCTGCTCGCCGGGGACCCGATGCTCGGCCCGGCCGACACAGCCGAGCAGCGCGAGTCGGTGTCGTACGCCGTCCTCGTCCTGCTGGAGCGCCTGTCGCCCAACGAGCGGGCGGTGTACGTGCTGCGCGAGGCCTTCGACTACCCGCACCGGGAGATCGCAGAGATCCTGGAGATCACCGAGGCCGCCTGCCAGCAGATCTACCACCGGGCCAAGAAGCACATCGCGGGCGGCAAGGCACGCACCGAGATCGACGAGGTCGCCGCCAGGAGGATCGTCGAGGAGTTCCTGGCCGCGGCGACCACTGGCCGTACCGAACCCCTCGTACGTCTGCTCACCCAGGACGCCGTCTCGGTCGGCGACGGCGGCGGGAAGGTGCCGGCCCGCGCGAAGGCGTTCGAGGGCGCGCTCGCGGTCGCCACCTTCCTGCGCGGCCTGTTCAAGCCCAGCGCGGCCAAGCGGGCGTATGTCGGCGGGGTGCCCGAGATCTACGCCACGACCGCCAATGGCGAGCCCGCCATCGTGGCGGTCGTGGACGGCCGGGTCGTCGGGATCACCTGCCTGGAGGTCACCGCGGAGGGCATCGCCGCGGTCCGCAGCCAGGTCAACCCGGACAAGCTCGTCCGCGCGACCGAGCAGTGGGCCGCCGCCGACCACGGGGAGGGCCCGCTCCACACCCTCTGAGGAGGTGTGACGCAGGTCACGTTCCGGTCCTGTCAGGGAACGGGGGGCTGTCCGGTTCAAGAGGCGAAACCACGCCGGACCACGGCAGCCCCGCCCAGACAGGAGCACGGACATGCAGCACCGCATCGTCGTCCTCGGAGCCGGCTACACCGGTGCCGTCGCCGCCGGCCGCCTCGCCAAGCGGCTGCACCACGAGGACGTCGCCATCACCCTCGTCACCCCCGAGCCCGACTTCGTCGAGCGCGTCCGCCTGCACCAGCTCGCGGCCGGCCAGGACCTCGGGTCCCGGCCGTTCGGCGAGATGTTCGCGGGCACGGGCGTCGAACTGAAGCTCGCGAAGGTCACCGCCGTGGACGTGGACCGCAAGACGGTGACGGTCACCGCCTCGGACGGCCCCGAGCGGGAGGAACGGGAGGAACTGGAGTACGACACCCTGGTCTACGCCCTCGGCAGCAGCTGGAACGACGGGGGCGTCCCCGGCACCGCCGAACACGCCCACGAGATCTCCACCCGGCCCGGCGCCCTCCGCCTCCGCGATCGCCTGGCCACCCTGGACGCCGGCCGGCCCGTGGTCGTGGTCGGCGGCGGCCTGACGGGCCTGGAGGCCGCGACCGAGATCGCCGAGGCCCGCCCGGACCTCGACGTCGCCCTGGCCGCCCACGGCGTCCTCGGCGACTGGCTCTCGGAGAAGGGCCGCTCGCACCTGCGGAAGGTGGTGGACAGGCTCGGGATCACCGTCCACGAGCACACCACGGTCAGCGCCGTGGAGGCGGGCGGCGTGACGACCGCCGACGGCCGGACCCTTCCCGCCGCGGTCACGGTCTGGGCCACCGGCTTCGCCGTCCACCCGATCGCCCGCGCCACCGCCCTGGAGCTCGCCGACGACGGCCGGATCGTGGTCGACACCACCATGCGCTCGGCCTCCCACCCGGACGTGTACGCCGTGGGCGACGCGGCGGCGGCGGCCGGCCCGGGTGGCAAACCCCTCCGCATGTCCTGCGCCTCGGGCGTCCCCATGGCCTGGCAGGCCGCCGACGCCATCGCCGCGCGTCTCGCCGGCACCAAGGTCCCCCGCGTCTCCATCCGCTACTTCCAGCAGTGCATCTCCCTCGGCCGCAAAGAAGGCCTGATCCAGTTCGTCACCGCCGACGACCGAGCAGTCGACCGCGCCCTGACGGGCCGCGTCGCCGCCCTCTACAAGGAACTGATCTGCAAGGGCGCGGCCTGGGGCGTGGCCAACCCGACGGCGGGCATGCCGTCCCGGCGCCGGCGTGTCGTACGCCAGGAGACCCGCAGCCGCGCACGGGCGGAGGCTGCGGCCTGACCTCGCCGCGGCCGAACCGGTCCCTCCGCCGCGAAGCGGCGTGCCACCACGTGCCGGTAGGGGCCGCGCCTGTCCTCGGCGCTGGCGGGGGTGGCACGCTCCCGGCGGCGCCACGAGATGCAGAGCGTCACTGTGCGTGTCAGCGTGAGAGGAGTCCGTACCCCACACAGCACGAGGAGTCGCCGTCATGGGCGGTACGCAGGGCAAGCGCCAAGAGCCGGGCAAGGGCCGCGAGCCGCAGGAGCATCAGCGCCGCGGAGACCCCGCGCACCCCCAGCCGGGCAAGCAGTCCCGCGAAAGGGGAAAGGAGCAAGGCCGCAAGGAGACCTCGCCCCGCCCCGAGGACGACCTGCTGCGCGAAGAGGACCTGTACGACGAGTAGCTCTGACTCGATCGCCGGTGACCGCCGGCAGCCGGGCATGGCCACCTCATGAGCAGGGGCATGGTGTGACAGGACAGGTCATTCCGCACGACGTACTGGGCACCGGCTCCGAACGGGCCCTCTTGCTGCACCACTGGTTCGGCGACCGGTCGAGTTTCGACCTGGTGCGCGACCACCTGGACGGGGACGCGTTCAGTTACGCGTTCCTGGACTGCCGCGGGTACGGCGACGCGATCGACACCGACGGCGCCTTCACGATGGAGGAGGTCGCCGAGGACGCCCTCGCCGTGGCCGACCGGCTGGGCTGGGAGACCTTCTCGGTCGTCGGCCACTCCATGGGCGCCAAGGCGGCCCAGCTGATGCTGTTGGACGCCCCGCAGCGGATCCGCTCGATCATCGGCATCTCGCCCGTGCCCGCGTCCGGTTTCCCGCTCGAAGGCGAGATGTGGGAGCTGTTCGCCGGGGCCGCGAAACATCCCGGCAACCGCAGGGCGATCATCGACTACACCACCGGCGGGCGGCGCGACGACGCCTGGCTGGACGCGATGGTGGGCCGCTCGGTGGGGCGTTCCTCGGCGCCGGCTTTCCGCGCGTACCTGGATTCCTGGGCGCGCGTCGACTTCCACGAGCGGGTGAAGGACAACCCGGCCCCCGTCCTCCTCCTCGCCGGTGCGAACGACCCCGCGCTGGGACCCGAAGCCATGCGGGCCACCTGGATGCAGTGGTACCCGAAGGCCCGGCTGGAGGTGGTCCCGGACACGGGGCACTACGGCCCGGAGGAATCCCCCGAGGCCGTCGCCGCGGCCGTCGAGCGGTACCTCGGCCACCTCGTCCGCTGAGGGTTCAGGCTCCGGCCGCCGGATCGGCGGAGCCGCCGTCCGCGGCTTCGGGTGGGGTGGCGACGAGGATCTGAGCGGCTTGGGTGATGTTGTCGGCGCGGACGGCGCGGGCCATCGCTTCACGGGCGGCGTCGGCGGTCGTGTCCGGGGGAACCACCAGCAGCGCGAAGTGGTCGTTGTCGCCGCGGGTGATGAGGACGGTGTCGTCGCCCACCGGGTCGGAGTCGAGGTGCACGACCCGGTCGTCGATGACCAGGCGGCTCGGGATGCCCCGCCAGGCGGTGGCGTCCAGGCCGACGCGGGTGATGGGCCCGAGGTGCTCGGTCAGCACCCTCACCAGGGCGGGCAGCTCGCTGTCGACATTGCGGGAACGGGGCCACCACGCGCCGTCGAGGACGCCCTCACGGGAGCGGGTGGTCTCCAGCCGCAGCAGGGCCGTGCCGGGTTTCACCGCCTGGTGGACCGCGTCCGGCAGGAGCAGCGGGGGCGTCCGGGGGGTGTCGGAGTCAGCCATGGTGCGTCCGCCCGTCTGCGAGGAACAGCCCGCTCTCGTCGCGGCCGGCGCCGATGCCGGTGCCCGGCCGGCGACGCGCGCGAGCCTGCCGTCGCTTCACGGTACTCCCGCCGCCGTCGACGCCGCCTGCCTGGCGCGCCCGATCGACCGCCCGCCGGGAAATACCTGGCCGGAACCGGTCAGAGTTCACTGGTCCGGCGTACAGTGAAAGCACCGGGAGTACTTCGCACACCGGCTTTCACGCAGGTGTCATTTCCGGCGATCGCCAAAAAACCGGGCTGCCGATGGGCAGCTCGGGGGCAGGTCCGCATCATGACCACCACCACCGAACGGACCGCGCCCCGCGACCTCGCCGCAGAGTTCTCGGCACGTCTGTCCCTCACTCCGAAGACCAAGCTCGCGGGTCAGCTGGACGGGGCCTGGTGGCCCTACTCCCGCGATCTGCACGTCGAGCTTCCGCCGCTCGCGGCGGCCCTCGACGAGGTCTGGGGACGCATCACACGCGTCACCGTGAACCCCACCCGCTGGCCCCTCGTCCCGCACAAGGTGCACGTCGCCGGGCACACCGTCCACGTGGGCTGGTTCACCGAACAGCACCCCGACAAGCTGATCCTGCTCTCCCTGACCGTCGGCCGCTGGGACCTCCTCGTCGTCCCGCCCGAGACCGAGCCCGCCGCCGCGGCCCGGCTCATGACCGCCGCCGCGATCCCCGGCAGCGTCCTGACCGCCGGCGCCCTGATGGCCAACGAGGCCGCCATCGGCCGCGGCATACGCGCGGCCCGGAACCGGCGCGACGCCCGGAACCGGGAGAACGCCTGGGAGACCGATGGTGGAGCCTCCGCGGCACCCTCCGGGCACCTCATCGGGCGACGCGCCCTCCCGGTACCCGGGAACACCTGGTGGTGAGCTGCCCCTTGGAATCCCACGAGACGGAAGCGCTCCCGGCGGCCGGCCAGGCCGAGGTGCGCGTCGTCGCCGCCACGCCCGAAGCCGCCCGCGCGGTCGCCGAAGTCCTGCGCCGCTGCTTCGACGCGACGGAACAGCGCAGCTATCCCGCCCCGGGCGGCGGTACTCGGCTCCACCTCACCGTCGACACCGAAACCGTCGCCGGCCCCGCCCGTTCCTGGCTGACCACCAGCAGGCCCGCGGACAGCCCGGACGCCCTCGCCGAGGAGACCTGAGGGACCGGGGCACTCGCCCCGCACGAAAGGACGCGGCCATGGCCACCCTCCGCGAGCGGCAGGCCTACCGCCGGCAGATCCTCGGGGCCCTGTACGAAGCCGGCGAGGGCAACCGCCTTCTCGGAATCACCGGGGCGAAACTCGAACACGACCTCCACATCCCGCAACAGGACCTGGCAGCCGCCTGCACCTACCTCGCCGCCGAGGACCTGATCACCGTCGACTGGGAGCCGGGCAACACACCCGCGATGGTTTCACTGACGCACCAGGGGATCCGGCTCATGGAGGCCGAAGAGGAACGGGGCCCCTCCGGACGGAGTCGATGACGACGACCGCCGCATCCTGCGCAGGATCGAGGGTCCGACGGCCTGGCACGACGCAACGCTCGTCCTGGTCGATTGGCGCGGTGAATAAATATCTGTGCCCGCGGTCTGAGAATTTAACGGACACCGCAGGGAGGGTTTTTGCCGCAACGCACAGGGCGGCAAACTTCACCGCGCACAAGCCACTGCGGCGTGCTACTGTCGATCTCGGTTGCAGTTGTGGTACCCAAAACTTCAAGCGCCTCCAGCCGGCCTCCGCGCCACCTGGAAGCGCTTCATATTTCCGGGCCGTTTTCCGGGCGGGGCATCATCGCAGCGACACGGTCTCCGCACAGTGCGGAGACCGGCGTACTGCCCAAAGGAGATATGACATGGCTGCTGGCACCGTCAAGTGGTTCAACGCGGCAAAGGGCTTCGGCTTCATCGAGCAGGACGGGGGCGGCCCCGACGTCTTCGCCCACTTCTCGAACATCGCCGCCCAGGGCTTCCGCGAGCTGGCCGAAGGCCAGAAGGTCACTTTCGACGTCGCGCAGGGCCAGAAGGGCCCGACGGCCGAGAACATCGTTCCCGCCTGACGCTGACGCGCCATTCGTAGCTGGGGCCCGCATCCCTCGGGGTGCGGGCCCCAGCTGCAGCATTTTCCGCAGCGCTTTCTCCTGCGGGACAGAGTATTCAGGTGCGGTTCCTCCTCAAAACCGCACCCTTAGATCGGCGTCCTGGATTTCACATCCGCATGACGCCGCCCCTTTCAGCGCCTGCGCACCTACAGATCTCGCACGCACGGATCATTTGTAGGCCAGATTCGCTGCCGCATTTCATTCGGCCCGTTCTCGTGATTCCCGCGCTGCACTTCCGCTGCTGGAATTCCTTGATGCGTGCCGTATCAAGGAAGGTTCTGCATGAACCCCACACGTACGAACGAGCGCTCCTCCCGCACCCGCAGCCGTACCGGCGGCCCCGCTTTCGGCACGGGCGCCGGTTCGGGTCGGGGCAGCCGCTTCGGCTCGTCCGCCCCGAGCCGTTCCGGAGGTCCGAGCCGCTCGGGCGGCGGCCACGGCCGCCGGCCCGCCGCGCTCCAGGGCGAGTTCGCGCTGCCGAAAACGATCTCCCCCGCGCTGCCCGCCGCCGAGGCGTTCACCGACCTCGACATGCCCGCAGCTTTGGCAGCCACGCTGACCAGGGAGGGCGTGACCGTGCCGTTCCCCATCCAGGCCGCGACCCTGCCGAACTCCCTCGCGGGCCGCGACGTCCTCGGCCGCGGCCGCACCGGCTCCGGCAAAACCCTGGCGTTCGGCCTCGCCCTGCTGGCCCGCACCGCCGGGCAGCGCGCCGAGCCGCGCCTCCCGCTCGCCCTCGTCCTCGTCCCCACCCGCGAGCTGGCCCAGCAGGTGACCGACGCCCTCGCCCCGTACGCCCGCTCCGTGCAACTGCGTCTGACCACGGTCGTCGGCGGCATGTCGATCGGCAAGCAGGCCGGCGCGCTGCGCGGGGGCACGGAGGTCGTCGTGGCCACGCCCGGCCGGCTGAAGGACCTCATCGACCGTGGCGACTGCCGCCTGGACCAGGTCGCCGTCACCGTCCTCGACGAAGCCGACCAGATGGCCGACATGGGGTTCATGCCCCAGGTCACCGCCCTGCTCGACCAGGTGCGCCCCGAGGGCCAGCGCATGCTCTTCTCCGCCACCCTCGACCGCAACGTCGACCGGCTCGTACGCCGCTACCTGACCGACCCGGTCGTGCACTCGGTGGACCCCTCGGCCGGTGCGGTGACGACGATGGAGCACCACGTGCTGCACGTCCACGGCAACGACAAGCAGCGGATGACGACGGAGATCGCGGCGCGCGAAGGCCGGGTGATGATGTTCCTGGACACCAAGCACGCCGTCGACCGCCTGACGGAGCACCTGCTCAGCAGCGGAGTACGGGCCGCCGCGCTGCACGGCGGCAAGTCCCAGCCCCAGCGCACCCGAACCCTCGCCCAGTTCAAGACCGGCCACGTCACCGTGCTGGTCGCGACCAACGTGGCGGCGCGCGGCATCCACGTCGACGCCCTCGACCTCGTCGTGAACATCGACCCGCCGACCGACCCCAAGGACTACCTGCACCGCGGCGGCCGTACCGCCCGCGCCGGCGAGTCCGGCAGCGTCGTCACCCTCGTCACCCCCGACCAGCGCCGCGACATGACCCGCCTGATGACGGCCGCGGGCATCACCCCGCAGACCACCCAGGTCCGCTCGGGCGACGAGGCCCTGAACCGCATCACCGGCGCCCAGGCACCCTCCGGCATCCCGGTCACCATCACCGCCCCGGCGTCCGAGCGGTCCGAGCGGTCCGAGCGCAGCGGAGCCTCCCGCGGTCGGCGCAGGCCCGCTTCGGCTGGCCGGCGCATGCGCGTGCAGCGGCCCGCAGGCAATGCGGCGGCGTGAGAACCACTTGATCAGAAAACTGACCCATCTCTGCAGGAGGCACGTTGTGACGCTGGTCCAGATGCAGCCCCGCCCGGCGGACGCCACCCCTGTGCACCGGACGGCGGACGTCGCCGTGGAGGCGACCGACCCGCAGATCTGCGACGACATGACGGTCGAAGTGGCCCTGTCCGTCATGGCCAGTGCCCGCGTGGGACACCTGCTCGTCTGCGACGAGGACGGCCTGTGCACCGGACTGCTGACCCGGGCCCAGCTCACCGCCGTCCGTGACAGCGACGCGTACACGGACCGAGTCCGGCTGCGCGACGTCCTCGGCGACCGCGGGCCGTTCACCTCGCCCCTGACCACGAGCAGCGCTCTCGGCGTCCTGGCTCTGGCACGCTGACCCGCCTCACCGCGGTCGGCCCCTTCACCTTCTCCCCCCGTGAGGCATCATGCGCTGCGTCATCGCCCGCTTCCCCTTCGACCTGACCAAGAGCGGCGTCCTGGAATCGATGAAGGGCGTGAAGCCCGAGCAGGTCCTCGGCGAGTCCGTGATCATCGGCCGCCGCACCTACCCCGCCAAGCAGGTCGGCCAGGTCATCACCCGCCAGGACCGCCGCGACTTCAGCGTCGGCGAGGTCCTCCGGGCCATGACCCAGCTCGGCTTCACCTGCCGCGGCCTTCCCACGGCCGCGGCGCCCTCGCGCGTCCTCAGCCCGCTCCAGCAGGCATCCGCGATGCTCGGCACCCCGGTGACCGTCTGACCCTGGAAACGGCACGAGCCGACCCAGAACAGCAAGAAGGGCCCGACCGGCACACGCCGGTCGGGCCCTTCGCCGTACCGGCGGCCGGCGAGAAGGGCACTCACCTGTGGACATCCCGGCGCCTGACCTGCAGTGCAGGACGCCTCGGCCGATCTGGACCAGGCGCGAAAACCTAGCTCGCTTCGAGGCGAACGAAAATCTATCTCGGCCGGAGTAGACATTGGGCGGTGGCGTGGTTATGGTTTCTCTCGTAGCCAGAGAGAGACGGAACGGCTCGGCAGAGACGAACTGCCGGGCAGAAGTACCCGCAGTTGCAGTTGGTTGGACGGTGCGGTGGTGGAGTTCCGAAGCCAGGGTTGTTGTAGGACGGCGACGGGACTGACGACCGGACCGGGTGGCCCGCAGTAATCAGGGGCCGCCGCAAGCAGTAACGCAGTGGCAGTACCCGTAGGTGCAGTACGTACTACCCAGCAGTACAAGCAGTACGCAGTACCCAGCAGTGAAGTCAGTGAGCAGGAGCTCGGTGAAGGCGTCGGCTGCGGACGCGCGCACCGGGAGCTTGGCAAGCAGTTGCAGTTGATCACCGAGGGAAGAACGGAGGAGCCGAGCGCCATCAGGATCGCCCGGGCAGAAGTCGTGGGCCCGGGTACCGCAGGACATCGATAGTGAGGTGGTCTCCGGTCAAGCAACCGCGATCCCCGCACGCCCGACGGCATCTCGGTCGGGTCTGCGGAAACAGAAGGCCGGCGCAGTACCAGGGCCGGCAGATGGTGTAGTAGTTCCTTCGGGGCCTTGGTGCCGTACGGCACCAAGGCCCCTCCACGCGTTCCCGGAGACATGAGGGACCATGCATGACAGACATGAGAGAGGTGCAATGACAGCAGACGACTCATTCGGCCGTCTCGACGACGACGACTACCCCGCCTACACCATGGGCCGGGCCGCCGAGATCCTCGGCACTTCGCAAGGCTTCCTCCGCGCCATCGGCGAAGCCCGCCTCATCACCCCGCTCCGCTCCGCGGGCGGACACCGCCGCTACTCCCGCTACCAGCTGCGCATCGCCGCCCGCGCCCGGGAACTCGTCGACCAGGGCACCCCCATCGAGGCCGCCTGCCGCATCGTCATCCTCGAAGACCAGCTCGAAGAAGCCCAGCGCATCAACGCCGAATACCGCCGCGCCGCCGAATCGTCCGGCCCGTCGGCCTCGGCCTGAGGTGAGGCCGACGTCGGTATCCGCCGGGTCGGCAGCCGACTGGGGGTCGCCCGTGCCACCCATGTCGCCCATACCGCCGCCTCGACACGGCGGCCGGATCTGACCCGGTGTCTGAACCGCCCGTCTGACCCGCCCGGTCAAGGGCCCGCAGCGCGCCCAGGAGCCCGAGCACGCACCGCCGGCCGCTCCCCCACAGGCGTCGCCGGCGAGAGTGTCACCCCAGCGCCGACCGGCGCACCGGCCCGCGGTGGGGCCGGTGCGGCAGGGGTCAGGGGCGAAGGAGGGTCTTCATGCGGGCGATCTCTGCCGACTGGGACGCGGTGATCGCCTCGGCCATGGTCTTGGCCGGGCCGTAGGAGCCGGTCTTGCGCTCCGTGCCGGCCATGGCGATCGCCCCCTCGTGGTGCTTGACCATCAGCTCCAGGAAGGCCGTGTCGAAGGCCTTGCCCGAGGCCTTCTCCAGGCCGGTCATCTCCTCGGCGGTCATCATCCCGGAGGGCGTGCCGCCGCCGCCGTGGGCCGAGTGGTCCGCGGCGCCCGGGGCGGGCACCTGCTCACCCCAGGACGTCAGCCATCCGGACATCGCGTTGATCTCCGGGTCCTGCGCCTTCTTGATTTCGTCGGCGAGCTTCTTCACCTCCGCCGACTCCGCGCGCGACGCGGCCAGTCCGGCCATCTCCACCGCCTGGCGGTGGTGGGGGATCATCCCCTGGGCGAAGGCGACGTCCGCCGCGTTGTGGCCGGCGCCCGGGGACTGGGCGGGGGCCGAGGCCGTGGGGCCCTCGTGGCCCTCCGCCGGGTGGTCGGCGGTGCTGTTGCCGCCGCCGCAGGCTGTCAGCGTGAGGACCAGTGCCGTGGTGGCCGTGGCCAGCGCGACCAAGGAACGGGTGCGCATGGTGGTCGTGGTCGTGGTCATGGTCATGCAACTCCTCGGATGTACGGGATCAGGGCGCGCCGGAGCTCGGCGCGGCCTATATCCGCAGGAGTTGCAGTTCCGCGAGGTCGGGAGGCGCCCGGCCGCCCCCGGTCTCCCCCTGGGGGCCGGCGGGCGGCGTGGCTGCGGCCGGGGTGTGCGCCGTAGCCGCCGTCAGGGCGGGCGGGGCGTAGGGGGATCCGATTCCGGCGGCCGCGCAGGTGCCGTCCGCATGCTCCAGGTGCGGGGATCCGTCCCCGCCCGAGGGCTGCGCGCAGTCTTCCGTCGCACCGTGGGTCCCGTGGACGACCCCGTGGGCGGCCCCGTGGGCGGCCGCCTCGGCGCGATGCGGGTGCGCGGTGGGCGCGCCGCCCGGGGCCAGGCCGTGCATGCCCAGTACGCCGGCCAGTACCGCCAGCACCAGCAGCACGAAGCCCCGCCCGGCGGGGCGGCGGCTCGTCGGCGGCGCGGCGGAGGTCACGCAGCCATCGTACGAGCCGCACCCGGGCCCCCGGCAGCGCGCCCCGCCCACGCCCTGGCGGCGGCCCGGGGCCCGTCCCCCGGCCGGGTCCTCAGCGTTTGAGGTGGGCCAGGACCGCCAGGACGCGGCGGTCGGCGTCCGGGGACGGAGCGATGCGGAGCTTCGTGAAGATGGCTGCGGTGTGCTTGGCCACCGCGCTCTCGCTGATGTGCAGCGCGTTCGCTATCGCCGCGTTGGAGCGCCCCTCGGCCATCCGCTCCAGTACGTCGTGCTCGCGCGGGGTCAACTCACCGGTCAGGCCCCGCGCGTTGCCGCGCGCCAGGAGCTTCGCGATGACCTGCGGGTCCATGACCGTACCGCCCGCGGCGACGCGGCGCACCGCGTCGACGAACTGGCCGGTATCGGTGACCCGGTCCTTGAGGAGGTAGCCGACGGCTCCCGCTCGGTCGGCGAGCAGTTCGTTGGCGTAGAGCTGCTCGACGTACTGGGACAGTACGAGCACGGGCAGGCCGGGCCGCCGGCGGCGGGCCTCCAGCGCCGCCTGGAGCCCCTCGTCGGTGAAGGTCGGCGGCAGGCGTACGTCGACCACCGCGACGTCAGGCGCCTCCTCCAACAGCGCCCGCAGCAGGCCGCGTTGTCCACCGCCGCGACCACCTCGCAGCCGTGGTCCTGGATCCCCTGGCGGCCAGTCCCCTGGCGCCGTCCATGGTGCTGTCCACCCTCGTACCCCCCGTGCGATCCGTCCGCCTACGACGCCGTCGACGATGCCGCCCGCCGGAGCCCGGCACCTTGCACCTGGGCGCCCGGTCGGGGTGTACCTTCGTACAGTTCCACACTTCGGAAACGAAATTCCGCCACGGTGAGCCCGGGCCCACAACAGGAGCGGCCTACACGACCGGCGACGTGCTCACGGTTGACGGCGGCCGCCACATCGTCTGACGGGACCGACCACATCATGGACAACTACGCTCACATCATGAACGCAGAAGCCGCCGACGCCCTTGCCGCCGTCAAAGACGCCGACCGGAAGCACGTCTTCCATTCCTGGTCGGCGCAGGAGCTCATCGACCCCCTCGCCGTGGCCGGGGCCGAGGGCTCGTACTTCTGGGACTACCAGGGCAACCGCTACCTCGACTTCTCCAGCGCCCTCGTCTACACGAACATCGGCTACCAGCACCCCAAGGTGACCGCGGCCATCCAGGAGCAGGCCGCCCACCTGTGCACCGTCGCCCCCGGCTTCGCCGTCGACGTGCGGTCCGAGGCCGCCCGGCTGATCGCCGAGCGCACGCCCGGCGACCTCGACAAGATCTTCTTCACCAACGCCGGTGCCGAGGCCGTCGAGAACGCCGTACGGATGGCCCGACTGCACACCGGCCGGCCCAAGGTGCTGTCCGCATACCGCTCCTACCACGGGGCCACGTCCACCGCGATCAACCTGACGGGCGATGCGCGCCGCTTCGGCAACGACAGCGCGACCGCCGGCGTCGTGCACTTCTGGGGCCCGTTCGCCTACCGCTCGCCGTTCTACGCCGCCACCGAGGCCGAGGAGTGCGAGCGCGCCCTGCGCCACCTTGAGGACACGATCGTGTTCGAGGGCCCCGGGTCCATCGCCGCGATCATCCTGGAGACAGTCGGCGGCGCCCCGGGCGTGCTCGTGCACCCCGCCGGGTACCTGGCGGGCGTCCGGGCGCTCTGCGACCGCTACGGCATCGTGTTCATCCTCGACGAGATCATGGTCGGCTTCGGGCGCACCGGGAAGTGGTTCGCCTCGGAGCACTGGGACGTCACCCCTGACCTGCTCTGCTTCGCCAAGGGCGTGACCAGCGGCTACGTCCCGCTCGGCGGGGTCGCCATCTCGGGCGCCATCGCCGCGACCTTCGCCCGCAGCCCCTACCCGGGCGGGCTGACGTACTCCGGCCACGTGCTGGCCTGCGCCGCCGCCGTGGCGACGATCAACGTCATGGAGGAGGAGGGCGTCGTCGAGCAGTCCGCCCGCACCGGCGAGCAGCTGCTGGGGCCGGGCCTGCGGGCGCTGGCCGAGCGGCACCCCTCGATCGGGGAGGTCCGGGGCCTGGGCACCTTCTGGGCCCTGGAGCTCGTACGGGACCGCGCCACCCGCGAGCCCCTCGTGCCGTACAACGCGTCCGGGGCGGACAACGCGCCGATGGCCGAGTTCGGGGCGGCGTGCAAGAAGGGCGGCCTGTGGCCGCTGACCGCCGGCAACCGCATCCACGTCGCCCCGCCCTGCACCATCGCCCCCGAGGACGTGGCCAAGGGGCTGGCCATCCTCGACGAGGCCCTGCTGGTCGCGGATGCGCACACGGTCTGACCTGCACAGGCGCACGGTCCCCCAAGCCGTGGGTGCCTGTCTCGGAGGATCTGCACCATTCCGAACAGCACGTGAACGTGCTGAAATCCGACAGAGCACCTACGGACCGGGATGCACGTCAGTCCCGGGGCGGTCCTCCGGGACCGAACGGCGGGGAGCGGGCTGACCGCTGGACGCCGGGCGTACGGGATCCAGACATCCGGACTCCGTGTACCCGAAGGAAGACCGCGCATGAGCAAGCACGTCCTGGCCCAGAACCAGTACGGCAAGGCCGAGAACCGCATCGTGAAGGTGACCCGCAAGGGCAACGACGGATCCTGGCACGAGATCCGCGACCTCAACGTCTCCGTCGCGCTGCGCGGCGAGTTCCGCGACGTCCACCTGACCGGCGACAACGCCAACTGCCTGCCGACCGACACCACCAAGAACACGGTGTACGCCTTCGGCAAGGAGCACGGCATCGCCTCCCCCGAGGCCTTCGGCATCCTCCTCGCGAAGCACTTCGTCTCCTCGCAGTCGCCGATCCGCGAGGCGCAGATCCGCATCGAGGAGTTCGCCTGGGAGCGGATCCCGGTCCCGACGCGCAAGGAGCAGCACTCCTTCGTGCGCAAGGGCCAGGAGGTCCGGACCGCGCAGATCACCTACAGCGAGACGACGGGCCTCCAGGTGATCTCGGGTCTGAAGGACCTGACGGTGATGAACTCGACCAACTCCGAGTTCCACGGCTACATCAAGGACAAGTACACGACGCTGCAGGAGGCGCACGACCGCATCCTGGCGACCAAGGTCACCGCGCGGTGGGCGCACTCGGCACTGGCCGCCGACGACGCCGCGTACGACTGGGACCAGTCGTACAAGAAGGTCCGCAAGAACATGCTGGAGGCCTTCGCGGAGACGTACTCGTACTCGCTGCAGCAGACCCTGAACCAGATGGCCGAGCGGGTGCTCGACAACTGCCCCAAGGTCAACGAGGTGCGCCTCAACCTGCCCAACAAGCACCACTTCCTCGTCGACCTGGAGCCCTTCGGCCTCAAGAACGACAACGAGGTGTACTTCGCGGCGGACCGGATGTACGGCCTGATCGAGGGCACCGTCCACCGCGACGGGGTACAGCCGGTGATCGCGACGAGCGACTGGATCGTCGCCTAACTCCTGCTCCCCGAACCGCCCCGCTCTTCGACGGGGGCTCCGAGCAGCAGGTTCCAGCGGCCCGCCCGGCCGGTGAGGGTGGTCACGGTGTCCGGGCGTACGTCGAGCCGCCAGAAGGCGGCCGGGGGCAGCTCCAGTGCATACACCGCCGCAGCCCGTACGACGGCCTGCTCGACCGGGACCCGGTGCGTTCCGGCGGGCAGGCCGGCCAGCTCAGCGCCGACCCGGGCGATGAGCGCGTCGAGGCACTCCCCGCCGGGCGGGGCGTACGCCGGGTCCGTCAGCCAGCGTTGGACGGCGCCCGGGTCCTGGGCCGCGACCTCGCCCAGGGGGCGGCCCGCCCAGGCGCCGGTGTCCGGACCGCGGAAGCCGGAGTAACCCGGGCATTCGGCACCGCGGCCGAATGTCGCCTGCCGCGCCGAGTCGTCGAACGGGTGTGCAACGAACTGAACTCGTACAACGGCCCTCTTCATAAGGGGAGCGTAAACGCGGTACGGTCTCACGCGACAACACAAATAAGACGACGGTATGACGGAAGTCCGGTGAGAACCCGGCACGGTCGCGCCACTGTGAACCCGCCCCGAAGGGACGGGAAGTCAGACCCGCCACCGTCGTTCTGAGCACCACTGACCGGGACGCGTGTTCCCTCTGGAGGTCCTGCCATGGCCCACTCCGCCGTGCCGTCGACGGGCGCATCCGCCGTCGCCCCCATCTCGCTCTCCGCGCTGACCCCCTGGGCGCTGTTCGCCGGCGTCCTCATGCTCGTCCTGCTCTACCTCGTCGGCGCCGAGCAGGGCGCCACCGCGATCTTCCAGGGCGACGGCATCCACGAGTGGATGCACGACGGCCGCCACCTCCTCGGCTTCCCCTGCCACTAACACCGCGGCAAGGACAGCCCTGACATGAACTCCATCTCACCCCGCACCCTGCTGGTGCGGGGCATGCTGGCCGGCCTGTTCGCAGGTGTGGCCGCCTTCCTCGTCGCGTACCTGCTCGGAGAGTCCAAGGTCGACGCGGCCATCGCCATCGAGGAGGCGGCCTCGGCCGGTCACGACCACGGCGAGGAGATGGCCCCGGTCAGCCGGGCCCTCCAGGCCACCGGCGGCCTCGCCACCGGCACCCTGCTCTACGGGGTCGCGCTCGGCGGCATAGCCGCGCTCGTCTTCTGCTACGCCCTGGGCCGCATCGGGCGGTTCGGACCGCGGGCCACCGCCGTCCTGGTCTCCACGGGCCTGTTCGTCACCGTCAACCTGGTCCCGTTCCTCAAGTACCCCGCCAACCCGCCCGCGGTCGGCGACCCCGACACCGTCGTCAAGCGGACCACCCTCTTCATCCTGATGATCGCCCTGAGCGTGCTGCTCGGCTCGGGCGCGCTCATCCTGGGCCGCCGCCTGGCGCCCTCGCTCGGCAACTGGAACGCCTCCGTCGTCGCCGGTCTCGCCTTCGTGGTGGCCGTCGGCATCGCGTACGCGACCCTGCCCGCCGTCAACGAGGTTCCGGCGGACTTCCCGGCCACCCTCATCTGGCAGTTCCGGCTCACCACCCTGGCCATCCAGACCGCGATGTGGGCGAGTTTCGGCCTCGCCTTCGGATATCTAGCCGAACGCTCCCTTGCGCCGTCCCCCGCACCCAAGGAGGCTGTCCAGCCGACGAGTTGACGATGAGGGGCCGGTTCGTACATGCAGACGGCGATCTGGGAATGGCGCGGCTGGACCGGCGCGGTCCCGTTCTGGTTGAACTCCGTCCTGCTGGCACTGGCCCCGTTCACCGCCGTGCCGCTGCTTGCGCAGATCGGTGTCATCACGGCCCTGGCCGCCCTCGGCGGGCTGGCCCGTCATCTCTGGTCCGGTGACTACGGCCACCCGGCCATCCACCTCGCCGCCGCCCTGATGGGGGCGGCGGCGGTGGTGTTCGTGGTCAGCTGACGCATCCGGGTGAGGGGTGGCTCACCCGTTCGGTGGCGGGTTCGACGTGCCCCCGGATACGGGCCGCGCACCCGGTGCCAGCTGCGAAGACACCCGGATTTTGGTGCTGCTGTGACTGTGACGCGCCGTCAGTGTCCCGCGTTGTAGTCGGTACTGGGGGCAGCGAGGGGGTCCACTGCTCTCAGGAGACCCGGCCGCCGGTGCCGGTGAATCGGACCAGGAGGGACATCCATGGCCCGCGCCAAGGTGGTGGTCGGCGTGCTGACAGTGGCTCTGCTCTGCGGCGGCGTAGGGATGTTGCGCAGCACCGAGGGGGCGCGGCCCAGCGCGGTCACCGCCGCCGACGCGCTGCCCTCCCGTGCGCTCGGCCTGTCGGGGCACCGGCGGCTCGTCTCGCAGCTGGAGCATGCCGGGCACCAAGCGTCCGGCAAGGGAACCCGGCCTGCGCGGGCCGCCGCCATCGCACCGCTGCGGGCGGTGCGGCCACTGCGGCTGCACATCCCGAGCCTGGGGGTCGACGTGCCGCTGACCGGCGACGGGGACGAGGCCACCTGGGACACCGACAGCCCGGCTCCCGGCTCCGCCGGCACCTCCGTGGTCACCGCCGACGACCTGCGCCTGGCCGAGCTGCGGCGCGGCCTGACCGTGGAGATCGCCCGAGCGGATCACCGTATCGCCGTGTTCACCGTCGACCGGGTCTCGCCCGCCGGGGTCACCCGGCGCGGACAGCGGGCGGGGCGGGCCCAACTGCGCCTGGTCAGCGGGGAGACGACCGTGATGGCCCGGCTGACCGGCCAACGCCGTACGCGCTGAACCCGGGCGTACGAGGCGCTGATCCCGCGGGGTGATCCGGAGGAGTGATCCGGAGGAGTGACTTCGTCCGCCGGTCGGGGGCTTTCGCAGCCGCGGCGGGGAGGGGGCGGGCGCGTCGGGGCACACCCCTCGCATGAGCGGGACGCGGCACGCACGGATGGCACTGGCCAGGGCGCTTTCGGTGGCCTGCGTCGTGCTGCTGTGCCTGTTCGCGGCCGGTCCGGCCACCGCGGCGGCTGCGTCTGCGGCTGGGGCCGAGCGCCCCGGGTCGACCGCGCCGGGCGAACCGGGCTCCCCCGCCGAGGGTGAATCCGATCCGGCCGCGGAACCCGAGGCACGGCCCGTGGCCCGGCCGGCCGTGCGCGGGACTCCGGGAGTACGGCAGTTGGCGCAGCCCGTGTTTCACGTGAAACACGGCGATCAGCCGGGCACCGCCGCCCTCTGCGGGACGGCCGGGCCGATGCTGTCAGCGGGGACGGTACGGAGTGTGGTCCTGCGCTGCTGAGCGAACCGAGCAGCAGAGCACCCCCCCACAGCATCCCTCCGAACACCGTGAGGTTCCCGCATGCCCATCGACCCGTACACCGCGCTGAACGCCATGCTCCGCGCCGAGGCCGCCCGCTGCACCCCGCCGACGGCCCGTCAACCCGACCCCGAGGAGGCGGCCGCGGCCGCCGACACCGCTGCCGCGGCCCGGGGCGAGGATCGCGCGGGCGAGTGAAAGGGATCGAGCCGGGACCGTCCACGCCGCCCGAGGCGTGGGCACGGTCCCGGCTCGGTCACGCGGAGACAGGGCTCAGGGCTCCCGGGTGTGGTAGCGGTAGTACGCCACCAGTCCCACTCCCACGCCCGTGATCAGGCCCACCCAGCAGGAGCGGAGGATCGAGTGGTCGGCCATGCTGTAGAGGTAGCCCACGGCGATGCCACCGAAGGCTCCGTAGCCCGCGGCATGCACTTCCCGCTTCAGCCGGGGGCCGACGCGGGCGAGCCCGAACATGACGGCGGCGAAGAGCGCGCCGCACAGGATCCCGTAGAAGACGTTGCCCGCGTCGACCGGGCCCACGTTGCGGTTCATGAAGGCCGCGTAGACGCCGTAGACCAGCCCGAGGAGCAGCGCGCGCATCAGCTGGCCCTTCATCTGCTCCCTGCTCGCGTCGTGCGCGCCGGTCGCATGCCAGTGCCGCCTCTGGGCGGTGGGTGCCGCATGTGCCATGACGGGGCTCCTCTCTCCCAGCCTCCAGAGCACACCCGCCGCCCCGGCGCGGCAAGTGGATCAGCCGGTCCGCCCGTCGCCGCCCGCCCTCCGGCCATTCCGCCACCCGCCCGCAGCAGTACCGCTCGCGGGGCGCCACGGCCCGGCATTCCCTGGTGACGTGCGCACCTTCCTCTCGGCGGTCCTCATCGTCCTCGTGGCCCTGCTCGTGCCGGCGAGCGCGGTCGCGTACTGGGCTGACCACGAGCTGGGCAACGCCGACCGCTACACCGCGGCGATGTCCCCGCTCGCCGGGGACCCTGCGGTGCAGGGCGTCGTCATCACCCAGGCGAACCGGGCCCTGGCCGGACAGATCGACGCGGGCCCCTTCCAGGAGGGGATCGACGCCCTGCTCGGCGAGGCCCTGCGCTCCTTCGCGGGCACCCCGGCCTACCGCACGGCCTGGGACGCGGCCAACCGGGCCGCGCACGCCGCCTTCCTCAACGCGCTCACCACCGGCCACGGCGACGCCGTCACCGTCGACCTCGCGCCCGTCATCGCCCGGATCAGAGAGGAACTGATCGCCGACGGGGTACCCCTCGCCGACCGCATCCCGGTGACCCACGTCTCCGTGAAGGTCATGGAGTACGACAACCTCGGCGACCTCCGGAAAGGCTTCCACATGCTCCAGATCGCCGGCGTCTGGCTCCCCGTACTGACCGTGGTGCTGGCCGCGGCGGCCGTGGCCGTCGCGGTGCACCGACGCCGCGCCGTGCTGGCCACCGGCCTGGGCATCGCCGCCGGGGCGGTGCTGCTGTGGATCGCCGTGGGCCTGTGCCGCCGCCTCACCCTGGACGACCTGCCGGCCGACATCGACCGGCCGGCCGCGGCGGCGGTGTACGACGCGCTCACCGCGTTCCTGCGGACCACCGCCTGGGTGGTGCTCGCGATCGGGCTCGCCGCGGCGCTGGCCGCCTGGGTGATGGGCCGGGTGCGCCGCACCCCATAAGCTCGGAAGGTACCGACATGTACGGAACCACGCAGAAGACGCAGAAGACGCAGTAGAACCGATTCACGAGCGGCCGCACGGAAACGGGTATGAGCACCGAACGCACCGAAGACATACCGTCCGGGCGGGCCCGGCACCGTCCGCTGGCTCCACCCGCTTGGCTGCTCAAGGGCCTGCGGCCCACGGCCGCCCCCGTCCCCTGGGCCGCGGTCGTCCGCGCGGGCATCGCACTGGCCGTTCCGCTCGCCGTCGGCTTCGCCCTCGACGAGCCCGAGTACGGCGCGCTCGCCTCGATGGGCGCCCTGTCCGGGGTCATCGGCGACACCGCGGACGCCTACCGGATGCGGATCCTGAACATCGCCGTGCCGCAGTTCTCCGGCGCGGTCGGGGTCACCCTGGGGACGCTGGTCTTCGGGCACGGCTGGCTCGCCGTCGGCGCGCTCACCCTGATCGCCCTGGTGTCCGGGATGATCTCCTCGATCGGTACGGTCGCCTCCGTCTCCGGCCTGCTCCTGCTGCTCAACGCCGTCGTCGGCGCCGGTCTGCCGCTGCCCAGCCCCTGGTGGACGGCGCCGGTCCTGCTCGCGGCGGGCGGGTTGTTCGTCCTCGCCCTGACCCTGCTGGGCTGGCCGCTGCGCGGGCACCGACCCGAGCGGGCCGCGGTCGCCGCCACCTACCGGGCCCTCGCCGACGCCTTGGAGGCCGCAGGGGGAGCCGCGTACACGGAGCGGCGCCAGGAGGTCACGCAGGCCCTGAACCAGGCCTACGACCTGGTGCTGGGCCGGCGGGCCAGGGTGCACGGCCGCAGCCCCGCGCTGGTACGGATGCTGGCCCAGCTGAACGCGGTGATCGGCCTGGTCGAGGCGGCTCCCGCCATGCACCTGCGGGGCGGTCCGCTGCCGCCCGCGCTCCCGGCGGCCGTACGGGAGCTGGCCCGCGTCGTCGAGGAAGGCCGTACGGGGGCGTCCGTACCGGTCCTGCCCGAACCGCACACCCCCGCCGAACGGGCCCTCGACTCGGCCCTGCGCCATGCGGCGGCGATCGTGCACGCCGCCGAGCCCGACCCGTACAACGTCGACGACCGGCTGGGCCGGCCCGCCGCTCTGACCGTCCGTGCCCGGCGGGCCGTCCGCGACATGATGCTGTCCGGGGCCTCGTGGCGGTACGGGCTGCGGCTCGCCCTGTGCATCGGGCTGGCCCAGTCGCTGGTCTCCCTCGTACCGGTCGAGCGTTCGTACTGGGTGGCGCTGACCGTCACCTTCGTCCTCAAGCCCGACTTCGGCTCGGTGTTCTCCCGGGCCGTGCTGCGCGCGCTGGGCACCGCGGGCGGACTGGTCGTCGCCGCGGCCGTGCTCGCCGAGGTGCCGCGCGGCTGGTGGGACGTGCCGGTGATGGCGGTGCTGGCCGCCCTGATCCCCGCCTTCTCCGCCAAGGGGTACGCCTTCCAGACCGCCGCGATCACCCCCGTGATCCTGCTGCTGTCGGACCTCCTCAACCACCAGGGCTTCGACCTGATCCGGCCCCGGCTGCTGGACAGCCTGATCGGCTGCGCCATCGCCCTGGTCGCGGGCTATCTGCTGTGGCCCGAGAGCTGGCACGCCCGGATCGGCGACCGGCTCGCCGACGCAGTGGACGACGCCGCCCGGTACGTGGAGCGCGCGTTCGGCGCCCACGAGCCGACGGAGGCGGCCCTGCGGGCGGCGCGGACCGCCCGGCTTCAAGCCAGGCGGCGCATCTACCGGGACCTGTCGGGCGTACGCAGCGAGTTCCAGCGGGCCCTGACCGAGCCGCCGCCGACGGGGGCGCGGGCCGCCGCATGGTGGCCACTGGTGGTCGCCGTCGAGCGGATCGTGGACGCGACGACCGCCGCGCGGGTCCGGGTCAACCACGGGGCACCCGCTCCAGGCGCCGAGGAGGTCGCCGCCGTCACCGCCGATCTGCGGGCCCTGGCCGCGGGGGTCCGCAACGCCCGTACCCCGGCCCAGCTGGAGCCGCCGCCCCCGCGGGCCGGGGACGAGGCCTCCGTCCTGGCCCCGGTGCGCCGTGAGCTCGCCGCGGCCCGGGCGATCGCCTCCGCGGACCGCTGACGTGGCGGCGACCGGCGAGCCGCGTCCCTCGAACGGCTCCGTTCCCGGGCCGGGGCGGGCGGCCCGGGGGAGCATCGGGGCATGAGGACCCTCTTCCCGCCCGGGCGCCGCCGCGCCGCGGCCGTCCCGGTCCTCGTCGCCGTCCTCGCGGCCGCGGCCGGGTGCGCCGACGTGGAGGGCGCCCGGGACGAAGGGGACCAGGGCACGGTGCACGCTCCTCGGACCCTGTGGAAGGACATCCGCCCGAAGCCGCCGGGACCGGGTGAGAGACCCGGTACGGCCGCGGTCGTCCCCGGCCTGCCCAAGGTGGCCGGCCTGAGCATGCGCGGGGTGAACACGCTGGACGTCGTACGCGCCGACTTCACCTCCGCCACCGCGCAGGACGGCGGGAGCGGACGACTCGTCGACCCGCGGGCCGTGCAGCGGCTCGCGCTCTGTACACAGGCTGTGGACGGCGGTCCCGACTGCCCCGTACGGCCCGCGGTTCTGGCCGATGTGACGGGCAACGGGCGGGAGGAGCTGATCACCGCCGTCGACATCGACGGCCGGTCCAGCGAACTGCGCGTCTACACGGTCCAGGACGACGGCTCCATCGCCCGCATCCTGTCCCGGCACGGGATCCTGGAGGGCGTGGAGGTGGCCGACGAGCACCTGACCGTGCGCGAGCCGACGTCCAACCCGAAGAAGGTCTCCGTCTCCGACTACGTGTGGGACCCGGAAGCCAGGATCATGAACCTGTCCCAGCTCACCCTCGACGAGTGCGCGGGCACGCAGGACAGCGGCATCCCGTGCTCCACGAGCAGCTGAGGGGGCCGCGATGCGGATCACGAGCAGTCTGCGCTGGAAGATCGCCCTGACGATCACGGCGGTGTGCTGCGCGGTCGCGGCGGCGCTCGGGATCCTGGTGCACAACGTGGTTGCCCGGCAGATCGTCGGGGAGGTCCGCAAGGACGCGGACCGGGAGCTGGACCACGCCGTCAGCCACTACCAGTACGGCACCGCGCACGGCGACGTGAACCTCGTCCTCGACCCGCCCGGGCTGCCGCAGCCGCTGCGGAAGCTGGTCGCGCGCGGGAAGACCGGCACCATGGTCGGCGAACAGAACGGCGAACCCGTGATGTGGGCGGCCGCTCCCGCCGACGGCAAGGCGCTGGCCGTCTGGATCCCTTACGAGAGCACCCGCGCCAGGCTGCGTGACATCGACACCGCGATCCTCGCCTCCTCGGCGCTCGCGGCCGGAGTGGTGGCGCTGGCGGGCGTCTTCCTCGCCAACCGGATCAGCCGGCGGCTGGCGGTGACGGCCGCCGTGGCCCGCCGGATCAGCTCCGGCGACCTGGACGCCCGCGTCGGCTACCCGGTCGACGAGGACGGTCCCCCGTACGCAGGCGGCGCGGGCGGGTCGGGCGGCCCTGGTGGTGGCGGTGCGGGCGGCGACTCCGGCTCCGCGGACGCGCGGCGCCGCCCCCGCTACCGCGACGAGGTACGGGACGTGGCGCAGGCCCTCGACTCGATGGCGGCCTCCCTCCAGAAGCGGCTGGAGGCGGAGAAACGCTTCACCGCGGACGTCGCGCACGAGCTGCGCACCCCGCTCACCGGTTCCCTGGCCGCGGCCGCCCTCCTGCCGGAGGGCCGCCCCAAGGAAATGATCAATGACCGCCTCAAGGCGCTGCACCTGCTGACCGAGGACCTGTTGGAGATCTCCCGGCTGGACTCCGGTGTCGAACGCGCGGACCTAACCCGGGTGGAACTCGGGCGGGCGGTGCAGCGGGCCGTCTCCGCGACCCGGCTGCCCGTTTCCGTACGGGTGGTGCGCGACGCGGTGGTCTTCACCGACCGGCGGCGCCTGGACCGGATCCTGACCAATCTGCTGGTCAACGCCGACAAGCACGGGTGCCCGCCGATCGAGGTGAGCGTCGAGGGCCCGCTGATCACCGTCCGCGACCACGGGCCGGGCTACCCGCCCGAGCTGATCGAGCAGGGACCGCAGCGCTTCCGCACCGGAGACCCCGGGCGGGGTCGGGGGCACGGGCTGGGCCTGACCATCGCGGCCGGCCAGGCGGCGGTGCTGGAGATCGCGTTGACCTTCAGGAACCCGCCCGGGGGCGGCGCGGAGACCACCCTCAGGCTTCCGGTCGGCCGGGTGACGAGCGCTGATTGACAGCCATGGGGGACGACCACGTGAAACATCCCCCAACGCCCTTGTCAAAGACCGATGTTCTTGCCGTCCTTGCGCCAGACGGCCACCACCGCCGGACGGACGATCTTGCCGGGGCCGTCGGGCCACACCGACTCCGGCTTCTCGACGGACGCGCCGTCGATCTCGCCCGGGTGCTGGACGGCGACCAGGACGCGCTTGTCCTGGACCAGCGGACCACAGGTCTCGGCACCGCGCGGAACCGTCAGGAACTGCTTGAGCTCACCGCGGCGCTCGCCGGCGGTCGCGACCCCGAACAGGCCGTCGTGGGAGCCGAGCTGGTTGCCGTCCGTGGAGATCCACAGGTTGCCGTGCGGGTCGAAGGTCACGTTGTCCGGGCAGGAGATCGGGCTGACCTGCTCCTTCGGGAAGCCCGCGAAGAAGGTGGCCGGGTCCTTCGGGTCACCGGCGACCAGGAACAGCCGCCAGGCGAAGCCGTCGCCCGCCGGGTCGTCGAAGTTCTCGGCGAGCTCCAGGATCTGGCCGTGCTTGTTCAGGTTGCGCGGGTTGGCCTCGTCCGCGCCCGCCTTGCCGGCCTTGCCGCGGTCGGTGTTGTTCGTGAGCGCGACGTAGACACGACCCGTGCGCGGCGAGGGCTCGATGTCCTCGGGGCGGTCCATCTTCGTGGCGCCCACCTTGTCGGCGGCCTGGCGCGTGAAGACATACACCTCCTCGGCGGTCATGCCCTGGACGTGGGAGACGTTGCCGGTAGGGGAGGCGGTGGCGAGCTTGATCCAGACGCCGGAGCCGTCGAACCCGCCGTCGGAGGGGAGCTTGCCGGAACCCTCGATCTCGGCGGCCGGGGAGTCGCCGGTCAGCTTGGCGACGTAGAGCGTGCCCTCGTCGAGCAGCGTGAGGTTGTGCTCCTTCGCCGCGCGCGAGTTGCCCTTCTTCATCTGCTTCGACGAGACGAACTTGTAGAAGTAGTCGAAGCGCTCGTCGTCGCCCATGTAGACGACGGGACGGCCGTCCTCGGTGAGTCGGGGCTGCGCGCCCTCGTGCTTGAAGCGGCCGAGCGCGGTGCGCTTGCGCGGGGTGGAGTTCGGGTCGTACGGGTCGAGCTCGACGACCCAGCCGAAGCGGTGCGGCTCGTTGGGCTCCTGGAGCACGTCGAAGCGCTTGTCGAAGCGCTCCCACTTGCGCTCGGTGGCGCCGGTGGTCACTCCGTAGCGCTTCAGCCGGGCGGCCTGGACCGGGTCGGTGACCTGGCCGGCGTTGGCGAAGTACTGGTTGAAGTTCTCCTCGCCGTGGAGCGTGGTGCCCCACGGGGTGGTGCCGCCGGAGCAGTTGTTGAGCGTGCCGAGCACCTTGGTGCCGGTGGCGTCCGCGGAGGTCTTCACCAGGGCGCTGCCGGCGACCGGGCCGCTGAGCCTGAACTCGCTGGTCGCGGTGAGGCGGCGGTTGAGCTGGTGGCGGCCCACAGCGGTCAGCTTGCCGCTGCGGTGGTCCTCCTGGACGACGACCACGCCGAGGCCGTGCGCCGCCCAGGCGATCTCGACCTGCTCGCGGGTCGGGTTCGCCGGGTCGTAGCCCTTGAACATCAGGTTTTCGTCGGTGTACTCGTGGTTGGCGACGAGGAGCTGCTGGCGCTCGTACCCGCTGCCGAGCGGGAGCAGGGCCAGGAAGTCGTTGTTGTAGCCGAACTGGCCGGCCTGGGCGGCGGCGGTCTGCTTGTCGGGGTTGAAGGCCGGGGCGCCCTTGACGATCGGGTCGCCCCAGCGGATCACCACGTTCTGCTCGTAGCCCTCGGGGGTGGTGACCCGGTCGTCGGTGTTCGGCGCGACCGGCTTGAACCGCAGGCCGCGGGCGCCCTGCGCGTTCGCGGCGTCGGCGGAACCGGCCCCGTGGGCGTCGGCGGCGGGCGCGGCGGTGGCCGAGGAGCCGTCGCCGCCGAGGGCGAGCGCGGTGCCGGCGGCGGAGGCGACGGTGACGACGGCGGCCGAGCGCAGCATCGAGCGGCGGGAGTAGGCGCGGGCTATGACATCACCGACGTACTCGTTGTCGCTGGTGTTCGGCACCTCGTGGAAGCAGGCGTCGCCGCAGCGGTAGCGACAGGTGAGGGCGGAACGGCCACCCCCATGCGGGTTGCCGATGAGCGGCAGGAGCTTGCGCACGAGTTTCCTCCGTAGATGCACGGCGCCGACACCGACAGCGTGTCGGTCGAATCCAGCCGTGACGGTAGGCCCGGGTTGCGCCGGAGCGGCGGCGCGGGGATGAACGCCGGGTGAACCGGTCGCGTCGGTGCGGGAGTTAGGAAGGCGGGGGGAGGTGCTGTGCGGGGCGGGCGCCACGAAGGGCGCCCCTGCCGAAGATCCAGCCGAGGGGCCGATAACCTTACGTGTCCACTCTGGGCAGGGATCAACCGCGCAGCACGGACATATGACGCACGCACTCATGCGAAAGGCCTGGCCCATGGGTATTCGGAGCTTGTTGCGCAAGGTGTTCGGACGGTCTGCCGAGCCGGTTCCGGAGACGTCGGACGGCACTTCGGCTGCCGCCGTCCCAAACCAGGCGGAACGCACCCCCCTGGATGCGGCGGCCGAACTGGTCGCGGCGTCCTTCGACAACCCGACGGTGCCGCCGCAGTCCGCTCCGCGGGATCGGGAACCGGGCACCGTCATGACCGCCCCGGCGACGCCGGTCACGGACCCGACGGTCCCGGAGGCCCGCCGCCCCCAGACCCCGGGCTCCGGCTCGACGCCGCGTCCCACACCGGCTCCCACCGAGCCGGAACCGGCCGCCGCGGAGCCGGAGGCCGTCGAGGCCGCCGAGCCCGCCGCGGCGGAAGCCGAAGCACCCGCGCCGGAGGTCGCCGCCGAGCCGGAGCCCGCCGTAGCGGCCGAGGCCGCCGAGCCCGCCACCACCGAGGCGGAGGAGCCTGCGGCCGAGGAGGCACCGGCCGCCGAGGCCGCCGCACCCGAGGACGCCACCGCCGAGGCGGAGGAGCCCGAGCCCGCCACCACCGAGGCGGAGGAGCCTGCGGCCGAGGAGGCACCGGCCGCCAAGGCCGCCGCACCCGAGGCCGCCACCGCCGAGGCGGAGGAGCCCGAGCCCGTCACCACCGAGGCGGAGGAGCCTGCGGCCGAGGAGGCACCGGCCGCCGAGGCCGCCGCACCCGAGGCCGCCACCGCCGAGGCGGAGGAGCCCGAGCCCGCCACCACCGAGGCCGCCGAGGCCGAGCCGGTCACCGCCGAGGCCGAGGAGCCCAAGGCCGTCACCGTCGAGGCAGTCGAGGGTCCCGCGCACGCGCTTGCCGCGGTGCGGCGGCGGGCTCCCGGTGTGGTCGGCGCCTACAAGGCCGCCGGGCAGGTACTGCGCGGCAAGGGGAAGGCCGGGGCCCGGGCCAAGGTGTACCTGGTGCTGGACAGGTCCGGCTCCATGCGCCCGTTCTACAAGGACGGCAGCGCGCAGCACCTGGCCGACCACGCCCTGGCCCTCGCCGCCCACCTGGACGACGCGGCCACCGTCCACACCGTGTTCTTCTCCACGGACGTGGACGGCACCGCCGACCTGAGCCTCGACGGCCACGACGCCGCCTGGGTCGAAGCGCGTCACGCCGAGCTCGGCCACATGGGCCGCACCAGTTACCACCGCGCCGTGGAGCAGGTGCTGGAGCAGTACCGGAAGGAGGGCAACGAGGGCCCCGCCCTGGTCGTCTTCCAGACCGACGGCGCCCCCGACAACCGACAGCCCGCCAAGCAGGCCCTGGCCGACGCCGCCGCCTCCGCGCCCGAGGTGCACTGGCAGTTCGTCGCCTTCGGCGACCACGACGCCAAGGCCTTCGACTTCCTGCGCAAGCTGGACGCCGAGAACGCCGGCTTCTTCCACGCCGGCCCCGCCCCCGCCGAGCTGTCCTCCGCGGCCCTGCTCAAGGGCATCCTCGCCGGCTTCTAGCCGCCGCTCCGCCGCCGCAGACCGACACATCGGCGGCCGACACACCGGCGGCCGACACACCGGAAGGGCCCGGGATCCTCGATCCCGGGCCCTTCCTCATGCCTCGTACGCTCAGCGCGCCGCGTCCGGGTGGACCGCCTCGGTGACCGGCTTCGCGTCCGGCGCCTTCGTCTCCACCGGCTTGCGCAGGGCGATGTTCAGCTCGCGCAGACGGGACTCCTCCAGGACGGTGGGCGCGCCCATCATCAGGTCCTGCGCGTTGCCGTTGAGCGGGAAGGCGATCGTCTCGCGGATGTTCGGCTCGTCCGCCAGCAGCATCACGATGCGGTCCACGCCCGGGGCGATGCCACCGTGCGGCGGGGCGCCCAGCCGGAAGGCGCGCAGCATGCCCGCGAACTCGCGCTCGACGGTCTCGGCCTCGTAACCCGCGATCTCGAAGGCCTTCAGCATGACCTCGGGCTCGTGGTTGCGGATGGCGCCGGAGGACAGCTCGATGCCGTTGCAGACGATGTCGTACTGCCAGGCCAGGATGTCGAGCGGGTCCTTCTCCTCCAGGTCCTTCATGCCGCCCTGCGGCATGGAGAAGGGGTTGTGCGAGAAGTCGATCTTGCCCGTCTCCTCGTCCTTCTCGTACATCGGGAAGTCGACGATCCAGCAGAAGCGGAAGACGTTCTCCTCGAACTGGCCGGCGCGCTTGGCGGCCTCGACCCGGACCGGGCCCATGATCTTGGAGACCTCGTCGAACTCGCCCGCGCCGAAGAACACGGCGTGCCCGGGGGCCAGGCCGAGGCGCTCGGTGAGGACCTTGACGTTCTCCTCGGTGAGGAACTTCGCGATCGGGCCGGAGAGCGTGCCGTCCTCGCCGACGCGGACCCAGGCCAGGCCCTTGGCGCCGAGGGAGACGGCGAAGTCGCCGAGCCCGTCGAAGAACTTGCGCGGCTGGGCGGCGGTGTCCGGCACCGGCAGGGCGCGGACGTGCTTGCCGGCGAAGGCCTTGAACTCGGAGTTCTCGAAGACGTCGGTGATGTCGACGAGCTCCAGCTTCGCCCGCAGGTCGGGCTTGTCGTTGCCGTACTTCAGCATGGACTCGCGGAACGGGATCCGCGGGAACGGCGAGGTGACCTCGCGGCCCTTGCCGAACTCGGTGAAGAGCTCGGTCATCAGGCGCTCGATCGGCTGGAAGACGTCCTCCTGCTCGACGAAGGACATCTCCACGTCGAGCTGGTAGAACTCGCCCGGCGAGCGGTCGGCGCGGGCGTCCTCGTCGCGGAAGCAGGGGGCGATCTGGAAGTACCGGTCGAAGCCCGAGATCATCAGCAGCTGCTTGAACTGCTGCGGAGCCTGCGGCAGGGCGTAGAACTTGCCCGGGTTCAGGCGGGACGGCACCACGAAGTCACGCGCGCCCTCGGGGGAGGTCGCGGTGAGGATCGGGGTCGCCATCTCGTTGAAGCCGAGGGCCACCATCTTGGAGCGGATGGAGGCGATGACCGCCGACCGCAGCATGATGTTGCGGTGCATGCGCTCGCGGCGCAGGTCGAGGAAGCGGTACTCCAGGCGCCGCTCCTCGTTGACGCCGTCGTCGGTGTTGATCGTGAACGGCAGCGGGCCGGCCGCGCCGAGCACCTCGACCTCGGAGACCTCGATCTCGATCTCGCCGGTGGGCAGCTCGGGGTTGATGTTCTCGGCGCCGCGGGAGACGACCTTGCCGTCGACGCGGACGACGGTCTCCTTGGTCAGGTGGCTCAGGGCCTCGTTCGCGGCGGTACCGGGGCGGGCGACGAGCTGCGTGATGCCGTAGTGGTCGCGCAGATCGATGAAGAGGATGCCGCCCAGGTCTCGACGGTTGTGCAGCCAGCCGCTCAGCCGGACGTCGGCGTTGACGTCAGAGGCGCGGAGCTCGCCGCAGGTGTGGGACCTGTACCGATGCATCAGTCATCCAGTTCTTCGCGATACCAGGGTGGATTCAACCCTCACAAGGTTACCGTCCGGGCCGGGGACCGCGCTGGCTCGCCCGGCGGCCTCCGTGAACAGGCACACCGGGGCGATGACCTGTAAAGATGACCGGGTGCGCACCGAGGACGTCCTCGCCGCCGTCGCGACGGGTCTGTGGCGCTGGGACAACGCCTCCGGGACGGTCAGCCTCGACAGCGAGGCCGCCCGGCTCCTCGGGCTGCCCGCCGAGCCGGCCGTCCTGCCGGAGGTCGCCGTACGGTCCCGGTTCCACCCGGTGGACTGGAACGAGATCAACGGGATCGTCACCCTGGCGGTCGCCGAAGGCACCCTCGCCGAGGCCCGGCTGCGGATCATGGACGAGGACGGGCGGGTGCTGAGGACCGTACGCAGCCGCTCCAAACCCGTGGAGAACCGTTCCGCCACGGGCCGCGTCGACTACGAGCTGATCGGCACCATCCAGGAGATCGCCGACCCCCAGCCCGGCACCACCGCCGCCCACACCACCGTCACGGGCGACTGGCGGCGCAGCCGCGAGGCCTTCCTGCTGGACGCGGGGCGCGCCCTCGCCGAGGCCCGGTCCACCTCCGAGGTGCTGCGCGTGGCCGCCTCGCTGTCCATGCCCGGCTTCAGCCCCGACGGGCTGGCCGTCTTCGGCGTGGACGGGGAACGGCTGTCGATCATCGGGCACCACGGGCACGACCCCGGGGACGAGGGCCCCTTCACCGACATGGGGCTGGACACGGACTACCCCGCCGCAGAGGTCGTACGGACCGGCCGGGCGATCTACCTCCCCTCCCCCGAAGACTACAAACGGCGGTTTCCAGCCACCTGGCCCCTCGCCCAGCGCTTCGGCCGGATCTCCTGGGCCTTCCTCCCGCTGATCGTCGCCGGGCGCACCATGGGCGCCTGGATGGCCGCGTTCAAGCACCCGGTGTCCTTCTCGCCGGACGAGCGGTCCGTGCTGACGACCGTGGCCCGGATGCTGGCCCAGGCGCTCCAGCGCGCAGGCGTGGCCGAATCCGAGCGGGAACTCACGACCGGCCTCCAGCGGTCGATGATGCCGACGCTCGGACCGGAGATCCCGGGCATGCGGATCGCCGCCCGGTACGTCCCCACCGGCGGCGGCCTCCAGGTCGGCGGCGACTGGTACGACGTGATCCCGCTGCCGTCGGGCCGTTTCGCGCTGGTCATCGGCGATGTCCAGGGGCACGACGTACGGGCCGCCGGGCTGATGGGCCAGCTGCGGATCGCGGTGCGCGCCTACGCCTCCGAGGGCCACCGGCCCGACGCGGTGCTCTCCCGCGCCTCCCGCTTCCTGGCCGGGCTGAGCTCCGGGGAGGGCGACCCGGACTCCGACTTCCACAGCCCCCGCTTCGCGACCTGCCTGTACGCGGAGTGCGACCCGCAGACCGGGCGGCTGGAGGTGGCCCGGGCCGGCCACCCCGAGCCGGTGATCCGGATGACGGACGGCACGGTGATGACGCGGCCCACCTCGGGAGGCCTGCCGCTCGGCATCGTCCCGGACACCGACTACCCGACGACGCGGTTCACGCTGGAGCCCGGCGAGACGATGATGCTGTGCACCGACGGGCTCATCGAGACCGGCGGGCACGACCTGGACACGGGATGGGCCCGGCTGCGGGCGATCCTGGAGTCCGACCTGCACGGGGCCGACGAGCGGCAGGGACACGAGGCGCGGGGACACCTCGAAAAACTGGCCGACCTGCTGGTCCAGGCCGTGCACGGACCTTCCTCGCACCACACGACGGGCCCGCTCGCGGACCGGCGCGAGGACGACATAGCCGTGGTCCTGCTGTGCCGCGAGGGCGGGCGCTGCGGCTGCGGCACCGACACCGCGCACCCCGCCCGGCCGGGGCGCCGCACGATGCTGACCGTGGCCCAGGCCGAGCCCGAGCGGATCGCGGGTGCCCGGAAGCAGATCAAGGAGCTGCTGCACGACTGGGCGGACCCGGAACAGGTGGACTCGGCGGTGCTCATGGTCTCCGAGATGGTGACCAACGTCCTCATGCACACGGACGGCGACGCGCTCCTCGTGGCGGAGGCGGTGGGCGAACTGGGGACGCGGCGGCTGCGCGTGGAGGTGGCGGACGCCAGCGACGAACTGCCGCACAGGCGGCAGCCCGGTGAGATGGCGTCGAGCGGCCGCGGCGTCCTGCTGATGGAGATGCTGGCGGACTCCTGGGGCGTGGACCCGCGGGGCGAGGGCAAGTCGATCTGGTTCGAGCTGCACGAGCTCTCCAAGCCGGATTCCGGCCTCCCGGACGCGGACCGCGCCCCGGACCTGGCCGCGGCTCTCGGCCTGGACGACCTGGAGGGCCTGGAGGGCCTGGAGGGCCTGGAGGGCCTGGAGGGCCTGGACGCGTTGGACGAGGTGGATCCCGTGGACGCGGTGGATCTCCTGGACGAGGTGGACCTGCTGGACGCGGACAGCGGCCGGGACCCCGACCCCGAACCCTCCTGACCCGGCGCCGCGGCGCCGGGCAGCGTACCGGGCGGGGAGGCGCCCCCGTGGTTGGATGATCGCGTGCTGAGCTCATCCCTCCTGCCCGAGCCGGTACGCCGCCTCGCCGCCTGGTGCGTCGTCGTGCTGCTGGTCACCGGTGTGCTCGCGATCGGCGTCTGGCTCTGCTACGTCTTCCGGACCGCCGTCACGTCCGTCCTGCTCGCCCTGCTCGGCACGGCCCTGCTCGGGCCGCTGTACCGCCGGCTGGTCCGGATGAAGGTGCACCGCTCGCTCGCCGCCGCCCTCACCTGCCTCGCCGTGCTGGCGGTGGCCGGCGGGGCCACGTACGTCGTCGTGCACGCCCTGATCAGCACCGGTGACCAGATCGTCGAGTCCCTCAAGCGCGCGGGCCGGGACCTCGCCGCCCGCTTCGGCGCCGCCGGGACCTCCCTGGAGGACGTGGCCTCGCACGCCAAGGAGCTGCTGGGCAACTTCGGCGCCACCGCCGCCTCGGGCGTGATCACCGGCCTCAGTGTCGTCGGGGAGGTGCTCGCGACCGCCGTCCTCGCGCTGCTGCTGATCTTCTTCTTCCTGCGCGACTCCCACCGCGCGGCGGGCGCGCTGCGCTCGCTGGCTCCCCGCGCGACCGGCGACACCGTCGTGGCCATCGCGCGCCGCGCCTTCGAGGCGGTCGAGGGATTCATGCGGGGAACCACCTTCATCGCCTTGATCGACGTCGTCTGCATCACCGCCGGCCTGCTGATCCTCCGGGTCCCCGGCGCGGTCGGGCTCGGTGCGCTGGTCTTCGTCGGCGCGTACATCCCGTACCTCGGCGCCTTCATCTCCGGGGCTGTCGCCGTACTGGTCGCCTTCGCCGAACGGGGCTGGGTCATCGGGCTGTGGGTGGTGGGCCTGGTGCTCGCCGTGCAGCTGCTGGAGGGACACGTCCTCCAGCCCTTGATCCAGAGCCGGACGGTGCAGATGCACCCGGCGGTGGTCATGCTGGCCATCACGGCCGGGGCGAGCGTCGCCGGCATCCTCGGCATGCTCCTCGCCGTCCCCCTGACGGCGGCCGCCTTAGGCGTGGCCTCGGAACTCCGCGGCCGCCATGCCGGTGCCGGTGGGCCCGTGCCGGGGGCATGAGTGCGGGTCGTGCCGCCGGGGCGTCTCACGTGGCGAACTCGCCCATCCAGGACCGCTTGACGAGGTGCTCGGGCAGGTGGTCGGACTCGACGCCGACCGCCATACGACCGGGCCTCGTTGGCGGTCCCTTACTCCTTCGGGCCAGGTCAGCGCCTGCGGCACGGACTCGTTGAAGGCCTGGTCCTCACGGCGCAGGTAGAGCTGGAACCGCTCCAGCGGCGGATGGAGGATCTTCAGCACCTCGGCGTCGGCGGTCCGGGCTTCTCAGGGGCGGTGCCCTGGACCGGGGTCACCGAGGTGTTCCGGGTCTCCTGGCGGCCAGCGGTGGGCGGACCCGTCGCTGTCCTACGCCGGAATCGGCAGCTCGACGTCCTCGAAGCGGGGTGCGCCGGCGCGCCCGTGCTGGGCGCGGGATGCACATGAAGCAGCCCCAGGTCGGCGACCTGGGGCCGGCTCACCGTGCGAGCTTCTGCAAGCGGGCAGTCGGTCAGCGGGGGGTGGTGGGGATGGTGCCCAGGCGGCCCGACTGGAAGTCGTCGAAGGCCTGCTGGAGTTCGTGGCGGGTGTTCATCACGAACGGGCCGTAGTGCGCCATCGGCTCGCGGATCGGGCGGCCGCCGAGCAGGACGACCTCCAGGTCCGGGGCGTTGGAGTCCTGGGACTCGTCCGCCCGCACCGTCAGGGAGCCGCCTTCGCCGAAGACGGCCGTCTGGCCGGTGTGGAACGGTCGGCGGTCGGTGCCGACGCTGCCGCGGCCGGCCATGACGTAGGCGAGGGCGTTGAAGTCCTCCCGCCACGGCAGGGTCAGCTGCGCGCCCGGGGTGATCGTCGCGTGGATCATCGTGATCGGGGTGTGGGTGATGCCCGGGCCGGCGTGGCCGTCGAGTTCACCGGCGATCACGCGGAGCAGGGCGCCGCCGTCGGGGGTGGACAGCAGCTGGACCTGGCCGCGGCCGATGTCCTGGTAGCGCGGGGGCATCATCTTGTCGGAGGCCGGGAGGTTCACCCACAGCTGGAGCCCGTGGAAGAGCCCGCCGCTGACGACGAGGGACTCCGGCGGGGCCTCGATGTGCAGGAGGCCGGAGCCTGCGGTCATCCACTGGGTGTCACCGCCGTTGATGACTCCGCCGCCGCCGTTGCTGTCCTGGTGGACGAAGGTTCCGTCGATCAGGTACGTGACGGTCTCGAAGCCGCGGTGCGGGTGCCAGGGGGTGCCCTTCGGCTCACCCGGCGCGTACTCCACCTCGCCCATCTGGTCCATCATGATGAACGGGTCGAGGTACTGGTAGTTGATCCCGGCGAACGCGCGGCGCACCGGGAATCCCTCGCCCTCGAAGCCGCCCGGGGCGGTCGTGACGGCCAGCACCTTGCGGGCGGCGGTCTCCGGGGTGGGCTCGGCGACGCGGGGGAGCGTCAACGGGTTCTCCACAGTCACTGCAGGCATGGTCGGAACCTCCTTCTGGGCCGAGTTTAGTTGAAACTCGAACTTTCTGCCACACCCGACAGAACAGCGCACCGCGCGCCGTCATTCCCGGGACAACCCGGGACCCCGAAACGCCGTCCTAGCAGGGGCAGAGCACCCGAACGACCGCCTGGGGAGACGGCATGGCCAAGCGTTTCGGCACCTTCGTGAGGCTTCTGGGCAGAGCCGTGGGCACCTCGGCGGCGCTCGTCGCGCTCGGGTGGGCGGCATGGCGGTGGGCGGCCACCGGGATGCCGATGACCCCGCTGCCGGGTTCGCCGTGGCCGTACCTGGCCACGTGGGGCGCGCTGTGCCTGGCGGGCTGCCTGCTGCTGCGGTGGGCCACCGCCCGCGACGGGGCCGAGGGCACCGACTACGTCGTCGCCGTCCTCGCCTTCGCGGGCATCCGCCTCTCGCTCGCCCACCGGCCGGAGCTGGCGCCGCTGTGGGCGTACGCGGCCGGGGCGCTGGCCGCCGGCGCGGCGGCGGCGGTGCTGTGGCGCCGCTCCCGCCGCACCGCCTGAGACGACCGCTCCCGCCGCACCGCCTGGGACCTCGGAACGCGCCGTACCGCCTGAGGCCCCGGAACACCGAAGAGCCCGCCCGGGCCGCACACGGCGGTCAGGGCGGGCTCCGGGTGGGCCCTGGGCGGGCCCGCCCCCTACCGGCGCGGCCACGCGCCCGCAGCGGCTAGCCGTACATGCGGCGCATGGCGAAGTCGACCATCTGCTCCACGGCCTTCGCGTCGAAGACCATGCGGTGGTCGCCCTCCATGTCGAGGACGAAGCCGTACCCGGTCGGCAGCAGGTCGATCACCTCCGCGCCGGTGATCACGAAGTACTTGGACTCCTTGCCCGCGTACCGGCGGAGCTCCTTGAGCGTGGTGAACATCGGGATCACCGGCTGCTGCGTGTTGTGCAGCGCCAGGAAGCCCGGGGTGTCGCCGCGCGGGCAGTACACCTTCGAGGTGGCGAAGATCTGCTGGAAGTCCTCGGCGGACAGCGACCCGGTCGTGAAGGCCCGCACCGCGTCGGCGAGCGACGGCGGCGAGGGCTCGGGGTACAGCGGCTGCTCTCCGTACCCGGCGCCGGGCATCTGCTGCTGCGGCGGGGCGTACTGCTGCTGGGCACCCGGGTTCTGGTCGTAGCCGTACATGGCGGTCAGCCTACCGAGGGCACGGGGCCGCCGGGCGCGCTCCAGGGGTTCTCCACGGTTCCGAGACCGAAGCTCATGCGCGCGATTTGACACTGGTCACAGTCGTCACCGAAGGGTTGCCGTTATTACCCGCGGGTAGCATCATGTTGTTACCGATTGGTATGTACGAGGAATCTGTCTCCCCGAGCCTTAACGGAGCCGTCGCCATGGGGCACTACAAGTCGAATCTCCGCGACATCGAGTTCAACCTCTTCGAGGTGCTCGGCCGCGACAAGCTGTACGGCACCGGCCCGTTCGGCGAGATGGACACCGAGACCGCCAAGAGCGTGCTGTCCGAGATCGCCCGGCTCGCGGAGAACGAGCTGGCCGAGTCCTTCGCGGACGCCGACCGCAACCCGCCGGTCTTCGACCCGGCCACCAACACCGCGCCGGTCCCGGCCTCCTTCAAGAAGAGCTACCAGGCCTTCATGGACTCCGAGTACTGGCGCCTGGGCCTGCCCGAGGAGATCGGCGGCACCACCTCGCCGCGCTCCCTGATCTGGGCCTACGCGGAGCTGCTGCTCGGCTCCAACCCGGCCGTCTGGATGTACTCCTCGGGCCCGGCGTTCGCCGGCGTCCTCTTCGAGGAGGGCAACGAGGCGCAGAAGAAGATCGCCCAGATCGCGGTCGAGAAGCGCTGGGGCTCCACCATGGTCCTCACCGAGCCGGACGCCGGCTCGGACGTGGGCGCCGGCCGCACCAAGGCGATCCAGCAGGAGGACGGCTCCTGGCACATCGAGGGCGTCAAGCGCTTCATCACGTCCGGTGAGCACGACATGGAGGAGAACATCCTCCACTACGTCCTCGCGCGCCCCGAGGGCCACGGCCCGGGCACCAAGGGCCTCTCCCTCTTCCTGGTCCCGAAGTTCCACTTCGACTGGGAGACCGGCGAGCTGGGCGAGCGCAACGGCGTCTACGCGACGAACGTCGAGCACAAGATGGGCCTCAAGGCGTCCAACACCTGCGAGATGACCTTCGGCGACCAGCACCCCGCCAAGGGGTGGCTGATCGGCGACAAGCACGACGGCATCCGCCAGATGTTCATGATCATCGAGTTCGCCCGCATGATGGTCGGCACGAAGGCCATCGCGACGCTCTCCACCGGCTACCTGAACGCGCTGGAGTACGCCAAGGAGCGCGTGCAGGGCCCGGACCTCGCGAACTTCATGGACAAGACCGCGCCCAAGGTCACCATCACGCACCACCCCGACGTGCGCCGCTCGCTGATGACGCAGAAGGCGTACGCCGAGGGCATGCGCGCCCTCGTCCTGTACACCGCGTCCGTCCAGGACGAGATCCAGCTCAAGCAGGCCGCGGGCGAGGACACCTCCGCGCTGGTCGGCCTGAACGACCTGCTCCTGCCGATCGTGAAGGGCTACGGCTCGGAGAAGTCCTACGAGCAGCTCGCGCAGTCGCTGCAGACCTTCGGCGGCTCCGGCTACCTGCAGGAGTACCCGGTCGAGCAGTACATCCGGGACGCCAAGATCGACACCCTCTACGAGGGCACCACCGCGATCCAGGGCCAGGACTTCTTCTTCCGGAAGATCGTCCGCGACCAGGGCGCCTCGCTGAACGTCCTCTCCGAGACGATCAAGAAGTTCCTGGCCGAGGCCGTCGGCGGCGAGGAGCTGGCCGGTGCCCGCGACGCGCTCGCCAAGGCCGCCGTGGACCTGGAGGCCATCGTCGGCCAGATGATCGTCGACCTCACCGCCACCGGCGAGGACGTCAAGAACATCTACAAGGTCGGCCAGAACACCACCCGCCTGCTGATGGCCTCCGGCGACGTGGTCGTCGGATACCTGCTGCTCAAGGGCGCGGCCGTGGCCGCCGAGAAGCTGGCGGGCGCCTCCAGCAAGGACGTCCCCTTCTACCAGGGCAAGATCGCGGCGGCGAAGTTCTTCGCCGCGGAGGTCCTGCCGGGCGTCTCGGTCCAGCGCAGCCTGGCCGAGGCCGTCGACAACTCCCTGATGGAGCTCGACGAGGCCGCCTTCTAGCCTGCGGCGCTCGTTCCACATCTGTACGCGGTGTACGTACACGAAGCGGCCGGACCTCCGTGCGGGGGTCCGGCCGCTGCCGTTGCGGCGACCCTGCGGGCCCTGCCCGGGACGGCCGCGCCGCCGAGGCCGGGCGGGTCGCCCGGCTGCGCACGCGGCCGGGCAGGGGACGCGGCCGGGCAGGCCGCCCGGCCGTACGTGCCGCGCAACAGCCGGATTCCCGGGTTGTCGGTCGTCCGTGGGACGCTTTTCGCATGAGCCCACAGGAGCAGCACGGCAACAGCAGGGGGTACTCCGTCCCGACCGGGCGGCCGTACGCCCTCCGGGAGCTGCAAGCCGCCCTGGGCAGCCTCGGCGACCACCTGCGGGAGCTGTACGACGGCTCCCACCCCGCGGAGTACGAAGCCGTGGCCGACGCCCTCTACACCGCGTTCCAGACCGCCGCCGGGCTCGCCCCGGCCAAGAGCTACACCGGCTGCCCCGAGCACCCCAACGGCGCCCTCGACCCCGAGGCGCCCGACGGCTGGGGCCGCTGCCTGATCTGCAACGACCGGCGCCGGCTCGGCCTGCGCGCCCAGGGCGGCCGCGGCGCCCGCCCGGCCGCCGCCCCGCCGGCGGGGGAGCAGCGCCGGCTCGGCTATCCCGTACCGGACCCGCCGTACACCCTGCACGCCCTGCGCGCCCACCTGCGGACCGTGGAGGACCGCCGGTTCCACCTCGGCTTCTCCTCGCCCGCCGAGGACTTCGTCGCCATCGCGGACGATCTCCACCGCGCGTTCATCGTGGCCCGCGAACTGTCCCGGCCGCGCAACGCCTCGGGTTGCTCCGAGCATCCCGGCGCGCCGATCGACCCCGACGCTCCGCCCGGTGAGGCCTGTATCTTCTGCGCCGGACGCAAGAGACGCGCGCAGCGCTCCGCGACGACCCCGGAGATGCTCCCGCGCATCCGCCGGGGCGAGCGCAGGCAGCTGCAGCGCCGATTCGAGCGACCGCCGGGCTGAGACGCCGCCGGGAAAGCGGACCACACAGCCCGCACCCCCGGGCGTATCGGCTATCCGCCGCAGTCCGGCCATGGCGAACACGACCGTCGTTAAGGTGAACCACATGAGCTCTCCCGCCCGCTTCGACCGCGGCCACACCGACGACCTGATGACCTTTTTGACGGCCAGTCCGTCGCCGTACCACGCCGTGGCCGAGGCGGCCGAGCGGCTGGAGAAGGCCGGGTTCAGGCAGTTGGCGGAAACGGACGCCTGGGACGCGGGCAGCGGGGGCCGGTTCGTGCTCCGCGGCGGCGCACTCGTCGCCTGGTTCGTCCCGGAAGGCGCGGTCGCGCACACCCCGTTCCGGATCATCGGCGCGCACACCGACTCCCCCAACCTGCGCGTCAAGCCGATGCCCGACACGGGCTCCCAGGGCTGGCGGCAGATCGCGGTCGAGATCTACGGCGGAACCCTGCTCAACACCTGGCTGGACCGGGACCTGGGCCTGGCGGGGCGGCTCACCCTGCGCGACGGCTCCGAGCGGCTGGTCAACGTGGACCGCGCGCTGCTGCGCGTCCCGCAGCTGGCCGTGCACCTGGACCGGTCGGTCAACAGCGACGGGCTCAAGCTCGACAAGCAGCGGCACATGCAGCCGATCTGGGGCCTGGGCGAGGTGCAGGAGGGCGACCTCATCGCCTTCCTGGAGGAGGAAGAGGGCCTGGAGCAGGGCTCGGTGGCCGGCTGGGACCTGATGGTCCACTCGATCGAGCCGCCCGCCTACCTGGGCCGCGACCAGGAGCTCGTCGCCGGGCCGCGGATGGACAACCTGATCTCGGTGCACGCGGGCGTCGCGGCGCTGGTCGCCGTCTCGACCGCCGAGCAGCTGGACCACATCCCCGTCCTGGCCGCCTTCGACCACGAGGAGAACGGCTCGCAGTCGGACACGGGGGCGGACGGACCGCTGCTGGGCAACGTGCTGGAACGTTCAGTCTTCGCCCGCGGGGGCTCGTTCGAGGACCGCGCGCGGGCCTTCGCGGGCACCATCTGCCTGTCCTCGGACACGGGCCACGCCGTCCACCCCAACTACGCGGAGCGGCACGACCCCTCGCACCACCCGCGTGCCAACGGCGGCCCGATCCTGAAGGTCAACGTCAATCAGCGGTACGCGACGGACGGCAGCGGGCGCGCGGTGTTCGCGGCGGCCTGCGAGCGGGCCGGCGTGCCGTGGCAGACGTTCGTCTCCAACAACTCGATGCCGTGCGGGACCACGATCGGCCCGATCACGGCCGCCCGCCACGGCATCCAGACGGTCGACATCGGGGTCGCGATCCTGTCGATGCACAGCGCCCGCGAGCTGTGCGGTGCGGACGACCCGTACCTGCTGGCGAACGCGCTGGCGGCCTTCCTGGAGGGCTGAGGGCCCACGGCTCGCGGCTGACGGCCGGAGCCCGCCGGGGAGACCCGGCGGGCTTCGGCCGGGCGGGCGATCTCCGACCGGTACTGCGGTGTGATGAACGCATCGTGACGCTCCGTCATGATCTGCTGAACTCTCGTCACCCATGGCAACCAGCGCCCGGTCGAGAAGGAGAGTCCCGTGCTCCGTACGCCCCCCACCGCCGGCGCGGACCGAGAGGTCCGCAAGCTCCGGCTTCCCGCCCGGCTCCGCATGCCGCGCATCGCTGCCTCGGGCGTGGTGGCCTTCCTCCTCGCCCTGCTCTCCTCGGCTCCGGCGCCGGCCTCGGCCACCGCCGAGCCGGCGCCTGCGCCGGCCCCCGCTGCCGCTGCCGCTGCGCAGGGCCCGTCGGGGCAGGGCCCCTCGGAGTCGATCACGCTGAAGGACCCGCGCATCGTCGCGCACTTCGACTTCGCCGCCGGGCAGACGCCCGAGAACATCGCCCTCGAACCCGACGGCTCCGCGAACCTGACCTTCTCCTTCGCGCGCCAGGTCGCCCGGGTCGATCCCCACGGGGACACCCGGATCATCGCCGAGCTACCCGCCGTGGCGGACCCGCAGACGCCCCTCGTCGGCGCCGCCGTCGTCAGCGGCATCGTCCGCACCCACGACGGGACCCTCTACGTCGCCTACAACACCGGCACGGCCGAGACGGGCATCTACCGGATCACGGCGGACGGCACGGTCGCCAAGTTCGCCGACCTTCCGCCGGACGGCTTCGCCAACGGCCTCGCGCTCGACGAGAGGCACGGCGTGCTGTACGCCGCCGACTCGGTCCTCGGCACGGTACGGCGGATCTCCCTGGGCGACGCCTCCGTGACGGCCTGGGCCACCGGCACCGCCCTCGAACCCACCACCTTCATCGGCGCCAACGGGATCAAGGTCCGCCACCAGGCGGTGTGGGTGTCCAACTCGGACCGGGGCACGCTGCTGCGCATCCCGGTCGAGGCGGACGGCTCGGCCGGGGCGATCACCACCCGCGCCGACGGACTCGCCGGGATCGACGACTTCGCCTTCGCCGGGCGCGGCGAGACCGTCCTCGCCGCCCTGAACGCCGGCAACGAGCTCGCCCTCGTACGCCGCGACGGCACCCACACCGTCCTGCTGACGGCGCAGGACGGGCTGTCCAACCCCACGTCGGTCGCGGTGCGCCACCACAAGGTGTACGTGCCCAGCGCCTCCTACACGGCCGAACGGCCCGACCCGAACCTGCTGATCGCCCGCGTCGCGGACGCCGAGAAGGACGGCGAGGACGGCGATGACGGGCCGGGCCGCGGGGAGCACGAGGGCCGTGCGGACCACGAGGGCCGTGCGGACCACGAGGCCCGGGACGACCGCGGCTAGGCGGCCGGCCCCGGGCGCCCGGTCAGGCGGTCGACGCGGTCAGGCGTCGAGCCCGGCGAGGACGAGCGGGAGCCTGGTGGCGCCGGTCGCGGTGACGGTCACCGGGACTCCCCAGTCCTGCTGGTGCACGTGGCAGGCCGGGTACTCGTTCTCCGGGTCGTCGTCGCAGGAGGCCGCCATCGCGGATACGTGCAGGACGCCCTCGGTGACGTCCGGGTTCAGCACCAGCTCCCGGAACAGGTCCGTCCCGGCCCCCTCCCCCGCCGCCAGCAGCTCCGGCGGGGTCGAGGAGACCAGCAGGCGCGTCGACGGCCCGTAGCGGGTGTCGAGCTTCTGGCCGCTCGGCGCCTGGAAGACCACGTCGAGGCTGAGCGTGCCCGGGGCGACCTCGGTGGCGGCGCGCTGCGTGCGGTGGGCGACCGCGTCCACCCGTACGGCCTCCTCGGGCAGCCGCAGCCGGGTCAGCCGGTGGCGGGCCGACTCGACCACGACGATGTCCTCGCCGACCAGGACGGCGTCGCTGGGCTCGCGCAGGTCGGTGGCGAGCGTGGAGACCTGGCCGGTCGCCGGGTCGTAGCGGCGCAGGGCGTGGTTGTACGTGTCGCACACCGCGACCGAGCCGTCGGGCAGCGCCGTCACCCCGAGCGGGTGCTGGAGCAGGGCCTGCCCGGCGTCGCCGTCCCGGTGTCCGAAGTCGAAGAGGCCGGTCCCCACGGCGGTCCGTACGGCGTACCCCTCGCCCTCGGGTTCCACGTACCGCAGGGCGCTGTTCTCGGAGTCGGCGAACCACAGCCGGTCCCCGGCCGCGGCCAGCCCGGACGGCTGCGCCAGCCAGGCCTCCGCGGCGGGCCCGTCGTGCAGCCCCTCGCTGGTGGTCCCGGCGGAGACGGCGACGGTGCCCGCCGCCGGGTCCCAGGTCCACAGCTGGTGCACGCCGGCCATGGCGATCCACACCTTGCCCTGCCACCAGGCCACGTCCCACGGCGAGGACAGGTCCACCTCCAGGGCCGGCCCGGCGGTCGGCGAGCCCTGCCACCACTGCCGGCCGGTCCCGGCGACGGTCTCGACGGCGCCGGTGGCGGGGTCGAAGGTCCGCAGCGCGTGGTTGACGGTGTCGGCGACGACGACCCGCCCGTCGGGCAGCAGCGCGAGCCCCTGCGGCTCGCTGAAGGCCTCGGGCCCGAAGCCGCGCTCGCCGCTGCCGATGCGGCGCACGACGTTCTCGCCGTCCGCGGCGAGCTCCACCAGCTGGTGCCGCGTGGTGTCCGAGACGAGCAGGTTCCCGGACGGCAGCACGAGCGCCTTCCCGGGGAACCGCAGGTCGCCGGCGACCGGCTCGGGCGCCACGTAGGGCCCGTCGCCGCGCCGCAGGGTGCCCTTGGCCTCGTGCTCGGCCTCCAGCTCCTCGACCAGGCGCGCGATGGCGTGCGCGTGCCCCTCACCGGCGTGCTGCGCGACGATGTAGCCCTCGGGGTCGATCACCACCAGGGTCGGCCAGGCGCGTACGGCGTACTGCTTCCAGGTGGCCAGCTCGGGGTCGTCCAGGACGGGGTGGTGCACCTCGTACCGCTCGACGGCGTCGACGACGGCGGCGTGCTCGGCCTCGTGCACGAACTTCGGCGAGTGCACGCCGATGATCACCACGGTGTCGCGGTGCTTTTCCTCCAGTTCGCGCAGCTCGTCGAGGACGTGCAGGCAGTTCACGCAGCAGAAGGTCCAGAAGTCGAGGATGACCACGCGTCCCCGCAGGTCGGCGAGGGTCAGGCTCTTCCCGCCGGTGTTCAGCCAGCCGCCCTTGCCGATCAGCTCGGGGGCGCGGAGACGGGCACGTCGGGGCGCAGGGGTGGGCGCCGGGGCAGCATCGTTCATGTTTCAAGCTTGCCATCCCGCCCTCCCGGCCGGCGGCTCCACCCGGACGGGTGATCGACCCCGCCGCTGGGAGACTCCGGGGCGGGCGGCGTGCGAGCGTAGAACCGTGACGGAAGGAGCTGCCTGATGGCCACCGCCGCCGAGCCCGGCGACTACACCCAGGGCGTGGATCCCGAATTGGCTCTCAAGTACGCCATTCAGCACATGCAGGGTGCCCGGGTGGAGATCGTCGAGGGGGTCATCCAGGGGGGAAGCGGCGAGGTCATGACGCCGACCTGGGATCACGAGAGGGCTGCCGAGCGGATCCGGTACCAGATCCTGTCCCGTGTCCGGGAGCTGGGCTGTATCACCGGCTCGGGAAACCTCGACCTGCCCCGGTCGCCGAACTGGTACGTGCCGGACCTCGCGGTGGTACCGGAGGAGCTCGTCGACGGCGCCACGGCGCTGGTGCCCGACCAGACCCTCCTGATCGTCGAGGTGACCTCGGAGTCGAATGCCGAGACCGACCGCGTCGTCAAGCGCAAGCGGTACGCGGAGTACGGTGCCCCGCTCTATCTCCTGGTGGACCGGCTGGACAAGACCGTCACCCTGTTCTCCGGGCCCGGGCGGCTCGGGTACACGACGGTCGACGGGCCGCACCCGTTCGGCGAGCCGGTCCGGCTGCCGGAGCCGTTCGGGATCGACCTCGACACCAGCGGGCTCTAGGAAGCCGCGAAGAGGGCGCTCAGGCGGGGGAGACGGGCTCCGGTTTCGGCGGTGTCGTCGAAGTCGAAGTCCCAGGCCGGGTCCAGGGGCGGGTAGCTGATCGTGAAGGAGTCCGCCGGGAGGGCGTGGCCCGTCGCGGACTCGTAGGCCGTCCAGGCGATGGACAGGGCGGCCTCGTCCCACAGTTCCAGGCCCTCCGCCGCGGCCTCGCGGACCGCCGGGTGGTCCGCGAGGGAGTCCGGGTCGGCCAGGGCGCGGGCGAAGACCGCCTCGCCCTGCGTCAGGAGCCAGCCGCGGAAGTAGTCGAAGCCGTCGTCCGAACAGCCGCCGTTGATCACATAAGCCGCTGCCCAGAGGGGGCTGCGGTAGGACTGCGCCAGAAGGTCCCACAGCACCTGCTGGGCGGCGGCTATCTCGGCCGCCGGGCAGCGCGCCAGCAACTGGGCGGCGCGCGGGGCCACATGGTCCGGTCCGGCCTCCGCGCGGGCGGTCTCGATCAGCTTCCAGAACGTCTGCGTGTCCATGGGGGAAGCCTGGCATCCCCCTCTGACATCAGACGGTGAGGAAGGAGTGCAGGGATGCGGTGAGTGCGGTGACGAAGGCGTCCCGGATCTGCGGGGGGAGCAGGTCCAGGGAGAGGTACGGGTTGAGGTCCTCCAGCTCGACCAGGAGGAGCTCCCCCGACGGCGCCCGGCAGGCGTCCACGCGCTGGATGCCGTGGTCGAGGGTGTTCCACTCGATGAAGGTCCGCGCGAAGTCCAGGTCCGCCGGCGTCGCCTCGTACGGGCGCAGCTCCCAGCGGCGGGCGGGGTCCGGGGCGTACAGGGCGTACTGGAAGGCGTGGTCGACGAAGTAGAAGGACACCTCGTACGCGAAGTCGATCCGCGGCTGGATCAGGTTCTCCCCCGCCGGGCCGGTCGGGTGCGGGGTGAAGGTGAGGCCGATGGAGTCCGCGCCCTGCTTGGGTTTGACCGCGTACGAGGGGACGTCGGGCAGGAGCGGGAGCAGCGCCGGGTCGTCGATGGTGGGGATCACCGGGTAGCCGGCCTCGGTGAGGTCCAGGAGGTACTGCTTGCCCGCCATGTCGCCGCGGCCGCCGAGGGGGTTGTAGACCCGGGTCCCGGCGGCGAGCGCCGCCGCGCGGAAGGAGTCGTACGCCTCCTGGTAGTGCAGGACCGGTCCGCTGTTGCGGATGACGACCGCGTCGAAGCCCAGGGGTATGAGGGCCTCGGCGTCCCGCGGATGGCACAGGGCCAGGTCGAAGGACTCGCGCAGCCGGGCGGTGAGGAGGACGTCCTCGTCGCCGTAGCGGCGGCCGCGCGCCGGGTACGCCAGGTCGGTCACGTAGAGGAGGGGCATGGCCGCAACCTATCGCGGGCCCGGCCGACGGCTCCGGGCGGCGGCTCCGGCCGGCGCGGGGGGAGCGGTCCCGGCGCCGGTCAGCGGGGGCCGCGGTGCCGGCTGCGCGCGGCGAGCTGGCCCTGGACATAGGCGTCGGTGTCCGGGGTGTAGGGGCCGCCGTGGTCGAGGGTCAGGTCGGTGACGCGCTGCCATTCGGCGATGGCGGCGCGGACGGACGCATCGGCCTGCGACCAGTCGCCGACGGCCTCCAGGGCCGTCTCCAGCGCGGCCGCCGCCTGGTGGTGCGTCATGCCGGTGGCCTCGGCCCGGACCCGGTCCCGGGCCGCGATCTCACCGGGGGCGGGCTCGTGCGGCTCCAGGGCCGCCTCGATCCCGGCCTCGGCTTCCTCGGTCTGCTCGGACACGACCCCGTCCCCCCTTGCTCGGCTTCCCGTTCCCGTTCCCGCCGCGGTGTACCCGCTGCGGCGGCTTCGAAACCGTAGGCTCAGCGCCCGAGCCGGCGGTCCTTCAGCGCCGGGAACTGCTCACGGGTCTGGGCGACCTTCGCCGGGTCGAGGTCCACGGTGAGGACGTCCTCGCCGGGTCCGGCCTCGGCCAGCACCTCGCCCCACGGGTCGACGACCAGGCTGTGGCCGGCCTGTTCGACGCCGGCGTGCGTGCCGGCCAGTCCGCACGCGAGGACGTACGCCTGGTCCTCGACGGCGCGCGCCCGGTTCAGCAGGGTCCAGTGGGACCTGCGGCGGGCCGGCCAGCCGGCCGCCACGACCATCGTGGTGGCCCCGGCGTCGACGAGGCCGCGGAACAGCTCGGGGAAGCGCAGGTCGTAGCAGGTGGCGACGCCGAGGGTCTGCTCCGGCAGGGCGACGGTGGTCAGGGTGTCCCCGGCGGACATCAGCACGGCCTCGCCCTGGTCGAAGCCGAAGCGGTGGATCTTGCGGTAGGTGGCGGCCAGCTCGCCCGCGGGGGAGAGGACGAGGGTGGTGTTGTAGAGGGATCCGTCGCCCGCGCGCTCCACGACCGAGCCGGCGTGCAGCCAGACCCCGGCGTCGCGGGCGGCCTTGGACATGGTCTCGTAGGTGGGACCGTCGAGCGGTTCGGCCTCGGTCTCGAAGAGTTCGTAGGCGAAGGCGCCCACCGTCCAGAGTTCGGGCAGGACGACGAGGTCCGAACCGGCCTGGTCCCGGACGAGATCGGCCGCCCGGGACCGCCGGGCGGCCACCGACTCGCCGTCGTGGACCGCGATTTGGATCAGAGAGGCGCGCACACTACCACCGTCCTGGCGTTCAAGCCCTCGACTCGGGCCTACGATCGTCACACGAAAGCACTGCCGGGGTGCTCACCGGCAGCGTAGTTTTGGAACCAGTCCACACGCTTCCGAAAAAACGCGCCACGCGCCACTGAACAGCACCGCGAGGGGTCCCGTTGACCGTCCAGCCGCATCCCAGCCTCCAGCCCTATGCCGACGCGTGGACACATTCCATCGAGGCGATATCCGAGCTGGTCCTCCCCCTGACGGAAGGCGAGTGGAACCGGGCGACCCCGTGCCCGGGCTGGTCCGTACGTGACGTGGTGTCACACATCATCGGCATCGAGTGCGAAATGCTCGGCGATCCCCGGCCGATCCACACCGTGGCGCGGGACCTGCGGCACGTGGTCGACGAGTTCAGCCGGTACATGGAGGTGCAGGTCGACGTCCGGCGCCACCACACGGCGCCCGAGATGACCTCGGAGCTGGAGTACACGATCATCCGCCGCTCGCGGCAGCTGCGGAACGAGAAGCGGGATCCGGCCACGATGGTGCGGGGGCCGCTGGGCGACCAGGTGACGCTGGAGCTCGCCCTGCGGCTGCGGGCGTTCGACGTGTGGATCCACGAACAGGACCTGCGGACGGCGCTGGGCCTGCCGGGCAACTGGGACTCGCCGGGCGCGTTCGTGGCGCGGGACCTCCTGCTCGCCGGGCTGCCGAAGGTGGTCGCGAAGCAGGCCGGGGCCCCGGCGAACTCGGCGGTGGTCCTGGACGTGCACGGACCGCTGGAGTTCATGCGGACGGTACGGGTGGACGCGGAAGGCCGCGGCACGATCGACAAGTCGCCCTCGCTCGGTCCGGCGGTGACGCTGGCCACGGACTGGGAGACGTACGTCCGCCTGGCGGCGGGCCGGGTCAGGCACCAGACGGTGGCCGACCGGGTCAAGATCGAGGGCGACGCGGAACTGGCCGACGCGATCCTGGCGAACTTCGCGGTCACCCCGTAACGGCGCCGGCCCCCGGCGGACCCCGCGGCGGCCGGGCGGAGAAGGACGGGTCTGTCCCTCCCGGCCCGGTCATACGAGCGGGCTCTACGCGGGGGCCGGCCGCGACAGGTCGGTCCGCGACGCCTCGGGGAGCGCAGGGTCCGGCGCCGGGCCGAGGACGGCGGCCTGCCGGTCGCGCTCCCGGGCGAGGGCCCGGCCGCGCAGGCGGAGGATCCGGACGATCCCCAGAGCCTCCACCCCGAACACCGAGGAGAAGGCGATCCGGTAGTTGCCGCCGGTGGCGTCCAGCAGGATGCCCACGGCCAGCAGGGTCGTCATCGAGGCGAGGAAGCCGCCCATGTTGGTGATGCCGGAGGCGGTGCCCTGGCGCTCGGCGGGGTTGGCCGGCCGGGCGAAGTCGAAGCCGATCATCGACGCCGGGCCGCAGGTGCCGAGGACCACGCACAGCGTGGTCAGGAGCCACATCGGGGCGTGGCTGCCCGGGCAGGCCAGGACCGCGGCCCACAGCAGGGCGGTGAGGCCCACGGTGCCCAGGGCCAGCGGGATCCGGGCGGACTGGCGGCGGCCGATGAGCTGGCCGTAGACCAGGCCGAAGCCCATGTTCGAGGCGACGACCAGGGTCAGCAGCCCCGCCGCCGTGGTACGGGCCAGGCCCTGCGCCTCCACCAGGAACGGCATCCCCCACAGCAGCAGGAACACCATCGCCGGGAACTGGGTGGTGAAGTGCACCCACAGGCCGAGCCGGGTGCCGGGTTCCTGCCAGGCGTCCCGGATCTGACGGCGTACGAAGCCCTGCGCCGCACCCGGGGCGGCCGGCGCCGGCTCGTACCCCTCCGGGTGGTCGCGCAGGAACAGCACCAGCGGGACGAGGACGACCAGACCCGCCGTGGCGCTGCCCGCGAAGGCGGGGACCCATCCGACGCCGTGCAGGACGGGGGCGAGGACGAGCGTGGAGACGAGGTTGCCCGCCATCCCGACCAGGCCGGCCAGCTGCGCCGTCAGCGGGCCGCGCCGCGCGGGGAACCACCGGGTGCCCAGGCGCAGCACGGAGATGAAGGTCATGGCGTCGCCGCAGCCCAGCAGGGCGCGCGCGGCCAGCGCCATCCCGTACGAGGGGGACAGTGCGAAACCGAGCTGGCCCGCGGTGAAGAGGACGGCGCCCAGGGTCAGCACCTTTTTGGTGCCGAGCCGGTCCACCATCAGGCCCACCGGGACCTGCATGCCCGCGTAGACCAGCAGTTGGAGCAGGGAGAAGGTCGACAGGGCGGAGGCGTTCACGTGGAAGCGGTCCGCCGCCTCCAGGCCGGCCACGCCCAGACTGGTGCGGAAGATCACCGCCACGAAGTAGACGGCGACGCCGATGGACCAGACGGCGACGGCCTTGCGGCCTCCCGGCGGGTCCCGCCAGACGGAGGCCGGGACCGGTTCAGCGGTCATGACGGCCCCGAACCAGCGCCTCGACCCGGCCCAGGTGCCCGCGGACGGCCGCGGCGGCCGCCTCCGCGTCCCCGGCGCGCAGCGCGTCGAGGATCTCGGCGTGCTCGTCCAGCGTCCGCTGCACCCTCCCCCCGGCTCCGTCCGCGGGCGTCCCCCCGGGGTGGGCGTGCAGCAGGGCCACGCCCATCCGCAGCTGCCGGTCGCGGAGTTGGTCGTAGAGGCGGCACAGGATCTGGTTGCCGGCGCTGCGCACGATCTCGGCGTGGAAATCGCGGTCGGCGGCCGCCATCGCGGCGAGGTCGCCGTCGGCGGCGTGCCGGCGCTGTTCCTCCAGCAGCGCGGCGAGCCGCTCCAGCAGGCCGGGCGGCGCCGGGACGGCCCGGCGGACGGTGAACTCCTCGACGAGCAGCCGGGTTTCGAGGACGTCGCTGATCTCCTGCGCGGAGACCGGCAGGACCAGCGCGCCCTTCTTCGGGTACAGCTTCAGCAGTCCCTCGGTCTCCAGGCGCAGCAGTGCCTCCCGCACCGGGGTCCGGGACACGCCGACGGCGTCGCCGAGTTCGCCCTCGGTGAGGAGGGTGCCGCCCTCGTAGCGGCGGTCCAGCACGCCCTGTTTGACGTGCTGGTAAACGCGGTCGGCGGCGCTGGCGGTCATGGTCGCGGCAGGCATGCGCACAGCATAGATACATGAGGTGTGCACACGTCTTCCCGTCCAGGATGCGGACGGGCTCCGGACGGTACGGCGGACCTCGTCCCCGCTCCGCTGCATCGAAGGATGTAGGCCCGCTTCGTCCGCCCGCAGGACGTGGCGCGCCCCGGGCGCCGGGACGCTGAGGTCATGGCCCACACCGCCCTGCACACGACCCCCGCGACCACGGCGCGCATCCCCCTCCTCGACGTCCTGCGCGGCGCCGCCGTCCTCGGCACGCTCATGACGAACGTCTGGATCTTCACCGCGCCCGGCTCCGAGTGGAGCGTGCTCCACGGGCGCCTGGACCTGCCCGACCCGCTCGCCCGGCCCTCCGCCGCCGCCGTGGCCGAATCCGTCTTCCGCTTCCTCGCCGACGGGAAGTTCCTGTCCCTGCTGACGATCCTGTTCGGAGTGGGCCTGGCCGTCCAGTACGACTCGGCCGCGCGCCGCGGGGAGCCCTGGCCGGGCCGGTACCGGCGGCGCGCCACGTTCCTCTTCCTGGAGGGGACCGTCCACTTCGTCCTCGTCTTCGCCTGGGACGTGCTGATGGGGTACGCCGTCACCGCACTGCTGGTCGCCCGGCTGCTGGCCGCCTCCGAGAGGGTGCGGCGCCGGGTGATGTGGGTCGCGGGCGGGACGCACCTCGCGCTGGTCTCCCTGGTGACGCTGGGGGAGTTGGCCGAGTCCGGTGCCGGGGGGTCATCGGCTCCCGGTCCGGAGGCCGTCCGGCTCTACGCCCGCGGCGGCTACGCCGAGCAGGTCCGCTTCCGCCTCGACCACGCCCTGGCGCTGCGCATCGAGCCCGTCTTCTCCTTCGGCATGCTGGTCTTCCTCTTCCTCCTCGGGGTCCGGCTGTTCCGTGCGGGCGCATTCGCCCCGACCGCCGCGGGGCGGCGGATCCGGAGCCGGATGGCCGCCTGGGGGCTGGGCCTCGGCCTGCCGCTGGGCGCCGCCGCCGCGCTCGGCGGCCCGGACTTCTTCGTCCTGGGCCGCTACGGCATCGCCCCGCTGATCGCCCTCGGGTACATCGGCCTGATCGGAGCCGCCCTCGACCGCTTCGCGGTGCCCGGGGCCACCGCCCTCGGCTGCGTCGGGCGCACCGCCCTGTCCTGCTACGTCGGCCAGAACCTGATCTGCATGCTGCTCTGCTACGGCATCGGCCTGGGTCTGGCCGACCGGCTCGGCGGGACCGGGCCCTGGTGGGTGATGGGCCTGTGGGCGGCGGTGTCCCTGGCCCTCGCCGTCGGCTCCACGCTGTGGCTGCGCCGCTTCGGGCGGGGCCCGCTGGAGGCCGTACAGCACCGGGTGCTCAGGGCGCGGCGGTGACCTCCACCTCCAGGACGAACTCGTCGTACGGTGCCTCGTCCGGGTAGGGCGGCCGGATCTGAGCGAAGCGGATCCGCGCCCGGCCGCCCGGGCAGCGGCCCCGGACCAGGTAGCCGCGCTCGACGGGGGCGCCCGGAACCGCCTCCGCCGGCGCGGGCGCGGCCTCGCTCACCGACACCGCGTCCGCGTCACCGCTGACCTGCCAGGTCCAGACGTATCCGCGTGCCCCGCGCCCGGTGAGCCGCAGCTCGTACGACTCCCCGGCGCCGAGGGCCACCTCGCGTACCTCCACCGGCGCCGCCCTCCACGCTCAGGCGGGGCCGATCACCGGCCCCTCGTGCCACCCCGCGCCGTCACGCCAGTAGTGCTGGAGCTGCCGGTCCGTGCGCAGGACGATGACCTCCAGGTTGAACCCGAAGCTGCCCTGGAGCATCCCGGTCACGGCGAGCACGTCGTGGCCGAAGACGGCGCTGCGGCTCCAGGCGGACCCCGCTGCGTTGCCCCGCCACCAGTGCTCCACGCGGCCGCCCGCCACGGCCACGCACAGCTCGTAGTTCCCGGCGGTGTCCTCGTCGGCCGCCCCGTACTGCCCCTCGATCAAGCAGGGCGCGGAGGTGGCCGCGCTGCCGAAGACCTCCCCGGGCCGCCAGGCGAAGCCGTTCGGGTCGTCGCGCCACCACAACTGCATGCGGCCGTCCGTCCGGGTGGCGACGAGGTCGAGGTGGCGGCCGCGGGTCTGCACGAGGGCCGGGCCGTAGTGGGCGATGCCCGAGGCGAAGCGGCCGCCGTCGTTCCAGGTCCAGGGGGCGCCGTTGATCCGCCACCAGTGGTTCAGGCGGCCGTCGGCGGTGCGGACGACCACCTCGAAGTTGCCGGGCTTGCCGTAGTCGCTCTGGATGAACGCCGGGGTCGAGCCGATGGCCGCGTCGCCCGGGCCGAAGGCGCCGCCGTCGCGCCAGGCCCCGCCGGACTGCTCGTAGTACCAGTGGCGCAGCCGGCCGCCCGTGGTCACGTGCAGCGACTCCATGTTCCGGTTGTACGTGGTCCCGGTGAAGGCGGGCTGGCCGGAGGCGTCGTTCGCGAAGGCGGCGGCGCGGGCCCACGGGAAGGGGGCGTCGCCCTCGCGCCACCAGTGCTGGAGACGGCCGCCGGTGGTGGTGGCGAGCAGTTCGAAATTGCGGTGGGCGCGGCCGTTGCCGCTCTCGTAGACGTTGCCGGAGTGCAGGCGGCGCTTGGTCCACGGGTCGACGTTGGTGCCGCGCAGGCCGCACTTGGCCCAATAGTCGATCTTCACCTCACCGTACGCGATCCGCCCGTACCCGCCGACGTGGTAGCCCGTGCCCCAGGAGTTCTTGAACAGCCAGCAGCCGGCCGCGTCGTCGTACCCGACGATGAGCACGCAGTGGCCGCCCGCCAGGTGGTCGCTGGTGCGGTGGTAGACACCCGAGCCGAGGCCGAAGAAGTCGTCGTACACGTCGAAGCAGGCCGTCAGCGGGCCGACCGTGTCGAGCCAGACCTTCTGCTGCTCCACATCGCCGAGGCGGACGTAGTCGGTGATCCGCACGGTGCGCCCGGAGCGGTCCCAGCTCGGCGTGTACTCGGCGCGCCAGCCGTCGCGGCGGTCGGCGGGGACGGTGGCCGGCGGCGGGGAGTACGGCCAGCAGTCCGGATCGGCGAGGCCGCCGTTCGCCTTGATCCAGTCGAGGGCGGTCTCCGGGTTGGAGCCCTGCCCGCAGGTGAACTTGAGGCCGTCGTGCACATCGCCCTCGGACCGCTCCGCCCAGACGTCGTGCTCGATCCGGGCCATGGACTCGACCAGTCCGACGGCCCCGAAGGCCCAGCAGGAGCCGCACGGGTTCTGGTCCTTGACCCTGGTGATCCAGGGCCACCCCCAACGGCTGCGCCAGTCCACGGCGGTGGGCCGGGCCGCGGCGACCGCCGGGCCCCCGCTCCCGGGCAGCAGGCCGTGGGCGGCGCGGCGTCGGGTGAGGTGCGGATTGCCGCTCTCCCGGCCGATCAGCGCGCGCAGGTCCACCTGTCCGGCGTCCTCGGCGCGGGTGAGGTTCGCCCCCGGTTCCAGGCCGAGGGCGGGCCGGGGCACGGCCTCGTCGTCGGCGAGGTGTTCGATGACGGACCAGCGCGCGCCCCGCTCCACGAGCCGCGCGCGCAACTCCCCCGCCGTCTGGACAGACTGCTCCGGCATACCGGCCCCCCAGCTGGTCCACCTTGTACGGATGCGAGACCCGCGGAGCGTCCCCCCGGTGCCAGGGCGCGTCAAGGGGGTCCGCAAGGTCGCGCGGTCGCACGGGGGAGCGTACGGGTGGCTCGTAGGCGCTGGTCACGGGCGCCGGGCGTGCGCCGGCCCCGGCACCCGTCGAGCGGGGTGCCGGGGCCTGCGTACGAAGCCCGGGTGGGGCTGGTCGGGCTGCTCGCTGCTCGAACTCGCTACTCGTCCGAGACCACGGGAGCGGAGAGCTCCGGGGCAGCCGGGGCAGCCGGGGCGACCGGGGCGACCGCCGACTGCTTGGGCAGGCCGGCCAGGTTGGGCGCGGGCAGGTTGCCCTGGGCCAGCAGTGCCGCGACGGTGTTGACCATGCCGGTCACGACCTCGCCGGCCTTGGCCTTGGCGTCGGTCGAGCAGCCGCAGGCACCGGCCGCCTTGAGGACGCCGTCGACCGAGGCCTTGAGCTGGTTGACCGCGGTGGTGAGGAGGTCGACGCGGGAGACCGCGCGGACGGGGGCGACGGCCGGGAGGGTGACCGGCTTCATGGCCTCCGCGGGCGGGTTGACCGGCGCAGCCGGGGGCTTCACGGCCTCGGTGGGGGGCTTGACGGCGTCGGCGGGCGGCTTCACGGCCTCCACCGGGGGCTTCACGGCCTCGACCGGAGGCTTGACCGCCTCAGCCGGGGGCTTGACCGCCTCAGCCGGGGGCTTCACGGCCTCCACCGGAGGCTTGACCGCTTCGGCCGGGGGCTTCACGGCCTCAGCCGGAGGCTTGACCGCTTCGGCGGGGGGCTTGACCGCCTCGACCGGAGGCTTGACCGCCTCAGCCGGAGGCTTCACCGCCTCAGCCGGAGGCTTCACCGCCTCAGCCGGAGGCTTCACCGCCTCAGCCGGAGGCTTCACCGCCTCAGCCGGGGGCTTCGCCGCGTCAGCCGGAGGCTTCGCCGTGCCCGCCGGGGGGTCCACTTCGTCCGCCGGGGGCTTCGCCGGGAAGCTGATCGGCAGCTTCGGCGCGTCCGCCGCGGGCGGCTTCACCGCCTCGGCCGGGGGCTTGGCCGGCGTCTGCGGCGTCGCCGGAGCGGCGACCGGAAGGGTCTTCCTCACCTCGGCGAGCGCCGCCTCGATCTTCTCCCTGTGCGCGGCCAGATCCGCCTCCGGCAGCTTCCCGTCGGGCGACTTCAGCACCTCGCCGAGGAAGTTGGTCACGGGCTGGAGGAGCGCGCCGACGGCGCCGAGGGACTGCACCTGGGTCTGGAGCGTCTCCGAATCCGGGATGGCCTTCGGCGCTGCCGGGGCAGGCGGCCGCTCAGGTGTGCCGACGGCTCCGGCGAGGCCGGGGGACGCGCCCAGCAGGGTGAGGCAGAGGGCAGCGGGGAGGGTGTAGCGGGTGAAGCGACGCAACGTATCTCTCCTGTCTGTGACAGCGGGGGTGGGGACGGGGCGTCCGGATCCGGACGTGCCCCAGTCCAAATCACAGACAGCTCGTCACCCGCCGCAACCCGAGACCGCCCACCACCCCCCGCAAACACGCGGCGCATCCGGCGGTCCGACGGCGGTGACCTGCACGGATCGCTTCACCCTTCGGTTGTGCTGCACCCTCGTGACCCCCACCCCGGCCTGCCCCCCTTGGTCAGGCCGGAGTGGAGGAGCGCTCCGCCGGCCGATCGGCAGGGACTCGGCCGGTGCCCCGGGCGGGGGCGAGGCCCCACAGGGCCAGGCCGACGGCCAGCAGGAAGACCCCGCAGGCCGCCTCGAAGGCGAAGGCGTACCCGCCCGTGGCGGCGGCCGGATCCCCGGCCGCCAGCAGCGTGGCCGTCCGGGCGTCGGCGGCCGAGGTGATCAGGGCGAGGCTGATGGTGGGCCCCGCCAGGATGGCCGTGTTCACCACGGCCCCCGCGAGGGCGGACTGTTCCTCCGGAACACCGCCGACGGCCCCGACGACCGCCGCCGACATCAGCGTGCCGATCCCGGCCGACAGGATGACCAGGCCGGCGAGCACGGTCGGCGTCGAGCCCGTACGCATCCCCACGCCGCCGATGAGGAACAGCCCGGCGGCGATGACCGCCAGGCCGCCCACGGCGACGGCGCGGACACCGTGGCGGGCGACGATCCGGCCCGCGACGAAGCCGACGCCGAGCAGCATCGCGCTGTACGGGACGAAGGCGAGGGCGTTCTGCAGGGCCGAATAGCCGCGCACCTGCTGGAAGTAGAGGGCCAGCAGGAAGGCGGTGCTCGCACCGATCGCCGGCCCGAGCAGGGCGCAGACCAGGGCGGTCGCGCGGCGCCGGGACGCGAGGAAGGCGAGCGGCAGCAGCGGGGCCCGCACCCGCTGCTGGGCCGCGACGAAGACCGCGAGCAGGACGGCTCCCAGCGCGAGCGGGGCGAGGACCTGCACCGCGGCCCAGCCGTGCGGGCCCACCATCACGAAGCCGTAGCCGAGGGTGGAGAGCGCGAGGGTGCCGAGCACCGCGCCCAGGAGGTCCACGGGCACCCGTACGGGCGGGGCGCCGGCCGGCAGCGCCCGGGGCGTCAGGGCCAGTACGGCCAGGGCGACCGCCGCGAGCACTCCGAAGCTCCACCGCCAGGACAGCCAGGCGACGAGCGCCCCGCTGAGCACGATCCCGACGGCGGCGCCGAGGCTGGCCAGCAGGCCCCACCGGGCCAACGCGGTCGCGCGGGCCTTGCCTTCGGGGGAGACGACCCGCAGCAGCGCCATGGCGGCGGGGGCGGCGAGCGCGGCCCCGCAGCCCTGGAGGAAGCGGGCGGTGAGGACGGTGTGCGAGGTGGGGGCCAGTGCCGCCGCGAGGGAGGCCGCGGCGAACAGGGCGGTGCCCCGGGTGAAGAGCCTGCGCTGCCCGACCCGGTCGGTGAGCCGTCCGCCGAGCAGCAGGAGCCCGCTGAAGGCCAGTCCGTAGGCGGCGCTGTCGAGGATGAGGTCGATCCGGCTGAGGCCGAGCTCCCGCTGCATGGCCGGACCGGCGGCGAACGTCACCGAGACCGATGCGTTGAGCAGCAGTTGAACGGCGCCGAGCAGCGCGAACCGCACCCGGGTGTTCCGCGGGGCGGCGACGGCCGGGGCCTCGGGGAGTTCGTCCATGCGCGCAGTCTGGCAGCAGCTGACACGAGCCGTGCGGGGCCGCATGCCAGTCCGTCAGGTCGGCTGGGCGCTCCTTCGCGCTACGACTCCTTGGGCAGCAACACCACGCGGCTGCCGTGCAGTTCGCCCGCCTCGATGCGCTGGTGCGTACGGGCGGCCTGGGAGAGCGGTACGCGCTCGATGGTGCGGGCGCGCAGCCGGCCGTCGGCCAGGAGCCGGTTGATGGACCCGGCCGCCTCGGCGAGTTCGGCGGTGGTGGCGTGCGAGATGACGAAGCCGACGACGGCGCCGTCCTTCATGTAGAGCGGCCCGGCGGGCAGGGCGGGCTGGGTGCGGGCTCCGGCGAGCAGGACGATCCGGCCGCGGTGGGCGAGGACCTCGACGGCGCCGGACAGGTCGTTCGTACCGGAGGTGTCGATGTGGACGTCGATGCCGTCCGGGCTGAACTCGCGTATACAGGCGGTCAGTTCGGGATCGCGGTAGTCGAGCACCGCCTCGGCTCCGAGCGAGCGGCAGTACTCGGCGTCCCGGGCACCGGCGGTGGCGAGGACCCGGGCGCCCGCCTCGACGGCCATGACGATGAGGGCGCTGCCCACGTTGCCGGCGCCGCCCCCGACGAGCACGGTCTCGCCGGGGCGCACCCGGCCGTGGGTGAAGAGGGCGAGGTAGGCGGTGCCGGCGGGGTGCAGGACTGCCACGGCCTCGGCGGCGTCCACGCCGGGGGGCAGGTGGTGGAGGCGGTCGACGGGGACCACGGCCCGTTCGGCGGCGGCGCCCTGCCGGCCGCCGTGGCCGAGGCTGTTGCACCACACGCGGTCGCCGACGGTGAAGCCGGCGGCGCCGGGACCGGCCGCCACGACGGTGCCCACGAGGTCGCGGCCGACCACGAACGGGAACTCGACCGGGGTCCGGAAGAGCCCGGACCGCACGAAGGTGTCCACCGGGTTGACCGACACCGCCTCGACGTCGACCAGGACGTCCGTCGGGCCGGGGGCGGGCGGGGGCAGCTCGCCGTAGCGGATGTTCTCGGCGGGGCCCAGTTCTTCGATGAAAGCTGCACGCATGATCCGATCCTGCCAACGCGGATGGCGATCGGGGATCGGGTCGTGCCGGTTCCGTCAACTCCGCGCCGCGGGGACCGCGTACGTCCGGACATGCCCGAAGGGCCGCTACGGGGGTGTAAGCGGCCCTTCGGAGAGGGGGGATCGGCCGGCCGGGGGCGGCCTGCCGGATCAGACGGCGGCGTTGGCGATGGCGCGGGTCTCGCGGATCTTCGTGCCCAGCGCGCCGAGCAGCTGCTGGAGCAGCTCGATGGTGGTCTCGTCGGTCAGGTTGCCGTTCTCGTCGAAACGCTCGTGCGCACGGAAGATCTGCAGCTCGGGCTTGCCGACGACCTTGGAGTCGGTCCACAGGAACATCTGGCGCAGCGCGAGCTGGGCGCGGACGGTGCCGAAGTTCGTCGGTGCGGCGCCCGCGATCGCGACCGGCTTGCCGGTCAGCGAGGAGTCCAGGGCGGGCCGGCTCGCCCAGTCCAGGGCGTTCTTCAGGACGCCCGGGATGCCGTAGTTGTACTCGGGGGTGGCGATGAACAGACCGTCCGCCTCGTTGATGCGGCGGCGCAGGTCCACGACGGCGGCCGGGGCGTCCTGCGTGTCCTGGTCGGTGTCGTAGGGCGGGATGTCGCGCAGGCCCTCGTAGATCTCGATGGCCAGGTCACCGGGGGCGTGCTTCTGCGCGGCCCGGACCAGGGCGCTGTTGTACGAGGCCGCACGCAGGCTGCCGGAAATGGCCAGGATCTTGAGCTCGGGCATGAACTGTCCTTCCGCAAAGGTGACATGCGCAGCGAATGCCGTACCCGGCAGGCCCCTGCGAGGTGAACGTCGGTGAATGAGCAGGAGTCTGGGCGCGCGGGGCGGGCGGCTACAACCGCACGGGGCGGTATCTGTCAGCTAGCGAACGGCGGGTGGGTGTCAGCTACTTGATCCGGGCATGGCCCTGTCGTATAAATGAACTGAACTGTATAGTTCACTGAAGCCGGAACACGACGGCCCCACGACCGCGTACGACGAGAGAAGGCACCATGACCACCCTCGACTCCGTTATCGACACCGCCACCGCGACGCGTTCGGTGGTCGACGTCCTCCAGCCCGTCCACACCCTGGAGGGCGAGGGCTTCCCGGTCCGTCGCCCCTTCCCCACCCCGCGGATCCCGCAGCTCGACCCCTTCCTGATGGTCGACCAGGTCGGCCCCGTGGACCTCGGCCCGGGCGAGCCCAAGGGCGCCCCCGACCACCCGCACCGCGGCTTCGAGACCATCGCGTACGTCCTGGACGGCGACATCGAGTACGCGGACTCCACCGGCAACCGCGGGGTCGTGCCCCCCGGCGCCGTGCAGTGGCTCACCGCGGGCGCGGGCGTCGTGCACTCCGCGCAGCCGACCGACGGCTTCCGCGCGGCCGGCGGCCTCCAGCACAACCTCCAGATCTGGGTGAACCTCCCGGCCTCCCTCAAGGGCCTGCGCCCGCGCACCCAGAACCACGGCGCGGCGGACATCCCCGTCGTCCGCACCCTCGAAGGCTCCTGGTTCAAGGTCATCGCGGGCTCGGCGCTCGGCGTGACCGGCCCCTTCGAGACCCAGGTCCCGGTCACGGTGGTCCACGCCTCCCTCGCCCCGGGCGCGAGCGCGCAGCTGCCCGCGCCGCAGGGCCGCACCGCGGCGGTGTACGTGATGTCCGGCAGTGCGGCGGTGGCGTCGAGCGACCTGGCCGACGGTGAGCTGGCGGTCCTCGCCGACGACGGCGAGAGCGTCCTCGTCGAGGGCGGCCCGGTCGGAGCGGACCTCCTCTTCCTGACGGGCGAGCCGATCGGCGAGCCGGTGGTCCGCAGCGGCCCGTTCGTCATGAACACCCTGGAGGAGATCGACCAGGCCTTCGACGACTACGCGGCGGACCGTCTCGGCCGCTACGAGGGCTGAGCCGCCGCGGGCGTTCCCGCCGGGCCCGTCAGCCCGCGAAGAACGCCGTCAGCGAGGCCAGGATGGCCAGGGCCGGCTGGGCGATGTCGGCTCCGGCGGCCAGCAGGGTGCGCAGGCGCTCCAGGCGGGTGGCGGCAGCCGGGGCGTCCGGTTCCGGGGATGCGGCCAGGCGGGCCAGGGCGTGGATGGTGTCCGCCGCCTCCTCCCGGTCCCCGTCCGGCACGTCACGGCTGGTGAGCACGAGCTGGAGGAGGCGGGTGAGTTCGTCGCCGCCGGACACCGCCGCGTACGTGTTCTGGAAGTCCCGTACGACCGTGTCCTGCGGGCGGTTGATGAACGTGGTGTTCTCGCCCTGGAAGTAGAAGTTCTCCGACACTCCGGCTCCTGAGATGACGACGACGTTGCCTGCGGTGGGGACGGCCGGGCGCAGCGCGGCCTTGATCGCGGCCTCGGCCCGGCGGACGGCGGCGAAGGCGGCCGCGTCCGCGGCGCGCGGGCTCTCGTGGTGCTCGTCCGCCGCGCAGGACAGGACCCGGTTGATGCCTCCGAAGAGGGACCGGAAGTAGGCCGTGGAGGTCTGCTCGATCGGAAAGACGATCTTCTCCCCCTCGGGCACGGGACCGTCGAGCGTGTGGAAGAAGACCAGGCAGGGCAGGCGCTCGGGTGCGATGCCGAGCGTGGCGGCGACCTCGTACGCGCCCTGCGGATCGTACGGAGTCCAGCGCAGCCAGCGCACCGCGGACAGGACCCGGTACAGCTCGGGCTCCAGGTGGCGGCGCCAGTACTTCCTGGCCGCGGACCGGCTCGCGCGCCGCTCCACGGCGAAGACGCGGGTGGCGGGACCGGACAGCACGTTCAGGTCGTCGAAATGGGTCCGTACGTACGTGGCCAGCTCGGCGTCGGCGCGGGTGTAGAGCAGGACGCCCCACAGGCGGGGCCTGCCGTCGGGGGCTGCCGTGGTCTGCGCGAGCGGGAGCCAGCCGAGCAGCTCTTCCGCGGTGGCGGCCGCCCCCATCTCGTACATCGCGAAGGGCGGGTGCTCGACGCAGAGGACGACCAGGTCCCCGTCGGCCAACGCGGTGTCGGCCAGGCGCAGTTCGTCCGGAAGGCGGTCGTCGGTCGCCGCGTCGGTCAGCCAGACGTCCACGATGCGGTCCGGGCCGAAGAACGAGGGGCCCCCGGCCCCCGGGTCCGGGGCGGCGGGCTCCGGGGCCGCCGCTCCCCGCCGGCGGGCCTCGGCCAGGCAGCGGGCCTTCAGGGCGCCGACGGTGAGGGAGCCGGCGTCGGGGACGGAGATCTCGAAGGCCCCCTGGTGCATCCGCCGGTCCGCGGCCCGCCACCGGGCCAGACCGGCGTCGCCGCCGTCCTCGCCGGAGCCTCCGGGGTCACGGGGTTCACCGGGCCCGCCGTTCCCGTCCGGTTCGCCGTCCCCGGCCGCGTCGGGCGCGAAGCCCCGCCTCACCATGTCCGAGAGGATCCAGGCCGACCTGCCGCTGTACGTGCTGTGCCGGACCGCGGTCCAGTCACCCTCGCGGACGAAGACGTACAGCCGCATGCGGACCTGCCCCCTCGGTCGTCAACTCCCGTGGGCAGGCTACTCCTTGACCCCGTACTGGTTCAGGAACATGTCCACCCCGCCCTGCACCAGCCGTTCCGCGAGGTCCGCGTCCAGGGCCGTGCCGTACGCGCCGTAGACCAGGTGCGGGGAGAGGACCAGCCCGGAGAGCTGGAGCACCGCCAGTTCCATGTCCGGGATGCGCAGCAGGCCGCGCCGATCGAGCCGGCCCAGGGCCGTCGCCAGGGCCGCGTGCTGGCGGCCGGGGCCCTCCTCCTGCCAGGTGGTGCCGAGCTCGGGGAAGCGGTGGCGCTCGCCCGCGATGACGTTGCGCAGGGCCAGCACCTCCGGCGTGGTGAGGCCGGCGACCCAGGTGCGGCAGGCCTCCAGCAGGTCGGTGCGGACGTCGTCGGACTCGGCGAGCTTGGCCTGGATCACCGACTGGGCCACCTCCAGCGCCTCGTCGAGCGTCTGCCCGATCACGGCGTTGAAGAGGTTCTCCTTGCTGCCGAAGTGGTTGTAGATGGTGACCTTGGAGACGCCCGCCTCGGCGGCCAGCTGGTCCACCCCCGCCCCGAAGCCCTCGCGCAGGAAGACCGTGCGCGCCGCCTCCAGGATGGCCTGGCGCTTGCGCGCGGCGCGCGCCCCCGTGGGGACGGCCTGCGGGGCGTCGGTGGTGCCGGTCCGTGCGCTCATGTCGATCCCTACTCCTCGGCTGCAGGCTCCAGTCTAGAACCCAACTGAACTGTACCGTTGCGTTCAATTGAACTGAACTGTATGGTTCATCTAGCCGAGGCGCCGAAAGGGGCGCAGCAGCACGGCAGTTGAAGCATCCGAAGACGCAACAGGAGGACCCATCCATGAGCGCCACCCAGACTCCCCTCTTCCGGTCGCGCGCCCAGGTCCACGTCGACGCCACCCCGGCCGAGGTCTACGCCGTCGTCAGCGACCTGGCGCGCAGCGGCGAGTGGAGCCCCGAGTGCCTCGGCGGGGAGTGGAGCTCCGGCGCCCCCGGCGCGGTCGGCTCGGTGTTCAAGGGCGAGAACGAGCGCAGCGAGGACGTCGTCGCCTGGGCACCGGTGGTGCGCGGCAAGTGGACGACGTACGCCGAGGTCGTCGCCGCCGAGCCCGGCCGGACCTTCCAGTGGGCCATGCACAACAGCTCCGGCGAGAAGCAGGACAGCGTCTGGGGCTTCTCCATCGAGGCCGACGGCGAAGGCAGCCTGCTCGCCCACCACTTCCGGATGGGCTCCGCCACCGAGGGGATCCGCGGGATCACCGCCGAGATGGACGAGGGGCAGAAGCAGCAGTTCTTCGCCGAGTGGGGCGAGAAGGTGGCCGGCGACCTCGCCGAGACCCTGGAGCGCATCAAGGTCGTCATCGAGAAGGACCTCGCCGGGAAGCCCGCCTGAGCACCCGCCCCACCCCGTGACCGACTCCACCGCAAGGCACTTGAGAGAGGCCAGACGATGATTCTCCAGCGCATCGGGAACAAGGGCATCCGGCTCGGAACGCTCTTCGAACGGGCTGCCGCGAAGCACCCGACGAACGTCGTGATCCTCGATCACGACCTGGACATAGCCCCCTCACTGGGGCGCCGCGCGACCGTGGCCGAGGTCGCCGACCTGATCGACGACATGGCCTCGCGGCTCTGGGCCGCCGACGTCCGCCCCAGCCGCCGCGTCGTCGTCTACAAGTCCGACGGCTTCGACATCACGCTGCTGGCCTGCGCGGTGGCCCGCATCGGCGCCGTACCGGTGCTGCTGTCGCCGAAGCTCGACGGTGAGACCGTCGCCGAACTCGTACGCCGCACCGATCAGCCCTACCTGATCACCGACCAGAACAAGCTGGAGACCGAGCTGCCCGCCTCGGTCTTCGCGGAGGCCTCGCAGGTGCTGCTGACCTCCGGCAGCTACCAGCAGGCCACCGAACTGGCCTCGCTGGCCGGCGCCCCCCGGGTCCCCGCCGTCACCATGCCGCCCGAGCACCCCACCCTGATCACCCACACCTCGGGCACCACCGGCACCCCGAAGCTGGCCGTGCACACCGGAGCCACCCTGCAGGCCCGCTACCGCCCGCAGGCGACGATCACCAGGCCGCTGCTCCCGGGCCGCGAGACGATCGCCATGCACGTCTCCTTCGTCCATTCGCGGCTGATCACGGCCCTCGCCATCTCCCTCTTCCGCGGCTTCCCCATCGTCGTCCTCGCCGACTCCGACCCCAAGCACGCCGCCGACCTCTTCGCCCGGCTGCGTCCCGGCATCCTGGAGGCCCACCCGAACTCCTTCATGGAGTGGGAGGAACTCGCGGACGACCCGCGCGGCCCCCTGGCCAACGTGAAGCTCTTCAGCAGCACCTTCGACGCCATCCACCCGCGCACCGTGCAGCGGCTGCTCGCCGCCACCAAGCGCAAGGGCGCCGTCTTCGGCCAGCTCTACGGGCAGAGCGAGATCGGTCCCGCCGTCGCCCGCTCCTTCTCCAAGCGCCGCGGGCTCGATGCCGACGGCCGCTGCGTGGGCATGCCCTTCCCCGGCATGACCGACGTCCGCGTCGTCAGCCGCAACGGCCTGCCGCCGTCCGAGACCAACCCCGGCTTCATCGAGGTCAGGAGCGACGGCCGGATCGTCACCTACCTCGGCGAGCAGGAACGTTACGACAAGCAGGTCAACGACGGCTGGTGGCGCATGGGCGACGTCGGCTACCGCACCAAGTGGGGCTGCGTGCACCTGCTGGACCGCGAGGTCGACCTGATCGAGGGCTTCGGCTCCACCCTCGCCGCCGAGGACACCCTCTTCACCCGGCTGGAGGAGCTCGCCGAGGTCATCATCATCCCCGACGAGACCGGCCGCGCCGTCCCCGTCGTCTGCACCAAGGACGACAAGCCGCTCGACCCGGAGGCCTGGAAGGCCGCCACCGCCGGCCTCCCCCCGATGGCCGAGCCCGTCCAGTGGCGCCAGTCCGACCTGCCGCAGACGGCCACCACCAAGATCAAGCGGCTGGAGCTCGCCCGGCTGCTCACCGCCGGCGCCCCCTCCCCCGCCGGCATTGAGGAGAAGGTCTGATGTCGAAGCTGATCATCGTCGGCGGCGGAATCGGCGGGCTGGCCACGGCCCTCGCGGTCGCCCGGCAGGGCCACCGGGTCCTGGTCCTCGAACGCGCCCCCGAGTTCGCCGAGATCGGCGCCGGCATCCAGCTCGCCCCCAACGGCCTGCACGCGCTCGACCGCCTCGGCCTCGGCGACGCCGTCCGCTCCACCGCCGTACGGATGGACGCTCTGCGGTTCATGGACGGGGTCACCGGCGAGCACGTGGTCAGCATGGACCTGACCGAGCGCTACCGCGAGCGGTTCGGCAACCCGTACGCCGTCGTCCACCGCGCCGAGCTGCACACCACGCTGCTGGAGGCCTGCCGGGCCGAGGAAGCGGTCGAACTGCGCAGCGCCGCCGGCGCCGCCGGCTACGAACAGGACGCGAACGGCGTCACCGTCGTCCTGGAGAACGGCGACCGCATCACCGGCGACGCCCTGATCGGCGCCGACGGCATCCACTCCGCGATCCGCGCCCAGCTCGTCGGCGACGGGGCTCCCCGCAACTCCGGGATCACCGTCTACCGCGCCGTCATCCCGATGGAGCAGGTCCCCGTGGAGCTGCGCCACCTGACCTCCGTGACCTGGTGGACCGGGCCGGGCTGCCACTTCGTGCACTACCCGATCGCCGGCGGCAAGTACCTCAACCTCGCGGCCAGCAGCGACAACAAGGCGGCCGAGACGCACGCCGGACTCCCCGCCACCCAGGGCGACATCCGCCGCGAGTTCGCCTCCCTCGGCGAGGACGCGCAGCGCCTGCTCGCCCTCGGCGAGGGCTGGAAGTCCTGGGTGCTCGTCGACCGCGACCCGGTCGACACCTGGACCGACGGCCGGGTCGCCCTCCTCGGCGACGCCGCCCACCCGATGCTGCACTACGTGGCGCAGGGCGCCTGCCAGGGCCTGGAGGACGCCGTGATCCTCGGCGACCTGCTCGACTGCTCCACCGGGGAACTCCCGCAGCGCTTCGAGAAGTTCAACGCGGACCGGCGCGAGCGCACCGGCCGGATCCAGCTCCTCGCCCGCGAGAGCATCAAGCTCTGGCACACCTCCGGCTCCGCTGCCACCGACCGCAACGCCGCCCTGTCCGCCCTCACCCCCGACCAGCTCCACGACTACGTGGCCTGGATGCACGGCGCCCGCACGACCGACGAGGCCACCGACGCGGCCACCGACCCGCAGGGAGTCCAGCGATGAGCGGCAACCAGGGGCGGATCCAGGTGGCCATCATCGGCGCCGGACCGCGCGGCCTGTCCGTACTGGAGCGCCTGTGCGCCAACGAACGGCGCAGCCCGGCCCACAGCGCGGTCACCGTCCACGTGGTGGACCCCTCGGCTCCCGGCGCCGGCCAGGTCTGGCGCCCCGACCAGTCCCAGCACCTGCTGATGAACACGGTCGCCTCGCAGATCACCGTCTACACCGACGACAGCGTCCGCACCGAGGGCCCGATCGAGCCCGGCCCCAGCCTGTACGAGTGGGCCCAGGACATCGCCGGGAGCGGCGACGCGGACGCGGCCACCCTCGCGGAGGCCCGCCGCCTGGGACCGAACACCTACCCCACCCGCGCCTTCTACGGCAGCTACCTGCGCGCCACCTTCGAGCGCGTCGTCCAGGGCGCCCCGGACCACGTCACGGTCGAGGTGCACCGCTCCCGCGCCGTGGCCATGGCCGACACCCACGGCACGCCCGGCGGCAAGCAGGGCGTCCGGCTGGAGGACGGCACGCGCCTCAACAAGCTCGACGCCATCGTGATGGCGCAGGGCCACGTACCCGCCCGGCTGACCCCCCGCGAGGCGAAGACCGCGAGCCTCGCCCGGATCCACCACCTCACCTACATCACGCCCGCCAACCCCGCCGACCTGGACCTGAAGACGGTGAAGCCCGGCGAGAACGTCCTGCTGCGCGGCCTCGGGCTGAACTTCTTCGACCACATGGCGCTCTTCACCGCCGGCCGCGGCGGCGCCTTCGTCCGCGGTGAGGACGGCCGCCTGTCCTACCGGCCTTCGGGCAACGAGCCGGTGCTGTACGCCAGTTCCCGGCGCAGCATCCCCTACCACGCCCGCGGCGAGAACGAGAAGGGCGCGTACGGCCGCCACCTGCCGCGGCTGCTCACCCCCGAGGCCATCGCCGGCCTGCGGGCCCGCTCCCGGGGCGGCGAGGGCATCAGCTTCTCCGCGGACCTGTGGCCGCTGATCTCCCGCGAGACGGAGAGCGTCTACTACGGCACCCTGCTGGAGACCCGGGGCCGCGGCGCCGAGCGGGAGGGCTTCACCACCCGCTTCCTGTCGCTGGAGGACGAGGAGGACCGGGCCTCCCTGCTGGACGTCTACGGCATCGAGGAGGAGCAGCGCTGGAACTGGGAGAAGCTCTCCCGCCCCTACGGCGACCGGGAGTTCACCAGCCGCGAGGACTTCCGGCGGTGGCTCGTCGCCTACCTGGAGCAGGACGTCGCGCAGGCCCGGGCCGGCAATCTCAGCGGTCCCCTGAAGGCCGCCCTGGACGTCATGCGCGACCTGCGCAACGAGATCCGCCTCGCCGTGGACCACGGCGGTCTGGACGGCGACTCGCACCGCGACGACCTGGAGGGCTGGTACACCCCGCTGAACGCCTTCCTCTCCATCGGCCCGCCGGCCTCCCGCATCGAGGAGATGATCGCCCTGATCGAGGCGGGGGTGCTGGTCCTGACCGGTCCGGGCACCGAGATCCGCGTCGACACCGCCGCCGGCGACCAGGCCACCTTCCTCGCCCGCTCCCGCACCGTCCCGGGCCCGGTGGTCCGCGCCACCGTGCTGATCGAGGCCCGCCTGCCCGAGCCGGACCTGCGGCGCACCGACGACCCGCTGCTGCGCCACCTGCTCGACACCGAGCAGTGCACCACGTACCGGATCGCCGGATCCGACGGCACCAGCTACGAGTCGGGGGGCCTCGCCGTCACCGAGCGCCCGTACCGGCTGCTCGACGCCCGCGGCCGCGCCCACCCGCGCCGCTTCGCGTACGGGGTGCCCACGGAGTCCGTGCACTGGGTCACCGCGGCCGGCATCCGCCCGGGCGTCGACTCGGTCACCCTCGGGGACTCCGACGCGATAGCCCGCTCCGTCCTGGCCCTCCCGGCCGCGACCACCGTCCCCTCCGGGGTCGCCCCGCTGCCGGCCGAGACCGACCTGACCGGGGTCCTGGTATGAGCTCCCTGCCCCGCCAGGACCTCCTGACCGACGCGGGACTGCTCTCGCCGGTACGCGCCGGGACCCCCGCCGAGGAGGCCGTGTCCGACCTGGCCTGGCTCCAGGCCATGCTCGACGCGGAGGCCGCCCTGGCCCGGGCCCAGGCGGCGCTCGGCACCCTTCCGAAGGAGGCCGCAGACACCATCACCCGGGCGGCCCGCGCCGACCGGCTCGACCTGCGGGCCCTCGCCCTGGCCGCCCGGGAGACCGCGAACCCGGTGGTCGGCCTGGTGCAGGCGCTGACCCGGGTGGTGGCCGAGGAGGACCCGCGGGCCGCCGAGTACGTGCACCGCGGCTCCACCAGCCAGGACATCCTCGACACCGGCGCCATGCTGGTCGCCGACCGCACGCTGCGGCTCGTCCGGGCCGACCTGGGGCGCACCGCGGCCGCGCTGGGCCGGCTGGCCGGCGAGCACCGGGACACGGCGATGGCGGGGCGGACCCTCGCCCTCCAGGCCGTGCCCACCACCTTCGGGCTGAAGGCGGCCGGCTGGCGGCAGCTGGTGCTGGACGCGGACGAGCGGCTGGCCCGGGTCCAGGAGGGCGGCCTGCCGGTGTCGCTCGGCGGGGCGGCCGGCACGCTGGCCGGATACCTGGAGTACGCCCGCCTCGACGACGCCGGCGGCCGGCCCGAGCCCGGCGTGTACCTGGACCGGCTGGAGGAGGCCTTCGCCGCCGAGACCGGACTCGCCCGGCCCGCCCTGCCCTGGCACGTACTGCGCACGCCGGTGGCCGACCTCGCCGCGGCCCTCGCCTTCACCGCGGGCGCCCTCGGCAAGATCGCCGTCGACGTGCAGAACCTGTCCCGCACCGAGGTCGCCGAGGTCGCCGAACCCGCCGTGGCCGGCCGCGGCAGCTCCTCGGCCATGCCCCACAAGCGCAACCCGGTCCTGAGCACCCTGCTGCGCAGCGCCGCCCTCCAAGTGCCGGTGCTGGCCACCGGGCTGGTGCAGTGCCTGGTCTCCGAGGACGAGCGCTCGGCCGGTGCCTGGCACGCCGAGTGGCAGCTGCTGCGCGAATGCCTGCGCCTCGCCGGGGGCGCCGCCCACACCGCGGTCGAACTCGCCGAGGGCCTGGAGGCGCGGCCCGGGCGGATGCACGCCAACCTGCTGCTGACCGGCAGCCGGATCGTCTCCGAGCGGATCGCGGCCGTGCTCGCACCGCAGTTGGGCAAGGCGGCGGCGAAGCAGCTGCTGACCCGGGTGTCGGCCGCGGCCGAGGAGAGCGGGCGCCCGCTGCACGAACTGCTCGCCGGGGAACCGGTACTCGACGGGTACTGGAGCACGGAGGAGCTGGTGGCGCTGTGCGACCCGGCGACGTACACCGGCGGCGCGGGCGCGCTCGTGGACCGGGCGCTGACTCGGGGGGTCCGACCCATTGAGTAGTACTGAACTGAACTGTATAGTTCAGAAAGTCGAGCCACCCGAGTAGAAAGCCGAGGAGCCATGACGCCGCCCGCACGGCCCGCCACCGGACGCTGGATCGAGGACTGGGACCCGGAGAACGAGGAGTTCTGGCAGCGCTCCGGCAAGCGGACCGCCCGCCGCAACCTGATCCTCTCGGTCCTCTCCGAGCACATCGGCTTCTCCGTGTGGAGCATGTGGTCGGTCCTGGTGCTCTTCATGTCACCCGCGATCGGCCTGGGCTTCACCCCCTCGCAGAAGTTCCTGCTCGTCGTCGTTCCCACCCTCGTCGGCGCGGCCCTGCGCCTGCCCTACAGCTACGCGGTCACCCGCTTCGGCGGCCGCAACTGGACCGTGTTCGCCTCGGCGGTCCTGCTCGTCCCCACCCTCGCCGCCTTCTTCTTCGTGCAGCGCCCGGGCACCCCGCTGTGGGTGTTCCTGCTGATCGGCGCGGCGGGCGGCGTCGGGGGCGGGAACTTCGCCTCCTCGATGACCAACATCACCGCCCTGTTCCCGCAGCGCCTGCAGGGCTGGGCCCTCGGCATCAACGCGGGCGGCGGGAACCTCGGGGTCGCCGCGGTCCAGCTGATCGGCCTGCTGGTGATCGCCACCGCGGGCAGCACCCACCCCGCGTACGTCATCGCCGTCTACCTCCCGCTGATCGCCCTGGCCTCGCTGCTCGCGGCGCTGAAGATGGACAACTTCACCGCCGTGCGCAGCGCGCCGGGTGCCCAGCGCGAGGCCGCCCGCAACCCGCACACCTGGTGGATCTCCCTGCTCTACGTCGGCACCTTCGGCTCGTTCATCGGCTACGGCTTCGCCTTCGGCCTGGTCCTGCAGAGCCAGTTCGGCGCCACCCCGCTCCAGTCCGCCTCCCACACCTTCCTCGGGCCGCTGCTCGGCTCGCTGTTCCGGCCGGTGGGCGGGCTGCTGGCCGACCGGTGGGGCGGGGCGCGGGTCACCCTCGTGACGTTCTACGCGATGGCCGCGGGGACCGGGGTACTGCTGGTGGCCTCCGCTCAGGGCTCGTACGGGCTGTTCATCGCCGGCTTCACCGCCCTGTTCGTGCTGACCGGCACGGGCAACGGCTCGACCTACAAGATGATCCCCGCCGCCTTCGCCCGGCAGGCGCAGGACGCGGTCACCTCGGGCCACGACGCGGCCGAGGCCTTCGCCCGGGCCCGCAGGCTCTCCGGCGCGGTGATCGGCATCGCGGGCGCGGTCGGCGCGCTCGGCGGAGTCGGCGTCAACCTGGCCTTCCGCAGCGCCTACAGCGGCCCCTCGGCCTCCGGTGAGCCCGCCTTCCTCGCCTTCCTCGGCTTCTACCTGGTGTGCGTACTGGTCACCTGGGCGGTCTACCTGCGCCGGCGTCCGGGCGGGTCCGCCGCCGCGGACGCCGCGCCGGTCCGTGCGGAGGCCTCCCGTGTCTGAGCACGCCGAGACCACCGCCGCCGTCGCGCTCGCCGGCGCCGAGGTCACCGCGGTCGCCGAGGTCTCCACCCACTGCCCCTACTGCGCGCTCCAGTGCGGCACCCGGCTCGCCCACGGCGGGGGCCGCACGACGGTCCGGCCCGCGCAGTTCCCGGTGAACCAGGGCGGGCTGTGCCAGAAGGGCTGGACGGCGCCCGCGCTGCTCGACACCCCCGGACGCCTGACGCAGCCCCTGGTGCGCGGCTCCGACGGCCGACTCGCCCCCGCCACCTGGGAGGCGGCCCTCGACACGATCGCCGGCCGGCTGCGGGAGATCCGCGCCGCGCACGGACCGGACGCGGTCGGCGTGTTCGGCGGAGGCGGGCTCACCAACGAAAAGGCCTACCAGCTGGGCAAGTTCGCCCGGGTCGCGCTCGGCACCAGCCAGATCGACTACAACGGCCGGTTCTGCATGTCCTCCGCGGCCGCCGCCGGCATGGCCGCCTTCGGACTCGACCGGGGCCTGCCCTTCCCCGTCACCGACCTCGGGTCCGCCGAGGTGATCCTGCTCGCCGGAGCCAACCCGGCCGAGACGATGCCGCCGCTGATGCGCCACCTGAACGGCGCGCAGCTGATCGTCATCGACCCGCGCCGCACCCCGACCGCCGAGACCGCCGCCCTGCACCTCCAGCCGGCCCCCGGCACCGACCTCGCGCTCGCCCTGGGCCTGCTGCACCTCGCCGTCACCGAGGGCCACACCGACCACGGCTACCTGAACAAGCGGACCACCGGCTTCGAGGCCGCCTGGAAGCGGGCCGCCGCCTGGTGGCCCGAGCGGGTGGAGCGCGTCACCGGGGTCCCCGTCGCCGAGATGCGCGAGGCCGTACGGCTGCTGGCGGGCGCGCAGCGGGCGTACGTCCTGACCGGGCGCGGCGCCGAACAGCACAGCAAGGGCACCGACACGGTCGCCGCCTTCATCAACCTCGCCCTCACCCTCGGCCTGCCCGGCCGCGAGGGCAGCGGCTACGGCTGCCTCACCGGCCAGGGCAACGGCCAGGGCGGCCGCGAACACGGCCAGAAGGCCGACCAGCTGCCCGGCTACCGGATGCTGGCCGATCCCGCCGCACGCGCCCATGTCGCCGCCGTGTGGGGGGTGTCGCCGGACGAGCTGCCGGGCCCCGGGCGCAGCGCGTACGAACTCCTCGACGCGCTCGGCACGGACGGCGGCCCGCGCGCCCTGCTCGTCTTCGGCTCGAACCCGGTCGTCTCCGCGCCCCGCGCCGCCCGGATCGCCGACCGGCTGAAGTCGCTGGACCTGCTGGTCGTCGCCGACTTCGTGCCCTCGGAGACCGCCGAACTGGCCGACGTCGTCCTGCCCGTCACCCAGTGGGCGGAGGAGGAGGGCACCATGACCAACCTGGAGGGCAGGGTGCTGCGGCGGCGCCGGCTGCTGGCACCGCCCGGCGAGGCCCGCAGCGACCTGGACGTGCTGCACGGCATCGCCGTCCGGCTCGGCCAGGACCCCGGCCGCTTCCCGACCGTGCCCCGCGAGGTCTTCGAGGAGCTGCGCCGGGCCTCGCGCGGAGGAAAGGCCGACTACTCCGGCATCAGCTACGAACGGCTCGACGCGGGCGAGGCCCTGCACTGGCCGTGCCCCGACACGGCGGAGGGCGAGGACGCCCACCCGGGCACGCCCCGCCTGTTCCTCGACGGCTTCGCGCACCCGGACGGGCTGGCCCGCTTCGCCGAGGTCGAGCACCGCGACGCCGCCGAGACCCCCGACGCGGACTTCCCGCTGTACGCCACGACCGGCCGGGTGCTCGCCCACTACCAGTCGGGCGCGCAGACCCGCCGGGTGCCGGAGCTGACCGCGGCCGCGCCGGAGGCCTTCGTCGAGGTGCACCCGGACACCGCGGAGCGGCACGGGCTGCGCGAGGGGGCCGCGGCCCGGGTGGTCTCGGCGCGCGGCGCCATGCTCGCCCGGGTCCGCCTGGTCGGCTCGCTGCGTACGGACACGGTGTTCCTGCCGTTCCACTTCGCCGGGGCCGGCCGGGCCAACCTGATCACCGGTGCCGCCCTGGACCCGCGCAGCAGGATGCCGGAGTTCAAGGTCTGCGCGGTGCGGATAGAGCCGGCGGAGGCCGGACTGTGAACGCGGGCGAGGTACTGGTCGTCGGCGGCGGACCGGCCGCCCACCGGTTCGTGGAACGGCTGCACCACCACGGCCACCGCGGCCCGGTCACCGTCCTCGGGGCCGAGCCGCAGGCCCCGTACCACCGGGTGCTGCTCGGCTCCGTACTGGACGGCACCCTGGGCCCGGACGCCCTCGCCCTGCCCGCACTGCCCCCCGGGACGCGCCTGCGCACCGGGGTCACCGTGACCCGCATCGACCGCGCCCGGCGGCGCGTGCACACCGCCGACGGCTCCGTGCACCGGTACGACACGCTGGTGCTGGCCACCGGGTCCCGGCCGGCCGTCCCCCGGATCCCCGGACTGGCCCGGGTGCCGTCCCCGCAGGAGGGGGTGGCGGCCCCGCGGACCCTCGCCGATGTCGCCCGTCTGAGCGCCCAGGAGCCGAGCCGGGCGGTGGTGCTGGGCGCCGGGATGCTCGGGGTGGAGGCGGCCGCCGCGCTGCGCCGGGCGGGCCACGAGGTGGCCCTCGTCCACCGCGGTCCGCATCCGCTGGACCGGCACCTGGACACCACCGGGGGCCCGCTCCTGACCCGGCGCCTGCAGGAGCTCGGGGTGGAGGTCCACACCGGGCGGGAGGCGGCCGGGTACTGCTCCGGCAAGCTCACCCTCGACGACGGGCGGGTGCTGGCGGCCGACCTGCTGCTGCTGTGCACCGGCACCGTCCCGGAGACCTCACTCGCCCGCCGGGCCGGGCTCACCGTCCGCTCCGGCGTGGTGGTGGACGACCTGCTGCGCACCGACGACCCGCGCATCCACGCCATCGGCGACTGCGCCGAGCACCCCGCCGACACCGCCGGGCACCTCGAACCGGCGTGGGCGCAGGCGGAGTCGCTGGCCCGGCAGCTGGCCGGCGACCCGGCGCCCCACCCCGGGACCCGGCACATCGCCCGGCTGCGGGTGCCCGGCCTCGACCTGGTCCGGCTGGGAGGTGGCGCGGCGCCCGCGGCGGGCTCGGAGGTGGTCTCCTTCGCCGACGCGGCGCGCGGCCGGTACGCCCGGCTGACCCTGGCCGACGGGCGGATCACCGGGGCGGTGCTGCTCGGACTGCCGCGGGCCGTCGCCGCCGTGAGCCGGCTCTACGAACAGGACCTGCCGGTGCCGTCCGGGCGGCTGGAGTTCCTGCTCGGCATCGCGCCGGCCGCCGCCGGGAGCGACGAACTGCCCGGCGACGCGGTGGTCTGCCGCTGCAACACCGTCACCAAGCACACCATCACCGAAGCCTGCCGGGCCGGCGCCGCCGATGTGGCGCAGATCGCCGCGGCGACCCGGGCCACCACCGGCTGCGGCGGCTGCACGGACGCCGTGCGCGCGCTGTGCGGCGCCGCGGCCCGCACCGAAGGGAGCAGCACCTCGTGAACCGCACACGGCGCACTCTGGTCGTCGCCGGATACGGCATGGCCGCGCACCGCCTCGTGGAGGAGCTGCGCTCCCTCGACGCCGCGGGAGCCTGGCGGATCGTCGTCCTGGCGGAGGAGCGCCACCCCGCGTACGACCGGGTCGCGCTCTCCTCGTACCTCGACGGCAGGAGCGCGGCCGACCTGACCCTGGCGGCCCCCGGCTTCCTGGACGACCCGCTGCTCGACCTGCGGCTGAGCACCCCGGTGGCCTCGGTGGACCGGGCGGCGCGCTCGGTGGTCACCGCCTCCGGCGAGGTGGTGGGCTACGACGCCCTGGTGCTGGCCACCGGCTCGCGGCCGTTCGTCCCGCCGGTGCCGGGGCACGACCTGCCGGGCTGCCATGTGTACCGCTGCCTCGACGACCTCGACGCGATCCGCGAGGCCGCCGTACCGGGCCGCCCCGGCGTGGTGATCGGCGGCGGCCTGCTGGGCCTGGAGGCGGCGAACGCGCTGCGGCTGCTCGGCATGGAGCCGCACGTGGTGGAGCTCGCCCCGCGGCTGATGCCCGTACAGGTGGACGCGGCCGGCGGTGGGGTGCTCGGGCGGCGCGTCGAGGAGCAGGGGCTGAGGGTTCACTGCGGTACGGCGACGGCGGCGGTCGAGGCGGGACCGGACGGCCGGGCCGCCGCGGTGGCCCTGGCCGACGGTACGTCCCTGGAGGCGGCCGTGGTGGTGTTCTCGGCGGGGGTGCGGCCCCGGGACGAACTGGCCGGTCCGGCGGGCCTGGCCACGGGCGGGCGCGGCGGATTCCTGGTGGACGGGCTGTGCCGGACCGGGGACGAGCGGATCTGGGCGATCGGCGAGTGCGCGGCGGTGGAAGGGCGCTGCCACGGGCTGGCGGCGCCGGGCTACCGGATGGCCTCCTCGGTCGCCCGGCAGCTGCTGGACCTGCCCGCGGAGCCGTTCGGGGAGGCGGACCTGTCGACCCGGCTGAAGCTGCTCGGGGTGGAGGTGGCGAGCTTCGGCGACGCCCAGGCGAGCAGCGAGGGGGCGGTGGAGCTGAGCCGCCTGGACGAGGCGGCGGGCACGTACGCGAAGCTGGTGCTGGCCGCGGACTGCCACACCCTGCTCGGCGGGATCCTGGTCGGCGACGCCCGCGCCTACGGCGAGATACGGCCGTTCGTGGGCCGTGGCCTGCCGGCCGCGGGACACCGGCTGCTGGCTCCCGCGACATGAAGGGGCCGCCCGCCGGGGCGTGGGGTTCCCGGAGGGCGGCTCGTGGAGCGGGTCGGTGCGCTGCGTCAGACGGTTTCGAGGGTGCGGCCCTCGGCCTCCGGCGAAGCGCCGGCGCGGGCGGCTTCGGCGCGCGCGGCCTTGGCCGCCCTGGCCTTGCGGGAACTGGAGAACCGGCGGGTGATCGGCGCCTCCACCCAGGCGTACAGCGCCCAGGCCAGCAGGACGGCGACGACGATCTGGCCGGCGATCAGCGCGATGCCGACCGGCGTCGAGAACAGCTGGTCGCCCAGGAGGGAGCGGGAGTACGCCAACACGATGTAGTGCAGCAGGTAGAAGGCGAAGGAGATCTCGCCGAGCCAGATCATGAACCGGCTCTTGAACGGCGTCGGCTTGCCCTCGGCGTCCCTGGAGGCGACGGCCGCGATCAGCAGCACGATCGGGATGAGCGTGACCGAGCGCTGGCCGTACAGGTGCGGCACGTACATGGCGACGGCGTAGCTGACGGCCAGCAGCAGCGCCGACCAGGTCATGCCGATGTTGCGCCAGCGGCCCGCCATCACGGCGCGCGCGACCAGGATGCCGAGGGCGAAGTCCAGCAGCCGGACGGGCGGCAGGACGTACGCGAACCAGTACTGCACCGTCGAGGTGCCCTCGGCGCCGGGCATCTGCATGCCGGTGTTCTCGATGACCGCATAGGTCAGCGTCGGGGTGAGGAGGACGGCGGCCACGACACCGGCGATCCAGTACTTCAGCCGGGCCGGCGCGATCTTCTTGACCAGCAGGAACAGCACCGGGAACGAGAGGTAGAAGACCGCCTCCGCGCCGAGGGACCAGCTCGGCGGGTCCACGCTGAAGTTGGTGGCGAAGTCGGGCACCCACACCTGGAGCATGAGCAGGTTGACCACGGCCTGCCAGGGCTTCGTCATGACGGCCGCGAAGGTGACCAGGGCGAGCGCCCAGGTGATCACGTAGTTCGGGTAGATCTTGACGAAGCGGCGGCGCCAGAAGGCCCGCATCGTGTCCTGGTCCCGGGCCGACCAGGTCAGGACGAAGCCGCTGAGCACGAAGAAGAACGTGACGCCGAGGGCGCCCGCCTGCGAGGCGTACTTCGCGAAGGCGTTGTTGGCCGAGTCCTCCTGGAACAGCCTGATCCACGGGACGCCGAGGGAGGCGTGGAAGAAGAAGACCAGCAGGGCCGCGGGGAAGCGCAGACCGGTCAGGGAGTCGAGCCTGGGCGCTCTCGCGGGTCTGGAAGTGCCCGTTCCGTTCATGGGCATGACAAAGATGCTCCTTGGTGAGTGACGGGATGCGTGCGGAATCGAGGGACGGGATGAGCAGGGCGGGCCCGGTCCGGGGCGCTGTGCACGCCCCGGACCGGACCCACCGGGCCTTGCGGCGGGAAGGGACTCAGTCGCGGATGACGGTCTTGGTCCGCATCAGGAACTCGCCGAGGTAGCCGTCGTGCGGAACCCCCGGACGGATCCAGTACGTCGGGTGGTCGCCGAGGTAGACGTTGCTGATGGTGGGCTCCGCGATCAGCTCGTCGATCAGCGCCTCGTCGTCCGTGAAGGCCGTCAGCACCAGGGAGTTGCGCAGCGGCCCGATCCCGTCGGCCGGCGACCACGGGGCCACCCACACGCAGGGGAAGGGCAGCTCGATGCCGGCCTGTTCGGCGTCCGGCCGCTCCAGCTGGTGCACGGCCGGGCGCAGCACGGCGCTGCCGTCGCCGAGCTCCTCGACGATGCCGTCGCCGCCGAGGTGTGCCGTGGTCCCCGCCGCCTTGGCGAGCAGGAACTTCTCGATGGCCCGCGCCCCCTCCACCGGCTGCACCGCGAGGACGGCCTTCTCGTCCTCCGGGGGCAGGCTGGGGATGGTGGCGAGCCGCTCGGCGATGGCCTGCGCGAGCGGGGCCGGGTCGCCGTCGACGAGCACGGTGGTGGCGTTGATGCAGGCCACACCACCCTGGTGGCTGATGGAGTCCACGATGGTGTCGAGGTGGTCGCGCCAGTCGACGCCGGCGGGGATCAGCATCTTGGAGCGGCCGGGGCCCTGCGGGAGCACGTTGGTGCCCGCGTACTTGCGCACGACGTCGTCGCCGCCGTAGACGAGGCCGAAGTCGGCGCTGCGCAGGATCTCGTCCGCCGCGTCGTAGTCCGTGGGCAGCAGCACGACCTGGTCGTTGCCGAAGCCCGCGGCCCGCAGCGCCGAGATCAGCCGGTGCGGGGTGAAGGGCTCACGGCGCGAGGGCCGTACGGCGACCCGGTAGCCGAGCGCGAGGGCCTCGACCCACAGGGAGTGCGGTCCGGGGTGGTTGCCGGCCGCGTGCACCGCGAACACGTCGCCGCGACGGGTCCACACCGCGCTGCCGTTCCGGGTGCCGTCGGCACGCCAGTCCTCCACCGCGCCGGCCGGCCGCGCCTGGTAGGCGGCGAACCGGGACAGCTCGGTGGCCTCGATGATGGCGGCGGTCGCGGCCCGTACGACACCGAGCGGCACCCCGGAGACCCGGGCGACCGTGCGCTCGTACTCCGCGAACGACAGGCCGTCGATGGTCTCCTCGGCGAAGATCTTCCCGGCCCGGGCCAGTGCGGCGGTCCGCTCGTCGAGCGGGAGCGTGCGGGCCTTGCGCAGGGCGTCCATCGCCCGGGTCACGAACAGCTTGGGAACCAGGCTGAGTTCGGCGGCCGGGGCGCCCGTCACATCGGTGACGGTCATCCGCTTGCGCGCGCGGAAGGGTCCGGCCGGCCCGAGCGCGTCCAGCGTGATCAGACCGGCGCTCCCGGCGCTCATTAGTAGACCCCTTCGATGACGGTCTCGTTGTCGAACTCCTGGACCGGGGCGATGTCCGCCACGGAGTCGCCGATCTGCCAGACGCCCTCGGGCGCGGGCACGCGGGTCGCGTAGTCGCGCTCCAGGTTGTTCGGCATGAACAGGCTCTTGCTGACGTGGTGCATCACGACCTGGCCGCGCTCGCCGTACGGGACGGTCAGGCGCGTCTCGGGGTCGACCACGTCGAAGACCATGTGCGGGGAGAAGGGGTCGTAGATGCACGGGTCGTCGTCGGTCAGGCCCGGGCGCTCGCTCGCGTTGCCGAGGATCATCGTGGAGCCGTAGCCGCTGTAGAGGTGCGCCTTGGGGAAGACCTCGGTGCGGTACAGGTAGCGGGTGTCGGCGTCCATCTGGGTGCCGACCCAGTTGATCGCCTTGACCTTGTCGTCGATGAGCTTGGCGAGGTCCTCGCGGCGCGCGAGCCGCTCCAGGACCGGCGGGGTGCACATCAGGACGCCGATGTCCTGCGTCTGGAGCAGGAAGGCCACCTGGTCGACGATGTGCTCCGCGTAGGCGCCCGCCTCCGCGGTCTTGCCCTCGGAGATGAGCTTCTTGACCCAGCGCGGGTCGAGGTCGACGGTGAAGGCGAGGCCGCCGCGGAAGGCGGTCTGGCGCTTGATCACGTCACCGACCATGTGCGGGCCGGTCGGGGCGACGACGAGCCAGTTCACGTTCTGCGGAACGCCGTGGCGGTCCAGCTGCGCGCTGCTCCAGGCGAGCAGCCGGTCCAGCCACTCCTGGAGCAGGACGATGCGCTTGGGGGCGCCGGTCGTGCCGCCGCTCTCGTAGACGCCCACGACCTCGGGGTGCTCCCCGTAGCCGCGCGGTATGAGGTCCTCGGCGCGTACGTGGCGCAGTTCGTTCGCGAGGTTCGGGAACTTGGCCAGGTCGGCGAATCCGCCGACGTCGGTCAGCGGGTCGAATCCGAGGCTTCCCGCGCGTTCCAGCCAGAACGGCGAACCCGTTTCCGGGGAGAAATGCCAGCGCAGGGCGGCGCGCAGGAATTCGTCGGGGTCCGGCTGGGTGTCGAGTGGAAATTCCAGCAAGGGATCAACGGTGGACACAATGCTCCTTCCGGGTACGGGGTAACGCCGTACTCTTCGCATCGTGCGGGGAGTCCCGTGATCGGGTCCACGCCCTTCCGATGAGTACGTCAACTGTCTGTGTCAGGTCAGCTGGATCCCGACGGTCCGGTTCACGCCACCGCCTTGCGGGAGTTCGTCGAGAATCATTCCGAAGTGGGTGCGGTAAGCGGCCAGAACCGCCTCCTCGCCGTCGAGTTTCTCGATCGTTCGGACTCCGCCCTCGACCCTGACCAGGCGGTTGTTCTTGAGCGTGACCCGGCCGTCGGCGAGCGGCATGGAGCAGAACAGCTCCTGGAGGAACGGGGAGTCGGGGCTGGTGCGCCACCACCACAGGGTGGGGCCGAAGTCGTCGAGGCGGCAGGGCCGGTCGTCGAGCCGGTACAGCGGCCTGCCGTCGAGCTCCACGTCGTGGCCGCCACCCTGTGCGGGGCTGACCCGGTACTCCCCGTGCGGGTCCCGCTGCACGTCAGAGGTGGTGAGGTGGAGCGGATGACGGCTGTTGCGGCCGAATCCGGCGTCCACCAGCCAGGGCTCGCCGCCGACGGTCACGCGCAGCGCCAGATGGCACATCGCCGGCCCCAGGCCGTCCGGCCGGTACACCCGGCCCGGCAGGATCTCGACGGCGTACCCGAGGGAGGCCAGCAGGACGGCGAAGGCCGAGTTCACCTCGTAGCAGCCGCCGCCGCGGCGCCCGCGCACGATCTTGTCGACGACCTGCTCGCCGAGGTGGATCGTCCGGTCCAGGTGGTAGTCGATGTTTTCGAAGGGCACCGACAGGACATGGCGCTCCTGGAGGTGGCGCAGCCCTTCGAGATCCGCCGTGTCCGGCTTCTTCGCGCCGATCCTGTCGAGGTATTCGGCCACTTCCGCTTCGTCCAGCATCGCATTCTCCCTGACGATTCGAACCCGGCAGCGTACGCCGAATGAAAACACGGCACCGGCCCGCTTCCGGCCCGAGCTGACGGACAACCGGACACCTGACACAGTGCACTCCCCTTTGTTGCCGCCCTCTTGCGCGGTAACCAGCATCGGATGGTCCAGAGTCATCCGACGCGGCGCATTCGGTTCGAATGGGCAACACCGTGGAGTCGGCGTGACTGACCGCCCGTCGATGACGATGGAGTACTCACGGCCATGTCCCTCTCCGCCGCCACCAGCCCCTCGCCGGAAAACGAGACCGGAATCGAGACCGACGGCCCGGCCGCAGGCGCAGCCGCGGCCGGAGCCGGGACCGTGCTGGTCCACACCGGCGCCGGCGTGGTCGCCGGGCAGCGCGCCGGACGGCTGTCCGTCTTCCGCGGAGTCCCGTACGCCGCCCCGCCCGTCGGCAGGCTTCGCTTCGCCTCGCCGCGCCCGCCCGTCCCGTGGAGCGGCGTACGCGACGCCACCGCCTTCGCTCCCGAGTCGCTCCAGCCGATCATCCCCGGCAGCGGCGAGGACTCCCTCTACGCCAACGTGTGGACGCCCGCCACCGACGGCAGCCGGCCGGTGCTCGTCTACATCCACGGCGGCGGCTGGATGGTCGGCGGCGGCAGCCTGCCCGTCTACGACGGCGCCCGCCTCGCCGACCGCGGCGACCTGGTCGTCATCACCTTCAACTACCGGCTCGGCGCCCTCGGTTTCGGCCTGCACGAGGAACTCGCCGACCCGGAGACCGGCGACTTCGCCAACTGGGGCCTCCAGGACCAGGCGGCCCTGCTGCGCTGGGTCCACGCGAACGCGGCGGCCTTCGGCGGCGACCCCGGCAACATCACCGTTGCGGGCACCTCGGCGGGCGGCGCGAGCACCTGGCAGCTCGCGCTCCTGCCCGAACTGGGCCACATCATCCGCCGCATCGTCCCCATCAGCGCCTGCCACGTGTGGGACCCCTCCACCTCGCTGACCCCCGCCGACTCCCGCCAGGCGTACGAGCTGCTCGCGCGCCGGTTCGCAACGACGGTGCCGGGACTGCGCGAGGTGCCCGCCTCCGCGCTGATGGAGGCCTGGGAGGAGCTGTTCGGCGGGCTGCCCGGCGAGCGCGCGGTGGGCAGCGGACGCGAGTTCCGCGGGCCGGTCGTCGACGGCCGCTGGATGAGCGCATTCGACTGGGAACTGCCCACGCCCGACGTGCCGGTCCTGGCCGTGCACACCCGGACCGAGGGCTCCTTCTACACCGGCCCGTGCCCGCCGCAGCCCACCCCGACCCCGCCGCCCACCGACGCGGCCGAGCTGCGGGAGGCCGTCCGGGGCGTGCTGGAGAAGGGCATGGCCAAGGTCTCGTACGAGCTCGTCGACGCCTGCATCACCGCCTACCGCGAGGCGGCCGAGGCCGACGGGCTGCCGCAGGACCCGCTGTCGCTGTGGACGGAGATCTGGGGCGACGCGCTGTTCCGCTACCAGATCATGCGGCTCTCGGAGCGGCACGCCCGCCAGGGCCGCTCCCCCCAGTGGGTCATGGAGTTCGCCCAGCCCGTCCGGGCCCCGCACCACGGCACCCCGCACGAGGCGACCTCGCCGTTCCTCTTCGGCACGTACGCCGACACCGCCGCGATCGCCGCGACCTACCCGATCCCGGAGAGCACGCCCCTCTTCCACGACGGACCGCAGGAGCGCGCCGTCTCCGAGACCTTCATGGACCTGGTGGCCGCCTTCGCCCGCGACGGCGTGCCCGCCGGTCCCGGTGCCCCCGAGTGGCCGGTCTTCGATCCCGAGCGGCCCAGCACCCTGGTGCTCGGAGGTGAGCGGATCGCACGGACCGCCACCACGTCGAAGCTCCGGCAGCTGCGGTTCTGGGACGAGTCCGGCTGGGTCCCCCGCCCCTGACCTGCTCCGACGGCCGCCCCGACGGCAAACCCGACGCGGCGGCCGCACCCGCCCCCAGAGACACGAATGAGGTTCTTGCCATGGCAACCCTGGAAACAACCGCCGAGACCGCCGCAGAACAGGAGGTGGCGGAGCGGACCCCGCTGAAGGCCTGGTTCGCCGTCGTCTCCGTCGCGGTCGGCATCTTCACCCTGGTCACCGCCGAGCAGCTGCCGATCGGCCTGCTCACCTCCGTCGGCTCCGCCCTGCACGTCTCCGAGGGCACCGCCGGACTCATGGTGACGGTGCCCGGCCTCGTCGCCGCGCTGTCCGCGCCGCTGATCCCGGTGCTCGTCGGCCGCCTGGACCGGCGCTTCCTGCTGGTCGGCCTGATGACCGTGATGGCGGTCGCCAACCTGGTCACCGTCCTCGCGCCCAACTTCGGCGTGCTGCTCGCCTCGCGTGTGCTCGTCGGCATCACCATCGGCGGCTTCTGGGCCATCGCGGGCGGTCTCGCCTTCCGCCTGGTCCAGCCCGCGGCGATCCCCCGGGCGACCGCGCTCATCTTCGGCGGCGTCGCCGCCGCCAACGTCCTCGGCGTGCCCACCGGCACCCTGATCGGCGGGCTGGCCGGCTGGCGCACCGCGTTCGCCACGCTCGGCGTCCTCGCCTTCGCGGTGCTCGTCGCCCTGCTGGCCCTGCTGCCGGCGCTGCCCGCCACCGCCCCCGTCGGCGTGCGCGAGCTGATCGGCCAGTTCGCCAACCGCGGCGTGCGGGCCGGCATCATCGCCACCGCCCTCATCGTCACCGGCCACCTGGCCGCGTACACCTACGTCAGCCCGATGCTCCAGCAGGTCTCCGGCATCGACGAGGACCTGATCAGCGTCCTGCTGCTGGGCTTCGGCGTCGCCGGCATCATCGGCAACTTCGTCGCCGGCGCGGCCGTCGCGAAGAACCTGGGCCGCACCATGGCCGTCATCATCGTCGCCCTGGCCGCCGCGATGCTGCTCTTCCCGCTGCTCGGCAAGACCCAGGCCGGCGGCATCGCGCTGCTGGTCCTGTGGGGCCTGGCCTTCGGCGGTGTCTCCGTCAGCCTGCAGACCTGGATGCTGAAGTCCGCGCCCGACGCGATGGAGGCCGCCTCCGCGCTGTGGGTGTCCGTCTTCAACCTCGCCATCGCGCTCGGCGCGCTCGTCGGCGGCCTGATCGTCGACCAGGTGGAGCTGATCACCGTGGCCTGGCTGGGCGGGGTCGTGGTCCTGCTCACCGCGCTCACCCTCCCGAGCCTGCGCAGCTCCGGCAAGGCCACCCGGTGAGCACCCCGTTACCGAAAGGAACCGCTGTGACCAGCCCCGACTTTTCCGCCCTCGGAGCAGAGCTGCGCGGCCCGCTGCTGCTGCCCGGCACCGACGCCTACAAGGAGGAGACGCTCGGCTTCAACCGGATCCTGCCGGACAGCCGGCCCGCCGCCGTGGTCGTGGCCGACGGCACCGCCGACATCCTCGCCACCGTGCGCTTCGCCACCCGCCACGGCATCGCCGTCGCGGTCCAGGCGACCGGCCACGGCGTCTCGCTGCCCGCCGACGGAGCCGTACTGATCAACACCCGCAACCTCAAGGGCGTACGGATCGACCCGCGCGGGCGCACCGCCCGCGTCGAGCCCGGCGTCCAGTGGAGCCGGGTCATCGAGGAGGCCGCCGCCTTCGGCCTGGCACCGCTCAACGGCGCCTCCCCCGGGGTCGGCGTGGTCTCGTACACCCTCGGCGGCGGCCTCGGCCCGCTGGGCCGCTCGTACGGCTACTCCGCCGACCACGTCAAGAACATCGACCTGGTCACCGCGGACGGCGAACTGCGGCACGTCTCGCCCGAGGAGCACCCGGACCTGTTCTGGGCGCTGCGCGGCGGCAAGGGCAACTTCGGCGTGGTCACCTCCCTTGAGATCGGCCTCTTCCCGGTGGCCCGGCTCTACGGCGGCGGCCTGTTCCTGCCCGGCGAGCACATCGACACGATCCTGCGCACCTGGCGGGACTGGACGCGGACGGTCCCCGACCAGATGCAGTCCTCCATCGCCGTGATGCGCTTCCCCGACATCGACGTGCTCCCGGAGCCGGTCCGCGGCCGCTTCCTCGCGCACATCCGGATCGCGTTCAACGGCTCGAACGAGGAGGGCGAGGCGCTGGTGCGCCCGCTGCGCGAGATCGCCGAGCCGGTGCTCGACACCGTCGCGGACATGCCGTACACGCGGGTCGCCGAGATCAACATGGACCCGACGGTGCCGTTCGTCTACTACGAGCGCTCCACCCGCATCCGCGAGCTCGACGACGCGGCGATCGACACCCTGCTGCCGCTGATCAAGGAGGGCGCCGATGCCGTACGCCCCGGCATCGAACTGCGCCACCTCGGCGGGGCGCTGGGCCGGCAGCCCGAGCACGCCAACGCCCTGCCGCACCGCGAGACCGCGTACACGCTGTTCGCCGGCGCCCCCGTGTGGCCCGAACACATCCAGGACGTGCGGGAGTTCCAGGAGCGGCTGATCGAGACGATGGAGCCCTGGCGCATCGGCGGCCCGTTCCTGAGCTTCATCAGCGCCCTGGAGAGCTCCCCGCAGCACCTGAAGTCGGCGTACGACGAGGAGACGTACGCCCGGCTCGTCACGGTCAAGGACGCGTACGACCCGCAGAACGTGTTCCGCGTGAACCACAACATCCCGCCCACCGGATGGCAGTCCCGATGACACAGGAGACGAAGAAGAACATGTTCAGCGAAGCGATGGTGGACGCGTACCTGGAGCGCATCGGCGCGCGCCGGCCCGAGCGGGCCGACCTGCACGCGCTGCGGCACCTGCAGGAGCGGCACGTGCTGTCGGTTCCGTTCGAGAACATCGACTACCACGTCGAGGGCGCCGAGCTGGGCCTCGAACAGGACTTCCTCTACGACAAGATCGTCACGCGCCGGCGCGGCGGCGGTTGCTACGAGCTGAACCCGTCCTTCGGGCACCTGCTGGAGGCGCTCGGCTTCTCCGTGGAGATCCTGGCCGGCCAGGTCTTCCTCGGCGGCGCCTTCGGCGCCCCGCTGTGCCACCTGGCGCTGCGGGTGCGGCTGGACGGGCAGGACTGGCTGGTCGACGCCGGCTTCGGCAAGAACAGCCGCTTCCCGCTGCAGATCGACTCGGCCGAGGTGCAGAAGGACCCGCACGGGGACTACCGGGTGGTCCGGACCGAGGACGGCTTCGTCCAGGTCGAGCTGAACGGGAACATCCAGTACCGGCTGGACGAACGGCCGGTGCGGATCGGCGACTTCCACCCGACCCTGTGGTGGTACCGCACGGCGCCGGACTCGGTGTTCCTGCACAACCTCATCTGCTCGATCCAGAACGAGTCCGGCCGGGTCACGGTCAACGGCCGGGAACTGACGCGCACGGACGCCGGCGGCACCACGACGGTCGAACTGGCCGACGACGCCGCCCTGCGTGCCGCTTACGAGGAGCACTTCGGCATCGTCATCGACCCGGCCGCCATGCCGAAGCAGCCGGACATCGACCCGGCGATCCGCATCGTCATGCAGATCGACTGACCCTTTCCTTTATCTCTTCCATTCCCTGCGGAAATCCCCGCACCGGACGGTGCGGGGATTTCCGCATTTCTACCCCCGTGGGCGACCTGACGAATCGACAACTGGCCCATACCTCCACGGAAAAAGGGGCGGCATCATGGAAGGGAAAGCCGCCCCCATTCCCTTTCAAGGAGAGAATCACATGCTGAAGAGCACCCGTCTCAAGGTCGCCGTATTCGCCGGTGTCGCCGCGCTGGCCACCGCGACGGCCGTCACGGGTCCGGCGTCCGCGGCCGTCGAGGGCGGCAGCGGCTGCTACACCCTCCCGGGCAGCTGGAAGGTGGTCGACGACAACACCCACGACACCTTCCTCGGCAGCTACTACGGCAGCGCGACCGCCACTTCCGGCGTCGTCAACTTCACCTCGCCGAACAACACCACGACCGCCTCGCACGGCGAGTGGAAGCAGACCGGCTGCGGCACCTACTCCGACACCGACACCGCCTTCCTGATCGGCACGGACGGCAAGGCCAACTCCACGATCACCTTCAAGGCCAACATCACGGTGACGGGCCGCAACACCGCCAACTTCGACTTCGCCTTCCAGATCAACAACCTGGACGGCACGTTCGTCACCGGTGGCGCCTCCACCGGCAAGGCCACCCGCATCGCCGTCCAGCCGCGCTAGGCCTCCTCGCCCCTCCCCCCTTCCCCAGCGCCCGTACGGGCCCGGCTCCCCCCGCCGGGCCCGTACGGCTGTTTCGGCGTGGACGCGCGGCTGCGCGGCGCGTGGCGCGGCGCGCGGACGGGAACGCGAGCGGGGCCCGTCACCAGGTGACGGGCCCCGCAGCGGCCAGTGTCCGGGATCAGGCCGGTTCGGGCGCGGGCAGCGCCGCGACGACCATCTTGACCTCGTCCTGCGTCAGCTCGATGCCGAACTGCTCCGCCAGGAGGCCGGCCACCTCCTCGTCCACGATGGACCGGACCTCGACCGTGCCGTCCGCCCGGGTCAGCGTGAGCTTGCGGTGGTTGAGGTTGAGCCGCCAGCCCTCCGCGATCCGCTCCAGGAACACCCGCCCGGTGAAGGGCGAGCTGGAGTGGGTGGAGATGAAGTAGTTGGCGACCACGCAGTCGATGTGGTGGTGCGCCTCGGTGGCGTACCAGTACAGCGGGAACCAGTCGTCCTCCCGCTTCAGCGAGAGCACCCACTCCTTGTCCGAGCCCTCGACCCGGGCCAGCCGGTACACCCAGCCGCCCTGGTCGCGGACGATGCCGTCGGAGACGGGGATCGGCTCCAGGGGGCCCTCGTCGCCGAAGCCGACGTCCGCGAGGTACGTCTCGTCGCCGACGGCCACGCTCAGTACGAGGTGGGTGCGCGGCAGCGGCTTGGGCGCGTCCAGGAGCGGCCGGGCGTAGAGGCGGGTGACCTCGTACCCGAGCCGCTCCAGCAGGACCGCGAACAGCATGTTGTGCTCGTAGCAGTACCCGCCGCGGCTGCTGCGCAGGAGCTTGGACTGCATGGCGTCCATGTCGAGGTCGATGCCCCGGCCCAGCAGGATGTCGAGGTTCTCGAACGGAATGGCCAGGGCGTGCGCACGGTGCAGCCGGCGCAGGGTCTCCGCGTCCGGCTGCAGCGGCCCGGTGATGCCCAGGCGGTCGAGGTACGCCTGGACGTCGAGGCGGTCGGCCTGCCACTGGGCGGCGCTGCCGATGGGCTTCACGCTCAGCCCTTCTTCTCGCTGTCGAGCATGGCCATGCCCTCGGCGTCGAAGCGCGTACCGGCGACCTCCTCGGCGGGCACCGCGCGCTCGATCTCGGCGATGTCCTCGGCGGTCAGCTCCAGGGAGAGGGCGCCCAGCGCCTCGGTGAGCTGCTCGCGGCGGCGGGAGCCGACGACGGGCACGATGTCGACGCCCTGGGCCATGGCCCAGCCGATGGCGAGCTGCGAGGTGGTCACGCCCTTGGCCTCGGCCACCTTGCCCAGGGCCGCGACCAGCTGGAGGTTGCGGTCGAGGTTCTCGCCGCTGAAGCGGGGGAAGCTGCTGCGGCCGTCGTCGGTCGCGGTGGCGCGCTGGTGGTTCCAGCGGCCCGACAGCAGGCCGCGGGCGAGGACCCCGTACGCGGTGATCGCGGTGCCGAGCTCGCGCGCCGTCGGCAGGATCTCGTCCTCGATGGAGCGGGACAGCAGCGAGTACTCGATCTGGAGGTCCGCGATGGGGTGCACGGCGGAGGCGCGGCGCAGGGTCTCGGCGCCGATCTCGGACAGGCCGATGTGGCGGACCCAGCCGGCCTCGATGCACTCCTTGATGGCGCCGATGGTCTCCTCGATCGGCACGTTCGGGTCGAGGCGCGCCGGACGGTAGACGTCGACGTAGTCGGTGCCGAGCCGCTGGAGGGTCTGGGCGAGGGAGTTCTTGACCGCCTCGGGGCGGTTGTCGACGCCGAGGATGCCGCCGGCCGGGTCGCGCAGGACGCCGAACTTGACGCTGAGCGTGAGCTGCTCGCGGTCGTGGGTCTGCAGCACCTCGCGCAGGAGGAGCTCGTTGTGGCCGCTGCCGTAGAAGTCGCCGGTGTCGAGGAGGGTGATGCCCGCGTCGATGGCGGCGTGGGCGGTGGCGACTCCCTCGGCCCGGTCGGCGGGGCCGTAGAAGTCGGACATGGACATCAGGCCGAGGCCGAGAGCGGAAACCTCAGGGCCGGCCGAACCAAGTGATCGCAGCTGAGTCATATGGTCCAGCATTGGGCAGCACACCGGCCCTCAAAAGATATTCCCGGTGGCTGTGTCAGGTTCCGGATGGCCGGAATTCGACGGACGACGGAGAGGTGGCTTTACAACTCGCGCGGCCTTTGCGGATCATGCACACCATGACAGAAACCATGCGCACCGTACGTCAGGAAACCCTCGGCGGAATAGAGGTCCTCAACCTGACAGATTCCCCGATTCCCGCTCCCAATTCCACGGAGATCCTGGTAAAGACCCACGCCGCCGGCGTGAATCCGATCGACTGGAAGATCCGTGAATTCGGATTGTGGCTCACCCCGCCGTTCGGCGTCGGCTGGGACGTCTCCGGCACCGTCGTGGCCGTCTCGCCCGGCGAGAACCGCTTCAAGGTCGGTGACGAGGTCTTCGGCCTGCCGTCCTTCCCGAACGAGGCCGCCGGATACTCGGAGTACGTCGCCGCACCCGCGCGCCACTTCGCCCGCAAGCCGCAGTCCCTGGACCACGTCAAGGCGGCGGCCCTGCCGATGGCCGGCCTGACGGCCTGGCAGGCGCTCGTGGACGGCGCGGACATCCAGCCGGGCCAGCGGGTGCTCGTCCACGCGGCGGCCGGCGGTGTGGGCCACATGGCCGTGCAGATCGCCAAGGCCCGCGGCGCGTACGTGATCGGCACGGCGAGCGCCGCCAAGCACGAGCTGCTGCGCGAACTGGGCGCCGACGAGCTCATCGACTACACGAGCGAGGACTTCACCGAGGCCGTCCAGGACGTGGACGTCGTCTTCGACCTCATCGGCGGCGACTACGAGGACCGCTCGCTGCGCACCCTGCGCCCGGGCGGCACCTACATCGGCGCGACCAACCCCCTCGCCCTGGAGGAGATCAAGGCGAAGGCGGAGGCCCTGGGGCTGCGCGGCATCACGGTCAACGTGGCGCCGGACCACGCCGTCCTGGAGCAGTTGGCCGACCTCGCCGAGGCGGGCCGGATCCGCCCGGTGGTCGCCGAGACCTTCCCGCTCCAGGAGGTGCGCAAGGCGCACGAACTGAGCGAGTCGAAGCACACCACGGGCAAGATCGTCCTCACGATCTGACCACGAGCGGTCCACCCCGGGCCCCGGCACGGCACCCCGCCCTGCCGGGGCCGACCCACCTCAGTGGCAGAACTTCGCGGTCGCCTTCGCGGACCCGTCCCGGTAGCCCTCCCGCCAGTCCATGCTCTTCTGCTGGATGTCACGGGGCGGCTTGGCACGGCAGTTGTGCCGGATGTCGGAGTAACCCCGGTCGAACCCCTTGGAGTACTGGCGGCTCTTGCCCGTCTTCTCCTTGGGCGTCGTCCCGCAGAAGACGTCCCCGTCCTTGTTGCTGCTGATGAAGAACGTGCCGGCGGGCAGCTCGGCGATGTTGACGGTGCCGTTCTCCGGAACGGTCCCACCGGCGCCCATGCCACCGGTGCGGTCGGGGTCGGGGGCGAACTGCCCCCTCAGCTCCCAGGCGGCCCCGGGAGTGAAGCCCTTCCCACGGAGCAGGTACACCGTCTTGCCCGGTTCCGAGTTCAGATCGTCCCTGCTCAAGGAGCACTTGGCTGCGGCGGGGGCGGCCGGCGCGGCCACGGCCGGGCCGAACGCGACCGAGGCGACGAGAACCGGGGCAGCGGTGATCGCAAGCCAGGATGCTCTTCGCATGGCTCTGCCTCACAGACTGGTGGAACGCAGTCCCCGAGCACATCCAGTCTAAAGAGGACCCGAACGCGCCGCACGGCGGCAACCGGGACGCGACGGAAGGGGCGGTGGGGGCGCGTACGCCCCCTGTGCCCCCACCGCCCCGGCGGCTCCACGGCTGCTCCGGTCAACTGCCCGCAGCGGCCCCGAAATCCTGCGAGCCGTGCAGCCAGGCCACCTTGTCGTACATGTCGTCGTCCGACAGCGAGGCCAGCATCACATTGCGCTCGACCCGCGCATCCCCGGCCGCGTGGTAGAGCTGACGCCCCATCTCGCGTGCCACCAGCTGCACTTCGGCCGTCCGCTCGCGCCGCGCCGCGTTGTACTTCTCCAGCCGCTGCTCGTAGTCGGCCGGGCAGCCGTCGAGCAGCCCGCTCAGCAGCACCGCGTCCTCGACGGCCTGGCAGGCGCCCTGGGCCGCGTACTGGAGCATCGGGTGCGCGGCGTCACCGAGGAGGGCGACCCGGCCCTCGGTCCACCGGTCGACCGGGTCGCGGTCGCACAGCACCCAGGACTTCCAGTCCCGGCCGAGCTCCAGCAGCCTGCGCGCCGCACCGGACAGTTCCGGGAACGAGTTCAGGACGTGCTCGTGCTCGGCGGGCGCGCCCGCCACCGCCTCGGTGGCGCCGTCGTCCCGCGTCGCCGCCAGGTTGAAGTGCTCGGCACCCGCGATCGGGTAGTGCACGAAGTGCCACTTCGGGCCCGCCCACAGGGTCACGGTGTTCCACCGCAGCTCCTCGGGCACCTCCTCCATCGGGATCACCGAGCGGTAGATGGTGTGCCCGGAGACCCGCGGGGCCCCGTCGCCGACCATCTGCTGCCGGATCGCCGAGTGCAGGCCGTCGGCGCCGATCAGCGCGTCTCCGGTGATGCGCCGGCCGTCCGCGAGGACGGCGGTCACCTCGCCCGCCCTCTGCTCGTACGCCACCACGTGGTGGCGGCCGCGCAGTTCCACACCGGGGTGCCGGCGGGCGGCCTCCAGCAGCGGCAGGTACAGGTCCACGCGGTGGACCACCGCGTACGGGTTCCCGAACCGGGCGCGGTACTTCTCCTTCACCGGCATCGCGGCGACCTTCTCGCCGGTCGTGCCGTCCATGAAGCGCAGCTCGTCGATGAAGACGGCGCGGTCGCGGACCTCCTGGCCCACGCCGAGCAGGTCCAGCGCGTGGAAGGCGTTCGGGCCGAGCTGGATGCCCGCGCCGACCTCCGTGAAGACGTCCCTGCGCTCCAGGACGGTGACCTGGTGTCCACGCTTCGCGAGCCCGAGCGCCGCGGCGAGGCCGCCGATGCCACCGCCGGCGATGAGTATGTCGGCCATGGGTGTCTCACATCCCTTTCGTTGTCAGTGACTGGTGGTGGTGCCCGAGTAGGGGCGCGTACGGGCCGGGAAGAGCCGTTCCAGTTCGGCGTGGAAGCCGGGGAAGGTCTTGCCGACACAGGACGGGTCGTCGAGCGTGATCCCGGGGACCCGCAGGCCGAGCACCGAGAACGCCATGGCGATCCGGTGGTCCCGCCGGCAGGCGATCTCGGCGGCCGCGGGACGGCCGGGGTGGACGGTGAGCCGGTCCGGTCCGGACTCGGTGCGGATCCCGCAGGCCCGCAGGTTCTCCTCGACCGCGGCGATCCGGTCGGACTCCTTGAGCCGGGCGTGGGCGATGCCGTGCACGGTGATGGGGGCGTCGGCCAGCGGGGCCACCGCGGCCAGGGTCATGAAGGTGTCGGAGATGTCCCCCATGTCGACGTCGAAGCCGCCGCGCAGCGGCCCGGTGCCGGTGACGGTGGTCTCCCGCTCGCCGATCTCCACCCGGGCGCCCGCCCGGCGCAGGACCTCCACGAAGCCCAGGTCGCCCTGGACGCTGCCGCGTCCCAGTCCGGGGACCGTGACGGTGGTCCCGGTAACGGCCGCCGCCGCGAAGAAGTACGAGGCGGTGGAGGCGTCGGGTTCGACGTCGAATTCGGCGGCCCGATAGCCGCCGGGCAGCACCTGGATCGCCCCGCCCTCGAACTCGTCGACGTACGCGCCGAAGTGGCGCATCAGCGCCTGCGTCATGGTGATGTACGGGCGGCTGACCAGCCCCTGCCCGCGTACGGTCAGCGGCCGGCGCATCAGCGGCCCGGCCATCAGCAGACCGGTGAGGTACTGGCTGCTGAGCGAGGCGTCGACGGTCAGCTCACCGCCCGTCAGGCCCCGCGCGGTGACCGTCAGCGGCAGACCGCCGACCGGCTCGGCCACCCGGGCGTCGGCGCCGAGCCGGCCGAGCGCGTCGGCCAGCGGGCGCAGCGGGCGGGCCCGCAGCTGACCGGTGCCGTCGAAGGTGAAGGTGCCCGCTCCGGTCGCCGCGAACGGCGGCAGGAACCGGGCGGCGGTGCCCGCGTCCTCGCACCACACGGTGCCCCCCGCGGAGGGGACGCGCCCGCTGCCGCAGACCTTCCAGCCGTCCGGGCCCGTCTCGACGGGCACGCCGAGGCCGATCAGGGCCTCCCGGAAGGCGACGGTGTCCTCGCTGACCAGGGGCGAGCGCAGCAGGGAGACCCCGTCGGCCGCGGCGGCCAGCAGCAGCGCCCGGTTGGTGATGCTCTTCGAGCCGGGGATACGGGCGGTCAGGGCGGTCCCGGTCACATCGCCTCCCGGTGCGCGGCCCGGGCCAGAGCGGCCCGGGCGGTGGCGGCCACCCGCTCCGCGGTGAAGCCGTGCCGTCGGTGGAGGGAGGTGTACGGGGCGCTCGCGCCGGACCGGTCGAGCCCGACCGGGATCCCGGGGTCGCCGAGCAGCTGGTACCAGCCGAGCGCGGAGCCGGCCTCCACGGAGACCCGGGCCCGCACGCCGCTCGGCAGCACCTCCTCGCGGTAGGCGGCGCTCTGCTCCCGGAACCACTCCGCGCACGGCATGGACACGACCCGGGCGGCGATGCCCTCGCGCTGGAGGACGGCCCGGGCGTCGAGGGCGGTGTGCACCTCGCTCCCGGTGGCGATCAGCACCACCTGCGGGGCGCCGCCGTCCGCCTCGGCCAGGACGTAGCCGCCGCGCGCGGTGCCCTCGGCGGACTCCGCCCCGGCGGCGCCGGAGCGGTCGAGGGCCGGAAGGTCCCGGCGGCTCAGGCAGAGTCCGGCCGGCCGGTCGGTGCGCTCCAGTACGGTCCGCCAGGCGACGGCCGTCTCGGCGGCGTCGGCCGGGCGGACCACGTCGAGGCCCGGGACGCCGCGCAGCGCCCACAGGTGCTCCACCGGCCGGTGGGTGGGGCCGTCCTCGCCCCGGCCGGTCGAGTCGTGGGTCCGGAACGCGGCGGCCCGCTCGGGGGAGGCGGCCCGCCAGGGCCGGCCGATGAGGGTGCGCGGCGCGACGAGCGAAGGCCGCCCGGTTTCCTCCCGGGCGGCCGACAGGGCCTCGTACAGGCCCGCCATGTCCTCCTCGTACCTGCCGGTGGCGCTCCAGTCGACCTGTCGGACGTGCCGGCCGTGGGCTCGGAAGGGGGCGGGCACGTCCTCGGAGGCCGCGCTCCGGGGATCGTCCCCGAGGGAGATCCGGTCGTCGTCCCAGAGCACGACCAGGTGTGCGCAGGAGAGGACGGAGCAGTCGCAGTTCGACCAGCCCGGGTCGCCCGGGTCGTGCCGCAGCAGCCGCCGGAAGAGCGGGTGGGCGGCCGGGGTCCGGCTCGTGGCGGCGGGGTGGCCGTGGCCCGCGGCCCCGACGGCGTCGACGGCCAGGGCCCGGGCGGTGTCCACGGCGCTGCGGTCGAGGTCGCTCCACTCGAAGGGACGGGGGGATGTCGGGGATGTCTGCGTGGGACTGATCACCGCTGTGCTCACCGCTCTGCTCAGGGCTCCTCTGCTCGGCCGGTCCCCGGGGGGCGCCGGGGCACTGCTCACTCGTTGGTCACGCGCCGGGGCACACGTCGTGCCGCGCGCTCCTCGGTCACTGCTTGCGCGCCGCTCACTCGCCGGTCTTGCGGTCGAGCACGAGGTCGTGCCCGACGATGTATGCGGCTGCGTCCGAGGCGAGCCAGACGACGGTGTCGGCGATCTCCTCGACGCTGGCGCCCCGGCCGAGGGGGCAGGGGCTGATGGCGTTGATCCGGATGGACTGGCCGACGTACTCGCGGGCCGCGGTCCGGGTCAGCGCGCTGACGGCGGCCGTGGAGGCGGCGTACGCGCCGAGGCCCGGGAGCATGCCCTGCGCGCCGATGTTGCTGGCGGTGTTGACGATGACGCCTCCGCCGGCGGTCTCCATGTGGGCGATCTCGTGCTTCATGGAGAGCCAGACGCCCGTCAGGTTGGCCGTGAGGGTGTGGGCCCAGACGGTCTCGTCGATGTCGGCGACGCTCTGGTGCGGGCCCAGTTCCGTGGTGTTGTTGAAGGCCACGTTCAGGGCTCCGTGGCGGCGTACGGTCTCGGCGACGACGTACGCGGCGCCGGCCTCGGCCCCGGCCGTGGTGTCCGACACGTCGGCGATCACGCTGTCGGCCTGCCCGCCCGCGTCGCGGATCAGCTTGACCGTTCCTTCGAGCGTCTCCGGGTGGCGGCCTGCGACCACCACGAGCGCGCCGAGCCGGGCGAAGGCAACCGCCGCTGCCCGGCCGATGCCTTCGCCTCCTCCGGTCACGAGGACGACCTGGCCGTCGAACCGTTCAGACATCAGCGTTCTCCTGATTCTCCGCATCGGATTTAACGGGAAAGGCGTTCTGTGGAACGCCACCAACCAACCGTCACCCTGCAAGAAAGGGGGGCCCGCGGGGCAGTGGACTTCGGTCACTTCGTCAGGTCCTGAGGGCATCTGACGTAATGCTGCGACCGGCTTTGACACGGGCGTGCGCCGGGCTGATGCTGCACGCCGGCCCAGCGGCGGAAAAGGGAGATCAATGCTGACGCTTTCATGGACCCGTCCGGTAGTCGACGCAGGTCAGGAGTGTTGCGGCGGTCCGACGCGGGAGAACCTGTGGCAGGCGCTGCTCCACAAGGCACAGTTCCCGGTGGACTATGTTCCGGCCATTAAGGAATGCCGGATCACCGAGTGGTACGCCGATGGATTTCTACGGGAAATCCGGCGCGGCGACCAGACGTTCCGGCAGCGGGTGACCCCGCAGGAGAGCGCGGGGCGCATTACCTACCGGCATCTGGACGACACCGACATCGCGGAGATCCGCAATGAGATGGGCGAGGACGAGCAGGGACGGCTCACGCTGACGCTGAGCATCACCCTGACCGACCGCCCGGCGGCCGCGGTCCTCGCGCAGAACACCTATCTGCGGGACCTGGACTGCGATTTCCACGGCACGCTGGAGGCCATGACCCAGGTGCTGCACCGGGTCATGATGCGCACCGCGGCCGACGCGGCCACGACGACGGCCCCCCACGCCCCGCAAGGGTCGTGAGGGGCCGTACGCGTACGCCCCGGCCCGGGCCGGCGCCGCCTGCCCGACGGCGCCGGGCCCGTCCGGGCCGTCCTACCTGCTGTGCACGGCCTGCCCGTCCTCCCGGATGAGGTCGAGTCCGGGCAGCGCGGGCAGGGTGTGGACGCCCTCGACCGTCGCCTCGACGTCGAACACCGTGTACTGCACCGGTGGCCGCCCGATGAGCTCGGCGGCCCGCGGGGCCAGCGGACGGGCAGCCGCCTCGGCCGACTCCCACAGCAGCACCGCCCCCCACCGCTCGGTCGCCGGGTCCGCGATCCAGAACTTCAGCCGCAGGCCCTCGACCCCCGCGAACCGGTCGACAGCCTCATCGCGCAGGTACGCCCGCAGCGAGGCGATGCTGTGCCCCGAACCCGACAGGTCCCACCAGGCCACCGTCGCCTTCACACCAACTGCTCCTGGAGCAGGCCCGACAGGGCGTCGGCGACGATGCGGATGCCGTCCTCGGTGAGCACCGACTCGGCGTGGAACTGCATCGAGCGGAAACCGGGTCCGCGCAGAGCGTGCACCTCGCCCGTCTCCGCCTCCCGGCACACCTCGACCGTGCCGATGCCGGGCACCTCGACGGTGTCCGCGGCGCTCTGCGAGGCGAAGGTGTTGTAGAAGCCGACGCGCTCGCGCCGCCCGAACAGCTCGATCTCCCGCTGCACCCCCTGGTTGGGGTGCTCCCTGCGCCGGAGCGGGAGGCCCAGCTTCATGCTGAGCACCTGGTGGCTGAGGCAGACCGCGAGGAACGGCCGCTGCTCCGCCAGGAGGACGTCCACCGCGGACCGCAGGTGCGCGATCTTCGGGTGGTCCACGTCCCGCGGGTCGCCCGGCCCCGGCCCCATGACGACCAGGTCGTACGGGGCGAAGCTGTACGGCTCGTCGAAGCGGCAGACCGTGACGTCGGCCTCCATGGCCCGCAGCTGGTGTTCGATCATCGCGGTGAAGGTGTCCTCCGCGTCGACGACCAGCACCTTGCGGCCCACCAGCAGCGGGACCGGCCGGGTGCGGGAGGCGTCGTCGTCCAGCCAGAAGCCGGCGATCGTCGCGTTGCGCCGGCTCAGCGCCGCCCGTACGTCGGGGTGGTCGCCGAAGCGCCGCGGCCCGGACTGCTCGAACATCGCCAGCAGCCCGGCCGCCTTGGCCCGGGTCTCGGCGACCTCCGACAGCGGATCCGAGTGCCGCACGAGGGTGGCGCCGACGCCGATGCGCATCCGGCCGCGGCTGTCGATGTCGGCGGTGCGGATGAGGATCGCCGAGTCCAGGGTCTGCCCGGCGTTCTCGTCCTGGCCGACCAGGGCCAGCACGCCGCTGTAGTAGCCGCGGCCCTGGGGCTCGTACTTCTTGATCACGCGACCCGCGCTCTCCAACGGGGAGCCGGTGACCGTCGGCGCGAACAGGGTCTCGTGCAGGATCTCCCGAGGGTCGCGGGAGGTACGACCCTCGATGAAGTACTCGGTGTGCGCGAGCCGGGCCATCTCCTTGAGGTACGGCCCGACCACCCGGCCGCCCGACTCGCAGATCCGGGCCATCATCTTCAGTTCCTCGTCGACGACCATGTACAGCTCGTCGGCCTCCTTGCGGTCGGCGAGGAAGTCCATGACGCCGGGCAGTTCGGGACCCGAGGCGGGGAACCGGTACGTGCCGCTGATGGGGTTCATCACGGCCCGGCCGCCGCTGACGCTCACGTGCCGCTCCGGAGAGGCGCCGATCAGCGTGCGGTCGCCGGTGTGCACGATGAAGGTCCAGTACGCGCCGGTCTCCCGCTCCAGCAGGCGGCGGAAGAACCGCAGCGCCGCGTCGACGGAGTAGTCGCTGATGTCGGCGACGAAGGACCGCTTCATCACGAAGTTGGCGCCCGCGCCGGTGCCGATCTCGTCCGCGATGACCCGGCGGACCGTTTCGGCGTACGCGTCGTCGTCGATGTCGAAGTCGCCGCCTGCCGCCAGGTGCACCGGTGCGTCGGCGATCCGGCCCAGCACGGTCTCCAGCGGCAGCTGCGCCTGCTCCTCGATCACCATCGCGAGCAGCGGGGTGCCGTCGTCGGGCGCCTCGAAGCCGCGCTCGGCGAGCTGGCGGTAGGGCACCAGGGTGAGCACGTCCTGACGGGCGCCCGCTCCGGCCTCCAGGTCCCGCAGCGGGATGTCGGCCAGCGTGTCCGCCTCGGTGAACTCGCCGAGGAAGAGGTCGATGTGCCCGGAGACGGTGGTCTCCGGCCGGTGGATCAGGGCGAAGGCCGGCGGCCGGCCGGTGAGGATCCGGCCCAGCAGGTCCCCGGTCATGCGGATCCCCTTCCCGCGTAGGCGGCCACCCGGTCGGGGAGGGCCGTGAGGAGCTCCTTGGTCGTGGTCAGCCGGGCGCACCGGCCGGCGGCGTACTCCAGCGCCATCCGGTGGTCCTCCCAGCTGAAGTCGGCGATGGCGTCGGCGACGAGGAAGGGCTGGATGTCGTTGGTGAAGGCGTCGACGGCGGTCATCAGCACGCCGACGTGGGCGTACACCCCGCAGATGATCAGCTGGTCGCGGCCCTGCGCGCGCATCCGCTCCAGCAGGTCGGTCTTGAAGAAGGCGCTGTAACGCCACTTGGTGAGCATCCAGTCGCCTTCGGCCGGCGCCACCGGGTCCACGACCTGGCGGTGCTCCGGGCTCGGCTGCATGCCCGGCCCCCAGAAGTCCTTGAGCAGACCGCGCTCCTCGGGCGTCATCCCGCCCGGCTGCGCGGTGTAGGCGACGGGAATGCCGAGCTCCGCCGCGCGGACGCGCAGCTCCCCGGCGTTGCGGGACAGGTCCACGACGGGCTGCTCACCCGCGGGGAAGGCGGCCAGGAAGTACTTCTGCAGGTCGTGCACCAGCAGGACGGCGCGGTCCGGATCGACCTCCCAGTCGACGGCGGAGGCGGGCAGGTCGGCCGCCGACGGCATCGGATAGGGGCTGATCGCAGGTATCCCTGCCATGCGTTTCTCCCTCTCGTTCACGCTCTCGTTCACGGTTCGCTGACTGCTTGCACCGGTCTCAGGCACCGAGCGCCGCACCGCCGTCCACGGTGAGGTCGTGCATCGTGATGTGGGCGGCCTTGTCGGAGAGCAGGAAGACGACCGCCTCGGCGACGTCCTCGGGACGCGCCAGCTTGCCCAGCGGGATGCCGACGCGGTACGCGTCCGGAACGCCCTCGATGGAGGCGCGGGCGCTGCTCTCGTCCTGCCACATCGAGCTGAGCATCGGGGTGTCGGTGGAGCCCGGCGCCACGAGGTTCGCGCGGATGCCGAACTTGGCGACCTCCAGCCCCAGGCACTTGGTGAACATGGTCGCGGCCGCCTTGGAGGCGGCGTACGCGGACATCTCCGTACGGGCGGTGCCCGCGGCGTTGGAGGCGATCGTGACGATCGCACCCCGCCGGCGCGGCACCATGCGGTTGACGACCGCGCGGGAGACGAAGAAGACCCCCGTGGTGTTGACCGCGAACGTCGTGCTCCACTCCTGGTCGGTGAGCTTGCGCGCCTCGGCGAGCCGCAGCACGCCCGCCGCGTTCACGAGGAAGTCGAGCGGGCCGACCAGCGCCTCGACGTCGTCCACCAGCGCCTCGACGTCCGCGCTGGAGGTGACGTCGGCCGGGAACGGGTCGACCCGGCCGCCCTGCTCGCCGACGGACTTGGCCACCTCGCGCAGCCGGTGGGCATCGCGGTCCACCGCTGCCACCCGGACGCCCCGGGAGGCCAGGGCGCGGACGATGGCCTCGCCTATGCCGCCGGCCGCTCCGGTGACCAGAGCGATCTTTCCTTCCATGATGGAGTAACCCCCTTTTTCTTCTTCGGCCTCAGCCGCGCCAGGCTGAGGCGACTTCGATGGCCTGGTCGGAATTGAGGCGCGGATCGCAGAACGAGGTGTACTTCTCGCCCAGTTCATCGACGTGGAATTCGTCGGCGACGCACTCGTGGACCTGGTCGGGAGTCGTTTCCAGGTGAAGTCCGGCCGCGACGCCGCCGTTGTCGACCACGGCCTTCTGGAATTCCTCGACCTCGCGCACGACGGTTTCGACGTAGCGGGTCTTGATCCCGCCCGGTGCACTGACCGTATTGCCGTGCATCGGGTCGCACATCCACAGCACGGGGTGGCCCGCCTCGCGGACCGCGCGGACCAGTTCCGGCAGTTTCGCCGCGGCGGTGCCCTGGCCCATCCGGGAGATCAGCGTGAGGCGGCCCGGCTCGCGGTCCGGGTCGAGCTTCCCGCACAGCTCGACCAGCTCGGCCGGGGTCATCTTCGGCCCGACCTTGGTCGCGACCGGGTTGGCTATGGTCGCGAACAGCTCGACGTGGGCCCCGTCCAGCTCGCGGGTGCGCTCACCGATCCACGGCCAGTGCGTCGAGGTGAGCAGCCGCGAGCCGTCCGGCTCGGTGCGCACCATCGGCCCCTCGTAGTCGAGCAGCAGCGCCTCGTGGCTGGTCCACACGGGCGCCTCGGCCCCGGAGGGGCGCTGCTCCCCGTGCCAGCCCAGCAGCTCCATGGCCCCGGCCGCGGCCCGGTAGCCCGCGACCAGGCGCTGCGGGTCGGGGCGGCGCAGCTCGGGGTCCGGCTCCGGGCTGTTGACCATGTGGCCGCGGTAGACCGGCAGCTCGACGCCGGCGACGGTCTCGGTCGGGTTCGAGCGGGGCTTGCCGAACTGCCCGGCCAGCCGGCCGACCCGGATCACGGGCTTGAGCGAGCGCGTCTTCATGACACCGGCCAGCACATCGAGGAGGGCCGCCTTGCGGGCCAGGTAGCCGGGAGTGCACTCGGCGGGGTCCTCCGCGCAGTCCCCGCCCTGGACGACCTGCACTTCGCCGCGCGCCGCCGCGGCGAGCAGGGCCCGCAGGGCGTCGACGTCCTCCCGGCGCACGAGGGCCGGGGCGTCCGCGAGTTCCGCCCTGGCATTCGCCAGGGCTTCTTCGTCCGGCCAAACGGGCTGTTGGCCCGCGGGCAATGATTTCCAGCGTGCAACACCGTACATGTGGCACCTCCCAGTGCTGAACCTGCCGTGACATCAGATGCAGCGAGCAGTCTGTGAAACGGGTAATCGGCTGAACCACCAGAGATTCGCCACTTCGTCAGGTGGCGGTGCGTTAGGTCAGGTCGTGAGCGGACCCGCGGAATTGACCTGACGCACTACCGCGACAGACGGGACGGACCGGCCGCCGGAGCCTTTAGGGTCCGCACACGTGGTGAGGCACAGAGCACGCGGAACACCGGCACTTGACACACCATCACCGCACTATTTCAGGCGTAAGCCGTGACGTTCTAAGGTCGGGATCGTGGTTAGTCAAGGAGCTGGAGCGCTGCTGAAGCAACTGGTGTCCGAGGGCGTCTCGCCGTGGCTGAGCGCGCACGACCCCGAGGCGTTCGACGCCGGAGTCCGGTATCCGACGCTGGGAGCCCACTTCCACAACGCCCTGGCGCCCGCGGGCAGCACCCTGGCGCAGCTGCGGCGGGCCTGCGATCTCCTGCTGCCCGTCTACGAGGTGAGCAAGGGCACCGTGGGCCACGTCTCCGTGGCCGTATCCCCGCGGTGGGCCCACGACGCCAGGGCGCTCGCCACGGCAGCCCGCGCCGTGCACCGCTCGGTGGCGCGCGCCAATGCGCTCGTCCGCCTTCCCATGACCCCGGCGGGCCTGGAGGCGCTCGCCGACTGCCTCGCCGAGGGGATCGGGGTGCACGCCTCGATGGTGTTCTCCGGGGAGCGGTACGCCGAGGTGCTCGACGCGTACGTCGACGGGCTGGAGCGGTCCCTCGCCTCCGGCCGGCCGCTCGGCGAGGCCCCGATGGTGGCCTCGTTCGCGGTGGGCCTCTTCGACGCCGAGGTCGACGCCCGGCTGGACGAGCTGGGCGTGGACCCAGGCCACGAGGTCCGCGGGGCCGCGGGGCTGGCCGTGGCCCGCAGGATGTACCGGCTGCGCGAGGAGCGGCTCTCCGGGGACTGGTGGCGGGTGCTGCGGGCCAACGGCGCGCCGCAGCCGCGCCTGCTGTGGGGGACCGGGGCCGACGGCAGTGTGGGCACGCTCATCGGCTGGAACACGGCCCTGGCCCTGTCCGTGGACACCCTGGAGGAGGCCGCGCAGGACGCGGAGCTGTCCGGCGACACCCTGCTGAACGGGGACGGGGCCGCGACCTGCGCCCTGCAGGCACTGGAACGGCTCGGCGTCCCCGCGGAGCAGGTCGCCGCCGTGCTGGAGACGGCGGAACTCGCCCGTCTCCAGCACCGCTGGCTCCTCAGGAGGGGATCCGGTCTCGCTGCCTCTCCGGGAAGCGAGTACTGGTCAGCGCCAGCAGCGGAGCAGCCTTGACCGCGGTCTCCTCGTACTCCGCTGCCGGGTCGGACAACGCCACCACGGCTCCGCCCACCCCGTACGAGACCCGTCCGCCGGTGACGGTGGCGGTGCGGATCACGATGCTCAGATCGGCGGCGCCCGAGAGGGAGAAGTAGCCGATGGCTCCGGAGTACACCCCGCGCGGGCCCGCCTCCAGCCGGTCGATGATCTGCATGGTCCGGAGCTTGGGCGCGCCGGTCATCGAACCGCCGGGGAAGGCGGCGCGTACGCAGTCGACGGCGCTCGCCTCCGGCCGCAGCCGGGCCCGTACGGTGCTCACCAGCTGGTGGACGGTGGCGTAGGTCTCGACCCGGAAGAGCTCCTCGGCCTCGACCGAGCCCGGCACCGCGCACCGGCCGAGGTCGTTGCGGACCAGGTCGACGATCATGAGGTTCTCGGAGCGGTCCTTCTCGTCGCTCAGCAGGTCCGCGACCAGGGCCGCGTCCTCGGCGGGCGTCGCGCCGCGGGGCCGGGTGCCCTTGATGGGCGAGGACTCGACCAGGCCGTCGCGGGAGACCCGCAGGAACCGCTCGGGCGAGGTGCTGAGCACCGACAGCTCGCCGAACTGGAGCAGCGCGGCGAACGGCGCCGGGCTGGTGCGGCGCAGGGTGCGGTACGCGGTCCAGGGGTCGAGGGAGGTCTCGGCCTCGGCCATGTTGGTGAGGCAGACCTCGTAGGTCTCGCCGGCGGTGATCTCCTCCAGGCAGGTGTCGATCAGGTCCAGGTAGGCCCCGCGGTCGTGGCGCAGGGTGATCTCCCCGGCGGCGGCGGGCGGCCGGGGGGCCGGCAGGCGCAGGCCGGCGAGCCGTGCGAGCCGTTCCGCCGTGCCGACCAGCCAGGCCTCGGCGGCGGCTTCGGACGCGTGCGGCGCGCCGTGCCCTTCGCCGGCCCCTTCGGTGCCCTCTCTTGTGCCCTCTTCGACGAGGGCGAGCAGGTGGGTGGTGCCGGTGGCGTGGTCGAGGACCAGGGCCCGGTCGGCGAAGACCATGGTGGCGTCGGCGACCGGGGAGCGGTGCACGAGGCCCCCGCCGCACTCGGCCTTGAGCTCGTAGCCGAGGTAGCCGACCCAGCCGAGGGTGAAGTCGAAGGGGAGCTCGGACGGCGCGGGGAGCTCCGTGTGCAGGGAGCGCAGGTCGCGGTCGATCCACTCCAGGAAGGCGCCGGCGACGAGCTCGCTCTCGCCCGCTGCGGAGGTGACGGTGACGACCCCGCTCCAGACGTCGGCCGTGGCGACTCGGGCCAGCGGTCCCGTGGCGTCGCCCATGACGGAGAACCGGCCGCGGTCACCGCCGGGCAGGCTGCTGTCCAGCCAGTAGGCGTGGTCGTTGCCGCGGAACAGCTGGTCGAAGACGGCCTCGGCGTCCCAGCGGGTGGGCAGCCGGCGGGTGGTCAGGCGCAGGCGGCGGGCGGCGGCGGGCGCGGCCTCGGGCGCCGGGGCGTCGGCGGGGGCCGGAGCCGGAGCCGCTGAAGGGGCCGGGGCGGTGAGGCGGACGGCCCGGTGCTCCGCCTGGTGGGAGCGGGTCAGTTCGGCGAAGTTGGCGAGCAGCTCGGTTCCGTACTGACTGCAAATCGACTCGGGGTGGAACTGCACCCCCCACAAGGGTCTCTTCCGGTGGCGCAGCCCCATCAGGATGCCGTCCGGCGTCCAGGCGGTGGCCGCCAGCTCGTCGGGCAGGTCCGTCACCGCGAGGGAGTGGTAGCGCACCACCTCCATCGGGGAGGGCAGCCCGGCGAACAGGCCGGTGCCCTCGTGCAGCACGGGCGAGGTGCGGCCGTGCCGGGGCTCGGGGGCCCGGTCGACGGTGGCGCCGTGCAGGTGGCCGATGCCCTGGTGGCCGAGGCAGATGCCCAGGAGCGGCACGGGCGAGTGCTCGACGATCCCGGCGCAGATGCCGAAGTCGGCGGCCCGGTGCGGCGTCCCGGGGCCGGGCGAGACGACCACGTTGTCGAACGCGGCAAGTTGTTCGATCTTCCAATGCGGGTCGTCATTTCGGACGACTTCCGGCTCCCGACCATTGACCTCGGTCAGATAGTGGAAGAGGTTATAGGTAAAAGAGTCGTAGTTGTCGACCAGAAGCGTGCGCACGATGAAATCTCCCCCCGGAGCGGCTCAGGACAAGTTTGCGGCAGTTGGCTTGATTTCGATCAGCATGTGCTCAACCATGTCCTCTCCGTACTCGCCCTCGCGGACCCGGCAGCTGGCGACCGTCTCCAGTTCGCGCCGGCAGGCGTCGGCGATCTCGTACAGCGCGGCCAGGTCGCCGCGGTCGCTGAAGTGCAGCAGGACGCGGCCGCCCGGGGCGGTCCAGTGCACCGACTGCTCCAGGTAGCGGCGGTGCGTCTGGTAGCCGGTGTCCACGTAGGCCCGCTCGTGCACCGACTTGTACTCGTAGCTCTCCGGCCCCATCACGTAGTTGGAGCTCCAGAAGACGACGTCGAACCGCTCCTCCTCGCGCAGCCCGGAGAACAGGTCGCTGTGCACGGCCTGCAGACGGTCCGCCACCCCGTGGCGCTCGGCGTTGACGGAGGCGTTCTCCACGGCGGAGGGGCTGATGTCGGCCGCGACCACCCGGTCGTATCCGGCCAGTGCCGCCGTCACCGCTATCACGCCGGTCCCGCACCCTATCTCCAGGAACGAACCCGAACGCGGCGCGGCCTGCGGGAGGTTGAGGCCCAGCAGCTCCAGCGCCACCCCCGTGGAAGGGGAGTAGACGGGGGCGAAGACCTCGTCGAACAGGTCCCACTCGCGGTCGCCGAGGGTGAACACCCGGGGGCGGTCCTCGCGGGTCAGGGACAGCCGGCTGCGCAGCAGCGACCGCTCGTAGCTCTGGAGCTGAGACAGCTGATCCAGCTGAGACAGCTGAGACATGCGAACTCCTCGTGAAACTTCGGGCTGTGGACGGCACGGTGGTGGTGCCGGCGGTGGCGTCGGCACCGGAACGCTCGGCGCTCAGCCTGCCCTTGAGTGGTCCTCGACCAGAAGGTGTCCACGTGACAGGATCACTCATGGAGAGTGGTGACCCGATCACCCTCCGCGTCGCTGACCTGTGATCACTTGTCCGGCGTTTCTTGACCGATTCTTGCCCCAAGGGATACTTTCAGGCGGGCCAGGGATTGCTTGCACCTGAGTTGGTGCAATCGTGAACGGCTTTATGGGGGTCGGGGGAAGTCGTGGTTGACCACGCTTACGAAATGCTGGAACTGCTGAACAGAGAGGCGCCTGCGGCTGCCTTCGACGAGGTGGTCCGCAAAGCGCGTGAATCCGGCCTGTCCGGGGATGCACTCGCACAGCTCAGCAGGGCCAGGGACCAGAGCCTCGGCATTCGCGCCCTCTTCGTGCGGCGCCAGCAGCGCGAGGCCGGCCTCGCCGCGCTCGTCGACACCGCGCGGGACCTGACCCTCCCGTACGACCTCGACGAACTCCTCAAGGTGATCACCCGGCGCGCCCGGCTGCTGCTGGGGCTCGACATGGCCTGGGTGAGCTTCGACGACCACGAGGCACAGGTGTCCCGGGTGCGTTCGGCGGACGGCCACGCCTCCGCGCTGACCATCGGCTTCGCCATCCCGCTGACCGGCGGGGGCGTGGGCAAGCGGGCCTCGGACGGCTCGGCCCCGTTCTGGTCGGCCGACTACATGAACGACAAGACCTTCCAGCACAGCCCGGTGATCGACGAGGTGGTGCAGGCCGAGGGACTGCACGCCGTGATGGCCGTGCCGCTGCGGCACGCCGGGACCGCCCTGGGCGCGCTGTACGTGGCCGACCGGCACATCCGGCACTTCACCCCCGACGAGGTGTCGCTGATGAGTTCGCTCGGCGACCTTGCAACCGTTGCGATCGAAAAGGCGCGGCTGCTGGAGCAGACCCGGTACGAGGTCGAGGAGCTGGAGCAGGACACCTCCCGCGCCCTCGATTCCTCCACCACCGCCCGCCAGCTCCGCGAGACGCACGGCCGTCTCCTCGACCTGGTGCTCCAGGGCGTCGGCCTCGGCAGCCTGGCCGCCGAGGCGGTCAAGGGCCTCGACGGCACCCTGCTGGTACGGGACGCCGCCGGCCGCGATCTCGCCTGCCCGGGCGGGGAACCCCCGCAGCTCAACGAGGCGGAGATCCGCACCGTGCTGCTGGACGCGCACACCGACCGGCAGCCGCGCAGCACGAGCGACGGCACCTGGGTCGCCTCGGTCGCGGCGGGCGACGACATGCTGGGCACCCTCATCCTGGTCTGCGACGAGCCCGTCACCGACCGGCAGATCCAACTCCTCGCGCTCACCGCCCAGGTGACCGCCGTGGTATTGCTCATGGAGCAGGGCATGGCCGCCGCCGAGGGTCACATGCGCGACGAGTTCTTCCACGACCTGCTCCGCGGCACTTCGCTGTCCCCCGTGCAGATCGCCGAGCAGAGCCGCCGGCTCGCGCTCAACCTCGACGAGCCCCACGTCATCGTGATCGCCCGCCCCGAGGGCGGGGTCCAGGGCCGCGTGCTCGCCTGGGCGGCCTCGTACGCCAACCGCCACCACGGCCTCAAGAGCGTGGACGGCGACGTGGTGGTGCTGCTCCTGCCCGGCACCGAGGCGGGCGCCATAGCCCGTGCGGCGTCCAAGGAGCTCTCCGAGGTGCTCGGCAAGCCGGTGACGGCCGGCTCGGCCGGACCGGTCGACGATCCGGTGGCGATCGTCCGCATGTACCAGGAGGCCCGCCGCTGCCTGGACGCGGTGGCGGCGCTCACCGGCACCGGCAGCACCGCTTCGCCGGAGGAGCTCGGCTTCCTCGGCGTGCTGCTCTCGGAGAAGCCGGACATCGCCGGGTTCATCAACGACACCATCGGCCCCGTGCTGGACTACGACGACCAGCAGTACACGGAGCTGATCCGCACGATGGAGGCGTACTTCGCCTCGGCCAACAGCCCCTCACGGGCCGCCGAGTCGCTGCACGTCCACCCGAACACGGTCTCCCGCAGGCTGGAGCGGATCACCGAGATCCTCGGCGAGGACTGGCAGAAGCCCACCCAGGCCCTCCAGGTCCAGCTCGCCCTCCAGCTCCAGCGCACCCGCCGGGCCCTCAACCAGGGCCGCCGCGGTCCGTCCCGCCAGACCATCGGCTGATCCCCCGGAAGCCGGCGGCGCGGTCGGGCACGGCATGCGGTCAGGCGCTCTCCTGGGCGCGCTGCGTCAGCATCCGTACGGCATGGGCGGCGGAGGCCAGGGTGGTGTGGCGGTGCCAGCCGCCGAAGGACCGGCCGCCGAAGTCGGTGAGCCCCACCTTCCGGGAGATGTTCGCGAAGTCGGCCTCGACGTTCTGGGACCGCTTCGCCAGCCGCAGCAGTGCTCCGGGCGGCGCCTGCGTCATATCGCTGATCCAGCACTGCTCGGGCCAGCCGCGCGGGTCGTTCCACTCACCGAACAGCAGCAGCGGACGCGGGGAGTGCGGCAGTTCCACCCGTACGCCGACCACCAGGGTGGTGCGCGGACGCATGGTCACCGGATCCATCCAGGTCACCGGGCGGCGCAGCGTCCGGGCCATCAACAGCAGCTGGTGCGCGGCGAGTTCGCGGTTGCCACTGGACGGCAGCACCGGATCGGCGCACTTGACCCGCAGGGAGCCGCGGGCCGCGGCCACGAAGTGCATGCCGGACGGCCCGAAGCGCCGGGCCACCGCGCCCGGGTCGACGTCGGGCAGGTCCAGCACCACGGGCCGGTGGATGCGGCCCACCCAGTCCCGCAGTTCCTCGACCGCTCCGGCGGCGCATTCGAGCGGGGTGGTCGCCAGCTCCGATTCGTGGACGTTGGGGGAGAGCGGTCCCACGCTGTCCCGCCACTTCTGGGTGAGCGCGAGACGCCAGTTCACCGGGCAGCTCTGCTCCTCGCCGACCGACCACACCCCGAAGGCGATCTGGCTGTTGACCATCTGCCCCCGCTCCGGCACGAACCGGCGGGCCACGCCGACGGACTCGGTACCGGCCTTGGAGATGACCACCGGCTGGACGACCCAGGCCCGGGGGCGCAGCGCCCGCTCCAAGTAGCGGGCGAGGGCGGCCCGTACGGGACCCCAGTCCCAGGTGGAGGACACCACGAAGTGGTGCAGGCTCTGCTCGGCCGCCCGGTCACCGACGTGGGCCGCGATGTTCCGTATGGACTTGCGGCCCTCCGCCTTGAGCAGACCGCGCAGGTACACCTCCCCCTTGCGGCGCTGATCGCTGCGCGGCAGCGAGGCGAACAGCTCGGCACAGAGCTCGTCCACGATCAGGTCCGGTACGAACCGGCTGCTCAGGGTCTCCAAGCGTTCGAGACTCGGTGCGCTCATGATGGATCCATCCCTTCCCCCGGTGTTCTCTCCAGCCCCTCAACCCTGCGTTCGGGCAGGGCGGGAGAACCAGGTGGAGCCGTCACACACATTCGCCCGCCCGTGCACCGCGGGTCATCAGCCCCCGACGAGCCCCGGCGAGCGGTTGATCATGTGACGAAGTGCCCTGCAGGGCCTTGGCCTGGTCGGGGACCGGTCGCAGACTCGTCGAGGGCTGCTGGAGTCCTGTCGACCCATCCGCCCCACGCGCCCCAGCCCGGCCGCGCCCCCGCCGGATGGTGGTCAGCCCACCGTCACCTCGGCCGCCGATGGTGGCCCGCCCACCACCGACGGGCTGACCAGGGGCCCCGGTTAGGGTTCCCCCATGGGGACGTGGAAGGCGCCGAGCGCCATTGAGCGAGAGCTGTACGAAGCCAAGACCAGGAACGACTGGCCCGCCTACTTCGACACCCTCGCCCGCTCCTGGCTCTTCACCCCGCAGTCCCGCGCGTACCAGGACTCCCACCCCAACCTCGTGCGGCTCCAACCCGTCCACTTCCCGCAGATCCGCGGCACCGCCCATGTCGTCCACACCGCCGGCATGCTCCCCGTGCCCACTGCCGACCCGGTCTTCGAGAAGGTGAGCCTCGACTGGATGGCCGAGCGGTTCGGCTCCGGCAGCCCCGCCTACCTGGCCGTCAATCCCGGCACCCCCTGCGAGGCCTTCCTGCCGGCCTCGCCCGCCGACCGGGCCGTGTGGAAGTACCACTGGGACCGCAACACCGAGTACGGCCTGCCGCAGAACACGGTGCACGCCCTGCACGTCGGCGGCCCACTGCACGGACCCGTCGCCTTCGGACTCGCCTGCGGCGCACACCTGGCCGTGCGCAACGGGGTCTTCTGGAACGCCCTCGCCTACCACGGCGAGGGGTACACGGCCCAACGCGAGAGCCTCCGCGACTCCTGGGGCGTCACCACCCGCGAGGAGTGGCTGCGCAGCACCGAGCGGCTGCTGGCCGCGGACATGGTGAGCGCGGTGTGGGAGTTCACGCTCAGGATCCGCTCGGCCCTCGCCAAGGAATTCGCGGGACCGGTGGACATCGAGCACTGGCGCCACACCACCGAGGCCACCCTGCGGGCCAATGCCGAACGGGCCGCGGAGCCCCGCATCACCCCCGAGGGCGTCACCGTCGCCCGGCCCCGGTCCACCGCCGAGATCGAAGGGGAGATCGCGGGGGTGCAGCGGGTCATCGGCCGCATCACCCGCTACGAGCAGCGCTTCCGCGCCGACGGGATCCTCGGCGAGGACCGGTTCGTCCGGTCCGTGGAGGCCTGGGACTACGGACGGGCCTCGCAGATGGCCCGCTGGGGCCTCGGCGCGCGCTTCGGCACCATCGAGGAGGCCGAGGACGCCGTCATACGCGCCGGCCGCGTCTGCCGGCTCTCGTACCGGTCCTGGGAGGACCTCTCGGCGGGTTTCATCCTGGGCCGCTGCCTGCAGTTCGACGAGGAGGAGTACGGGCACTGGTACACGGACATGGCCGCCACCCACCGGGCACTGATGTCCGACCCGGGCAGCCCCTGGGTCAACCTGCCCTGGAACTGAGCGACTTGCCCTAGTCCGCGCGGCCGCGGAGGAACCGGTCCGAGGGCTCGCAGGCCCCAACTATCCTCGCCGCCATGACGATTGCGTTGAACGACACGGTGCGCAGGCTGCTCGACGCCCCGCACCCGGCGGTCCTGTCCACGCTCAACCCCGACGGCAGCCCGCAGAGTTCGGTGGTCTGGGTGTCCCGGGACGGCGGCGACCTGCTGGTCTCCACGGAGCAGGGGCGCCGCAAGGAGCGCAACATCGTGCGGGACGGGCGGGTCGGGCTGACCGTCTTCGACACCGCCAATCCTTACGTGTACGTGGAGATCCGCGGCACCGCCACCGTCACCGAGGACAAGGACCGTGCGGTCGCCGTCCGCATCGCGGAGGAGTACCTGGGTCCGGGCGGCGGCAAGGAGTACGCGGAGGCTCCGGGCGAGAACCTGAGGGTCGTCGTCCGCATCACCCCGACCAAGGTCCTCGGCAACGCCGCGAAGGCGGGCTGAGGGCTTCCGGGGCTACGGCAGGGCGGGACCGACCGCCAGCCAGGCGTCGACGTCCGCCCGCAGCGGGTCGTCGGCCGCCAGGTGGGGGCGGACCAGCGTCATCCAGGGCAGCAGGCCCTTGATCCGCCTCAGCCGCCCGGCCCCTCCCCGGGGGAGCACCCGCCAGTCCCGGGCCTGCGTCCGCGCCTGCTCGGGGGTCAGGCCCAGCAGGGCCAGCAGCTCGCGGCACAGCTCGGCCGGGTCACCGCCGCGGCCGGGCCCGAACTCCCGGATCATGTAGCCCCGTACGGAGGCCAGTCCGGCCGCGCGTGCCAGCGCGTCCGGATACTCCACCCGGCCGATCGCGGCCAGGGCCACCCTCCCCCAGCGCAGTCGCACCGCTTCGGGCAGGTCCTCGTCGTGCATCCCGTTCACGGCGAGTGCCCGCAGCGGCTCCGGATGCGGCTCCTCACACAGCGGCGGATCGTCGGCCAGCCAGGCTTCCAGGTCCGCCAGGGTGTGCCCGGCGGGCGGTACGCAGGTGAGCACCTGCCCGTCCGCCAGCAGGGCGACCATGGGGCCGGTGAGGTGGACCCGCGCCGCGTGCGGGGGGTCGACCTGCTCGCGGGGGCCGCCCCACGCCTCGATCCGGGTCAAGCGCAGGCGCATGCCGCCCGCGGCATAGACCTGTCCGGGGCGGGCGACCCCGCCGATGACACGGACGATGCACACCCCGCCCGAGACGTCCGCCTCCTCGACCTCGTACACCTGCAACTCGGCGATGGCCACCCCGCCCCCTACGCGTCGGACGCCGTGAGGCGCTCCAGCAGGGGCGCGGCCCAGTCCGGTAGGGCCGCCGCGTCCGGCCGGCGCGGGCGGGGGTCGGCCGTGATGCCGATGCCGCCCGCCGGGTCCCCGTAGACGTGGCGCCCCGACCAGTCCAGCCAGTGGCGGACGAAGAGGTTCGCGCTCCACACCAGGGCGAGGGCGCCGCGCTGCGCCGGGGCCTCGTACCAGTAGCTGGTGAGCACCACGGCGCGGGAGACCGCCTCGTCCGTGTCCGCCGGGCGGGAATCGGCGGTGAGGCCGGCCGCCAGGACCGAGGCCGCGAAGCGGTTGTCCGCCAGCAGACCGCCGCTGTCCCGGACGACCGCGTCCAGGAGCTCGGCGGGGAGGGTCAGGGCAGCCTCCTCCAGCTCCGCCAACAGCACGGGCAGGGCAGGATCGGCGGCCGTCTCCAGGCCGGGCACCACCCGCAGGGCGGCCGGCAGCCGGTCGTCCGCCGTCCGGGCGGCCAGGACGTGCAGGTAGGCCAGCGCGCGCAGGGTCTGCCACCGGCAGAGCGTGTCCAGCAGCGCGATCCGCGACGCGCGGAAGGCGAGCCGCACCGGCCAGTGCGCGGCCCGGACCGCGTCCCCGAGCGCTCGCAGCTCCGCGGGCACGGGGGCGGGGAAGACCAGGCGCTGGCCGCGGTCGTAACCAGGCTTCGTACGGTAGCCCGGCCACGCCGTTCCAGGGTCCTCGCTACTCATTCAACTCTTCCGGTTTCGGGGTTCGCCACTTCGCCGCATCCTTCCCGTCCCTCGGAGTGATGTAGTTGGAGAGGTCCGACTCGTCGATGTGGTAGGCGTGGATCATATGGTCCTGGCGGATGATCGCCACCGGCCGCGACGGGTCGAGGCTGCGATCGATGATGATCCGCGCCCCCGACTGTGCGTCGACGTAGTTGGCCGGCCCCTGCAGATGGCTCCTCAGGTACTTGTCCAGTTTGGCCTCGTCGCCGCCGATACCCTCCAGGTAGTGGTTCGACTTGCCGCTCTCCGCCTCGTTGAGCTGGTGGTCCACACCCTGCGCCGCCCGGGTGCTGTCCGAGTACGGCGCCAGGCCGAAGGGGTCGCACCACTGGTGCGGGTTGGCGACGTACGCCGACGGGTTGGGCGAGGGTTCGAGGCCCATCGGGTCCGGGCTCAGATAGCGCGCGGTCTCGGGGTCGTAGGTGCGGAAGTAGTTGTGGTGCAGCCCCGATTCGGGGTCGAAGTACTGGCCCGGGAACCGCAGCGGGGTGTAGGCGGTGGCGTCCCGGTGCCAAGCGGTGGCCCCCCACAGGGTGGACCGGCTGCGCCAGGCCACTGCGCCCCGCTCGTCGACGAGCTCGGTGGGCGCCCCGACCAGGTCGGTGACGATGGCGTAGAAGCGTTCGTCGACCACCTCCTGGTCGGCCGTCAGGATCCGCTCGGTCTGCGCGAGGGGCTGGAGGCCCTGGAGGTCCCAGGTGACGGCGATCCCGTGGTCGGTGTCCGCCGAGGTCGTGGTCTGCTCGCACAGCACGTTCCCGTCCCAGGTGAAGACCGTCCGCTCGGCCACCTGCGCCCCGTCGGCCGTCAGCCGCTCCTTGGCCGTGCGCCGGCCCAGTGCGTCGTACGCGTACCGCCAGCGCGTCCCGTCCGGGGTGGTGACGGCCGTGATGCGGTCCTCGGCGTCCCATTCGTAGCGCCAGGTGTCGGGCCCCCGCGAGAGGCGGGTCTTCTGCCGCAGCACGACCCGCCCGAGGGCGTCGTGCTCGTGGCGGACGCGGCCCGCGGTGAGCAGCCGGGTGCCCTCGTAGACGCGGGGTCCGGTGGCCTCCTGGCCGCCGGGGTGGGACGCCGGCCAGGACGCCGAGGTCTGGTTGCCCGCCTCGTCGTAGGCGTAGCGCTCGGTCCAGTCCTCGGCGTGCACCGCCGTCACCCGGCCGCGCTGGTCGAGGTCGAAGGTGCGCGGCCCGGCCAGCAGGTCGTCGATGCCGGTCAGCGCCCCGTCGGCCCGGTAGGTGTATCCGCGGCGCTGCAGGACGCGCCGGTCGTGTCCGGTCACCTGCCGGCCGGTCAGCCGGCCGGCCCCGTCCCACCGGCTGTCGAGGGTGACCCCGTCCCCGTAGGCGCGGGTGAGCTCCCGGCCCGCCGCATCCCAGGTGAAGGCGATCCGGCGGCCGGACGTGGTCAGGGCGTCCCCGCGGCCGGCGGCGTCGTACGACCACTCGGCGGCGGCTCCCGACGGGGTGGTCCGGCGGATGCGGCGCCCCGCGCCGTCGTACCCGTACGCGAGCGTGCGGCCGTCCACCGTCTCCTGGAGCAGCCGGCCCGCGCGGTCCCGCAGCCGCGTCAGCGTGCAGCCCGCGCGCTCCGCGGAGGCGAGCTGGTCGAAGACGTCGTACTCGTACGTCGTCACCTCGCCCGCGGCGTCCTTGCGCAGGACCTGGCCCAGGGCGTTGCGCTCGTAGGCGGTCCGCTGCCCGAGGGCGTCGGTACGGGCGGCCAGCCGGCCCGCCGGGTCGTAGGCGTAGCGGAGGCTGCGGCCGTCGAAGTCCTTCTCCTCGATCAGCCGGCCCGCCGGGTCGTAGACGTACTCCCAGGTCAGGCCCTGCGGGTTGCGCACCGCGGTCAACTGCAGCCCGGCGTCGTACGTGTACGCGTGGCGGGAGCCGTCCGCGTCGGTGCGCGCGGCGACGAGGTCGAAGTGGGTGTACTCGAAGCGCACCACCGCCCCGGCCGCGTCCTCGACGGTCAGGCAGTTCCCCTCGCCGTCGTAGGTCCAGGAGCGCCGGCCGCCGTCCGGGGTGCTCCGGTGCAACGGTTTGCCCTCGACCGACCACTGCGTGCGGGTCACCGCGCCGAGCGGGTCGGTGACGGCCGTGGGACGCCCGAAGCCGTCGCGCTCGTACGTCGTGACGGCGCCGAGCCGGTCGGTGACGGCGAGCGGCAGCCCGGCCGGGTCCGTGCGGATCCGGGTGACCGCGCCGAGCGGGTCGGTGATGGCGGTGAGGTGGCCGCGCTCGTCGTAGGTGAAGCGGGTGACGGTGCGGTCGGGCCGGGTGACCGAGGTGCGGTTGCCGCGCTCGTCGAACGTCTGCCGCACGACCGTGCCGTCCGGGGCGACCACCTTCACCGGGCGGCCGAGCTCGTTGTACTCCGCCCGCGCCTCGCGGCCGTCGGGGCGGACCACCGAGACCAGCCGGCCCGCCTCGTCGTAGCTGCTGCGGGTGGTGTGGCCGAGCGGGTCGGTGACCGCGATCCGCCGGCCCCGGCGGTCGTACTGGTAGCGGGTGACCGCGCCGAGCGGATCGGTCTCGGCGACGACCCGGTACCGGTCGTCGACCAGGTAGCGGCGGGTGTGGCCGGCGGCGGTGGTCATCCGGGTCACCCGGTGGCCGGTCTGCGGGTCCACCTCGTCGTAGCCGAAGGTGAGGGCGATGTGGCCCGCCTCGCCGGCCTCGGCGATGCAGCGGTCGAGGTCGTCGTAGGCGTACTCGTACCGGCGGTCGTTGGTGTCGGTCCAGGAGGTGATGCGGGCGCGGTCGTCGTAGGTGAGGCGCAGCGGCAGGCCGGAGGAGTTGGTGACCTCGGTCAGGTTCCCGCCGGTGTAGCCGTACGCGAGGATGCGCGGCCCGCCCGCCAGGTGCAGGCCGGTGATGCGGCCGTCGGCGGTGTCGAAGCGCAGGCGGTGGCCGCCGGAGTGGGTGATGCCCAGCGGGGTGCCCTGCGCGTCGTACTCGAACTCGATCCGGTTGCCGTTGCGGTCCGCCAGCTGGACGATCGGCGCGAGGCCGTCCTGCGCGCCGTCGACCGGAGGGGCGAACCTGCGGACGTGCCCGGTCTCCGGGTCCGTCAGGGTCCAGTCGCCGTCCGGGGCGCGCTCCAGCGGCCACTGCGGGCCCGTCGCCGCCGTCGGCAGGACCGGCACGCCCGGCGCCGGATGCGGATAGCCGACGACGAGGCCGTCCTCCGTGACCAGGACGACCCCCTCGGCGTCGACCTCCAGGTGCTGGTCGGCGGTGGACGCCCAGGTGGGGCCGAACCAGCGGCCCGCCGTGTAGCCGGACTCCGCGCGGCGCGTGAAGGCCAGCGGGAGCACGCCGGGCAGGACCACGTCCGTCTGCGGCAGGTACATCCGCCCGGTGGCGAGGTCGACGGGGTCCGTGCCCTCGCTGGGCTTGTCCGGGTCCGGCCGCTCGCCGTGGTGCGGGCCGTGCTCGTCCAGCCCCTTGCGCCCCGGACCCTTGACGTCGTCCAGGTCGTCCAGGTGCTTGGCGGCCGAGCCGACCTTCTTCAGCGAACCCAGGCCCTTGGACCCGATCAGCTCCGGCAGCATCTTGCCGATGCCCTCGGAGGGGTCCTTCATGAACTCGTCGAGCATCTGCTTGCCCGCGCCCCACGGATCGTTGGCCATCGTGACCAGGCCGGCGGCCGTGGAGTTGAGGCTCGTCAGGTACTCGGCGGGGTGGGTCAGGTTGTACGGGTCGGTGGGGTTGAGCGCGCGGGCGAAGTCGACCAGGCCGGCCGTGCCCTTGACGACCCCGCCCGCCAGGTGCGTCCGGGCGAGGTCCAGGTAGTCCAGGCCGTCCCCGAGCTGTTCCGCGTACGAGGGCTTGGGCGGGGCGTTGTCGCGGGCCGCGCGGACCGCCGCGGCGGCGGTCTCGGCCACCTCGTTGCGCTGCGTGCGGGCGTTGTCGAGCTTGTCCTGGGCCGCCTTGGCCATGGACGTGCCGGGATCGTGGAACTCGCCGGGCTTCGGCGGCAGCGTGTCCTTCTTCGCCTTCACCGCGTCTTCGTAGGCCTCGGCCTGCTTGGTGTGGGCGTCGCGGGCGTCCTGGGAGGCCTTCTTCGCCTTGTTGTAGTCCTCCAGGGCCTCCTTCGCCTTGCCCTGCGCCCACTCCACCGTGTCGGCGAACCGGTTCATCGCGTCGGCGGCCTTGCCGAAGGCCTCCGCCGCCTTGAACCAGCGCGGCGGCTCCTTGGCGGCCGCCTCGCGGAACGCGTCCGCCGACTTGCCCTTCAACCCGTCCGGCTCCGCCAGGGACTTGAGGCCGTTGCCGACCAGCGTGAACGACACCTCGAAGTCGCTCAGGTGCGACACCTGGGCGCGGATCTTGGAGACGCTGCCGTAGACCAGCTTCTTCGGATCCTCGGTCTGGCCGAGCTCCAGCTCGGACACGTCGGCGCCGAGCTGGTTCGCGGCCGACCGGGACTTGTCGCGGATCCAGTCGCCCGCCTCGTCCAGCCCGACCTCCTCGGCGAGGTCGGCGGCCTTGTCCCCGCCCCACTCGACGAAGTCGCCGACCTTCTCCGCGCCGTCCTCGACGACGTCCTCGACCGAGTCCGGTACGAAATCCCGCCAGCCCATCAGCCGCTCCCCCCGTCAGCCTGGTCCAGCAGGTCCTTCAACGAGCCGATCTTCCCCGTCGAGGTCACCGTGTCCTTCGTGTCCGACCAGGTCTGCTTGACGTCCTGCGCGCTCTTCTCGAAGGACTCGGCGCTGTAGTCCGGCTTGTAGACGTCGGCGCTGAAGATGTCGCCCCAGGACTTCTTCTCGATCTCGTCCTCACCGGCGTGCGGATTGCCGTACGCCGCGTTCACCGCCACCTTGAACGCACCCTGGACGTACTGGTCCTCCTCCCACATCGTCCCGGCGGCGATGCCGAGATTGCCGGCGAGGGTGGAGGCGTTCTGGATCAGGCTGCGCACGCCCCACTCCCAGCGCTCGCAGAAGTCCTCGAAGTCCTTCGACAACGCGCCGTGCCCGGTCTCCATCGCCGTCATCGACAGGTTCTCGAACCCCGCCCCCTGCGAGGCCCCGGCCGCATCCCCCGACTCCCGCAGCTCCGAAATCGCCGCCCGCAGACCCTTCTGGATCGCGGCCACCGCCTGGGGGGAGACCTCCAGGTCCCCGTCGCCCGCCATCAGGCGGCATCCGTACGGTCGACCGCACACGCGTCGGGGACGATGCCGACGACCGGCGGGAACAGCATCGAGCCGTCCTCGTCGGCCACGTTGACGGCGACGCCCGCCGGGCCGTCCACCATCGGAACGACCGCGTCGACGAGGCGGGCGCCGAGGACGGACAGGTACTCCCACTCCTGGTGGGCGGCCCCGCGCGCCTCGGCGAACCGGGCGAGGGCCTGCTCGTCCGTGAACGCGTACAGCCAGCGGATACCGCCCTCGACGGCCGACATCAGGCCGCCCTCGGCCCCGTCCGCCAGCGGAGCGAGCAGCAATGCCCGCCGGAACTCCCCCACCAGGCGGGCCGGGTTGCCCCTGCCGTGCCGGTACGCGGCGATTTCTTCCGCCAGTTGCATGGTCTGCATCCCCTTTCGGCGTGCTCCCGCTCCCAGGGGAAACGGTACTCAGGCCCCCGGCGGTTCCTCCAGAACGAGCCGGATCTCGGTGACCTCGTGCCGGCGCGGTCGAAGGCCGCGGCCATCGGGGTGTTGACGGTGTCCGTGGTCGCCGTGATCCGCTGCGCGCCCTGCCCCGCGTGGAAGCGGGTGATCTCGGCCAGGATCTCGTCGATCAGGCCCTGGCCGCGCTGTTCCGGTACGACGCCCAGGTAGCCGACATTGCGGTTATAGGGGGTCGCGGACGGAAGGGCCATGCCCGCGAGGGTGCCGTCCGGGAGCTCCGCCAGCCGCCACCAGGAGCGTTCGCCGGGGCAGTCCCGGTAGAAGGCGAAGTCCTCGCGAGCCAGTTGTCCGGCGTCCATCGCGCGGAGCTCGTTCTGGGTGGCCACGTCCAGACTGCCGTGCGACAGGCGGACGAAGGCGTCGAGGAACTCCTCGTCCGTGCCCTCCCGGAAGACCAGCCGCGCGGTGGGGTCGGCGGTCCCGGCGGACGGGGTCCACTCGTAGCGCAGCCGCTCGATCTCACGGGTCAGGCCCGTCCGGTACGCCGCTTCCCGCCGCCAGTCCACGGCCGCGACCAGATCGGGGCCGGTGCGCCAACCGCCGGGCAGGGAGAGGTTGTAGAGCGGCCGGTTCCCGAAGGCCGCATGTCCGGCGGCCAGCAGTCCGGCGGCGACGGCGGCCGGGTCGGGCACGTGGGCCCGTACCTGGAGGCAGTCGAGCGCGAGGGGCCGCTCGCTGTCCGCGCGCCCCCACCACAGGACCCGGGCCAGCACCTCGCCTGCCTCGTCCTCGGCGAACCAGATCCATTCGGGCCGGAACCGGTGCGCGGAGAGCTCCTCCCGGATCCGGTCGGCGCAGAGGGCGGCGACGGGGCCGTCGGCCGGGTAGGCGGCGGCGCGGTCGAGGTCGGCGGGGTCTGCGGTGGCAGCACGGAATCTCATCCGGACATGATCATCGACCGGTCGCCGACATGCCGATGGCCGGCCTCCCCGGGGGGAAGGCCGGCCATCGGACTGCCGTCACGACCAGGTGATCAGGCGGCGGGGGTGCTCCAGGACCGCCGCGATGTCGGCCAGGAAGCGGGAGCCGAGCTCGCCGTCGATGAGGCGGTGGTCGAAGGACAGCGCCAGGGTGGTGACCTGGCGCGGCTTCACCTTGCCCTTGTGGACCCATGGCTGGAGCTTGATCGCGCCGACCGCGAGGATCGCGGACTCGCCGGGGTTCAGGATGGGCGTACCGGTGTCGACGCCGAAGACGCCGACGTTGGTGATGGTGATGGTGCCGTTCTGCATGTCGGCCGGGGAGGTCTTGCCGTCGCGGGCCGTGGCGACCAGGTCGGACAGGGCCTCGGAGAGCTCCGGCAGCGTCTTGGCGTGGGCGTCCTTGATGTTCGGGACGATCAGGCCGCGCGGAGTGGCCGCCGCAATGCCCAGGTTGACGTAGTGCTTGAGCACGATCTCCTGGGCCGCCTCGTCCCAGGACGCGTTGACGTCGGGGTTGCGGCGGATGGCGACCAGGACCGCCTTGGCGATGAGCAACAGCGGGTTGATCCGCAGCCCCGCCAGGTCCGGGTCGGCCTTGAGCTCCTGCACCAGCTTCATGGTGCGCGTCACGTCGAGGGTGATGAACTCGGTGACGTGCGGGGCGGTGAAGGCGGAGCCGACCATGGCCTGCGCGGTGACCTTGCGGACGCCCTTGACCGGGATACGGGTCTCCCGCGCGCCCGGGACCACGGCGGCCGGGGCCTGCGGTGCCTGGACCGCCTGCGGCGCCTGGGCGGCCGGAGCCGCCGCGGCGGCCGCGGGCCCGGCCTGCGGAGCGAGCGCGGCCGCCGCAGCGGCGTGCACGTCCTCCCGGGTCACGACCCCGCCGTCGCCGGTGGGCACCACGGAGGCCAGGTCGATGCCGAGGTCCTTGGCCAGCTTGCGCACCGGCGGCTTCGCCAGCGGCCGCTCGGCTCCGGCCACCGCGTGCCCGTTGCCGTTCAGCCCCGCGGCCGGGGCCGGCGTGGGCTGGGCGGGGACCGCGGGGGCCGGGGCGGTGCCGTTCTGGGCGGGGGCGCCCGGCACGGCCTTGCGCGGGCGGCGCTTGGTGGAGGCCTGGGAGACCCCGTAGCCCACCAGCACGGGCTGGCGCCCCTCGGCGGCCGGCTCGGCGGTCTCGGCGGCGGCCGGAGCCTGGGCGGCGGCCGGGGCGGCCGCGGCCGCCTCGGCCCCGGCAGTCTCCGTACCGGCGGCGCCGCCCTCGGTCTGCACCGAGATGATGACCTGGCCGACGTCGACGGTGGTGCCCTCCTCGAAGAGGAGCGCGTGCACGGTGCCGTCGAACGGGATCGGCAGCTCCACGGCCGCCTTCGCCGTCTCGACCTCGCAGACGACCTGCCCGTCGGTGACCGTGTCACCCGGCTGGACGTACCACTTGAGGATCTCGGCCTCGGTGAGGCCCTCGCCCACGTCGGGCATCTTGAATTCGCGGATCGTCACGGGAACGCTCTCCTCAGTACGCAAGCGAGCGGTCGACGGCGTCGAGCACCCTGTCCAGGCCCGGCAGGTACTCGTCCTCCAGGCGGGCCGGCGGGTACGGGGCGTGGAAGCCTCCGACACGCAGCACCGGCGCCTCCAGGTGGTAGAAGCACCGCTCCGTGATGCGGGCGGCGATCTCCGAGCCCACGCCCAGGAACACCGGCGCCTCGTGGACGACGACGAGCCGGCGGGTCTTCTCCACCGACGCCTGCAGCCCGTCGAAGTCGATCGGGGACATCGAGCGCAGGTCCACGACCTCCACCGACTTGCCCTCCTCGGCCGCCGCGGCCGCCGCCTCCAGGCAGACCTTCACCATCGGGCCGTACGCCGCCAGGGTCAGGTCCGTGCCCTCCCGCGCCACCCGCGACGCGTGCAGGGCGTCCGGGATCGCGTCGGTGTCGACCTCGCCCTTGTCCCAGTAGCGCCGCTTCGGCTCGAAGAAGATCACCGGGTCGTCGCTGAGGATCGCCTGCTGGAGCATCCAGTACGCGTCCGAGGCGTTCGACGGAGAGACCACCTTCAGGCCCGCGACGTGCGCGAACAGGGCCTCCGGGGACTCCGAGTGGTGCTCGACCGCGCCGATGCCGCCCGCGTACGGGATGCGCACGACGACCGGCAGCTTGATCTTGCCCAGGGCCCGCGCGTGCATCTTCGCGAGCTGCGTGACGATCTGGTCGTACGCGGGGAAGACGAACCCGTCGAACTGGATCTCCACGACCGGCCGGTACCCGCGCAGGGCCAGGCCGATCGCCGTGCCGACGATGCCGGACTCCGCGAGCGGGGTGTCGATGACCCGCTCCTCGCCGAAGTCCTTCTGCAGGCCGTCGGTGATCCGGAAGACACCGCCCAGCTTGCCGACGTCCTCACCCATGATCAGGACCTTGGGGTCCGTCTCCAGGGCCTTGCGCAGCGACTCGTTGAGCGCCTTGGCGATCGACATCTTTTCGACAGCCATCAGTGACCCTCCTCGAAGGACGCGAGGTAGGCGGCGAACTGGGCGCGCTCCTCGTCGACGAGCGCGTGCCCGTCCGCGTAGACGTTCTCGAAGATCGCCATGGTGTCGGGGTCCGGCATGGCGCGCACGACCTCGCGCACCCGCTTGCCCAGGGCCTCGCTCTCCGCCTCCAGCTCCGCGAAGAACGCCTCGTCGGCGCCGCCGCTCGCCAGCAGGTGGGTCTTCAGGCGCAGGATCGGGTCCTTCGCCTCCCAGGCCTGCGTCTCCTCGTCCCGCCGGTACTTCGTCGGGTCGTCGGAGGTGGTGTGGGCGCCCATGCGGTAGGTGAACGCCTCGACCAGGGTCGGGCCCTCGCCGCGGCGCGCCCGCTCCAGCGCCCAGCGGGTGACCGCGAGGCAGGCCAGTACGTCGTTGCCGTCGACGCGGACGCCCGGGAAGCCGAAGCCCTGGGCGCGCTGGTAGAGCGGCACGCGCATCTGGCGCTCGGTCGGCTCGGAGATCGCCCACTGGTTGTTCTGGCAGAAGAACACCACGGGGGAGTTGTAGACGGCCGAGAAGGTGAACGCCTCGGCCACGTCGCCCTGGCTGGACGCGCCGTCGCCGAAGTAGGCGATGACCGCGGAGTCCGCGCCGTCCTTGGCCACACCCATCGCGTAACCGGTCGCGTGCAGCGTCTGCGAGCCGATGACGATCGTGTACAGGTGGAAGTTGTTGGTGTTCGGGTCCCAGCCGCCGTGGTTCACGCCGCGGAACATGCCGAGCAGGTTCGTCGGGTCGACGCCGCGGCACCAGGCCACACCGTGCTCGCGGTAGGTCGGGAAGACGTAGTCGTCGTCGCGCAGGGCCCGGCCGGAGCCGATCTGAGCGGCCTCCTGCCCGAGCAGCGAGGCCCACAGGCCCAGCTCGCCCTGGCGCTGGAGGGCGGTCGCCTCGCCGTCGAAACGGCGGGTCAGGACCATGTCGCGGTAGAGCCCGCGCAGGTCCTCGGTGGTGATGTCCTCGACGAAGGACAGGAACTCTGCGTTTTCAGGATGATCAGCGGCGCTGAGCCGTTCCCCTTCGGGCGTCAGCAGCTGTACGAGCTGGGGCTCGGTGTTCTGCGCGGTGGCAGCGGCGGTCTTGCGGGCGCTCGCCGCGCCTGCCGCCCGCTTGGTGCCGCTGCTGCGTCGCGGCTTGCGCGCGGCAGTGCTCTCCACGGTCACGTGTGCTCCTCCGTCGGTCCGGCTCCCGGGTTCTCCGGGGTCCAGTGCGGCTCACCTGATCCGTACCCGCACACGGGGTGGGTGCGCGTCGCAGTACGGGATCCAGGCGTGACAGGTGCCCCGGCAAGTGCCCTGCGCAATGCACGTTACCCAGTGCGCCGCATAACTGCGAAACCCCATTTGACCTGCGTTTTTGCTTGGATTTCCAAGTAAATCCGCCGGGCTGGGAACAAGCACTGGTCACAGCCTTGCAGGGGGCCGGAACAACGGCACGTTATCCCGGGTAACCGCGGCAGGGAAGGGGTGAATGTGTGAAACTGAGTTCGTGCGCGAAGACGGAAAAATCAAGGTATTCCTCCTGGACGACCATGAAGTGGTACGACGCGGCGTGTATGAGCTCTTGTCGGTCGAAGAGGACATCGAGATCGTCGGCGAGGCCGGTACGGCAACGGAAGCCCTGGTCCGCATTCCCGCCGCCCGCCCCGACGTGGCCGTCCTCGACGTGCGCCTTCCCGACGGCAGTGGCGTGGAGGTCTGCCGCGAGGTCCGCTCGCAGGACGACTCCGTCAAATGCCTGATGCTGACCTCGTTCTCCGACGACGAGGCCCTCTTCGACGCGATCATGGCCGGCGCCTCGGGCTACGTGCTCAAGGCGATCCGCGGCAACGAGCTGCTCAGCGCCGTACGGGACGTCGCGGCCGGCAAGTCCCTGCTGGACCCGGTCGCCACCGCGCGGGTGCTGGAGCGGCTGCGCGACGGCAGCGGCGGCAGGGGCGACGACCGGCTCTCCCACCTCACCGAGCAGGAGCGCAGGATCCTCGACCTGATCGGCGAGGGCCTGACGAACCGGGTCATCGGTGAGCGGCTGCACCTGGCCGAGAAGACCATCAAGAACTACGTCTCCAGCCTGCTGTCCAAGCTGGGCATGGAGCGCCGCTCGCAGGCAGCCGCCTACGTGGCCCGCCTCCAGGCGGAGCGGCGCGCCTGACCCCGGGCGCGCCCCGGGGTCATTCCGAGTCCCCCTGACCCTGGTTCGGCGGCTCTACCGGGGGCGAGTGGCTCTTCGAGGGCGACGGCGCCGACTTCGACGGCGACGGGCTCGACTTCGAGGCCGAGGGCGAAGGGCTGTTCGACAGCGACGGCGAAGGGGTGGGGCTCGGCGAGAACCGGCTGTAGGACGGCGACGGCGAGTAGTCCTCGGTGGAGCGCGGCGAGTTCGACTTCTCCTGCGACGGCGTGCTCTGCGGACTCGCCGAGGTGTTGCCCTGGCCGCTGGAGGAACTCTGCACCGCGGGCGGATTGTTGTCGTTCTTCTCCTTGTGGCCCACCGAGTTGACGGCGTACGCCACGCCGGCCGCGACGGCCAGGACCGCGAGGACCGCGAACAGCCACAGCTTCCAGCGGCTTCCGCCGCGGTCCTCGTAGCCGTCGTAGCCGTCGTAGCCGCCCTGGCCCCCGCCTTGGGCGAGACCGCGGGTGTCGTACTGGCCGCCGCCGGGGAAGGCCGAGCCGTCGTCCGGGTTCAGCGGCGGCACCATCGGCTGCTGGAACTGCGAGGTCGACGCGTGCGCCGCGTACTGCTGCCGGCCGCCGCCCGGGCCCGCCGGCATGGCCGTGGTGGGTGCGCCGCCGCGGCCGTGCGGCAGGGCCATGGTGACCGGGCCGGTGTTCCAGGTGCCGGTGTTGGCCCCCTGGTCGTGCAGCATCTGGAGCGCGTACTGGACCAGCCCGCGCATCTCCTCGGCGCTCTGGAACCGGTCGTCCGGGTCCTTGGCCAGGGAGCGCATGACCAGTCCGTCGAGCTCCTGCGGGATGTGGTGGCCCTCCGGCAGCTGCGAGGGCGGGACCGGCGCGTCCTGCACGTGCTGGTAGACCACCGACAGCGGGGTCTCTCCCGTGAAGGGGGGCCGCAGCGCCAGCAGTTCGTACAGCAGGCAGCCGGTCGCGTACAGGTCGGAGCGGTGGTCGACGGCCTTGCCGAGCGCCTGCTCGGGCGAGAGGTACTGCGGGGTGCCCATGACCATGCCGGTCTGGGTCATCGTCGACTGCGCGCCGTGCAGGGCGCGCGCGATGCCGAAGTCCATCACCTTCACCGCGCCGGCGTCGGTGATGATGACGTTCGCGGGCTTGATGTCCCGGTGCACGATGCCGTGCTGGTGGGAGTACGCGAGTGCTTCGAGCACGCCCGAGACGATGATCAGCGCCTGCTCGGGTCCCGGGGCCTCCGCGCTCATCAGCAGGTCGCGGATGGTGCGGCCCTCGACCAGCTCCATGACGATGTACGGGACCGTGCTGGGGCCGACCTTGTCCTCACCGGAGTCGTAGACGGCGACGACGGCGTGGTGGTTGAGCCCGGCGACCGACTGGGCCTCACGCGTGAAGCGGGCCTTGGAGACCGGGTCCTCGGCGAGGTCGGCGCGCAGCAGCTTCACCGCGACGGTCCGCCCCAGGCGGACGTCCTCGGCGGCGAACACCTCGGCCATGCCGCCGCGGCCCAGCCGGTGGGTGAGCCGGTAGCGGCCGTCGCCCACCAGGCCGCCGGCTCCCCAATGCTCAGGACCCTCGGCCGTCCCGGCGCCGTTTCCCTCGGGTTCGGGTGCCATCAGTCCTCGCCGTCGTCTCTCTCGGCCGCCGCTCAGCGGTAGGTCCTTTTCGTGTGCTCCGATGCACGCTACAGCCTCGGAACAGGTCGCCGTTCGGACATTGGCGTGCGGTGGCCGTGTGGTCACGAAGCGGGCACCCGGCTTGACGTGTGCTTGCCCTCCGGCAGACTGGGCGCGACATGCGCTCAGCCAGACGCGTAGGGACACATCCCGAGGGGAAGCAACAGTCATGAGCCAGGACGGCACTCAGGGCCAGTACGCGGGCGGCTCTCTGGCCGGTGGCCGTTACCAGCTAAGGGACTTGCTCGGCGCCGGCGGTATGGCGTCGGTCTACTTGGCGTACGACTCGGCGCTCGACCGCCAGGTCGCCATCAAGACCCTGCACAGCGAACTCGGGCGGGAACAGTCCTTCCGTGAGCGGTTCCGCCGTGAGGCGCAGGCTGTTGCGAAACTGTCGCACACGAACATCGTCTCGGTATTCGATACGGGTGAGGGCGAGGTCACCTTCGCGTCCGGGGCGAAAGACGCCGCGGTGATGCCGTACATCGTGATGGAGTACGTGGAGGGGCAGCCGCTCGGCTCCGTCCTGGAGGCCGACATCCGCCAGTACGGGGCGATGCCGGCCGACAAGGCGCTGAAGGTCACGGCCGACGTGCTCGCGGCGCTGGAGACCAGCCACGAGATGGGGCTCGTCCACCGCGACATCAAGCCCGGCAACGTGATGGTGACCAAGCGCGGCGTGGTCAAGGTGATGGACTTCGGCATCGCCCGGGCGATGCAGTCCGGGGTCACCTCCATGACCCAGACCGGCATGGTGGTCGGCACCCCGCAGTACCTCTCACCGGAACAGGCGCTGGGCCGCGGCGTCGACGCCCGCTCCGACCTGTACTCGGTCGGCATCATGCTCTTCCAGCTGCTGACCGGGCGAATCCCCTTCGACGCGGACTCGCCGCTGGCGATCGCGTACGCGCACGTCCAGGAGGAGCCGGTCGCGCCGTCCTCCATCAACCGCTCGCTCACCCCGGCGATGGACGCGCTCGTGGCCCGGGCCCTGAAGAAGAACCCGAACGAGCGCTTCCCCACCGCGGCGGCCATGCACGACGAGGTCACGCGGGTGCTGTCGGCCGGTCAGGCCGGCGCCCCGGCCATCGTGCCGGGCGCGCACACGGGCGGCAGCGGCGCGGGCGTGGGCTCGACCGTGTTCCCGCCGCTGGACTCCGGATTCCAGCCCTCGCCCCACCCGTCGGTGCAGCAGCCGTACGCGCCGACCCCGACGCCGTCCCCGTACGCGCCCACGCCGCCGCCGCAGACGCACGGTCAGGGCGGCTACGCCTACCCGCAGCAGGTGCAGCAGCAGTACGCGCCGCAGACCCCGCCGCCGTTCACCATCTCCCCGGTGGCGAACGCGGCTCCTGCGGCTGCGGGCGGCGGCAAGCGGAACACGCCGGTCGTGGTGGGCGCGGTCGCGGTGGCCGTGCTGGCGGTGGGCGGGCTGATCGCGGCCGTGGCGATGAACGGCGACGAAGACAAGGGCCGTACCGCGAGTCCCTCCACGTCGACCTCCGCCTCGGCCAAGAGCGGCTTCAAGGGCCCGGACATCTCGCGCACGATCGACCCGGCCAAGTGCAAGGACCCGTCCAAGCACTACAGCGACGCCACGAAGTACACGGCGCCGGACCTGCGCTACAAGAACCTGCTGTCGGTGAAGGAGTGCATCCAGGCCTCCGGCGGCAAGTACAAGATCGTCGAGAAGGACGAGGCCGTGTACGGCAAGGACACCGTCCTCGACCAGAACCCGCGCCCCGGAGACAAGATCGACAAGGAAGGCACGGAGTACACGCTGACCGTGTCGACCGGCAATCCGGAGTAACGCGCACCGCGCGCCCCGCACCATGCAGCACGACACACCGGCATCCCGGGCAGCCCTGATGGGCCGCCCGGGATGCCGCTTTTGCCCCACCATGTGAACCTGAGCGAAACATCTCGGTCTCCCCCTGACTCCGTCCGGGGGGCACCCCCAGGGACGGGAGGGGCTCCCCGTGTCGCAACGCCTGCGGGCACAGCGCTGGCTGGCCGGGGCCGCCCTGGCCGCCGCCGCGCTGGTGCCGACCTCCTCCTCGCTCGCCACGCCGCCCGCCCGGACCACGGCTCCCGCGCGCCCCGAGGCAGCGGCCCCGCTGGCCGCCACCGCCGTTCCCCCGCGCCCCGACCCCTCGGCCGACGTCGCCCACGAGGCCTACGGGGAGCTGGCCGGAAGCGTCGCCGGGGTCGGCCGCAGGCATCCGGGGCGGCCCGAAGCCGAGCCCGCGAACCCCGAGTCCGTGATCGTCTCCCGGCCCCTGCCGGCCCGGCCGCAGCCGCACCAGCGCCCGCACCAGCGCCCGCACCAGCGCCTGCACCAGCGCCCGCATCCTCAGACCCCGCTGCCGCGGATCGCCCCGAGCCCCCCGCAGACGGTCACCGCCCTGGGCACCGGACCCAACGAGCGGGCGGCCGACCTGGCCGCCCACCTCCTGCCGCTCGGCACCGGATTCGCCCTGATGGGGGTCGGCCTGGGCTACCTCGGGGTGCGCCTGCGCAGAGGCGCCTGACCGCAGCCGCGGCCCGTGCCCACCGGCCCGGCGGGCGCCCCGTCGCCCTTGCGACGTACGCCTCAGGATGGTTGCACTGATCGACATACTCGGTATACATACTGAGTATGTCGATCCGCCACGGCCTTCTCGCCCTGCTGGAACGGGGTCCTCGGTACGGCTCCCAACTGCGTACCGAGTTCGAATCCCGCACCGGCTCCACCTGGCCGCTCAACGTCGGGCAGGTGTACACCACCCTCGCCCGGCTCGAACGCGACGGCCTCGTCGCGCCCGACGGCGAAGACGCCGCCGGGCACACCCTCTACGCCATCACCGCCGGCGGACGCGCCGAACTGCACCAGTGGTACGAGCGCCCCGTCGACCGCACCAACCCGCCCCGGGACGAGCTGTCCATCAAGCTCGCCATGGCGGTGGGCGCGCCGGGCGTGGACATCCGCGCCGTCATCCAGGCACAGCGGCACGCCACCATCCGGGCGATGCAGGACTACACCCGGCTCAAGGCGCAGGCGCTCGCCGCGATCGAGAGCGGGCAGTCCCGCGAACGCGACGACGTGGCCTGGCTGCTGGTCCTCGAACAGCTGATCTTCCAGACCGAGGCCGAGGCGCGCTGGCTCGACCACTCCGAGGCCCGCCTCGTACGGCTCGCCCTGCAGGCCGACCGGCGAGCCGAAGCCGAACCGCCCCAGGCCACCGACACCACCGGAACCGGAACCCTCAGCGGCGCCGGCACGGACACCGGAACAGCACCGCAGCTCCGCCCCGCCCGCACGCGCCGGAGCTGACGACACCACCGTCCCAGGGGGGACCCCATGCCCGACCCGCAGTCCGCACCCGTCCACGGCGAGCCCGTCCTCCGGCTCGACCGGCTCGTCCGCACCCACGGCAGCGGCGCCACCGAGGTGCACGCCCTGCGCGGCATCAACCTCTCCGTCCACGCCGGCGAACTCGTCGCCGTCATGGGGCCCTCGGGCTCCGGAAAGTCCACGCTGCTCACCCTGGCCGGCGGCCTCGACACCCCCACCAGCGGGCACGTCATCGTCGAAGGCACCGACATCACCGCGGTGAACCGCAGGCAGCTGGCCGCGCTGCGCCGCCGCAGCATCGGGTACGTCTTCCAGGACTACAACCTCATCCCGGCCCTCACCGCCGCCGAGAACGTGGCACTGCCCCGGGAACTCGACGGGGTGTCCGCCCGCAAGGCCCGTGCCTCCGCCCTGGCCGCCCTGGAGGAGATGGGCCTCGGGGAGCTCGCCAACCGCTTCCCCGACGAGATGTCCGGCGGCCAGCAGCAGCGCGTGGCCATCGCCCGGGCCCTCGTCGGCGACCGCCGCCTGGTGCTCGCCGACGAACCCACCGGCGCCCTCGACTCCGAGACCGGCGAATCCGTCCTCGGCCTGCTGCGCGCCCGCTGCGACGCGGGCGCCGCCGGGATCCTCGTCACCCACGAACCGCGCTTCGCCGCCTGGGCCGACCGCGTGGTCTTCCTGCGCGACGGCAGTGTCGTCGACGAGACCCTGCGCAGCCAGGCCGACTCGCTGCTCACCGGGCAGGCGGCCGGCCAGTGAAATCCCCGTACCCCGCGTGGATCGCGGCCATCCGGATAGCCCGCCGCGACGCCTGGCGCGCCAAAGGCCGCAGCGCCCTCGTCCTCGCGATGATCGCCCTGCCGATCGTCGGGGTGAGCGCCGCCGACCTCACCCTGCGCAGCGCGGAGCTCTCCCCCCAGGAGGCCGTCACCCGGGAGATCGGCGCCGCCGACGCCCGGCTGCGCGACTCGGGCCTCGGCATACCCGGTTACCAGAACCGGGAGGGCAGCAACTTCATGCCCGTCGGCGGCTACGACGCGTACGACCCCTCCAAGGAGACGGATCCGCGGGCCCTGACCGCGACGCTCCCGGCCGGCGCCGAGTACCTGAAGGACAGCACCGCCCACGCCAAGATCCGCACCAAGTACGGCCTGCTCGACTCCGAGCTGCGCGAGATCGACGCGGCGAGTCCCCTGGTCGAGGGCATGATCACGCTGAAGCGCGGCCGACTGCCCCTGGAAGCGGGCGAGGTCCTCGCCACCACCGCCTTCCTGGAGAAGTCCGGCTTCTTCGTGGGCTCCGAGTTCCTCGCCCGCGGCTCGCACACCTGGTACCGGATCGTGGGTGCCTACGAGCTGCCCTCCGAGCTGGCGAAGACCGAGGTCCTGGCCCCGCCCGGCACGCTCCTCGGACCGCTGGACAAGGCCCTGCGGGACGCCGGGGTGCCCGGCGTGGTCGCCGAGGACACCTACCTCGTCAAGGTCGGCGGCGATGGTTTCACGTGGAACATGGTCAAGGAAGCCAACACGAAGAGCGTGGTGGTCGTCTCCCGCGCCGTGCACCTGCATCCGCCGGCCGACTCCGACGTGCCGTACCTGGTCCAGCAGAAGGAGCTGGGCTACTCCCTTCCGGACGACGGGCTCCCGGTGACCGAACTGGCCGTCCTGGCCACCGTCGTCGGCCTCGCGATGCTGGAGATCTGCCTGCTGGCCGGACCGGCCTTCGCGGTCGGCGCCCGGCGTTCGCGCCGCCAGCTCGGCCTGGTCGGCGCCAACGGCGGTGACCGGCGCCACATCCGGGCCATCGTGCTCTCCGGCGGCCTGGTCATCGGCGCGGCGTCCGCCGTCAGCGGCACCGTCATCGGCGTCGCGCTCACCGTCGGGCTGCGGCCGGTGCTGGAGGAGTACCTCGGGAAGCGCTTCGGCGGCTTCGAGTTCCGCCCGCTGGAAATCCTCGGCATCGCCCTGCTCGCCGTGGTCACCGGCCTGCTGGCCGCCGTCGCCCCCGCCGTCACCGCCTCCCGGCAGACCGTGCTGGCCTCGCTGACCGGCCGCCGCGGGGTCCGCCGGTCCAACCGGGTGCTGCCCGTCATCGGGCTGCTCGCCCTCGGCGCCGGCGCCGCGATCGCCCTGTACGGCACGGCCTCTCGGATGGGCGCCACGGTGGTCGCGGGCGGCAGCGCCCTGGCCGAACTGGGCATCGTCGCCCTCACCCCGGTGCTCGTCGGCCTGTTCGGCCGGCTCGGGCGCTGGCTGCCGCTGTCGCCGCGGCTCGCGCTGCGCGACGCCGTACGCAACCGGGGCCGTACGGCGCCTGCCGTGGCCGCCGTACTGGCCGCCGTCGCCGGAACCGTCGCGGTGGCCACGTACGCACACAGCTCGGACCTCCAGGCCCGCCACGACTACGTGGCCGAACTCCCCTACGGGGCCGGGCTGGTGGCGGTGCAGGAGAGCGGACGCCACAAGGACGTGCCCGCGGTGCGCGAGGCGCTGAACCGGGAACTCCCGCTCGCGGTCCGGGCGGACGTGGACTACATCTCGGTCGGCAAGGCCGGCTGTGAGACGTTCTCCACCGAGGACGGCTGCGGCCGGGCCGAGATCATCCAGCCCAAGGAGCAGCGCTGCCCGCTCTACGAGGCGAAGAACGGGCCCGGCTCCTTCACCGAGGAGCAGACCCGGGAGCTGCGCAAGGACTGGCGGTGCCGGATGAACCGGCACTCCTCGCGCTACGACACCGTCGTCGCCGACGAAAAGCTGCTGACGGTGCTCGCGGTCACCGATCCGGGTGCGGTGTCCGCCCTGAAGGCCGGCAAGGCCGTCTCCTTCGACAAGCGCAATGTGAAGGACGACAAGGTCACCCTGCGGCTGATCTCCAACAAGGATGCCGTCGGCCGGGAGCCCGGCGTGGACCCGCCCGGTGAGGACAAGGTCTTCCCCGTCCACCAGACCGCCGACACCGCCGAGGGCTACGGCATCGCGCTCGTCCTGCCGCCCGCCGCGGCCAGGAGCGCGGGGCTGTCCACCCTGCCGTTCGGCTCGTACTTCACACTGGACGGCAAGGCCACGAGCGAGCAGCGGCAGCGGCTCGACGGGCGGATCGACCAGATCGGCGTGGAGGCCCCCGTCACCATCGAGGCCGGCTACCAGGGCCAGGACGACATCGGCACGGTGGCCCTCACCGTCTTCGCCGGCCTGGTCACCATCGGCGCGGCCGGCATCGCCACCGGACTCGCCCAGGCCGACGCCGAGGCAGACCTGAAGACCCTGGCGGCGGTCGGCGCCGCGCCCCGGGTGCGGCGCACGCTCAGCGGCTTCCAGTGCGGGGTGGTGGCCCTGATGGGCGTCGTCCTGGGCACGCTGGCCGGGATCCTGCCGGCGGTGGGACTGCGGCTCGTCCAGCGCCGCGAGCGGGCCCACCTCATGGAGGCGGCCGGCGAACCCGGCGACGTGCCGTACGTGCCGATCGCCCTGCCATGGGAGACCTTCGGGTCGCTGCTGATCCTGGTCCCGCTGGGAGCGGCCCTGTTGGCCGCCCTGGTCACCCGGTCCGGCGGCGCCCTGGCCCGCCGCGCGGCGGCCTGACGGTCACTCGCTGTTCCCGCCCCCGTACAGGTTGGATCACGCCTGTACGGGGGCACACCGTGTGAGTACGAAGGTGTGCGAGACAATGACCGGCATGGAGATGCCGAGGAGTGAACGGTCGCAGGACAGTCCCCCGCACGTCCTGATCGTGGGACAGGACGGGATGGCGGTCGGCGGCGCCGATGACGAGTCGCGCGAGGTCCCGGTGACGGAGATGGTCGAACAGCCCGCCAAGGTCATGCGGATCGGCAGCATGATCAAGCAACTTCTTGAAGAGGTGCGCGCCGCACCTCTGGACGAGGCCAGCCGGGTCCGTCTCAAGGACATCCATGCCGCGTCGGTGAAGGAACTGGAGGACGGCCTGGCTCCCGAGCTCGTGGAGGAACTGGAACGCCTCTCCCTCCCGTTCACCGAGGAGGCCATCCCGTCCGAGGCGGAACTGCGCATCGCGCAGGCCCAGTTGGTGGGCTGGCTGGAGGGCCTCTTCCACGGCATCCAGACCGCCCTGTTCGCACAGCAGATGGCGGCGCGGGCCCAGCTGGAACAGATGCGCCGCGCCCTCCCGCCGGGCGCCCCGACGGACGACGAGGAGTCCCACGGCGCCATCCGCTCCGGCCCGTACCTCTGACCGCCCCCGCCCCGCCGCCGAGCGGCGGCACCCTCTGTCCGCAGGCCGGGCGGGGCCGCCCGGCGGCGGCCGGGCAAGTCCGGCCGCCCGGAGGCGACATCGCATACTCGGGGGTATGAGCTACGACGCGATCGTCCTCGCAGGCGGCGCCGCGCAGCGCCTGGGCGGGGCGGACAAGCCCGGCCTCCGCGTCGGCGGCCGCACCCTCCTCGACCGCGTCCTCGACGCCTGCTCCGACGCCACGACCACCGTCGTCGTCGGCCGGCGCCGTCCCACGGCCCGCCCGGTCCGCTGGACCGTGGAGGACCCGCCCGGCTCCGGCCCCCTCGCCGCGCTGGCCGCCGGCCTGTGCGGCACCACCGCCGACCGGGTCCTGGTCCTCTCCGCCGACCTCCCGTTCCTCGACCGGAACACGGTCCGCGCCCTCCTCGCCGCCCCCCTCGCCGAGGGGGCCGACGGAGCCCTGCTGCGCGACCCCACCGGCCGCGACCAGCCCCTCGTCGCCGCCTACCGCGCCGAGTCCCTGCGCCGCGAGATCGCCCTCCTCGCCACCGAGCACGGCAGCCTGTACGGCCTCCCCCTGCGCGCCCTCACCGCCGAGCTCGACCTGGCCAAGGTGACGGACACTGCGCCACTCGCCTCCTTCGACTGCGACACCTGGGAGGATCTCGCATCCGCCCGCGCCAGGATCAGAGAGCATGGAACCGTGCTGGACCAATGGATCACCGCCGTCAAGACCGAGCTCGGGATCGACCTCGCCGTCGACACCAAGACCCTGCTCGATCTCGCCCGTGACGCCGCCCACGGCGTCGCCCGGCCCGCCGCCCCGCTGACCACCTTCCTGGTCGGCTACGCGGCGGCCCACGCCGAAGCCACCGGCGCCGACCCCGCCACCGCCGTCGCCGAGGCCTCCCGCAAGGCCGCCGACCTCGCCCTGCGCTGGGCGGCCGAAGCCGGGCCCGACGCCGGCACCGGCACCGACGACAACCCCCCAGGATGACCCGGATGCCCCCCACCGACGCCGCCGACCACGCCCTGGACGAAGCCCTGGCCCTCGTCAGCCGCGACACCCGCTCCGGCCCGGCCGCGGACGGCGGCGGTGGCGGCGGCAGCCCCGCCACCACCTGGTCGCAGGCGCGGGAGACCGCCGTCCGCGCCGGATCCGGCGTCCGGCCCCGCAGCCACCGGGTCCCCCTCGCCGCCGCGCTGGGCGAGGTGCTGACCGAACCCCTGGAGGCCCTCACCGACCTGCCGTCCTTCGACACCTCCGCCATGGACGGCTGGGCCGTGGCCGGGCCGGGCCCCTGGACCGTCCGTCCCGGCGAGGGCGTGCTGGCCGGCTCCGAGCGCCCCGAGCCGCTCACCGACGGCCAGGCCGTACGGATCGCCACCGGCGCCCGGATCCCCGGCGAGACCACCGCCGTGATCCGCAGCGAGCAGTCCCGCGAGTCCGGCGCCCACCTCTACGCCGAGCGGCCCGTCCTCACCGGCCAGGACATCCGGCCGCGCGGCCAGGAGTGCCGCTCCGGGGACCTCCTGCTGCCGCCCGGCTCCCTCGTCACCCCGGCCGTCCTCGGCCTCGCCGCGGCCGCCGGGTACGACGAGCTCCCCACCCGGCCCCGGCCCCGCGTCGAGATCCTGGTGCTCGGAGACGAGCTGCTCACCGAAGGCCGCCCCCACGACGGGCTGATCCGGGACGCCCTGAGCCCCATGCTCGGCCCATGGCTGACCCGGCTCGGCGCCGAGGTCACCGGCACCCGGCGGCTCGGGGACGACCCCGCCGGAGCCCGGGCCCTGCTGGACGCCGTCACGGGCTCCGAGGCCGACCTGGTCATCACCACCGGCGGCACCGCCTCCGGCCCCGTCGACCATGTCCACCCCGTCCTGCTCCAGGCCGGTGCGGAGCTGCTCGTCGACGGGGTCGCCGTACGCCCCGGCCATCCCATGCTGCTGGCCCGGCTCGGAGACCGCGCCGACGGCCGCCATCTGGTGGGCCTGCCCGGCAACCCGCTCGCCGCCGTCTCCGGACTGCTGACCCTCGCCGAACCGCTGCTGCGCGCCCTCGCGGGCCGCCGCCGGCGTCCCCGCTACACGGCCCCGGTCCGCGACGACGTGCCCGGCCACCCGTACGACACACGGCTGGTCCCGGTCGTGCTGACCGACGAGCACGCCGTACCGCTGCGCTACCACGGCCCGGCGATGCTGCGCGGGGTCGCCGCCGCCGACGCGCTGGCCGTCGTGCCCCCGAACGGCGCGCGGTCCGGGCAGGACCTGGAGATCCTCGACCTGCCGTGGGTCGCGGGGGGATGTTTCACGTGAAACTCCCCGGCCAGGACGCGATGGCCCGGGGCGACGACGAGAAGCTGGTCTCCCGCCGCATCACGCTGCCCAAGCGCATCGTCGAAAGACCGTCGAAGCAGGTCGCCAAGCGTCTGCTGATGGCGCTGTTCGTCCTGTTCCTGACGGTCCTGATCGTCTGGCTCGACCGCGACGGCTACCACGACAACGCCGACGACGCCGTCGACCTGCTCGACTGCGTCTACTACGCGACCGTCACCCTCTCCACCACCGGCTACGGAGACGTCGTCCCGCACAGCGACAGCGCGCGGCTGGTCAACATCCTGCTGGTGACCCCGCTGCGCGTGCTGTTCCTGATCATCCTGATCGGCACCACCCTGGAGGTCCTGACGGAGAGGACCCGGGAAGAGTGGCGGCTGAACCGCTGGAGGAAGAACTTGCGCGAGCACACGGTCGTGGTCGGCTTCGGCACCAAGGGCCGCTCGGCCCTCCAGACGCTGCTGGCCACCGGCCTCGCCAAGGACCAGGCCGTCATCGTGGACCCCAGCGCCAAGGTGATCGACTCGGCCAGCTCAGAGGGATTCACGGGGGTGGTCGGCGATGCCACCCGCTCCGAAGTGCTGCTCCGCGCCGAGGTGCAGCGGGCCCGGCAGATCGTCATCGCCACCCAGCGGGACGACACGGCGGTCCTGGTCACGCTGACGGCGCGGCAGCTCAACCGCGGGGCGAAGATCGTCGCTGCGGTACGCGAGGAGGAGAACGCGCCGCTGCTGCGCCAGTCGGGCGCGGACGCGGTCATCACGAGCGCGAGCGCGGCAGGCCGGCTGCTGGGCCTCTCGGTGCTGAGCCCGAGCGCGGGCACGGTGATGGAGGACCTGATCCAGCAGGGCAGCGGGCTGGACCTGATCGAGCGGCCCGTGAAGAAGTCCGAGGCGGGCCGGGGCGTGCGGGAGACCGACGACCTGGTGGTGAGCGTGCTCCGGGGCCACCGGCTGCTGGGCTACGACGATCCGCACGCGAGTCCGCTCCAGCTGACGGACCGTCTCATCACCATCGTCCGCGCGCCGGTGGCCGAACTGCCGCCGCCGAAGTGGGGTCCGGCGTAGCCGTTCCCTTCGGTCGGTGCCCTGAGGCCGCGGTTGGCGTACCCTCCGGGCCATGCATGCGATCACCATCGAACAGCCCGGCGGCCCCGAGGCCCTCGTCTGGGCCGAGGTACCCGATCCGGTGGCCGGCGAGGGGGAGGTGCTCGTCGACGTCGTGGCCGGCGCCGTCAACCGGGCCGACCTCCTCCAGCGGCAGGGGTACTACGATCCGCCGCCGGGCGCCTCGCCCCATCCCGGCCTGGAGTGTTCCGGGCGGATCACCGCGGTCGGACCGGGCGTATCGGGCTGGGCCGTCGGCGACGAGGTGTGCGCCCTGCTCGCCGGCGGCGGGTACGCGGAGCGGGTGGCCGTTCCGGCGGGCCAGCTGCTGCCGGTTCCCGCCGGTATCGACCTGGCGACCGCGGCTTCGCTGCCGGAGGTGGCCTGCACGGTGTGGTCCAACGTCTTCATGGTGGCCCACCTGCGCCCCGGCGAGACGCTGCTCGTGCACGGCGGCTCCAGCGGCATCGGCACCATGGCCATCCAGCTGGCGAAGGCGGTCGGCGCGAAGGTGGCGGTGACGGCGGGCGATGCGCAGAAGCTGGCCCGCTGCAAGGAGCTCGGCGCGGACGTCCTCGTCGACTACCGCGAGCAGGACTTCGTCGCGGAGGTCAAGGCCGCGACGGACGGTGCCGGGGCAGACGTGATCCTGGACATCATCGGCGCGAAGTACCTGGCGCGGAACCTGGACGCGCTGGCCGTCAACGGCCGGCTCGCGGTGATCGGCCTCCAGGGCGGCGTCAAGGCCGAACTGAACCTGGGCGCCCTGCTGTCGAAGCGGGCGGCGATCACGGCGACCTCGCTGCGGGCGCGGCCGCTGGAGGAGAAGGCGACCATCGTCGCAGCCGTACGGGAGCACGTGTGGCCCCTGCTGTCGGCAGGGGTGGTCCGCCCGGTGGTGCACGCGGTCCTGCCGATGCGGGAGGCGGCCGAGGCGCACCGCATGATGGAGGCCGGCACGCACGTCGGCAAGATCCTGCTGACCACCTGACTGACCACCTGCCCACCTGCCGCTCGTGGTCCGGCCGCTCACCGCCTGAGTGCGGCGGCGACGAGCCCCTCCAGGGCATCCCGGGGAACCGGGGTGCCCGTCGGCAGGTGGTCCAGGACCAGGCCGTCCACGCATGCCAGCAGGCTGCGGGTGCGGCCGTCCGGGTCGGGCACCCCGTGCGCGGCGAGGAAGGCCCGGGCCAGCTCCCGTCCGGCGTTCTCGCGCGGGACGAGGATCTCCCGCAGCTCCGGGTCCCGGACGCTCTCCAGGGCGCAGGCGTAGCGGGCCAGCGAGCGCACCCGGCCTTCGCCCGTGAGCCGGGCCACCGTCAGCCCCTCCAGGGCGTCGGTCAGTTCGGCGGACGTGCGCGGGAACGGCATGCGCTCGCCGGCCTCCTGCAGTTCGGTCTGGTCCCGGGCGACGAGGCGGCGTACCAGCGCGGTCAGGAGGGCGGAGCGGGTCCGCAGGTAGGCCGAGGTGGTGCCCGCGGGCAGGCCGGCGGCCCGGTCCACGGCCCGATGGGTCAGCCCGCGCATGCCGGAAGCGGCCAGTACCTCGATGGCGGCATCGGCCAGGACGGTCCGTCGTTCTTCACTCACCCCCTCTTTCTACACCTGTAGAAGGCCGGGAGTACGCTTCTCCCCGAGACTTCTACAGGTGTAGAAAGAGGGGGTCCCGCCATGGGCAGGAGCAGCGGCACGGACAGCGGCAGGAGCAGCGGCCAGAACGCGGCCGGGGACAGCCTCAGCAGCGACGGCAGGACGGCCCTGGTGATCGGCGGGGGGATCGGCGGCCTCGCGGCCGCGATCGCCCTGCACCGCACCGGCTGGCAGGTCACGGTGCTGGAGCGGTCCGCCGTCCTGGAGGATGCGGGAGCCGGCATCTCGCTCGCCGCCAACGGCATCCGGGCACTGGAGGCGCTGGGTCTGGGCGAGGCCGTACGCCGGGCCGCCCACCCCCAGTACACCGGCGGCACCCGCACCCCCGACGGGCGGTGGCTCTCCCGTATGGACGGCGCCGCGCTGGAACGCGCCCTCGGCGTCCCCGTGACCGGCATCCGGCGGGCGCAGCTCCACCGACTGCTGCGGCAGGCGCTGCCACCGCACTGCCTGCGCACCGGAGTGACGGGCTCACCGGACTCGGCCGACGCCGATCTGGTGGTCGCGGCCGACGGAGTGCGCAGCGCGATCCGCACCCGGCTCTTCCCGGACCACCCCGGACCCGTCTACAGCGGTTCCACGGTGCTGCGCGCCATCACCGCCGAGCCGCTGGCCCTGGACACGGACTTCACGCTCACCTGGGGCCCCGGGGCGGAGTTCGGGCACATCGGGTTGCCCGACGGCCGCGCGGAATGGCACGCGGTCCTGGCGGCCCCGGCGGGAGTGCGCCATCCGGACCCCGTGGCCTTCCTCGGCCGCCGCTTCGCGGGCTGGCACGAGCCGACGGCCCGCCTGCTGGCGGCCACCCGGCCCGAGGACGTGCTGCACCACGACATCCACGAGCTGGTGACCCCGCTGCCCTCGTACGCCCTCGGCCGGGTGGCGCTGCTCGGCGACGCCGCGCACGCGATGACACCGAACCTGGGGCAGGGCGCGTGCCAGGCCCTGGAGGACGCGGTGGTCCTGGCGGCCGAGGTGTCGGCCGGCCCGGACGTGGAGACGGCCCTGCTGCGCTACGACGCCGTTCGGCGGCCGCGTGCGCAGGCCGTGGCCCGGGCGGCCCGCCTGGCCGGGCGGATGGGGCACCGGCTCAGCCACCCGCTGGCGGTCTCCCTGCGGAACCGGGCCCTGCGGCTGGCCCCGTCCGGGGCCACCGTCCGGGCGATCCTGCGCCACGCGGACTGGGCCCCGCCCCGGCTCCCGCCGGCGCCCTGCGGCGCCGGCGGGGACGGTCACAGCGAACGCAGCAGCACCGCCGGGGACTCCACGCAGTCCGCGACATAGCGGAGGAAGCCGCCCGCCGTACCGCCGTCGCAGACCCGGTGGTCGAAGGTCAGCGACAGCTGGACCACCTGGCGCACCGCCAGCTCGCCCGCGTGGACCCACGGCTTCGCCACGATGCGGCCCACGCCGAGCATGGCCGCCTCCGGGTGGTTGATGATCGGCGTCGAGCCGTCGACCCCGAACACCCCGTAGTTGTTCAGGGTGAAGGTGCCGCCGGTCAGGTCCGCCGGGGCCAGCTTCCCGGCCCGTGCCACCTCGGTCAGGCGGGCGAACTCCGCCGACAGGGACTCGGCACTGCGCACGTGGGCGTCGCGGACCACCGGGACCACCAGACCGCGCTCGGTCTGGGCCGCGAAGCCGAGGTGGACGGCGGGCAGCCGGACGATCTCGTTCGCCGCCAGGTCGACGGTCGAGTTGAGCTCCGGGTAGCGCGCGAGCGCCGCCGTGCAGATCCGGGCGAGCAGCGCCAGCACCGAGACCTTCGGCCCGCCCGCGGCGTTCATCGCGGCCCGCGCCGCCATCAGCTCGGTGGCGTCCGCGTCGACCCAGCACGTGGCGTCCGGGATCTCCCGGCGACTGCGCGAGAGCTTCTCGGCCACCGCGCCGCGCAGCCCCTTGAGCGGGATGCGCTCACCGCCGGCCGCCGCGGCGGCCGGAGCGGCCGCGACCGGCTGCGGCTCCTGCTGCGGCGCCCGCAGCGCCGCCTCGACGTCCGCCCGCAGGATCAGGCCCTCGGGCCCGGAGCCGCGCAGCGCGCGCAGGTCGATCCCGTGGTCCCGCGCCAGCTTGCGCACCAGCGGCGAGATCACCGGCACCGGCCCGGCGGCGACGGGCACGGCTGCGGCCGTGACCGTGACCGCAGCCGTGGTCGTGGCGGCGACCGGCGCCGCGGCCGCAGCAGTTGCTCCGGCAGGAACCGGCGCGGCGGAGCCTGGTCGCACCCGCCTCCGACGCGCCGTGCGCGAGTGGTCGGTCCCGTAGCCGACCAGCACGTTGCCCGACCCCGAGCGCTCGGTCTCCTCCGGGGCGGGCGACCCCGACCCGGCCCCGGCCCCCACCGCCACCGTGATCAGCGGTGCTCCGACGGGGAGTTCCGTGCCCTCCTCCCCGAAGCGGGCGGTGACCACACCGCCGTAGGGGCACGGAACCTCCACCATCGCCTTGGCCGTCTCGACCTCGACCACGGGCTGGTCGACGGCGACGACATCGCCCACCGCGACCAGCCAGCGGACGATCTCGGCCTCGGTCAGGCCCTCCCCGAGGTCGGGGAGCTTGAACTCCATTACCTGCGGCATCAGTTCTCCCACTGCAGGCGGGCCACGGTGTCCAGGATCCGGTCAACGCCGGGCAGATGGTGCTTCTCCAGCATCGGCGGCGGATAGGGGATGTCGAAGCCCGTCACCCGCAGCACCGGCGCCTCCAGGTGGTGGAAGCACCGCTCCGTCACCCGAGCGGCGATCTCCGCGCCCGGTCCGCCGAAGCCGTTCGCCTCGTGCACCACCACCGCGCGCCCCGTACGCCGTACGGACGCCACGACGGTCTCCTCGTCGAAGGGCACCAGCGAGCGCAGGTCCACGACCTCCAGGTCCCAGCCCTCCTCGCGCGCCGCCTCCGCCGCCTCCAGGCACACCGGAAGCGAGGGGCCGTACGTGATCAGAGTCGCGCTCGTCCCGGTCCGCCGGACCACCGCCTTCCCGATGCCCGGCACGGCGGCCGGCGCCTCGGGGTTCCAGTCCGCCTTCGACCAGTACAGCCGCTTCGGCTCCAGGAAGACGACCGGGTCGTCGCTGGCGATCGACGCGCGCAGCAGCCCGTAGGCGTCCTCGACCGTCGCCGGGGTCACCACGTGCAGGCCGGGCGTCGCCACGTAGTACGCCTCGGAGGAGTCGCTGTGGTGCTCCACCCCGCCGATCCCGCCGCCGTACGGCACGCGGATGGTGATCGGGAGCGGCATCGCGCCCCGCGTGCGGTTGCGCATCCGCGCCACGTGCGAGATCAGCTGCTCGAACGCCGGGTACGCGAACGCGTCGAACTGCATCTCCACGACGGGCCGCAGCCCGTACATGGCCATGCCCACCGCGGTGCCGAGGATGCCGGCCTCCGCGAGCGGCGTGTCCGTGCAGCGGTCCTCGCCGAACTCCTTCGCCAGGCCGTCCGTGATGCGGAAGACCCCGCCCAGCGTCCCGACGTCCTCGCCCATCACGTGGACCGCCGGGTCCTCGGCCATCGCGTCCCGCATGGCCCGGCCGAGCGCCTGCGCCATCGTCGCGGGCTTCGCCGCCGCCTTCACCGCGGACTGCGCCGCCACCGTCGTCACGACTGCTCCTCCGCTTCGGCCGCTTCCGCCTCAAGCTCGGCCCGCAGCATCCCGGCCTGCTCGCGCAGCCGCTCCGTCTGCTGTGCGTACACGTTCTCGAACAGGTCCATCGGGTCGAGGACCGGCTCCGCGTTCATCCGTTCCCGCAAGGTCGCCGCCATCTCCTCGGCGGCGTCCTTGGCCGCCCGTATGCCCTCCTCGTCCAGCAGCCCGCGCGCGGTCAGCTCGCGCTCCAGCAGGTCCACCGGGTCGTGGGCCTTCCAGGCCTCGACCTCGGCGTCGCCGCGGTAGCGGGTTGCGTCGTCGGCGTTGGTGTGGGCCTCGATGCGGTAGGTGACGGCCTCGATCAGCGTCGGTCCGCCGCCGGCCCGGGCCCGCCGGACCGCCTCGGACAGCACCTCGTGCACGGCGGCGATGTCGTTGCCGTCGACGAGGCGGCCGGGCATCCCGTACCCGACGGCCTTGTGGGCGAGGGTGGGGGCGGCGGTCTGCTTGGCCAGCGGGACCGAGATCGCGAAGCCGTTGTTCTGGACGAGGAAGACCACCGGGGCCTGCCAGACGGCCGCGAAGTTCAGCGCCTCGTGGAAGTCGCCCTCGCTCGTCCCGCCGTCGCCCACCAGGGCGAGGGCGACCACGTCGTCGCCGCGCAGCCGGGCCGCGTGGGCCAGGCCCACCGCATGCGGCAGCTGGGTGGCGAGCGGGGTGCACAGCGGGGCGATGCGGTGCTCGTGCGGGTCGTACCCGGTGTGCCAGTCGCCGCGCAGCAGGGTCAGCGCCTGGACGGGGTCGAGCCCGCGGGCCACGGCCGCGAGGGTGTCGCGGTAGCTCGGGAAGAGCCAGTCCTGCTCCTCAAGGACCAGCGCGGCCGCGATCTCGCAGGCCTCCTGGCCGACGGTCGAGGGATACACCGCGAGCCGGCCCTGCCGGGTGAGGGCGGTGGCCTGGGCGTTGTAGCGGCGGCCGCGCACCAGCTCGGCGTAGCAGCGGCGCATCAGCTCGGGGTCGAGCCCGTCGGCGGCCGGCGTGCCCAGCACCCGGTACGGCTCGGGGTCCGGGAGCAGCGGCGCGGCGTCCGTACGGGGCCTCCAGGCGGGCGGCGGGGTGGAGCGGTGGGACGCACCGGCACCGGGCAGCTCTTGGACCGTCATGGCGGCGTGCACCTCCTCGTGGGAAGCGGGCAGGGGGTACCCCGGATGTGAGGCCCCTCACCAACCGATTGTTCGGTTGTCTGCGCAATTTGGCTACAGGCGGCTCCAGGCTGTGGACAAAGTGGCTCCGGGGCCCTGGGATGGATGCAGGACGTCCAGGAGAGTGAGGCAGTGGCCCATGTCGGATGAACAAATGGCCGCGGCGGGAGCTACCGCCGGTAGCGCACCGGCGGGCCCGGGGGGTGCCGGCGCGGTCCCACAGGTGCCGCCCCGTCCCCTGGATCCCATCGACCGTTCCATCATGCGACTGCTCCAGGCGGACGGCCGGGCGTCCATACGCTCGGTGGCGGAGCAGGTCCACGTCTCCCGCGCCAATGCGTACGCCCGGATCAACCGGCTCATCGACGACGGGGTGATCCGCGGCTTCACGGCCCGCATCAACCACGAACGGGCAGGCCAGGGTGCCTCCGCCTACATCACGCTGAAGATCGTCCAGAATTCCTGGCGCACGGTCCGCGAGAAGCTGAGCGAGCTCCCGGGCGCGGCGCACATCGCCCTGGTCAGCGGCGATTTCGACGTCCTCCTGCTGGTCCACACCCCGGACAACCGCACCCTGCGGGAGCTGGTCCTCACCCGCCTCCAGTCCATCCCGGAGGTCCTCTCGACCCGCACCCTCCTGGTCTTCGAGGAGACCGACCTGCTGGCCCCGGGGCCCCCGGCGGGTGCCCCGGCGATCGCCGAGGAGTAGCGCGAAGCGCCCCGGGGACGGCCTGGCAGGGCCGTTCCCGGGGCGCTTCGGAGAGCACTCGCGCCGCAACGGAGCACTCACGCTGCACGGAGCACTCGCCGGTGGATCACTTCGTCTCGTAGTACCCGAAGATGTCGACGATGAGGTCCGTGGTGTTGAAGCTCTGGTTCCAGAAGTCGACGACCCCGTTGACGCCGCCGGAGCTCGCCTGGACCAGGTTGGGGACCGTCTTGCCCGGCGTCCAGTTCAGGGTGGACGAGGTGGGCCGGGTCAGCTGGACCTCGGTGCCGTTCTCGTACTGGTCCGGCGTGTTCGAGTCCGGGGCGACCGAGAGGAACCCGCTGTCCTTGGTGTTGGTCACCGTGGTGTTCAGGACGTAGCCCGCGATGCCCTGCTCGCCGTGGGAGATGGGCATCCAGATGTAGCCGCGGGCGTACATCGGCCCGTAGCCCCAGGAGCGGGTGTCGAGCATCCGGTGCGGGGTGACCGACATGAAGGAGCCCGCGCTGTCCGGGCTGTAGTAGCCGACGACGTCGACGATGACGTCGGCCCCGGCCCAGGCGCCGTTGAAGATGTTGACCTTCCCGTCGGGGCCGATCGGGACGATCACCGAGTTGGCGACGGTCTGGCCTGCCCGGAAGTTCACGTTCGAGGTGTTCGGGGCCTGCTGGCCGCTCGGGTAGGCCGTCAGGTGGCCGTCCTCGCGCGGGTTGGTGACGGTCACGTTCAGCGCCACGGCGGTGGCGCGCTCGGGGACGTACGAGCCGCCGAGCTGGACGCCGATCGAGCTGCGGCCCGCGACCTGGCGCGGGGGCGCGCCCAGACCGGAGCGGGTGTCCACGGCGCGGACCGGGGTCATCGGCGTGTAGCCGCCGGCCGCGGTGCGGGTGAAGTAGCCCGTGGCGTCGGCGATCAGGTCCACCGACTTCCAGCTGCCGTTGTACAGCTCGACGGTGCCGTCCTTGCCGACCGGGACGACGACCATGTTCGGGACGGTCTGGCCGGCCTCGAAGTTCAGGTTCGAGGTGGTCGGACGGGTGCCGCCGCCGGGGAACGCCGTGACGTGCCCGGGGGTTGCGGTGTTGGTGGCGGTGACGTTGAGGGCCACGGCGGTGACCCCGGCGGGGATCTTGCCGTTTCCGCCGATCTGGAGCTTGACCGAGGTGTACGGGGCGACATATCCCCGCGGGGCTCCGATGCCGTCCCGGGTGTCCAGGAGACGGGTCGGCGCGTACGGGGTGAACTCCGAGCCGACCGTCGACAGCGGAAGCGTGTTGACGACCTCGGCCTGGTTCGCGGCGTCCGTCACGGTGACCTTGACGTTGTACTCGCCGAGCTCGGCGTAGCTGTGCTTGAACGACACCTCCAGGCCGGGGGAGGCGTTGGTGGCGTCGGTCGTCCCGTCGCCCCAGTCGTAGGTGACGCGGAGCGTCGCGCCCGGGGAGCTGAGGACCTGGGAGCGCAGCTCCACGCCGTGCGCGGAGATGCTCTGCGCGTCGAGGACGAGGCCCAGGTCCGGGTTGCCGGCGGCCGCGTCCACACCCTGGGCGGTGGCGGCCGCCTTGTCCTTGGCCGCCGGCAGCGCCTTGCGGACCGAGTGCTCCTTCGGGCTGTGGAAGGTCTTGACGTCGGACCCACCGAGCGCTGACAGGTCCGTCGCGGGAGCGGACACCCCCTTGGCCCCCGGTGCGGCCGGGCCGGCCGCCTGGGCCGTGCCCGCGACCAGGCCCATGCCGATGCCGGTCGCGGTGACCACGGCGACGGCGGAAAGTACGAGACGGCGATTGCGCACCGGCCCCCCCATTTTCATTTTTGAACGTGCTCAGGAACGAGTGGGGTTCAGCCTACCCGCCGCGCGGGGGTTGTCCGGACACATTTTCGGTCGATCGCCGCACGGCCCGGCCCGGCCGGCTACGCCGCCGTGCGGCGCAGGCCGTCGAAGGCCATGTGGACGACGGTGTCGGCCAGTTGGTCCGGGCTGGTGCCGGGGTGCGGGCGGTACCACTCGACCAGGGAGTTGACCATGCCGAACAGCAGGCGGGTGGCCAGGCGGATGTCCACGTCCGCGCGGAGGTCGCCCTCGGCCGCGGCGGCCTTGAGGAGGTCCGCGACCTGGTGGTCGAACTCGCGGCGGCGCTCCAGGGCCCACCGCTCGGTGCGGGTGTTGCCGCGCACGCGCAGCAGCAGCGTCACGTACGGGAGCTCCGCGACCAGCACCTCGACCGTGCGCCGCGTGACGTACTCCACCCGGTCGACGGCCCGCCCGCGTACCGCCCCGGGCTCCTCCAGTACCGCGAAGAGGCCGTCCAGCGCGCGGCTGACGGCCCGCTGGAGGAGCTCCTCCTTGCCCGCGACGTGGTGGTAGATCGAGGACTTGGAGATGCCCGCCGCCTTGGAGAGGTGCTCCATGGACGTGCCGTCGTAGCCGCGCTCGTTGAAGACCTGCACCGCCACGGACAGCAGCGTCTCAGGGGTGTACGTGTCCCGTTTGGCCGTCGTCATTCCGAGTCCTCCCCCTCGTCGGCCTCCTGGCCGTCCTCCGCGTAGCCCAGCTTGAACAGCGCCAGCGAGGGCGCGTAGCGGCCGCCCGGGCAGCGCTCGTCGAGGTGGTGGAGCAGGTCGTACGCCCAGTCGCGGCCGAGCCGGTCGTGCCACTCGGACGGGCCCAGCGGGTAGTTCACGCCGAGCCGCATCGCCGTGTCGATGTCCTCGGGGCTGGCCACGCCCCGGGCGACGGCGTCGGCGGTCAGGTCGATCAGCATGGCGACCGTGCGGGCCACGATCATGCCGGGCACGTCGCCGATGACGGAGACCTGCTTGCCGAGCTTCTGGAACAGGCCGACGGCCTCGGCGAGGGTCCGCTCACTGGTGTCCGCCCCGGCGGACAGCGCGATGCGGGTGGCGCCGCGGTAGTCGAGCGCGAGGTCGAAGTAGACGACGTCGGCGAACTCGACCGAGGTCTTGCCGTCCGCGAGGACGAGCTGCCCCTCGCCGGGCAGCTGGATGTACGGGCCCCCGTGCTCGGCGGTGGTGACCGCGATCCCGGCTTCCTCCAGCAGCTCGACCAGCCCGGCGGCCGGTCCGAGATCACCGACGACGGTGACCTTGTCGGGGGCTTCCTCGGGGCCCGCGGTGTGCGGGGCCGGTGCGGCGGCGCCCGGGCCGTACGGGAACCAGCCGTGTCCCGACTTGCGGCCCAGGCGGCCCGACTGGACCAGTCGGCGCTGCGCGAGGGAGGGCGTGAACTTCGGGCTGCGGAAGAAGGACTCCCACACGGAGCGGGTGACGGCCTCGTTGACGTCCTGGCCGATCAGGTCGGTCAGCGCGAACGGGCCCATCTTGAAGCCGCCGCACTCGCGGAGCACCGCGTCGATGGTGGCCGGGTCGGCGCCCTGCTCCTCGTACACCGCGAAGGCCTCGGCGTAGAAGGGGCGGGCGATCCGGTTGACGATGAAGCCGGGGGTGTCGGCGCAGCGGACCGGCGTCTTCCCCCAGCCCAGCACGGTGCGGTACGCCAGGTCGGCGGCGGCCGGGTCGGTCGCGTGACCGCTGACCACCTCGACGAGGGGGAGCAGCGGGGCCGGGTTGAAGAAGTGCAGGCCGAGGAAGCGGCCGGGGTGCCCCAGGTCCGCGGCGAGCTCGGTCACGGAGAGGGAGGAGGTGTTCGTGGCCAGCACGGCCTCGGGCGAGACGACCTCTTCGAGGGCGGCGAACAGGGCGCGCTTGACGTCGGCGTCCTCGACGACCGCCTCGATCACGAGGGCGGCGTCGGCGAGGTCGGCCAGCGCGTGCGCCGATCCGATCCGGCCGATCGCGTCCTCGGCCTCGGCGTGATCGAGGCGGCCCTTCGCGGCCATCCGCTCGACGCGGTCCTGGACGATGCCGACGCCGTCGGCGGCGAGAGCGGCGTTGATGTCGTAGATCAGCACCCGGTGACCTGCGAGGAGGGCCACCTGGGCGATTCCCTGGCCCATGGTGCCGGCGCCGATGACCGCCACAGTGCGGGACCGCTCGATTGCTGTCATGGCTCTGATCCTCCCGCACGGGGTTGTCCACAGGTCTGGCGGGCCCTCTTGTCCCGACCGATCGTTCGGTTACTCTAGCTCCAGTCTGCTCTTCTTCACCCGCCCCTGCCTGATCTCAGGACTGCGAACCAGCCTGATCTTGCCCGGCTCAACGAGGAGTTGGTCCCTGATGGCCGCCGAGCTCACCGTTCCCCAGCTGTCCGCCAAGCACCGGACGACCCTCGACCAGGCGCTGGCCGCCATCCGCAGCCGCGCCTACTGGTCACCGCACCCCGAACACCCCAAGGCGTACGGCGAGACCGCGCCGGCCGACGGGCTCGCCGCCTTCCAGTCGCTGAACGGCACCCGGCTCGACCTCGGCCAGCCCGGCACCGACGGCTGGACCGGCGGCGAGGTGTCCCCGTACGGCCCGGAGCTGGGCGTGGAGTACCCGCACGCCGACCTGGACGTGCTGCTGCCCGCGATGCGGGAGGGGATGGGCGCCTGGCGGGACGCCGGCCCCGAGGTGCGCGCCCTGGTCTGCATCGAGATCCTGTCCCGGATCAGCGCGCGGACGCACGAGTTCGCGCACGCGGTCATGCACACCAGCGGCCAGGCGTTCATGATGGCGTTCCAGGCGGGCGGCCCCCACGCCCAGGACCGCGGCCTGGAGGCGGTGGCGTACGCGTACGAGGAGCAGACCCGCGTCCCCGGCCGCGCCGACTGGTCCAAGCCGCAGGGCAAGAAGGACCCGCTGGAGCTGGGCAAGACCTTCACGGCCGTCCCGCGCGGCATCGCGCTCGTGATCGGCTGCAACACCTTCCCGACCTGGAACGGCTACCCGGGCCTGTTCGCCTCCCTGGCCACGGGCAACGCGGTGCTGGTCAAGCCGCACCCGCGGGCCGTGCTACCGCTGGCGCTCACCGTCCAGGTCGCCCGCGAGGTCCTCGCCGAGAGCGGCTTCGACCCGAACCTGGTGGCGCTGGCGGCCGAGCGTCCGGGGGAGGGCATCGCCAAGACCCTCGCCGTCCGGCCCGAGGTCAAGCTGATCGACTACACCGGGTCGACGGAGTTCGGCGACTGGCTGGAGGCCAACGCCCGCCAGGCGCAGGTCTACACGGAGAAGGCCGGCGTCAACACGGTCGTCATCGACTCCACCGACAACTACAAGGGGATGCTCGCCAACCTGGCCTTCTCGCTGTCCCTCTACAGCGGCCAGATGTGCACCACCCCGCAGAACCTGCTGATCCCGCGGGACGGCATCGCCACGGACGCCGGCCACAAGACGTACGACGAGGTCGTCGCCGACCTCGCGGCCTCCGTAGGCGGCCTGCTGGGCGACGACGCCCGGGCCAATGCGCTGCTCGGCGCGCTGGTCAACCCGGACGTCAAGACCCGACTGGAGGCGGCGGCCGCCCTCGGCGAGGTCGCCCTGCCCTCCCGCGAGGTCGTGAACCCGGAGTTCCCGGACGCGGTGGTGCGCACCCCGGTGATGGTGAAGCTGGACGGCTCCAAGCCGGACGCGGAGGCCCCCTACTTCTCGGAATGCTTCGGCCCGGTGTCCTTCGCGGTGGCGGTCGACTCGACCGCGGACGCGCTGGAGCTGCTGCGCCGCACGGTGCGGGAGAAGGGCGCGATGACGGTGGGCGCGTACACGACGTCCGCGCACACCGAGCGGGCGATCGAGGAGGTCTGCCTGGAGGAGTCGGCGCAGCTCTCGCTGAACCTCACCGGCGGGGTCTACGTCAACCAGACCGCGGCCTTCTCGGACTTCCACGGCTCGGGCGGCAACCCGGCGGCGAACGCGGCCCTGTGCGACGGGGCGTTCGTCGCGAACCGCTTCCGCGTGGTGGAGGTCCGCCGCCAGGCCTAGGCGGTGCCGGGGTGCGGCCCGCCCGGGTGCGGGCCGCCCCAGTGGAAGAGGGTCATGGCCACGCTGGTGGCCAGGTTGTAGCTGGACACCTGCGGCCGCATCGGCAGGGACACCAAGTGGTCGGCGCGGGCGCGCAGCTCGGGCGAGATGCCGTGGCGTTCGGAGCCGAAGGCGAGCAGGGCGTCGTCCGGGAGGGTGAGGGCGCGGATGTCCTCGCCCTCCGGGTCCAGTGCGTAGACGGGACCGTGCGGCAGGGTCTCGATCTCCACCCGGTCGACGGTGGTGGCGTAGTGCAGCCCGGCGCCGGCCCGGACCACGTTCGGGTGCCAGGGGTCGAGGTCGCCGCGGGTCACCACTCCGGTGGCGCCGAAGCCGGCGGCGAGTCGTACGACGGCGCCGACGTTGCCGAGGTTGCGGGGGTTGTCCAGCACGACGACGGGCGCGCTGCGCGGCATCCGCTCCAGCCTGGCCCGCCCTTCGGCCCGGTCCGGCCTGACCGCCAGCGCCGCGACGCCGGTGGGGTGGATGCGGGTCAGCAGCGTCCGCAGCTCCGCCCCGCGCACCAGCCGCGCCACGTCGGCCTCCACGTCCGGAGCCAGCTCGGCGGCGAGCGCCCGTACCGCCTCGGGCTCGTCGGCGACGGCGGCCACCACGCGGGCCCCGAACCGCAGGGCGTGCTTCAGCGCGTGGAACCCGTCGAGGAGCACCACGTCCTCCCGCTCGACGGCTTCCCGCCACTCCCGCGCCGTCTGCTCCCGCTCACTCATACCGCCGACCCTAAGGCCCCGCCGGAGCGGTCACGGGACCGCCGTCGGCGGGAGCCGGGACGGGACCGCCCTCCGCCGGAGCCGGGACGGGACCGCCGTCGGCCGGGCCCGTCCGCGGAGCTCCGTCTCTCCGCGCGGCCAGCACGAGCCCGGCGGCCCGGCCGCCCAGCCACACCAGGAACCCCGTAGGCAGGAACACCGCGTCCGCGGCGATCATCGCCATCGAGAAGAACGGCAGCCCCAGCAGCACCGCGATCCCGGCGTGCTCCAGCATCATCAACGCCAGCAGCACGTTCTTGATCCGCCGGTTGAACACCGTGAACGGGAAGGCGACCTGCACCACCACCGTTCCGTACGACAGCAGCATCACCACCAGCCCGCTGCCCGCCACCAGCGAGGACAGCCCCGGCCACGGACTGAAGTAGTCCAGCCCGAGCGGGTAGTACAGCGCGGTCCCGTCCTGCCACCGCGACCCCTGGACCTTGTACCAGCCCGCCGTCGCATAGATCAGGCAGACCTCCGCCATGACCACCAGCATCCCGGCGTTGTGCAGCACGTTCGCCAGGACGTCCAGGACCGCCCGGCCCTCTCCCTGCGGCTCGTACCGGTCCACCATCCACCACACCGCGGCCAGCACCCACAGGGCCGCGAAGACCGCGAGCCAGCCGTAGCCGAACCCCGCCGTCACCGCCCCGTACGCGAACCCCGCGCCCAGCACGGCCCACAACGCGGGGCCGGCCGCCCCCGCCGTCGCCGAGCCCCTGCGCCGCGCCCTGCGCGCGTCCAGCGACCACACCTGCGCGCACCGGGTCAGCACCAGGTACATCGCCATCAGGTGGATGACGTTGTCCCCGCCGTCGCCCATGAACACGCTGCGGTTCTGCAGGGACAGCACCCCCACCATGAACAGCGGGGACATCGCCCGCGTCCGCCAGCCCAGCAGCAACAGCGCGCTCGCCAGCACGGCCACCGCGTACACGGCCTCGAACCACACCGCCGAGTCCGACCACATCAGCACCGTGAAGGCCCGGTTCGAGTCGGTCAGGCGGCGCGCCAGCTCCCAGCTCCAGGGCCCGTCCGGCCCGTAGAGCTCGTGCCGGTGGGGGAACTCCCGCAACAGGAAGAACAGCCACGTCGCGGAGAAGCCGATGCGGACCACCGCGCTCTGGTACGGGCCCAGCGCCCGCCCCGTGACCTGCGCGAGCAACCGCCCGGCGGCGGCCCGCGCCGCCCGGCCGGCCGCGACCGGGCGCCTCACACCGTCCACCACGGCAACTCCCGGTAGTACGTCTGCGTGTCCGTCGTCTCGTCGCTCCACTGCGGCGCGGCCACCGCCCGCGTCGCCGAGCGCAGCTGGATGCGTACGATCTCGCCGCCCGCCGCCCCGCCTCCGGGGGGCCCGGGGGTGGTCAGCCGCTCCAGCACGATCCGCCGCAGGTACTGCTCCGAGAGCTCCCCGTGCTCGCCGGACGGCTTCTCCTCCTCGTCGTGGGAGCTGGTGTAGAAGTCCCAGGCCCGGCGCAGCTCGTTCTGCCGCGTGTGGCTCGGCAGCAGACGGTGCCGGATGGCCGCGCCGTCCTCGGCGGACAGGTCGCGCCAGCTGCCGGTGACCACCTCGCCGCCGGCCGTCCGCATCTGCGCGCGGACCTCGACGGCGATGTTCTGCTGGAGCGGGTTGGGGGCGAAGAGCTTCCAGTTCTGCTCGAACTCGGGATAGATCCAGTCGTCGATCGCCTCCGCGTGCCGCTTGCTCAGGGTGTTGGCGGGGGCGACGTGCAGGAAGACCAGGGCCAGGTGTGCGCAGGCGGCGAGGCCGACGACCGCCAGCACGAGCGCCGCGAGGACCCGGTAGGGGGCGGACAGCCCGGCGATCCCGCCGGCCCGCGCCGGAGCCGGGTCGGGGGACGGGTCGGGGCGCGCTGCGCCCGGGGAATCGCCCGGCGGGGCGACCGGCGGAACGGTCTGTTCCGCGGCCTCGCGCTCGTTCGAAACCATCCCGCCCCGTCCATCCGGCGACCACACGGTTGACCCCAGAGGTTGACACCCTACGGGCCCTCGTCTCACCATTGAAGAGGACGAACCGAACGATCGGTCGGTCGGGCGGTCAACGAAAACACTGGCAGGGGGCCGGGATGGTGGCAGTGACCCCGGAAACGGGGCAGGACACGAGCCTCGGGGCTGACCTCGGGGCACAGCTCGCGGCGGCCTTCGACGCGGCCGTGGCCGCGGACGAGCGCGTGGAGCCGCGCGACTGGATGCCCGAGGAGTACCGGGCCTCGCTCGTACGCCAGATGGCCCAGCACGCCCACTCCGAGATCATCGGCATGCAGCCGGAGGCCAACTGGATCACCCGGGCGCCCTCGCTGCGCCGCAAGGCCATCCTGATGGCCAAGGTCCAGGACGAGGCGGGGCACGGGCTGTACCTCTACAGCGCCGCCGAAACCCTCGGCACCAGCCGCGACGAGCTGCTCGACAAGCTCCACTCGGGTCGGCAGAAGTACTCCTCGATCTTCAACTACCCCACCCTGACCTGGGCCGACGTCGGTGCGATCGGCTGGCTCGTGGACGGGGCGGCGATCACGAACCAGGTGCCGATCTGCCGCTGCTCGTACGGGCCGTACGCGCGCGCCATGGTCCGGATCTGCAAGGAGGAGTCCTTCCACCAGCGCCAGGGCTTCGAGCTCCTCATGACCCTCTCCAAGGGCACCGAGGCGCAGCACGCCATGGCGCAGGACGCGGTCGACCGCTGGTGGTGGCCCTCCCTGATGATGTTCGGCCCGCCCGACGACGAGTCGGCGCACTCCGCGCAGTCGATGGCGTGGCGGATCAAGCGGCACTCCAATGACGAGCTGCGCCAGCGCTTCGTGGACATCGCCGTGCCGCAGGCCGAGGCGCTGGGCCTGACCTTGCCCGACCCGGACCTCAAGTGGAACGAGGAGCGCGGGCACTACGACTTCGGCCCGATCGACTGGGCCGAGTTCTGGGACGTGCTGAAGGGCAACGGCCCGTGCAACGAACAGCGGATCGGCCAGCGGCGCCGGGCCCACGAGGAAGGCGCATGGGTCCGCGAGGCGGCCGCGGCGTACGCGCGCAAGCACGCGCCGCAGCCCGAGGGCCGGAGCGTGACCCCGGACGGGAACGCGAAGCAGAACGTGAACGAGGAGGCAGGGGTATGACGCAGAACTGGCCACTGTGGGAGGTGTTCGTGCGCTCGCGCCGCGGTCTCTCGCACACGCACGCGGGCAGCCTGCACGCCCCCGACGCGGAGATGGCCCTGCGCAATGCCCGCGATCTCTACACCCGGCGCGGCGAGGGCATCTCGATCTGGGTGGTGCCCTCCACCGAGATCACCGCCTCCTCGCCCGACGAGCGGGACCCGTTCTTCGAGCCGTCCGCCGACAAGCCGTACCGGCACCCCACCTTCTATGACATCCCCGAGGGGGTGAGCCACCTGTGACCAGCACCGATGTCACCCAGGCGGCCGCCCTCGCGCTCGGGGACGACGCGCTGATCCTCTCCCACCGCCTCGGCGAGTGGGCCGGCCACGCCCCCGTCCTGGAGGAGGAGGTCGCCCTTGCCAACATCGCGCTCGACCTGCTCGGCCAGGCCCGCGTGCTGCTGTCCACGGCCGGGGACGAGGACGAGCTCGCCTTCCTGCGCGAGGAGCGGTCCTTCCGCAACCTCCAGCTGGTCGAGCAGCCGAACGGCGACTTCGCCCACACCATCGCCCGGCAGCTGTACTTCTCCCTCTACCAGCACGAGCTCTACGCGGTGCTCGCCGCCGGGGACGGCCCGTTCGCCCCCCTCGCGGCCAAGGCCGTCAAGGAGACCGCCTACCACCGCGACCACGCCGAGCAGTGGACCCTGCGCCTCGGCGACGGGACCGAGGAGAGCCACCGCCGGATCCGGGCGGCCCTGGACGGGCTGTGGAAGTACACCGGCGAGCCGTTCCAGCCGGTGGAGGGGCTCGACGGGGTGGACTGGACCGCCTTGGAGAACCGCTGGCTCACCGCACTGGGCGACGTACTGGAGCGGGCCGGGCTCGCACTCCCCGAGGGCCCGCGCACCGGGGCCTGGGCGGCCGGAGCGGGCCGCGAGGGCCTGCACACGGAGCCGTTCGGCAGGCTGGTCGCCGAGATGCAGCACCTGCACCGCAGCCACCCGGGGGCGTCATGGTGACGGATCCGGCGCAGACCGCCGCCGCGCACGAGGGCACGACCCGCCTGGAGGCGGAGCTGGCCGAGCTCGCCGGCTCCGTCCCGGACCCGGAGCTGCCCGTCCTCACCCTCGCCGAGCTCGGCGTGCTGCGCGGGGTGCGGGTGCAGGAGGACGGCCACGTCGAGGTCACCCTCACCCCCACCTACACCGGCTGCCCCGCCATCGAGGCCATGTCCGCCGACATCGAGCGGGTCCTGACCGGCCACGGCATGGCGGACGTCCGGGTGCGCACCGTCCTCTCCCCCGCCTGGTCGACCGACGACATCAGCGCCGAAGGCCGCCGCAAGCTCGCCGAGTTCGGCATCGCCCCGCCCCGCCCGCACGCGGCGGGCGGGCCGGTCCCGCTGACCCTCTCGGTCCGCTGCCCCCACTGCGGCTCGACCGACACCGAGCTGCTCAGCCGGTTCTCCTCCACCGCATGCAAGGCGCTGCGCCGCTGCACCGCCTGCCGTGAACCGTTCGACCACTTCAAGGAGCTGTAGATGGCCGAGTCCACGCCGTCGCCCGCGCCGACGTCCGCTGCGGTGGCCCCGCGCCCCGCGCGCCACGGCGCCTTCCACCGGCTGACGGTGGCGGCGGTCGACCGGCTCACCGACGACTCGGTGGCACTGACCCTGGAGGTACCGCAGGAGCTGCGCGCCGAGTACCGGCACGCCCCCGGCCAGCACCTCACCCTGCGCCGCAGCACCCCCGAGGGCGTGGAGATCCGCCGTACCTACTCCATCTGCTCGCCCGCACCGGAGGCGGGCGGTCCGGGCCCCGCCCATCTGCGGGTCGGCGTGCGGCTGGTGGAGGGCGGCGAGTTCTCCACCTTCGCGCACAAGGAGGTCGCGGCCGGGGACGTGCTCGATGTCATGGTCCCGGCCGGCCGGTTCGTCCTGGAGCCCGCCGCCGCCCCGGCGGCGGGGCACTATGCGGCGATCGTCGGCGGCAGCGGGATCACGCCGGTGCTGTCGATCGCGGCCTCGCTGCTGGCGGCGCGTCCCGACGCCCGGTTCTGCCTGGTCCGCAGCGACCGTACGGCGGCTTCGACGATGTTCCTGGAGGAGGTCGCCGACCTCAAGGACCGCTACCCGGACCGGTTCCAGCTGGTGACGGTCCTGTCCCGGGAGGAGCAGGAGGCCGGCCTGCCGTCCGGGCGCCTGGACGAGGAGCGGCTGAAGTCGCTGCTGCCCGCCCTGCTGCCGGTCGCGGAGGTGACGGGCTGGTTCCTCTGCGGTCCGTACGGGCTGGTGCTCGGCGCGGAGCAGGCGCTGGGCGCGCTCGGGGTCGCACGGACCCGGATCCACGAGGAGGTCTTCCACGTCGAGGACGCCACGGTCCCCGCTCCCGCGGCGGCGTCCGCGGCCGCGGTGGCTTCCGGCGGGCAGGTCACCGCCCGCCTCGACGGCCGCTCCGGCACCTGGCCGGTCCGGGACGGGGAATCCCTGCTGGACGCGGTCCTGCGCAACCGCGCCGACGCCCCGTACGCCTGCAAGGGCGGGGTGTGCGGCACCTGCCGGGCCTTCGTGGTGCGGGGCGAGGTCCGGATGGACCGGAACTTCGCGCTGGAGTCGGAGGAGACGGAGGCCGGGTTCGTGCTGGCCTGCCAGTCGCACCCGGTGACGGACGAGGTGGAGATCGACTTCGACCGCTGACCGCTGACCGCTGTCCGGACCGCTTCGGGGGCTGCCGGTCCCGCCCCTGGGCAATTCCGGGAACCTGTTCTATCTTGACGCTCCGTCAGATCAGAACGGGTTCCGGTGCGCGCGGGAGGACAGGCAGTGGACTTCACCTTCACCGAGGAGCAGCAGGCCGCCGTCGAGGCGGCCAAGGCCGTCTTCACGGATGTCGCCCCGGACAGCGTGCCCAGCCCCGCGCTCACCCCCGGGGCGGTCGCCGACGATTTCGACCGGCCCCTGTGGGCCAAGCTCGCCGCATCGGATCTGCTGGGCCTGGTGCTGGCCGAGGAGCACGGCGGGGCCGGACTCGACACCATCGCCCTGTGCCTGGTGCTGCGCGAGGCGGCAAAGGTGCTGGCCCGGGTGCCGCTCCTGGAGCACTGCGCCACCGCCATGGCCGTCCAGGCCCACGGCAGCCCCGCACTGGCCGCCGCCCTACTGCCCGGCGCCGGGCGCGGAAGCCTGGTCCTCACCGCCGCCGCCCACGGCCGCAGCGGGCACGACCCGGCCGAACTCGCCGTCACCGCCCGCCGCGAGGGCAGCAGCGGGTGGGTCCTCGACGGCGTACAGACCGCGGTCCCTTGGGCGCAGAGCGCCGACTGGATCGGTGTACCGGCCCACACCGGCGACGGGGAGGCCGTCCTCGCGCTCGTCCCCCGTACCGCCGAAGGCCTCACCCTGGCCGACCAGTTCTCCACCAGCGGGGAGCGCCTCGCCGAACTGGCCCTGCACGGGGTGCGGGTGCCCGGGACCCACCTCATCGAGACCCCGGAGGCCTGGGAGCGCCTCCGCCGGCTGCTCACCACGGGCACCTGTGCGCTGGCGCTGGGCCTCGGCGAGCGCGTCCTCGCCATGACCGGCGAATACACCGGCAAACGCGAGCAGTTCGGCTTCCCGGTGGCCACCTTCCAGGCCGTGGCCGTCCAGGCTGCCGACCGCTACATCGACCTGCGCGCCATGGAGGTCACCCTCTGGCAGGCCGCCTGGCGGCTCGACGCGGCGACCGGCGCAGCGGGCGGCCCGCTGCCCAGCGACGGCGATGTGGCGGTCGCCAAGATATGGGCCGCGGAGGGGGTGCGCCGGGTCGTACAGACGGCACAGCACCTGCACGGCGGCTTCGGCGCCGACACCGACTATCCCCTGCACCGCTACCACGCCTGGGCCAAACAGCTGGAGCTCCAGCTCGGCCCGGCCGCAGCGCACGAGGAGGCGCTGGGCGACCTCCTGGCCGCCCACCCCCTCGCCTGAGGTTCCGGCAGCCCCGCTAGAGCACGAAGGCCGGGTTACCGCTGGTGGAGACCATCGGGCGCCCGGCACCGTCCCAGGCCTGCATCCCGCCGTCGACGTTGACCGCGTCGATGCCCTGGCGCACCAGGTACTGGGTCACCTGCGCGGAGCGCCCGCCGACCCGGCACATCACGTGCACCCGGCGGCCGTCCTCGACGACCTCCGCCAGCTCACCGAAGCGGGCGACGAAGTCGCTCATCGGGATGTGCAGAGCGCCTTCCACATGCCCGGCAGCCCATTCGTCGTCCTCGCGGACATCCAGCACAAAGCCTTCGGCGGGCACCGCGGCGGCGTCCACCGAGGGAAGCGGCCCGAAGTTCATACGTCGCCTTCTCTCATCACGGATCTCCCACCCAACCTAGCGGACACCGCCCCCGGCACAGGGCCCCGCAGCACCCGCATCGGGAGATCACCGGGCGGCAAGGGCCTCAAGCTCTGCCTCGCGCTCGGCGACCTGCCCGAGCAACTGCTCGGCGATCTCCTCCAGCAGCCGGTCGGGATCCTCCGGTGCCATCCTCAGCATCGAGCCGATCGCGCTGTCCTCCAGCTCCCGGGCGACCGCCGCCAAGAGCTCCTTGCGCTGCGCCAGCCACTCCAGCCGGGCGTAGAGCTCCTCGCTCTCGTTCAGCCGCCGTACGGCCTCCGGCACCGGACCCGCCGCCCACTCCTCGGCCAGCGCCCGCAGCACCTGCTCGTCACCGCGTCCGTACGCCGCATTGACCCGCGCGATGAACGCGTCGCGCCGCTCCCGCTCGGCCTCGTCCTGCGCAAGGTCGGGATGCGCCTGGCGGACCAGCTCACGGTAGAGCCGGCGTACCTCTTCCGAAGGCCGCACCCGCTCCGGCGGCCGCACCGGCCGTTCGGTGAGCATCGCGGAGGCGTCGTCGGACATGCCCTCGGAGTCCAGCCAGTCGTGGAACAGCTCGTCCACGCCCGGCATCGGCATCACCAGCGACCGCGCCTCCCGCGCCCGCCGCAGGTCCTCGGCATCGCCGCTGCGCGCCGCCTTCGCCTCGGCGATCAGCGCGTCCAGTTCGTCGAGCCGCGAGTACATCGGGCCGAGCTTCTGGTGGTGCAGGCGGGAGAAGTTCTCCACCTCCACCCGGAAGGTCTCCACCGCGATCTCGAACTCGATCAGCGCCTGCTCGGCGGCCCGTACGGCCCGCTCCAGGCGGGCCTCGGGACGTTCGTCGTCGCCGGGGACGGTCTCTTCGGTCTGCTGCTCGCTCACCCGGCCAGCCTAAGCCCGGTCCGCCCGGGGCCGATGTTCCACGTGAACCCGGTTTCCCGCGCCCTCACCCGCTCTCGCACGGTTTCACGTGAAACATCTCTCCCCGGCCGCGGAGGGACTCAGACCCCGGCCTCCGCTGCGATGCGCCCGCTGCGCACCGCAGCGACCAGCACCGCGTGGTCGGCCTCGCTCCGGTCCGCGTAGGCCACCGCGAACGCGGCCATGGCCTCGTCCAGCTCGTCGTTCTTGCCGCAGTACCCGGCGAGCAGCCGCGGATCGGCGCTGTGGGCGTGCGCGCGGGCCAGCAGGGCACCGGTCATGCGCCCGTAGTCGTCGATCTGGTCGGCGGCCAGCGCCGCCGGGTCCACGCTGCCCTTGCGGTTGCGGAACTGCCGCACCTGGTAGGGCCGCCCCTCCACCGTGGTCCAGCCCAGCAGGATGTCGGAGACCACCTGCATCCGCTTCTGGCCGGCCACCACCCGGCGGCCCTCGTGCTCCTCGGCGGGGGAGACGAAGCCCAGCGCCGGCAGGTACGGCAGCAGGACCGAAGGCCGGGCCTCCTTCACCTGGAGCACCAGCGGCTCGCCCCGGTGGTCGAGCAGCAGCACCACGTACGAGCGGGTCCCGACACTGCCGGTGCCCACCACCCGGAAGGCCACGTCGTGGATCGCGTACCGGGCGAGCAGCGGCAGCCGGTCGCCCTGGAGCGTGTGCAGGTACGGGCCCAGCGAGGCCGCGACGGCCGCCGCCTCGTGGTCGCCGACCCTGCGCAGCACCGGCAGGGCGTCGACGAAGCGCCGGCCCCCGTCGGGACCGATCTCGGTCGACTTGGCGGCGAACCGGGCCGAAGTGTTGTTGCGGGCCTTCTCCGAGACCCGCTCCAGGGTGCCCAGCAGATCCCGCGCATCGGTGTGCGAGACGAGCTCCTCGTCCGCAATGGCGTTCCAGGCGTCCAGGGCCGGCAGCTTGGCCAGCAGCCGCATGGTCCGGCGGTACGCGCCCACAGCGTCCAGCGCCGCGGCCCGGCAGGTGTCCTCGTCCGCGCCGGCCACCCGCCCGGCCAGCACCAAGGAGGTCGCCAGCCGCTTCAGGTCCCACTCCCAGGGGCCGAACACGGTCTCGTCGAAGTCGTTGAGGTCGATGACGAGCCGGCCGCGCGCATCCCCGTACAGCCCGAAGTTCGCCGCGTGCGCGTCACCGCAGATCTGCGCGCCGACGCCGGTCACCGGCCCGCCGGACAGGTCGTGTGCCATGAGCCCGGCCGAGCCGCGCAGGAACGCGAAGGGGTTCGCCGCCATCCGGCCCACCCGTATCGGCGCCAGCTCGGGGACCCGCCCGACGTTGGACTCCTCCACCGCGCGCACCGCGTCCGGCCGCCCGGCCGGAGCCTCGAAGTGTGCGTGGGCCGATCGCGGTACCCGGGCGCGCAGCGCCTTGCCCGCCTCCTTGGGCGACCCGGCGACCACCCGGGGCGCGAACCCCTCGACGGCGGGTATCCGCCTGCCACCCGCCGGTGCCGGTGCCGGCGCCACCGCTCTCGCCGCCGCTGCCGCCACCGCGAGCTCGTCCATCACAGCCGCCATGCCCTGCCGACCCCCACCCTCGTGTTCCCGGCCAACACCGCCTGCATGATGGCCAACATCATCAATGCGGCCCGACGGTACCTAGAGCCCGGCGTCCCTGGCCAGCAGGGCGGCCTGTACCCGGTTCTCGCAGCCCAGCTTCGCCAGGATCCGGCTCACGTAGGTCTTCACCGTCGCCTCGCTCATGTGGAGGCGCCGGCCGGCGTCCGCGTTCGACAGCCCTTCCCCGAGCAGCGCCAGCACCCCGCGCTCGCGCTCGCTCAGCCCGGCGACCCGTGCCCTCGCCTCCGCGGGGGAGATCCCGTGCCGGGCCTCGCCGCGCACCGGGTCGTGCCCGGCGGCGAGCTGGTCCACCACGTGCCGGGTCGCCCCGGGCGAGAGGTACGCGTCGCCGTTCGCGGCGGCCCGGACCGCGCCGATCAGCTCGCCGGGTGCCGAATCCTTGAGCAGGAAGCCCGCGCCGCCCTGCCGGAGCGCTCGCAGCACGTTCTCCTTCTCCCCGAACGTGGTGAGGATCAGCGCCCGTACCTCGGGAGCCGCCCGCCGCAGCTCGTCGAGCGCGCTCAGCCCGTCCATCACCGGCATCTGGATGTCCAGCAGCACGACGTCCGGCGCGTGTCCGCGGGCCAGCTCGACGGCCTCGCGGCCGTTCGCCGCCTCCGCCACGACCTCGATGTCCGACGCGGAGGTCAGGATCATCCTGATCCCGGCCCGGATCAGCGGCTCGTCGTCCGCGATCACCACTCGGATCGCCTTGGCTGTCATCCGTGCTCCTACTGCTTGACCTCGTACGCCTGCTTGTCGACGAGCTTGCCGCCCTGGAAGCAGAACCGGAAAACGGTATCGGTGGACAGACCCGAGTCCTCGCTCGACAGCAGCGCCAGGCACTGCGCCCCCTGCGGCCGGTCCGGGCCCCGGCGTTCCATGCCGTTGGTCAGGAAGCCGTCACCCTCAGGCAGCCGGGCGCGAACCGCCTCCTCCGACTCGCCCACCTGCACCCGGTCGTACTCGGCCCTGCTGATCATCGACTCGTTCACCGAGCCCACGAGCAGCACCATGACCGCCCCGACCACGATCACCAGCAGCACCACCGCCGCCACCGCTATCCCGCAGCCGAGCGCCATCCCACCGGTCCGGCTGCGCCGGCGTACGGCCAGTTCCCGGTCCACCGCCGCCCAGTCCATCGGCGGCCCGCCCGCGTGCCCGGGCACCTGCGCCTGCGCCTGCGCCTGCGCCTGCTGCCCGAAGTCGTCGGCGACCACCTCCGCCCCGGCCGGCTCCGCCCCGTAGGGCAGCACCCCGGCCACCCGGAAGCCACCGTCCTCGGTCGCGCCCGCGTGCACCATCCCGCCGACGAGCCGCGCCCGCTCCCGCAACCCCGTCAGCCCCTGCCCGCCCGAGACCACCTCGCCGGGCCCCGTCCCCGGCCCCGGCCCGTTGGCGATCTCCACCACCAGCGAGTCGTCCTCGTACCGCAGCTCCACCGAGATCGACGACCCAGAAGCGTGCTTGTACGCGTTCGTCAGCGCCTCCTGCACGATCCGGTACGCCGCGTGGTCACACGCGGCGACCAGCGGCCTCGGCTGCCCCGACGTGGTCATCCGTACGTCGGTCCCCGCGCTGCGCGCCGCATCGACGATCCCCGCGATCCCCGCCACACCCCGCGCCGCGGGCTGCGCCTCCTCCACGGGAGCCGGAGCCTCCACCCCGTCACGCAGGATCCCGACCACCTCGCGCAGCTCGTGCATGGCCGCGACCGAGGCCTGCCGCAGCACCCCCACCGCCTCCCGCTGCCGGTCGGTGAGCGCCGGATCCACCTCCAGGGCACCGGTGTGCACGGAGATCAGCGCGAGCTGGTGGCCCAGGCTGTCGTGCATGTCCTGGGCGATGCGCTGGCGCTCCCGCAGCCGGGCCTGCCCGGCTACCATCGCCCGCTCCCGCATCAGTTGGGCGTTGCGTTCCTGGAGCGCCCGCAGCAGGGTCCGGCGCTGCGACCAGTACCGGCTGGCCAGACCCGGCATCACCGTCGTCGCCAGGAACATCAGCGTAGAGAAGACGATCACCAGCACGGGTCGCATCTGCGCCCACTGCTGCACCACGCTGAGCCCGACCTCTGCGAGGAAGGCCGCGGTGAAGGCCCCCAGCGCCCGGCCCACACCGATGATCCGGCGCCCGGCCGACCAGCCCAGCAGGCTCGTGACCAGCAGCGTCCCGGGCAGGAACGGGGACACTGCCGCGCCCACCACCAAGGTCGCCACGGGCAGTCGGCGCCGCAGCAGCGTCAGCGCCACCACGACCCCGGCGCTGGCCAGCATCCGCCGCACACCGCCGTGGTCGAGCTCCTCCACCCCCAGGCCGAGCAGCGCCAGCAGCCCGGCGATCGCCAGGTCCCCCGCCAGCATCCGCCGGGTCCAGGGCTCGGGCCCCCTCAGCCAGTCCCAGCCGGCCCGCGCTCTCGCCTTCGCATCCACGCGCCCGACCCTAGACACCGCCGTCCGACCCGGACACCTCTCTTTCGTCGCGGGCCCGCCGACGAAAGTCGTCCGGATGAGACCCACCTCACACCGGAGAACACGCCAACTCGGCGCCCGGCGCCCATGATCGGCGCCCCGGGCCGTCCGGCCGGGGTCAACCACCGCAGCCACAGCGGTGGATGACAGGTGACCGGCATGACGGAAGGAAAGAAAAAATCTCGGCCGGCCCCTGCGGGAACACCACGGGAACGCCACGCCAAGGAACGGGAACGCCAAAGCGAAACGGCCGTCACCGCTTTCGCGATGACGACCGTTTCGTCGATGTGGGCGAGGGGGGATTTGAACCCCCACGTCCCGAAGGACACTGGCACCTGAAGCCAGCGCGTCTGCCGTTCCGCCACTCGCCCGAGCAGCGTCCCAGTGGTTCTTCCCTTTCGGGCCGTTCCCCTGGCGACGTCGAAACATTAGCACGTCGCAGGGGGTGGAATCACATCGCTTTCCCCGCGCTCCCCGGCCCCTCCCCGACAGGCCCCTCCCGCACCGCACTCCCGGTGCGGGACACTGTCCCCCGGGCGCCCCTACGATCCCTTGTGAGGACCAACACTCCTGCACACAGGACCTGTGGGGAACCAGCCGAATCCGCCACGCGTGGATACGATCAGTAAGCAGTACAGGGCGACAACGACGGAGGAGGTGCCCCATGGGAGTCCTGAAGCGTTTCGAGCAGCGACTCGAAGGTCTGGTGAACGGCACCTTCGCCAAGGTGTTCAAGTCCGAGGTCCAGCCCGTCGAGATCGCCGGCGCCCTCCAGCGGGAGTGCGACAACAACGCCACGATCTGGAACCGCGAGCGGACGGTCGTTCCCAACGACTTCATCGTCGAGCTCAGCACCGGTGACTACGAACGCCTCAGCCCGTACTCCGGCCAGCTCGGCGACGAGCTCGCGGGCCTCGTCCGCGACTACGCCAAGCAGCAGCGCTACAGCTTCATGGGCCCGATCAAGGTGCACCTGGAGAAGGCCGAGGACCTCGACACCGGTCTCTACCGGGTCCGCAGCCGCACCCTCGCCTCCAGCACCTCCCAGCCGCAGCCCCAGGCTCCCGCGGGCCCCCAGGGGCAGCAGGGCGGCTACGGATACCCGCCGGTCGCCGCTCCGCCCATGCCCGCAGGGCCGCCCCCGGGCCCGCCCGTGCGCCGGCCGGCCGGCAGCGGGCCGGCCCCGGCCGGCGGCGGCTCCCGGCGCCACTGGATCGAGATCAACGGCACCCGCCACCAGATTTCCCGCCCCACGCTCGTCCTCGGTCGAAGCACCGAGGCCGACGTGCGGATCGACGACCCCGGCGTATCCCGCCGGCACTGTGAGATCCGGACCGGAACGCCCTCGACGATCCAGGATCTCGGGTCCACCAACGGCATCGTGGTGGACGGGCAGCACACCACCCGCGCTACGCTCCGCGACGGCTCGCGGATCGTCGTGGGCAGCACCACCATCATTTACCGGCAAGCCGAAGGGTGAAGCGGGGGCAATGTCAGAGCTGACCCTGACGGTCATGCGGTTGGGTTTCCTGGCCGTTCTGTGGCTGTTCGTCATCGTGGCCGTCCAGGTCATCCGCAGCGACCTGTTCGGGACGCGCGTCACGCAGCGCGGCTCCCGCCGCGGCGGTGCCACCGGCGCCCCGCAGCAGGGCGGCCGCCAGCAGGCCGCGCCCCCGCAGCAGCGACAGCGCCGCGGAGCGCCCACCAAGCTCGTGGTCTCCGAGGGCACCCTCACCGGCACGACGGTGGCCCTCGCCGGGCAGACGATCACGCTGGGCCGCGCCCACGACTCCACGATCGTGCTGGACGACGACTACGCCTCCAGCCGCCATGCCAGGATCTACCCCGACCGTGACGGCCAGTGGATCGTCGAGGATCTCGGGTCCACCAACGGCACGTATCTCGACCGGACCCGGCTGACCACCCCGACGCCCATTCCGCCGGGCGCCCCGATCCGCATCGGCAAGACCGTCATCGAGCTGCGGAAGTAGTACGAGAATGAGCGAGCGGAGCGAGCGAGCCGCGGCAGTCCGTCCCCACCGGGAAACGGACCCGAGCGCGCTCCCGACCGGAGGGTGGGCAGTGTGGCTCGAGACCGGTTGTACCCGGAGTCAGCGGCGACAGGGCAGGTGCACATGAGTCTGTCCCTGCGGTTCGCCGCCGGATCCCACAAGGGCATGATCCGGGAGGGCAACGAGGACTCCGGCTATGCCGGCCCCCGTCTCCTCGCGGTCGCCGACGGCATGGGCGGCCAAGCAGCAGGCGAGGTCGCCAGCTCCGAGGTGATCTCCTCGCTCGTGCAGCTCGACGACGACGTCCCGGGCTCCGACATCCTGACCTCCCTCGCCACCGCCGTGCAGCGCGCCAACGACCAGCTGCGCGTGATGGTCGAGGAGGACGCCCAGCTCGAAGGCATGGGCACCACCCTGACCGCCCTCCTGTGGACGGGCCAGCGCCTCGGCCTCGTGCACGTCGGCGACTCCCGCGCCTACCTGCTCCGCGACGGCGTCCTCACCCAGATCACCCAGGACCACACCTGGGTGCAGCGGCTCGTCGACGAGGGCCGCATCACCGAAGAGGAAGCCACCACCCACCCGCAGCGCTCCCTGCTGATGCGCGCGCTGGGCAGCGGCGACACCGTCGAGCCCGACCTCTCGATCCGCGAGGTCCGCGCCGGCGACCGCTACCTGATCTGCTCCGACGGGCTCTCCGGCGTGGTCTCCCACCAGACCCTGGAGGAGACCCTCGCCGACTACCACGGCCCGCACGAGACCGTGCAGGCCCTGATCCAGCTCGCCCTGCGCGGCGGCGGACCCGACAACATCACCTGCATCGTCGCCGACGTCCTCGACACCGACAGCGGGGACACCCTCGCCGCCCAGCTGAGCGACACCCCGGTCGTCGTCGGCGCGGTCGCCGAGAACCAGCACCAGCTCTTCGACGGCGGCAACGCCATGCAGACCCCGGCCGGCCGCGCCGCGGGTCTGGGCCGCCAGGTTCCCCCGCCCGCCGGTGCCTTCGGGCCCCCGGGCAGCGGCGAGGCCCCCGGCTACGGATACCCCGACCAGAGCCAGGGGGGCGGCGCGTACGGCAACTTCGGCGAACCCGACCCGTACGACGACGAGGCCCGCTTCGACGACACGTACGACAACCCCCGCAGGCGCCGCAGCAAAGGGCGCAAGTGGACCACCCGCACGTTGATCCTGCTGCTGGTGGCCGGGGTCGTCGGCGGCGGTCTCTACGCCGCCCACCGGTGGACCCAGACGCAGTACTACCTCGGCGTCAAGGACAACCACGTCGCACTGTTCCGCGGCATCAGCCAGAAGCTCGGCCCGCTGGAGCTCTCCCAGGTGGAGACCGACCGCCCCGAGATCGAACTGAAGTACCTGCCGCCCTTCAAGCGCAAGCAGGTCGAGGCCACCATCAGCGAAAGCAGCCTCGCCAACGCCCGCCAGAAGATCGACGAACTCGGCGTCCAGGTCTCGGCCTGCAAGAAGGACGAGGAGCGCCGGAACGCCGAGGCGCAGAACAGCCAGACACCCGGCCCCAGCCTGACTGCCGCAGAGCAGCAGCTGGTAGGCCAGTGCGAAAAGCAGTAGTCACCCGCGGGCACAGGGGGCCTGCCACACCATGAGCGTTGTCACCAACACGACCACCATCGGCGCCATCGAGCTGCCGAGCCGGCGGAACACCGAGCTCCTGCTGCTCTGTTTCGCCGTGGTCATCCCGATCTTCGCCTACGCCAACGTGGGCCTGTCGATCCACGGCGAGCTGCCGCCCGGCATGGTCGCCTACGGCGGCGGCCTCGCCGTCCTCGCCGGCATCGCCCACCTCGTCGTACGGCGCTACGCCAAGTACGCCGACCCGCTGCTGCTGCCGATCGCCACCCTCCTGAACGGGCTCGGCTGCGTCCTGATCTGGCGGCTCGACCAGTCGCAGCGGCTCCAGAACCTGGCCAAGCGGCAGTTCGGCACGTTCTCCGAGTCAGCGCCCCGCCAGATGATGTACACGGCGCTGGCCATCGCCCTGTTCGTCGCCGTGCTGCTGCTGCTCAAGGACCACCGCACCCTCCAGCGGTTCACGTACATCTCCATGGCCGCCGCCCTGGTGCTGCTGATCCTCCCGGTGATCCCGGGGCTGGGCGCGGACGTCTTCGGCGCCAAGATCTGGATCAGCGTCGCCGGCTTCTCCATCCAGCCCGGCGAGTTCGCGAAGATCGTGATCGCGATCTTCTTCGCCGGCTACCTGATGGTGAAGCGCGACGCCCTGGCCCTGGCCAGCCGCCGCTTCATGGGCCTCTACCTGCCGCGCGGCCGCGACCTCGGCCCGATCCTGATGATCTGGGCGATGAGCCTGCTCGTCCTGGTCTTCGAGAACGACCTCGGCACCTCGCTGCTCTTCTTCGGCATGTTCGTGATCATGCTGTACGTGGCCACGGAGCGCACCAGCTGGATCGTCATCGGCCTGCTCATGAGCGTCGGCGGCGCGGCTGTCGTCGGCGCCACCGCCAGCCACGTCAAGGCCCGTGTCACCGCCTGGCTCGACCCCTTCGCCTGCTACTCCAAGTCGGGCGCCTGCGAGCAGGTCGGCCAGTCGATCATGAGCTTCGGTTCCGGCGGTGTCCTCGGCACCGGCTGGGGCCAGGGCAACTCCGACCTCATCGGCTTCGCCGCCAACTCCGACTTCATCTTCTCCACCGTCGGCGAAGAGCTCGGCCTCGCCGGGGTCATGGCCTTCCTGCTGCTCTACGGCCTGATCATCGAGCGCGGCGTACGCACCGCCCTCGCCGCCCGCGACCCCTTCGGCAAGCTGTTCGCGATCGGCCTCTCCGGCGCCTTCGCCCTCCAGATCTTCGTCGTCGCCGGCGGAGTCATGGGCCTGATCCCGCTCACCGGCATGACCATGCCCTTCCTCGCGTCCGGCGGCTCCTCCGTCCTCGCCAACTGGGCCCTCATCGGGATCCTCATCCGGATCAGCGACACCGCACGCCGCCCCGCACCGGCCCCGGCACCGTCCCCCGACTCCGAGATGACCCAGGTGGTCCGCCCGTCATGAACAAGCCCCTGCGCCGCATCTCGATCTTCTGCGGGCTGCTCATCCTCGCGCTGCTGATCCGGACCAACTGGCTCCAGTACGTCCAGGCTCAGGAGCTCAGCACCCGCAAGGAGAACCGCCGGGTCCAGATCGCCCAGTACGCGACCCAGCGCGGCAACATCATCGTCGCCGGCGGGCAGGCCATCACGGGTTCCGCCGTCACCAACGGCAGCGACTACAAGTACAAGCGGACCTACGCCGACGGCGCCCTGTGGGCACCGGTGACGGGCTACGCCTCCCAGGCGTTCGGCTCCACCCAGCTCGAATCGCTCGAAGACCAGATCCTCACCGGCAACGACGACCGGCTCTTCTTCGACCGCACCATCGGCATGTTCACCGGCGAGAAGAAGGCCGGCGGCAACGTCGTCACCACGCTGATGCCCGAGGTGCAGAAGGCCGCGTACGAGAATCTCGACACGCGCAAGGGCGCCGTCGCGGCGATCGACCCGCGCACCGGCGCCATCCTCGCCCTGGTCAGCACCCCCTCGTACGACCCCTCCACCTTCGCCGGCAACTCCAAGACGGACGAGAAGGCCTGGGTCGCCCTGAAGGACAGCGAGGACAAGCAGCTCGTCAACCGCGCCCTGCGCGAAACCTACCCGCCCGGCTCCACCTTCAAGGTGGTCACCTCCGCGGCGGCCCTGGAGAACGGCGTCGTCACCGACATCAACGCGCCGACGGACACCCCCGAGCCGTACATCCTCCCGGGCACCAAGACCCCGATGGTCAACCACGCCAGCGGATGCGAGAAGGCCAGCCTCAACGAGGCGCTGCGGGTCTCCTGCAACTCCGTCTTCGCCAACTTGGGCGACAAGGTGGGGCGGGACAACATGGTGAAGACCGCCGAGAAGTTCGGCTTCAACAACGACAAGATCGACACCCCGGTCCGCGCGTTCGCCAGCGTCTACGACAAGACGATGGGCAGGGACGGCAACGCCCAGAGCGCCATCGGCCAGTTCAACACCGCGGCCACCCCGCTCCAGATGGCCATGGTCACCGCCGCCATCGCCAACGACGGCAAGCTGATGAAGCCGTACATGGTCGACCAGCTGACGGCGCCCAACCTCGACGTGATCGAGAAGCACGAGCCGCAGGAGATGAGCCGGCCGCTCTCCGCCGCCAACGCGCAGAAGATCCAGCAGATGATGGTCAACGTCGTCGAGAAGGGCACCGGGGCCAACGCCAAGATCAAGAACGTCACCGTCGGCGGCAAGACCGGCACCGCCCAGCACGGCGAGAAGAACGCCAAGCGTCCGTACGCCTGGTTCATCTCCTACGCCGAGAACCCGGACGGCACGTCCCCCGTCGCCGTCGCCGTCGTCATCGAGGACAGCAGCGCCGACCGCGAGGACATCAGCGGCGGCGGGCTCGCCGCCCCGGTCGCCAAGGCCGTGATGGAAGCCGTACTGAAGAACAAGGGCTGACGCGCACGTGACCCAGACCACTGTTCCCGCCCGGATCCGAGCGTACGGTACCGGTCCGGTATCAGGCTGTGGTCACGAACCGATCACCGACGATCGGCCGGTAGCCTTTGCGCGAACAGCACACCGCCGGACCACACACGGGTGCGGTCGGGACTGACGGAGAGGGCTGCAACGTTATGGAAGAGCCGCGTCGCCTCGGCGGCCGGTACGAGCTGAGCCACGTGCTCGGCCGCGGTGGCATGGCCGAGGTCTACCTCGCCCACGACACCCGGCTCGGCCGTACCGTCGCCGTCAAGACCCTGCGCGCCGACCTCGCCCGCGACCCGTCCTTCCAGGCCCGGTTCCGACGCGAGGCCCAGTCGGCCGCCTCGCTCAACCACCCGGCGATCGTCGCGGTCTACGACACCGGCGAGGACTACGTCGACAACATCTCCATCCCGTACATCGTGATGGAGTACGTCGACGGCTCGACCCTGCGCGAGCTGCTGCACTCGGGCCGCAAGCTGCTGCCCGAGCGCACCCTGGAAATGACCATCGGCATCCTCCAGGCCCTTGAGTACTCGCACCGCGCCGGCATCGTGCACCGTGACATCAAGCCCGCCAACGTCATGCTCACGCGCACGGGCCAGGTCAAGGTCATGGACTTCGGCATCGCCCGCGCCATGGGCGACTCCGGCATGACCATGACCCAGACCGCGGCCGTCATCGGCACCGCCCAGTACCTCTCCCCGGAGCAGGCCAAGGGCGAGCAGGTCGACGCGCGCTCCGACCTCTACTCCGCGGGCTGCCTGCTGTACGAGCTGCTCTGCGTCCGGCCGCCGTTCATCGGCGACTCCCCGGTCGCCGTGGCGTACCAGCACGTGCGGGAAGAGCCCCAGCCGCCGTCGAACTTCGACCCCGAGATCACGCCCGAGATGGACGCGATCGTGCTGAAGGCCCTGGTCAAGGACCCGGACTACCGCTACCAGTCGGCCGACGAGATGCGCGCCGACATCGAGGCCTGCCTTGAGGGCCAGCCCGTTGCCGCGACCGCCGCCATGGGCGCCGCCGGCTACGGCTACCCCGACCAGGGCCACGGCTACGGCCACCCCGGCTACGACCAGCCCACCACCGCCCTGCGCGCCGCCGATTCCGGCGGCCAGACCTCCATGCTCCCGCCGATGCCCCCGGGCGACGGCGGATACGGGTACGGGGACCAGGGGCACGGCGGCTACGACCAGGGCCACGGCCGCCGCCAGAAGAAGAGCCGGGCCTCCACCATCCTGCTCGTCACGGCCGGCATCCTCGTGCTGGTCGGCGCGATCCTCATCGGCCGCTCCCTCTTCAGTGGCGGCGCCGACAACCGGCCCAACGTGCCGAGGCTCATCGGCCAGACCTTCGAGCAGGCGCAGAAGAGCGCCGACAATGTCGAGCTCAAGGTCGCGAAGGGACCGGACGAGCCCTGCGAGGACCAGCCCAAGGGCAACGTCTGCAAGCAGGACCCGGCGCCGGACACCAAGGTCGACAAGGGCTCCACGATCACGCTCACGATCTCCTCGGGCGCCCCCAGCGTGCCCATGATCAACGTGCTCAACCTGCAGTTCGACGAGGCGGAGAAGGCCCTCAAGGACAAGGGCTTCCAGGTCGAGCGGAAGAACCAGGAGTCCGACCGCCCGGCCGGCATCGTCCTCGACCAGAACCCCAAGAGCGGCCAGCAGGCCCAGAAGGGCTCCCTGGTCACCCTGACCGTCGCCAAGGAGCAGACCAAGGCCGAGGTCCCCAGCCTCCTCGGGAAGACCAAGGAGGAGGCGGTCAAGCTCCTCAACGACGCCAAGCTCAAGCTGGGCAGCACCACGGAGGTCGACTCCCCCGGCGCCCCGCCGAAGACGATCGTCCAGCAGCAGTACCAGCCGGGGGAGCAGGTCGCCCCGGGCACCACGGTCAACGTCTCCATCGCCAAGGCCTCGCAGCAGACCCAGGTCCCGCAGCTGGCCACCCATACGGTCGCCCAGGCCAAGGCCGAACTCGCCGCCAGGGGCCTGACCTTCGGCCGGGTGCTGGGCCCGACGGACGACAACGCGATCATCATCGCCAGCGACCCGCCCGCGAACACGCCCGTTCCGACGGGCACGGTCGTCAACGTCCAGACGATCGCCAACCAGCAGGGCGGCCAGCAAGGCGGCATCTTCGGCGGTCTCACCGGCGGCCGCCGCTAGCCGCCTGCCGCAGCCGCAGCCGCAGCCGCGAAGCATGGACGGGGCCCGGCTCCTCTCACCGAGAGGAGCCGGGCCCCGCCGTCTGCCCCGCAGGGACGACCGTCAGCGCAGCTCCGCCGGCGGCGTCCGCTGCGCGTCCACCTGCTGGGTGCGCACCAACTCGCCCCACACGACGTAGCGGAACTTGGACGTGTAGACCGGGGTGCAGGTCGTCAGCGTGATGTAGCGGCCGGGTGTGGTCCGCCCCGACTCCTTCGGGACCGGGGCCAGCACGTCCACGTCGTACTTCGACGTCTGGCGCAGCTCCGCGAAGACCTTGTACACGTACCAGGTGTCCCGCGTCTCGAAGACGACGGCGTCGCCGTTCTTCACCTTGTCGATGTCGTGGAACTTCGCCCCGTGGCCGTCGCGGTGCGCGGCCAGCGAGAAGTTCCCCTGCCGGTCCCAGGGCAGGGCCGACTTCACGGGCTCCGTGTAGTACCCGGCCACGCCGTCGTTCAGGACCTCCGGCGTCGTGCCCCGCTTCACGAGCACCTCGCCGTTCTTCATCGCCGGTACGTGCAGGAAGCCGATGCCGCCCTGGGTGTCCAGCGCACCGGGCCCGGCCGGCGCCCCCGGTGCCGGAGCCGTCAGCCACTGGCGGCGGACCTCGTCGCCCCGCGCCGACGCCTGCCGGTCCGCAAGCACGTTCGTCCACCACAGCGAGTACGCGACGAACAGGGCCAGCACCAGACCGGCCGTGATCAGGACTTCGCCCAGCAGGCTCAGGAACCCGGCGAGCACACGGCTGTTGCGGGGCGGCGGCGCGGCACGTGACACTGCTGGTTCGTCCTTACGGCGGCTTACGGGCTGGCGAGCGCGGGCGGAACGCCCTGGCTGCGGGGGCGTTCGTCGATCATCCTGCCCCATACGATCATCCGGTACGTGCTCGTGAACTCCGGCGTGCAGGTCGTCAGCGTGATGTACCGGCCCGGGGAGGTGAAGCCCGAGCCCTCCGGCACCGGCTTGATCACCGACACGTTCGTGGGGGACGTCTGCGGCAGCACCGAGGTCATCTCGTACGTGTAGTACGCGTCCCGCGTCTCGACCACGATCGGGTCGCCGGGCACCAGCCGGTTGATGTAGCGGAACGGTTCGCCGTGGGTGTTGCGGTGGCCCGCCAGGGCGAAGTTGCCCTGCCGGTCGGCAGGCATCGCCGTCTTCAGCGCCCCGTCCCCGTAGTGCCCGACCATTCCCTTGTCGAGCACCTTGGGCTTGCTGATCCCCTCGGCCACCGGCACCTTCACGTCCAGCTTGGGGATGTACAGGATCGCGAACCCCTGCCCCGGCTCGAAGGCCGAGACGGGCGGCGTGGCGGCCCCGCCCTGGTCACTCTCCCAGGTCTGGCGCAGTGAGCCCGCCGCCCCGTCCGCCGTGCGCTGCGCCAGCACGTTCGTGTACCAGAGCTGGTAGGCGACGAAGAGCAGCATCACCACGCCCAGCGTGATGAACAGCTCCCCGGCCAGTCGGCTCGCCACGATCAGCGGGCCGCCCGACGCGGGCCGCCTGCGCCGCCGCCCGCCCGCCCGGCCCCCGGGCCGGCCTCCGGCCCGCCCGCCGCCTCGTCTCCGCGTGCGCTTCGCGGCCTCCTGAGCTGCCCTGCGCCGCGCGGCCCGGCCCTCCGTGGGCACGGACGGCGCGAGCGCCGTCACGCGACGGCCTTGCCCACCACCGGGGCCAGCCCCACCGACCGCTCGACCGCTCCCGCGTCGCCGCAGCGCACCAGCCAGTTCGCGAGCATCCGGTGCCCCCACTCGGTCAGCACGGACTCGGGGTGGAACTGCACACCCTCCACGTCGTGCTCCCGGTGCCGCAAACCCATGATGATCCCGTCCTCGGTCCGCGCCGTGACCTGCAGGACGTCCGGCAGCGTCTGCGGTTCGGCCGCGAGCGAGTGGTAGCGGGTCGCGGTGAAGGGCGACGGCAGCCCCTCGAAGACGCCGAGGCCCTCGTGGACCACCGGCGAGGTCTTGCCGTGCAGCAGCTCCGGCGCCCGGTCCACGACCCCTCCGTAGGCCACCGCCATCGACTGCATGCCCAGGCACACCCCGAAGACCGGGACGCCGGTGTCGGCGCAGTGGCGGACCATGTCGATGCAGACGCCCGCCTCTTCCGGGGTTCCCGGGCCCGGCGACAGCAGGACGCCGTCGAAACCGTCCTGCGCGTGTGCGAGCTCGACCTCGTCGTTGCGCAGTACCTCGCACTCGGCGCCGAGCTGGTACAGGTACTGGACCAGGTTGAAGACAAAGCTGTCGTAGTTGTCGACCACCAGAATGCGCGCGCTCACGGAGTGGCTCCCGATCCCTCGTCCACCGTCACGTCATTGAAGGGAAGCAGCGGTTCGGCCCACGGGAAGACGTACTGGAACAGTACGAAGACCACCGCGAGGACCAGTACGAGACAGATCAGCCCGCGTACCCACGCGTTGCCCGGCAGATGCCGCCAGATCCAGCCGTACATGCCGCCCTGTTTCCTTTTCGTCCCACGTTCGTCCCATGCACCGCAAGGGCGGTACGCGAACAGACTAAAGCCAGCGGCCCGGCACGGAGGGTCAGCTCGGCAATCCCTCCGGCCTGCCCTGCCCGGCGGCGCGGGTCCCGGTCAGCTCCGCCCAGACGATCAGGCGGTGGCTGTGGCCCCATTCCGGATCGCAGGTCGTCAGCGTCAGGTAGCGGCCGGGAGCCGTGAACGGCGACCGGGCGGGGACCGGGTCGATCACGCCGACCTCGGTGGGCAGGGTCCGCAGCGGCTCGGCCCGGACGGTGTACGTGTACCAGTGCGTCGCGTCCTTGAGGATCACGGCGTCCCCGGGGCGCAGCCGCGGGATGTCCTTGAAGGGGTCCCCGTACGTCCGCCGGTGGCCCGCCACCGCGAAGTTGCCGGGGCCGCCGAGCCGGGCCGTGCCCGCGTAGTGGCCCAGGCCCTTCTTCAGCAGCTCCGCGTCGGTGCCCTCCAGGACCGGCTTGTTCCAGTCCGGGCCGAAGCGCGGGATGTACATCTCGGCGAAGGCCTGGCCGGGCGGGGGTCCGGGGTCCGCCCCGGGGGCCGCTGAGGGGGCGGGGGAGGCCCCAGGAGGCCGTGTGGGCCGCGGCTCGGGCGCGGGGGCCGCGGCGGCCGCCCCGGCCGTCCAGCGGTCGCGCAGGCGGGCCACTTCGCCGTCCATGGCCCGGTCGGCCTTGACCCCCGTCCACAGCAGCACGTACGCCACGAACAGGACGATCAGCGTGCCCGCGGTCAGGCACAGCTCGCTGAACGTCCGCAGCACCAGGCGCAGGACGGCGTCAGCGCGCGGTGGGAGCCGAGCCGGAGCTCGCACTTGAGCTTGAGCTCGGGGCCGTCGGGGATCCGTCCACCGGCTTCGCATAGTGGAGGTCCACTGTGCCGGAGTAGCCGGGGAGTTTCAGCTCCTTGTGCTCGTCCACTTTCCAGCCGAGGCCGTACGCCGCGACGTACAGCTGGTAGTTCTGCAGCGCGGGCGAGGCGCCGAGGGCCTTGCGCAGCGCGCCCGGGTCGCCGACCGCCGTCACCTTGTACGGGGGCGAGTACACCCGGCCCTGGAGGATCAGGGTGTTGCCCACGCAGCGCACCGCGCTGGTCGAGATCAGCCGCTGGTCCATGACCTGGATGCCCTGGGCGCCGCCCTGCCACAGGGCGTTCACGACGGCCTGGAGGTCCTGCTGGTGGATCACCAGGTCGTTGGGCTGCGGTTCGGGCACGTTGGGGATGCGGGCGGTGGCGTTCGGCGGGGCGTCGTTCAGGGTGACGGTGAGGCCCTTGCCGGACAGCTCGTCCGTGCCGGACGCGGTGCGCAGGGCGGCCAGCTTGGCGTCCTCGGCCTTGGTGCTGCCGTCGTCGCGCTCGGCGAGGGCGTCGACGCGACTGCGCACGGCCGCGGTGCTCTGTTCCAGCTGCGCGTTGTTCTGGCTGCGCTCGTGGATCAGGTCGGACAGCTTGAGCAGCGAGGCGTCCGTGCGGATGTTCGTACCCTTGGACGTGTTGAAACTGGTGACGAAGATCAGGCCGGCCAGGGCGAAAACGGCGGCCGTCAGCAGCCGGACGGCACCGGCCCGGGGACGGGGACCCGCGGAGGAGTCGTCGGAATTGCTCAACGTACCCTTCTCCTTCAACGCCACAGGTCCACTACGCTAACGGACGCCCGGGGCAGGCAAGGTCCCCAGCGCATCGACAGGAGAGCCCCTCGTGCCGAAGTCACGTATCCGCAAGAAGGACGACTACACGCCGCCGCCGGCGAAGCAGGCGCAGGCCATCAGGCTGACGAACCGCAGCTGGGTCGCCCCGGTCATGCTGGCGTTGTTCCTGATCGGTCTCGCGTGGATCGTCGTCTTCTACGTGACCGACACGCAGCTGCCCGTGGAGTCCCTGGGCAACTGGAACATCGTGGTCGGCTTCGGATTCATCGCGGCGGGATTCGGCGTTTCCACGCAGTGGAAGTAGGGGCTGCGTAGCGGGGCGGCCACCGCCCCGCAAGCTCTCCCCATGAGTTATCCACAGCGTCATCCACACCTGAGGAAAAGACAGAAGATCTGTGGATAACCCTGTGGAGGGTTGACGCCGGTGTGATCAGGTGAGTTCGGCCGTACGCAGCAGGATCAGCCCCGCTGCCAGCAGGAATGCGGCCGCGCAGGCCCCCCACTGGACCACCGCGCGGGCGCGGCCCGCCGGGGGCGTCACCATGCCCAGGCCGACCAGCACGCCGGTCACCAGACCACCGACGTGCGCCTGCCAGGACACCGACAGGCTCCCGCCGAAGGGCACGAAGGTCAGCACCAGCATGAGCACGACCATGGTCATCACCGGCCGCATGTCGTAGCGCAGGCGGCGCATCAACACAACCGTGGCGCCCAGCAGGCCGAAGACGGCGCCGGACGCCCCGAGGGTCGGCACGTTGGGCGGGGTCAGCAGGTAGACGAGGGCGCTTCCCCCCAGGCCGGACAGCAGGTACACGGCGAGATAACGGACCCGGCCCAGAGCGGCCTCCAGGGGCCCGCCGATGACCCACACCGCCAGCAGGTTGCCCGCGATGTGCCACCACTCGGCATGCAGGAACACCGAGGTCAGGAGCCGGTGGTACTCGCCGGTGGCCACCCCCTGGACCGGGGCGCCGAAGTACGCGGCGTACCGCCCGAGCAGCTCCAGCTGCACCACGAGCGGGGGCGCGAGCAGGCCCGCCAGGAACACCGCCGCATTGATCCCGATCAGGATCTTGGTGACGAGGTGCGGATCGCCGGAGACGACGCCGCCCGCGACCGTGCGCGGGGCGTTCGCCGCCGGGGCGTGGCCGGTGCCCGAGCCGCCGCGGACGCACTCCGGGCACTGGAAGCCGACCGAGGCGCTGATCATGCACTCGGGGCAGATGGGGCGCTCGCAGCGGGTGCAGCGGATGCCCGTGTCGCGGTCCGGGTGGCGGTAGCAGCCCGGCAGACGGTCGGTGTCCATCGGTCCCCTCGATCAGCGGCGGGGCCGGGGGTGCGCCCCGCCGGTCCGGTACGTACCGAGGACGGACGGACGGGGCGGAAGGTTCCCGGGCCGGATCAGCGCCGCTCGACGACGACGGACTGGATGATCACGTCGTCCAGGGGCCGCTCGGTGCGCGGGTTGGTCGGCAGGCCCGCGATGGTGTCCACGACCTTCTGGCTGGCCTTGTCGGTGACCTCGCCGAAGATGGTGTGCTTGCGCGTCAGCCACGCGGTGGGGGCGACGGTGATGAAGAACTGGCAGCCGTTGGTGCCCGGGCCGGCGTTGGCCATGGCCAGCAGATAGGGCTTGGTGAAGGCGAGGTCGGGGTGGAACTCGTCGGCGAACTGGTAGCCGGGGCCGCCGGTGCCGTTCCCCAGCGGGTCGCCGCCCTGGATCATGAAGCCGCTGATGACGCGGTGGAAGACGGTCCCGTCGTACAGCGGGTCCGTGGTCTTCTGACCGTCGGTGGGGCGGGTCCACTCGCGGGCCCCGGTGGCGAGCTCCACGAAATTGCGGACGGTCTTCGGCGCGTGGTTCGGCAGCAGCTCGATCTCGATGTCGCCGTGGTTCGTCTTCAGGGTGGCGTAGAGCTTCTCGGCCACGTCGGATCTGCCTTCCATAGTCATCACTGTCGGTTCCGAATCCTCCCACGCAGGGCTGTACACGGCTGAAATCCTCCACCCGTATGCCCTGTCGCGCATGCCGCGCGGCCCGGTGACAGGCATGATCCGACAAAGGGTGGAAAGGTGAACTGTGTCCGCCACCGAGGAGGAGGATCCCGTGACCCGCAAGGACAGCGTGCGCCTGGCCGCCGAGAGCGCCAGGGACAGTGCCCGGCACGCAGCGGAAGTGGTGGCGCCGTACGCAGGTAACGCCAAGGACGCGATGGTGCATTACGCACACGAGGCGAATGTACGGCTCGCACCGAAGGTCTCCCATGCCGCCGGCCAGGCCTCGCGTCAGGCCCGCATGGCGTACGACGCGCATCTGCACCCCCGCGTGAGGGCCGCCCGTCTGCACGTGCCGCCGAACGTCGACCGTGCGGCGACCATCGCGGCCAAGCAGACCCGGCGCGTGGCACGCCAGGCGGCGGACTACACCGGACCGCGGATCGAGAGCGCGCTCGCGGCGGCCCAGCCGATGGCGGAGGAGGCCGCGTCGCGGTCGGCCGCGGCGCTGGCGGCCCTGCGCGGCCAGGTGACGGCGAAGGAAGTGCAGAAGCTGGTGCGCCGCCACGAGCGGCGGGCCCGCACGGGCCGGTTCTTCAAGGGCGTCGCGGTGATCGGCCTCCTGGCCGGCGGCGCGTTCGCGGCCTGGAAGTGGTGGGACCAGCAGTCGAACCCGGACTGGCTGGTCGAGCCGCCGACGGCCACGGAGGTGTCGCGGGAGAGCGCCGCGGCCAGCTTCGACGACGAGCTGGCGGCGAAGGAGCGCGAGGCCTCGGACTCCGCCCCGGAGGACCAGCAGCCCTGACGCGCACCGGCCGATACGGCGACCGGCCGATACGGCGAGGGGCCCGGATCCGGTGGATCCGGGCCCCTCGCCGTATCGCTCGCCGTATGGACCGCCGTCGGTGGGTGCGTTCGGCGTCAGTGGGGGAGGGTGAGGACCTGGCCCGGCTGGATGAGCTCCGGGTTGGCGCCGACCACGCTCCGGTTCATGGCGTAGAGCTCGCGCCAGCGGGCCTCGTTGCCCAGTTCCCGGCGGGCGATCGAGGACAGCGTGTCACCGGACTGGACGGTGTACGTACGCTTCACGGCGCTGATCGGCGGCTCGTACGTGGGCGCCGAGGGAACGGCCTTGTGCGCCGCGGACGCCGGGGTGGGGGTGCGGTGCGGCGGGTGGCCGGCCTCCGGGGGCTTCGGCGGCGCGGACGCGGCCTTGGGCGGGGCCATGGCGGCCATCCGCTCGGCGGCCGCCTTGGTGGCCGAGACGGCGTCGGCGTACTTCGCCGCGTAGTCGGCGGAAGCGCGCCCTGCCGCCTTCTCGGCGGCCGCGTGCTTCTTCTTGTCTGACTTCAGGAAGTTGAAGAGACCCATGTCTGAACGCCTCCGGCGTGGTGTCGCCCCCCGGCTCGGTGCCTCTACCCACTCTCGGCCAGCCGACGCCGCCCGGCCCCGCGACGGACCCGTCCGGGCGACGGGCGGCTCACTGACGGGCCCTGCGGGCCGGACGCGGGCTCTCCGCGGGCTGGGCCAACTCCCCCTCCGCGAGCTGCTTAAGGGCGCTCAGCAGGGCTTCGCGGTCAGCGGCGGCCAGGGAGGCGAGGGCCTCCGCGTGGACCCGGTCGACGATGCGCCGGCTCCGGGCGGCCACGGCCGCACCTTCCTCGGTGACGGCGATGACGCGGGCCCGCCGGTCCTTGGAGGACGGCCGGCGCTCGGCCAGTCCCGCCTTCTCCAGGGCGTCGACCGTGACGACCATCGTCGTCTTGTCCATGTCGCCGATCTCGGCGAGCTGGATCTGGGTGCGTTCCTCCTCCAACGCGTGTACGAGGACGCAGTGCATGCGGGCGGTCAGCCCGATCTCGGCGAGCGCGGCCGCCATCCGGGTGCGCAGCACGTGGCTGGTGCGGTCCAGGAGGAAGGAGAGGTCGGGCTCGGTCCGGGTCGGTGCCATCGCAGTCATGGCCCCAGCGTACAACTCGATCCGAAATAAATCGTCTGCAACAAAACTATCTGCTACGGTCGCATCAGTCGCCCCGCACGGACCACGTCCTGCCCGTCCTCACCGACCGGAGAGACCGATGCCTGCCGCCACCCGCCCCGCACCCCCCTCGCCGCCCACACCCCCCACCGACCCCACCGACCCCACCGGCTCCACCGGCTCCACCGGCTCCACCGACCGGGCCCCGTCCGGGCAGCGCGGCGCGGCCGTCCGGCGTCCGCGCTCCCGCTGGACCGCCCTCGCCGTGATCTCCACCGGCATGCTGATGACGGTCCTCGACGGCAGCATCGTCACCGTCGCGATGCCCGCCATCCAGGGCGACCTCGGCTTCTCCCCCGCGGGCCTCAGCTGGGTCGTCAACGCCTACCTGGTCGCCTTCGGCAGCCTGCTGCTCCTCGCGGGCAGGCTGGGCGACCTGATCGGCCGCAAGCGGATGTTCCTCGCCGGCATCGCCGTCTTCACCGCCGCCTCGGTGCTCGCGGGGTTCGCCGCCTCTCCGGCGCTGCTGATCACCGCCCGCTTCCTCCAGGGCCTGGGCAGTGCCATGTCCTCGGCGGTGAGCCTCGGCATCCTGGTCACCCTGTTCACCGGGGCGCGGGAACGCGCCAGGGCGATCGCCGTGTTCTCCTTCACCGGCGCGGCCGGCGCCTCCCTCGGCCAGGTGCTCGGCGGCGTCCTCACCGACGCCCTCGACTGGCACTGGATCTTCTTCATCAACCTGCCCATCGGGCTCGCCGCGCTGCTGCTGGCCCTGGCCGCCCTCCCGGCCGACCGGGGACCGGGTCCGAGCGCGGGCGCCGACGTCTGGGGCGCCCTCCTGGTCACCGCCGGGTTGATGCTGGGCATCTCCACCGTGGTCGGGGTCGGGGAGCACGGCTGGACCTCCCTGCGGACCCTCGGCCTCGGGGCTCTCTCCCTGCTCCTGCTCGCCGGCTTCACCGTGCGCCAGGCCACGGCCCGTACCCCGCTGGTACCGCTGCGGATCTTCCGGTCCCGCACCGTGGTCGGCGCGAACCTGGTCCAGGTGCTCATGGTGGCCGCGCTGTTCTCGTTCCAGGTCCTGGTCGCCCTCTACCTCCAGAAGGTCCAGGGATACGGAGCCGCCGCGACCGGGCTGGCCATGCTCCCGGCCGCCGTGGCGATCGGCGCCGTCTCCCTCGGGGTCTCGGCCCGCCTGAACGCCCGCTTCGGGGAGCGCGCGGTCCTCCTGGCCGGACTCGCCCTGCTGGTCCTGGCGTTGGGCCTGCTGGTCCGGCTGCCGCTGCACGCCGTGTACGTCACCGACCTGCTCCCCGTCATGCTGCTGGCCTCCGGCTTCGGCCTGGCCCTGCCGGCCCTGACCACGCTGGCCATGTCCGGCGCCGGGGAGCAGGACGCGGGGCTCGCCTCGGGCCTTTTCAACACCACCCAGCAGATCGGCATGGCGCTCGGGGTGGCCGCCCTGTCCACCCTCGCCGCGTCCCGGACCCGCTCCCTGGGCCTCGCGGGCCGCTCCACCGCCGAGGCGCTCACCGGCGGCTACCACCTGGCCTTCGCCGCCGGCGCCGGCCTGCTCCTGACCGCCGCCGTGCTCGCCGCCGCCTTGCCGCGAAGCCCCCGCAGCCGCTGAGGCGCGTACGCAAAAAGCTCCCCTGACCCGCGTTTCCGCAGGTCAGGGGAGCTTCGATGTGGAGCTTAGGAGATTCGAACTCCTGACATCTGCCTTGCAAAGGCAGCGCTCTACCAACTGAGCTAAAGCCCCGAAAAGGTGGACGCGGCCGTCCCTCCGTGAAGGAGTGGCCGTTCCGCAGAACAGAGTACCGGGTGTACCCCCTCATCCCGCAAAATGATAGGGACTCCCGCCCCGCGACCACTCTCCGTAAGATGCTCGCGAGGTTCGCACCAGCGAAGGGGAGTAGTCAGCGTGGACGCAGTACAGCAAGAGGCCACGGCCAGAGCCAGAGAACTTCAGCGCAGTTGGTACGGGGAGCCGCTCGGCGCGCTCTTCCGTCGGCTCATAGATGACCTCGGCTTGAACCAGGCCCGCCTCGCTGCCGTCCTCGGACTGTCGGCGCCCATGCTCTCCCAGTTGATGAGCGGCCAGCGCGCCAAGATCGGGAACCCGGCCGTGGTCCAGCGGGTCCAGGCCCTGCAGGACCTGGCGGGCCAGGTGGCGGACGGCAGTGTCAGCGCCGCCGAGGCCACCGACCGGATGGACGAGATCAAGAGGACCCAGGGAGGCTCCGTCCTCAGCAACAGCGGCCAGTCCACCACCACCTCGGGCGCACCCACCGTCAAGCGCGTCGTCCGCGAGATCCAGTCGCTGCTGCGCTCGGTCTCGGCGGCCGGCGACATCATCGACGCGGCGGACTCCCTCGCCCCGAGCCATCCCGAGCTGGCAGAGTTCCTCCGGGTGTACGGCGCGGGCCGCACCGCCGACGCGGTGGCCCACTACGAGGCCCACCAGAACTGACGGTGTGACGGGGGACGGGGGACGGGCACAGCGATGGGTGAGGTCTTCGCCGGTCGGTACGAGCTGATCGACCCGATCGGCCGCGGGGGTGCGGGAGCCGTCTGGCGGGCCTGGGACCACCGCCGCCGCCGCTACGTCGCCGCCAAGGTCCTGCTCCAGAGCGACGCCCACATGCTCCTGCGGTTCGTGCGCGAGCAGGCGCTGCGCATCGACCATCCGCACGTACTGGCCCCCGCCAGCTGGGCGGCGGACGACGACAAGGTCCTGTTCACCATGGACCTCGTCGCCGGGGGCTCCCTCGGTCACGTGATCGGGGACTACGGGCCGCTGCCGCCCCGCTTCGTGTGCACCCTGCTCGACCAGCTCCTGTCGGGCCTGGCGGCGGTGCACGCGGAGGGTGTGGTCCACCGCGACATCAAACCGGCCAACCTCCTGATGGAGGCCACCGGTGGCGGGCGGCCGCACCTGCGGCTGTCCGACTTCGGCATCGCGATGCGCAAGGGCGAGCCCCGCCTCACCGAGACCGACCACGTGATGGGCACGCCCGGTTATTTCGCCCCGGAGCAACTGCTGGGCGCCGAACCCGACTTCCCCGCCGACCTCTTCGCCGTGGGGCTCGTCGCCCTCTACCTGCTGCAGGGCCGCAAACCCGACTCCCGGGCCCTGGTGGAGCGCTTCCTCGCCCACGGCACCCCCGGCGCCCCCGAGGGCGTCCCTGCGCCCCTGTGGGACGTCATCGCGAACCTCCTCCAGCCCGACCCGCAGAGCCGGTTCAAGACGGCCACAGGGGCCCGCAAGGCCCTTGCCGAGGCCGTGGAGCTGCTGCCGCCGCCCGCCCCGGACGAGGAGCCCGTGGAGGTCTTCGACCAACTCGGCCCACTCCCCCCGCCCTTCGGCCCCCAGGGCCCCCGGGACACGGCAGCGGCGGCCCCGCCGGCGGCCGCCTCCCCGACCGGGAGCTTCCACCTGGCACCCCCCGCGCAGCCCGCCCCCGTCTCCGTCACGCAGCCCGCCGCGGCCGAGCCGGCCACCTCGCCGGGTCCGGCCACCTCGCCGTACGCGGCCACCTCGCCGTACCCGGACGTCTCCCCGGACCCGGGCGTCTCCCCGTACGGGCCGACCTCCCCGTACCCGGTCACGCCGCCCCCGCCACCGCCCGTCCGTACGGGCAGGCTCGCCCCGCCGCCGCCGAAGGTCACCGCCGCCTTCCTCGTCGCCGCGCTGCTGTGCTTCGCCGTGGGCGTCTGGGCCCTGACCGGGACCTGAGCCGGGCCTGACCCGGCCCTGACCCGGCCCTGAGCCCCGGCCTCAGACCCCCGGGCGGCGCCGGGCCAGCAGCATCCAGCCGCCGAGCACCAGCAGCAGCACGGTCCCCGTGCCGAAGCCCGCGCCGGCCACCACCTGCATCACGGAGCGGGTCTCGGCCGCCTCGGCGGCCTCCGGGGCGGTGAGCCCCGCCCTGGCCGCGGTCCGGTCGTCGGCGCCGACCCCGAAGCCCGCCGCGGTCGGACTCTCCTTGTACGCCGGCGCCTTGGCCGCCGTACCGCCCACGTCCACGCGCAGGGTCAGCGGCACCGGGCTGGCGTCCTGGGTGAACTCGCCGACCTTCCGTCCCATGGTCACCGCGATGTAGTACCAGCCCGCCACGCCGGTGGCCTGCACGTCCTTGGCGTGCGAGAAGCGGTTCCCGTACGCCACCGGCGCCGTCTGCGGCAGGGCGGCCCCGGCCTGCTTCCCGTCGTACGGGACACCCTTGGACCCGATCAGGCCCCGGTAGGGGCTGTAGAGGGAGACGGTGAGCCCGTCCGAGGCGCTGCCGTACTGCTTGGTCAGCACCGCCGCGGAGAGCTCCGCGCCGACGGCGAGTTGCTGCCCCCAGTCGAGCGGGACCCGGTAGTAGCGGGTCTGGCCGGGCCGCAGGTCGTCGCTCCACACCCCGCCGCCCAGGGCCCGTGCGTCGTTGAAGCCGGTCCCGCCGGAGCGGGGAGCCGGCTCGGTGCCGGGGAGGGTCGGGGAGGCCGAGGGAGCCGCGCTCGGCGCGGGGCCGGCGGCGCTGCCGGCGGCGAGGCCGGGCTCGCGCTGGACCCGTAGCTCCAGCGGCCAGGCCGCCGGTCCCGAGTCCTTGGGCGCCTCGCGGGTGACCTTGGCGTAGTAGACGCCGGCCTGCTGGCACTCGGCGTCCTCCCGCAGCTGCCGGACGCCGACCGCGCTGATCGGGACGGGGTCGTCACCGAAGCGGGCCCGGCCGGGGTTGCCGGGACAGGGCTGCCCGTCGGTGGTCATGATCTCGACTTCGAGGTCGTCGCTGTAGGAGACCTTGGCCCCGGTGGGGGGCTGGACGACGGCCGAGACGTACACGGTGGACTTCTCGTCGAGGACGAGCCGGTAGACGCGTTCTCCGGGGGCGAGGTCGTCCCGGTAGACCGAGCCGGCTTCCAGCAGCGGGGCCCCGGCCGTGGAGGGCTTGCCCTCGATCCTCTTCGCGCCCTCGGCTCCGCGGTACGCGGGCACCGGCTGCGGAGCGCCCGTGGCGGCGTGCCCCACCCCGGCCAGCCCGACCCCGGCCAGCCCGGCCGCCACGAGCAGGGCCGCCGCCCCCGCCGGCACCGCTCTCCCCACCCGCACCATCACGCCACCCCGATTTTGCTAGCGCAAGCCAAATCTTTGCATAACGCAACTTTTTGTCACAGAACAGCACAAAGCCCCGGCCGCAGCGGCAGCCGGGGCTTCATGGATCAGCCTTCGGGTCTCACACGCCGGAACCAGAGGGCACGGAGTCGGTTGCCTCCGTCCACAGGTCCTGCTCGGCGCGGTCCGCCTGGATCTGGCGGTACACGAGGAGCCCGCCGATGGCGGCCAGTGCGACCAGGAGCAGCTTCTTCACCGCGCGACCTCGTCTTTCGTTGACGTTGGGTACTTCTGACGGCCAACAATACACACGGACCGATACCGTTCGGTGACCTGGAACCCCCGACCGGGCCCACGACAAAGACCCCCAGGCCGTGGCCTGGGGGTCTTCGACACTGTGGGGCTAACAGGATTTGAACCTGTGGCCTCATCCTTATCAGGGATGCGCTCTAACCAACTGAGCTATAGCCCCATCCGCGCTGCGCGCTGACTCCTGAAGATTAGCGCACAGACACGGTCACGCCAAAATCCGTTCCCCGCGGGCGTCCCCGCAGGTCATCCGTCGGTCATTCGTCCTCTGCGAGCGTGAGCTCCACACCGCCGACGAAGCCCGCCGACAGGTTGTAGATGAACGCGCCCAGCGTCGCCAGCGCCGTCGCCAGCACCACGTCGATGACCGCGATCACCGAAGTGAAGATCAGCACGCGCGGCAGCGACAGGAACGACTGGAGGTCGAAGCCGTTGCTCTCGTTCGAGCCGGTCGCCTCGCTGATCGTGCCGCCGACGGTCGAGAAGACGCCCATGGCGTCCATGACCATCCACAGCACCGCCGCCGCCACGATCGTGCACACGCCGAGCGCGATCGACAGCAGGAAGCTCACCTTCATCACCGACCACGGGTCGGCCTTGGCCACCCGCAGCCGCGCCTTGCGGGTCCTCGGCGTCGTACGGACCGGCGTACGCGGCTTGCGCTGCGTACCGGCCTCCGCAGACCCCCGGGGGGCACCCGGGCCCGCCGGGGCCGCGTAGGCCTGCGGCGGGTGGTAGGGCCCCGGGCCCGGCTGGCCGGCGGCCGGCGCCGTCGCGGGCGCCGGCGCGGCGGCCTGCGGGGCGCCCTGCTGCGGCTGTGAGTCGCGGTCGTCCGTCACAGTGCTCCCCTGGGAGTCCGCGGCGGGGCCACGGGCACCGCTGTCTCCAGTCTTGGCCGGTCCGGCGCCCGTGGCTCCACTCACGACTTACTCCTCGTGCTCCCCAGCCGAGGGCTGCATGCCCTCGGCGGCCTCGGCGGCCTGTCCTTCGGCTGCTTCGGTCTCGTCGACCTCGTCGGCTTCCGGGCCGGCCTCGGCGTTACGGGCGATGCCTACCACGGCATCGCGCTTGCCCAGGTTGATCAGCTGGACGCCCATGGTGTCACGGCCGGTCTCCCTGACTTCATTGACGCGCGTACGAATCACACCACCGCCGAGCGTGATGGCGAGAATCTCGTCCGTTTCGTGCACCACGAGCGCCCCGACGAGCGACCCGCGGTCCTCGACGATCTTCGCGGCCTTGATGCCCAGGCCACCGCGGCCCTGGACGCGGTACTCGTCCACCGCCGTGCGCTTGGCGTAGCCGCCGTCGGTCGCGGTGAAGACGAACGTACCGGGCCGGACCACGCTCATGGAGAGCAGTTCGTCGCCCTCGCGGAAGCTCATGCCCTTCACGCCCGAGGTCGCGCGGCCCATCGGCCGCAGTGCCTCGTCGGTCGCCGTGAAGCGGATCGACTGCGCCTTCTTGCTGATCAGCAGCAGGTCGTCCTCGGCGGACACCAGCTCCGCGCCGATCAGCTCGTCGTCGCTGCCGTCCTCCGTCTCCCGGAGGTTGATGGCGATGACACCACCCGAACGGGGCGAGTCGTAGTCCTTGAGCGCCGTCTTCTTCACCAGGCCGCCCTTGGTGGCCAGGATCAGGTACGGCGCGGCCTCGTAGTCGCGGATCGCGAGGATCTGGGCGATCTTCTCGTCCGGCTGGAAGGCCAGCAGGTTCGCGACGTGCTGCCCGCGCGCGTCGCGCCCGGCGTCCGGGAGCTCGTACGCCTTGGACCGGTAGACGCGGCCCTTGTTCGTGAAGAACAGCAGCCAGTGGTGGGTGGTGGACACGAAGAAGTGGTCGACCAGGTCGTCCTGCTTCAGCTTCGTGCCGCGCACGCCCTTGCCGCCGCGCTTCTGCGAGCGGTAGTCCTCGGTCTTGGTGCGCTTGACGTACCCGCCGTGGGTGATCGTGACGACGATGTCCTCTTCGGCGATCAGGTCCTCCATGGACATGTCGCCGTCGAAGGGCACCAGCTTGGAGCGCCGGTCGTCGCCGAACTTCTCGACGATCGCCGCCAGCTCCTCGCTGACGATGGATCGCTGCTTCTGCGGCGAGGCCAGGATCTGGTTGTACTCGTCGATCTTGGCCTGCAGCTCGTCGTGCTCGGCGACGATCTTCTGCCGCTCCAGGGCCGCCAGGCGGCGCAGCTGCATCTCCAGGATCGCGTTCGCCTGGATCTCGTCGATCTCCAGCAGGCCCATCAGGCCCTCGCGCGCGATCTCGACGGTGTTGCTGCGCCGGATCAGGGCGATGACCTCGTCGATCGCGTCCAGCGCCTTGAGCAGACCGCGCAGGATGTGCGCCCGCTCCTCCGCCTTGCGCAGGCGGAACTTCGTGCGCCGGACGATGACCTCGATCTGGTGCTGCACCCAGTGGCGGATGAACGCGTCGATCGACAGCGTGCGCGGCACGCCGTCCACCAGCGCCAGCATGTTCGCGCCGAAGTTCGTCTGCAGATCGGTGTGCTTGTAGAGGTTGTTCAGCACGACCTTGGCGACGGCGTCGCGCTTGAGCACGATCACCAGGCGCTGGCCGGTCCGGGACGAGGTCTCGTCGCGGACGTCGGCGATGCCGCCGATCTTGCCGTCCTTCACCAGGTCGGCGATCTTCTGGGCCAGGTTGTCCGGGTTGGTCTGGTACGGGAGCTCCGTGACCACCAGGCACTGGCGGTTCTGGATCTCCTCGACCTCGACCACCGCGCGCATCGTGATGGAGCCGCGGCCGGTCCGGTACGCCTCCTCGATGCCCTTGCGGCCCACGACCAGCGCGCCGGAAGGGAAGTCGGGGCCCTTGATCCGCTCCAGGAGTGCCTCCAGGAGCTCGTCGTGCGAGGCCTCCGGGTGTTCCAGCGCCCACTGCGCGCCCGCCGCGACCTCGCGGAGGTTGTGCGGCGGGATGTTGGTGGCCATGCCGACCGCGATGCCGGCGGAGCCGTTGACGAGCAGGTTCGGGAAGCGCGCCGGCAGGACCGTCGGCTCCTGGTTGCGGCCGTCGTAGTTGTCCGTGAAGTCGACGGTCTCCTCGTCGATGTCCCGGAGCATCTCCATGGCCTGCGGCATCAGCTTGCACTCGGTGTAGCGCATCGCGGCCGCCGGGTCGTTGCCCGGGGAGCCGAAGTTGCCGTTCGAGTCCACCAGCGGCATGCGCATCGACCACGGCTGGGCCAGGCGCACCAGGGCGTCGTAGATCGAGCTGTCGCCGTGCGGGTGGTAGGTGCCCATGACGTCGCCGACGACACGGGCACACTTGTAGAAGCCCTTCTCGGGCCGGTAGCCGCCGTCGTACATCGCGTACAGCACGCGCCGGTGGACCGGCTTGAGGCCGTCCCTCACGTCCGGCAGGGCGCGCGAGACGATGACGGACATCGCGTAGTCGAGGTACGAGCGCTGCATCTCCGTCTCAAGCCCCACGGGCTCGATGCGCAGCTGCGGACCTTCTTCTTCGATGTTCTCGGCGGTGGGAGTGGTTTCGTCGGCCATTGCTGGTCAGAAGTCCTTTCAGGCGGTCAGCGGAGACCGACTCAGATGTCGAGGAAGCGAACGTCCTTGGCGTTGCGCTGGATGAAGGAGCGCCGCGCCTCGACGTCCTCACCCATCAGCACCGAGAACAGGTCGTCGGCCTGAGCCGCGTCGTCCAGCGTGACCTGGCCGAGCACGCGGTGGTCCACGTCCATGGTGGTGACGCGCAGTTCCTCGGCGTTCATCTCGCCCAGACCCTTGAAGCGCTGGATCGAGTCTTCCTTGATCCGCTTGCCGTTCTGCTTGCCGAGCTCCACGAGGGCGTCGCGCTCGCGGTCGGAGTACGCGTACTCGAAGTCGTCCCGGCCCCACTTGATCTTGTACAGCGGCGGGCGGGACAGGTACACGTGCCCGGCCTCGACCAGCGGCCGCATGAAGCGGAACAGGAAGGTCAGCAGCAGGGTGTTGATGTGCTGGCCGTCGACGTCGGCGTCCGCCATCAGGATGATCTTGTGATAGCGGAGCTTCTCGATGTCGAAGTCCTCGTGCACACCCGTGCCGAAGGCGCTGATCAGCGCCTGGACCTCGGTGTTCTGGAGGATCTTGTCGATCCGGGCCTTCTCGACGTTCAGGATCTTGCCGCGGATGGGCAGGATGGCCTGGTACATGGGGTTGCGGCCGGACTTGGCCGAGCCGCCGGCGGAGTCGCCCTCGACGATGAAGATCTCGCACTTGGTCGGGTCGTTCGACTGGCAGTCGGAGAGCTTGCCCGGCAGCGAGGCGCTCTCCAGCAGGCCCTTGCGGCGGGTCAGGTCACGGGCCTTGCGGGCCGCGACGCGCGCCGTGGCCGCCTGGATGGCCTTGCGGACGATGTCCGCCGCCTCGACCGGGTTGCGGTCGAACCAGTCGTTGAGGTGCTCGTGGACGACCTTCTGCACGAAGGTCTTGGCCTCCGTGTTGCCCAGCTTGGTCTTGGTCTGGCCCTCGAACTGCGGCTCGCCCAGCTTCACCGAGATGATCGCCGTCAGACCCTCGCGGATGTCCTCGCCCGCGAGGTTGTCGTCCTTCTCGCGCAGCAGCTTCTTGTCACGCGCGTAGCGGTTGACCAGACCGGTCAGCGCCGCACGGAAGCCCTCCTCGTGCGTACCGCCCTCGTGCGTGTGGATCGTGTTCGCGAAGGAGTAGACGCCCTCCGTGTACTGCGAGTTCCACTGCATCGCGATCTCGACCGAGAGCATCCGCTCCTTGTCCTCGGCCTCGACGTCGATGACGGTCGGGTGGATCAGCTCGCCCTTGCGCGAGTTCAGGTACTTCACGAAGTCGACGATGCCGCCCTCGTAGTAGTACTTGACCGTCCGCGCCGGGGGCTCCTCGACCTCTTCCGCGCTGTCCGCGCCCATGGTCGCCTTCGCCGACTCGCGCTCGTCGGTCAGCGAGATCGTGAGGCCCTTGTTGAGGAAGGCCATCTCCTGGAAGCGGCGCGACAGCGTCTCGAAGGAGTACTCGGTCGTCTCGAAGATGTCCCCGTCGGCCCAGAACGTCACCGACGTGCCGTGCTCGTCGGTCTCCTCGTTCTGCGCCAGCGGGGCGGTCGGCACGCCCAGCTTGTAGTCCTGGGTCCAGCGGTGGCCGTCCGTCTTGACCTCGACCGCGACCTTGGTCGACAGGGCGTTCACGACGGACACACCGACGCCGTGCAGACCGCCGGAGACGGCGTAGCCGCCGCCGCCGAACTTGCCGCCCGCGTGCAGGACCGTCAGGACGACCTCGACGGCCGGCTTCCCCTCGGACGGCACGATGCCGACCGGGATACCGCGGCCGTTGTCGACCACGCGCACCCCGCCGTCGGCGAGGATCGTCACGTCGATGGTGTCCGCGTGCCCGGCCAGGGCCTCGTCGACGGAGTTGTCGACGACCTCGTACACGAGGTGGTGCAGACCGCGCTCACCGGTCGACCCGATGTACATGCCGGGCCGCTTGCGGACCGCGTCCAGGCCCTCCAGGACCTGGATCGCACTGGCGTCGTACGAGGAGGTGGCCTCGCCGTTCTCGCCGGCTGTGGACTGGTTGTCGTTGGGGTTGCCGGAATCGGCCACGAAGCGCCCTTTCTGGCACAGCACAGGCCGGACTCCGGGCCAGCAGGCATGCAAGCAGGAGCGGCTGCGTCGATCTGCGTTGTCAGCGTTTGTCAGCGTGATCCCGCGAGCGGGCGGGATTCGCTTCAGTCTACCGGTACCACGGACATGAATGGGGGTTTGCCGGTACCTGAGTCCGCATGTGCCGCCCTGAACCCGCACTCTCCGACTCCCCATATCCGGGAAGGGGCTCAAAGAGGCTCACACGGGCATTGAGCGCTTCGGCCTGTCAACCTCCCGCTACCGTGAGGGACGCCACCCGCGACCCCTCGCCGGAAGGGGCTACCCGTAGGTATCCCCGGGGCCCGTGCTCCCCGGTGCACGCCAGGGTCCGTACCCCTTGGGCCGGCCGCCCGGCCCCTGCACCTTGATCAACCGGACGGTGCCCTGCCCCAGGTCCGCGTTCAGCCGCGCCACCAGCTGCGGGGCCAGCAGCTTGAGCTGCGCCGCCCAGGCCGAGGAATCGCACCGCACGACCAGTTCACGGTCCTCGTAGCGCTCCGGTTCACAGTGCGCCGCGATCTCCGGCCCGACGATCTCCGGCCAGCGCTCCATCACACCGGCCACCGCCATCGGCATCTCCCAGCCGCGTTCCGTGCGCAGCCGGTCCAGCGCAGCCATGAGCGGCATCGGATCGCGTCCGTCGGCGCGCGCGCCCGAGCGCAGCCCGGGGTGCCGGGCGCCCTTCCGGCCGCCCGCGGCGTTGCCGCGCGCCCGGGCCTGCTCCCGCGCCGCCGCCAGGGCCTGGCGGGCAAGGTCCACGCCGGACATCTCGGGCGCCTTGCGCGGCGCGGACGCCTCGCGCGGCTCCTTCCCCTGGTCCTGGTCGCTCACAGCCGGGTCACCTCACCACCGGAGACCCCGAACCGCGCCCCCGCCAACACATCCGGAACGTCATCGTCCACAGCCGCGGTCACGAGCACCTGCTCGCCCGGGGCCACCAGCTCCGCCAGCCGCTCCCGGCGCCGCGCGTCCAGCTCTGCGAAGACGTCGTCCAGGATCAGCACCGGCTCGCCGCCCTCCGAGCGCAGCAGCTCGTACGAGGCCAGCCGCAGGGCCAGCGCGTACGACCAGGATTCGCCGTGGCTCGCGTACCCCTTCGCCGGCAGCTCCCCCAGCCGCAGCAGGACGTCGTCCCGGTGCGGGCCCACCAGGGTCACGCCCCGCTCGATCTCTTGCTTGCGCACCCCGCCGAGCGCCGCCAGCAGCGCCTCGTACAGTGCCTCGCGGGTGCGCGCCGCGCCGCTGTCCACCGCCTCGCCCGCCGAGGAGCGGTACGCCAGCCCGAGCGGGCCGCCGCCGGGCGCGAGCTGCTCGTACGCCTTGTCCGCCAAGGGCAGCAGCGCCGCGATCAGGTCGAGACGCTGAGCCAGCAGCTCCGCGCCCGCACGCGCCAGGTGCTGGTCCCACACGTCGAGGGTGGACAGGTCCATCGAGCGCCCGCCGTGCCGGCGCGCCATCGCCGCCGACTTCAGCAGGGTGTTGCGCTGCTTGAGCACCCGCTCGTAGTCCGAGCGGACCCCCGCCATCCGCGGGGAACGGGCGGTGACGAGCTCGTCCAGGAAGCGCCGGCGCTCGCCCGGGTCGCCCTTCACCAGGGCCAGGTCCTCCGGCGCGAACAGCACGGTCCGTACGATGCCCAGCACGTCCCGGGGCCTGACCTGCGAGGACCGGTTGATCCGGGCCCGGTTGGCCCGGCCGGGATTGAGTTCCAGCTCCACCAGCTGCCGGCGCTCGCCCTGCGTGACGGCGGCCCGGATGACGGCCCGTTCCGCTCCCATGCGGACCAGCGGGGCGTCGGAGGAGACCCGGTGGCTGCCCAGGGTCGCCAGGTAGCCGATGGCCTCGACCAGGTTCGTCTTGCCCTGGCCGTTGGGACCCACGAAAGCCGTGACGCCCGGGTCGAGGGGAACCTCGGCCCGGGCGTACGAGCGGAAGTCGGCCAACGAGAGATGCGTAACGTGCATACGGCGCCGACCTCCCCCGGCTTCCTGCTGTTTTCGTCCTGCTGTCGTGCTGCTTGCTGTTTGCTCTGCCCGGAGAGCCGTCCTGCTCTGCTGCGGTCCTGCCCGTGCTGCTGTGCTGCTGGCGGCTACTTCTTCTCCACCGCGTGACCGCCGAACTGGTTGCGCAGCGCGGCGATCATCTTCATCTGCGGCGAGTCGTCCTGCCGGGACGCGAACCGCGCGAAGAGCGAAGCGGTGATCGCCGGCAGCGGCACGGCGTTGTCGATCGCCGCCTCCACCGTCCAGCGGCCCTCGCCCGAGTCCTGCGCGAAGCCCTTCAGCCGCTCCAGGTGCTCGTCCTCGTCGAGGGCGTTCACCGCGAGGTCCAGCAGCCAGGAGCGGATGACCGTGCCCTCCTGCCAGGACCGGAACACCTCGCGGACGTCGGTGACCGAGTCCACCTTCTCCAGCAGCTCCCAGCCCTCGGCGTAGGCCTGCATCATGGCGTACTCGATGCCGTTGTGGACCATCTTCGCGAAGTGGCCCGCCCCGACCTTGCCGGCGTGCACCGCGCCGAACTCGCCCTCCGGCTTCAGCGCGTCGAAGATCGGCTGGACAGCGGCGACGTGCTCCTTCTCGCCGCCGTACATCAGCGCGTAGCCGTTCTCCAGGCCCCAGACCCCGCCGGAGACACCGCAGTCCACGAAGCCGATGCCCTTGGCCGCCAGCTCCTCGGCGTGCTTCTCGTCGTCCGTCCAGCGCGAGTTGCCGCCGTCCACGACGATGTCGCCGGGTGCGAGCAGCTCCCCGAGCTCGTCGACGGTGGACTGGGTCGCCGCACCGGCCGGAACCATCACCCACACCACGCGGGGGGCCTGCAGGCTGTCCACAAGTTCCGAGAGGCTGTGGACATCGGCGAGGTCCGGGTTGCGGTCGTATCCGATGACGGTGTGGCCTGCGCGGCGAATGCGCTCGCGCATGTTGCCGCCCATCTTGCCGAGACCGACGAGACCAAGCTCCATCAGGTGCTTCCTTAAGCGTTGTGGCCGTCTGTGCCGGGCCCCCGACTGCCGGGGCGCCCAGCCTCCGAGCCTACGCCGGGCCGTGCCGCACGGCCCAAGGGCGCTCCGCTCACGGGACGGGCGGATGCCGTCGGGCCCGGCCCGCAGCCTGCGAGACCGGGCCCGGTGCAGACGGTGTCAGCCGGACAGCCGGACCGGCATGATCAGGTACTTGTACGCCTCGTCCGCCTCGGCGTCGACCGCGGGGCGGCCGCTGAGCAGCGCCGGCTTGGTCGAGGTGGTGAAGCTCAGCTGCGCGGCCGGGGAGTCGATCGCGCTCAGGCCGTCCAGCAGGAAGGTCGGGTTGAAGGCGATCGAGATGTCGTCGCCCTCCAGCGTCGCGTCGACACGCTCCACAGCCTGTGCATCGTCGCTGGAGCCGGCCTCCAGGATCAGCACGCCCTGCTCGAAGCTGAGGCGGACCGGAGTGTTGCGCTCGGCGACGAGGGCCACGCGCTTGACGGCCTCGACGAACGGGGCGGTCTCGATCACGGCGATGGAGTTGAACTCCGTCGGGAACAGCGTGCGGTACTTCGGCAGGTCGCCTTCGAGCAGACGGGTCGTGGTGCGGCGGCCGGCGCCCTCGAAGCCGATGAGGCCCTCGCCCGCGCCGGACCCCGACAGCGCCAGGGTGACGGTGTCACCGCTGGTCAGGGACTTGGCAGTGTCCAGGAGCGTCTTGGCGGGCACCAGGGCCACGGCCGAGGCGTCCGGGTTCTCCGGCTTCCACAGGAACTCGCGGACCGCGAAGCGGTAGCGGTCGGTCGAGGCCAGGGTGACGCGGTCGCCCTCGATCTCGATGCGGACGCCGGTCAACACGGGCAGCGTGTCGTCACGGCCGGCGGCGATGGCGACCTGGGCGGCGGCCGAGGCGAAGACCTCGCCGGGCACGGTGCCGGTCGCGGTCGGCATCTGGGGCAGCGCCGGGTACTCCTCCACAGGCAGGGTGTGGAGGGTGAACCGGGAGGAGCCGCAGACCACGGTCGCCCGTACACCGTCTGTGGAAATCTCCACGGGGCGGTTGGGGAGGGCGCGGCAGATGTCGGCCAGCAGGCGGCCGGAGACCAGGACGGTGCCGTCCTCCTCGACGTCCGCCTCGACCGAGACGCGGGCCGAGACCTCGTAGTCGAAGCCGGAGAGGGACAGCGTCCCGTCCTCCGCCTTCAGCAGCAGGCCCGCGAGGACGGGCACCGGCGGCCGGGCCGGGAGGCTGCGGGCCGCCCAAGCCACCGCCTCCGCGAGTACGTCGCGTTCCACCCGGATCTTCACCGGAACCGCCTCCTGCTGTCGCTCGCTCGTCTGCCGGCCTGTCGTCGTCGGCCTCGGTGTCTCGATGGCTCGCTGCCGTCGGGGCCTCGATGCCGGGGACCAGTCTGACGTACGGCGCCGACAGTCGGTGCTGCTGGCGGTCAAATCGGGAGCGGGGCTTCGGGGCGGGCTTCCGGCGAGTTGTGCACAGGACCCGCTTGAAAACCGAAACCGGCCTCTCTCTCCATGGGGGTAGTAGTAGGGCCTGTGGAAACGGTGGATAACCCCGTTCTCGCAGGTCAGACCCCGTTTTTTATCCACCGGCCCTGTGGGCGGCACCGGTGGACAACCCAGGGGTGCTGTGGAGAAACAAAAGTTCTGCACAGGCCGTCCCCAGGTGACCCGCACTACTCCACAGGTGTGTCCCCAGCTTTCCCCAAGTACTCCACAGCCCAAACGTCGACTTCCGTGTGACCGCTTTCACTCGGGGCGGTGAGAGGGGGTGGCCGGTTGCCGAACAGTGGACAAGGGTGTGGGTAAGTCGTCGGATCCTGTGCACAGGATGCGGGAACCTGTGGGTCGACGGTGGACAACGGCGTGGACGGCCCTGTGGACGAAAGTTTTGTCCACAGGCTGTGGATAGTGGTTGCGCACAAATACACAGCCGACTGACCAGGGCTGATGATGCCTCAACCGGCACGCCTGTGGACAGATTGTGGGTGACGGAACCCGTCCCCAGGGTGTGGACGAAAGAAAGTCCGCGAATCTGTGGATGAGTTGCTCTCCAGGGGGCGCATTCGAACAGGTCAGGGGCGCGCGAACGAAAGAGGGCGCCCCCGGAGTGACCCGGGAGCGCCCTCTGAAAGCGTGCGGAGGAGCGGTGGCTCAGCCGTTCTTGATGCGGTTGGTGAGCTCGGTGACCTGGTTGTAGATGGAGCGCCGCTCCGCCATCAGGGCCCGGATCTTGCGGTCCGCGTGCATGACGGTGGTGTGGTCGCGGCCGCCGAACTGTGCCCCGATCTTGGGCAGGGACAGGTCCGTGAGCTCCCGGCACAGGTACATGGCGATCTGCCGGGCGGTGACCAGCACACGGCTGCGCGAGGAGCCGCACAGGTCGTCCACGGTGAGGCCGAAGTAGTCGGCGGTGGCCGCCATGATGTCCGAAGCGGTGATCTCGGGTGCGGAGTCCTCGCCGCCCGGGATCAGGTTCTTGAGGACGTCCTCGGTCAGGCCGAGGTCGACCGGCTGCCGGTTCAGGCTCGCGAAGGCGGTGACCCGGATCAGCGCCCCCTCCAGCTCCCGGATGTTGCGGGAGATCCGGGAGGCGATGAACTCCAGTACCTCCGGCGGGGCGTTGAGCTGCTCCTGGACGGCCTTCTTGCGCAGGATCGCGATACGGGTCTCCAGCTCGGGCGGCTGGACGTCGGTGATCAGGCCCCACTCGAAGCGGTTGCGGAGCCGGTCCTCCAGGGTGACGAGCTGCTTGGGCGGCCGGTCGGAGGACAGCACGATCTGCTTGTTGGCGTTGTGGAGCGTGTTGAAGGTGTGGAAGAACTCCTCCTGCGTCGACTCCTTGCTCGCGAGGAACTGGATGTCGTCGACCAGCAGGATGTCCATCTCGCGGTAGCGCTTGCGGAAGGCGTCGCCCTTGCCGTCGCGGATGGAGTTGATGAACTCGTTGGTGAACTCCTCGGAGCTCACGTAGCGCACGCGGGTGCCGGGGTACAGGCTCCGCGCGTAGTGCCCGATGGCGTGCAGCAGATGCGTTTTGCCAAGTCCCGACTCCCCATAGATGAAGAGGGGGTTGTACGCCTTCGCCGGTGCCTCGGCGACGGCCACCGCGGCGGCGTGCGCGAAGCGGTTGGACGCGCCGATGACGAAGGTGTCGAAGAGGTACTTGGGGTTGAGCCGCGCGGTCGGCTCCAGCGGCCCCGAGGTCGAGCCGCCGGAGGGGGCGGGCGGCGACGGCCGGCCGGGGGCCGGGCGCGGGGCGGACTGCTGCTCGTACTGCTGCTGCTCGTACTGGTGGGTCTTCTGGGAGTCGTACGGGGACTGCTCGTACTGCTGCTGCTCGTAGGAGCCCTGGTCGTAGCCGCCGCTCTCGGGCTGCTGGAGGTACCCGGGCTGCGGGGAGGCGTACGGATCGCGTTCGGGGAAGCCGCCGAGGCGCTGCTGCTGCCAGCCGTAGTCCTCCTGCTGGCCGCCGCGGGGCCAGGAGCCGGGCTCGGGGCGCGACTGCTGGTAGTCCGGGTAGGCGGGGCGGGCCGAGGGGAGCTGGTCGTCGGGGCCGCCGTGGCCGCCGGGACGCTGGCCGCCGTAGCCGTCGTACGCGTCGCCGCCGCGCTGCGGGGCGGGGGCGGGCGGGGCGGGCTCGCCGGCGGAGTCGTCGACGGTGATGGCGATACGGATCGGGCGGCCGCACTCACGGCTGAGCGCGTCGCTGATCAGGGGCGCGAGACGGCCTTCGAGGACCCGCTTGCCGTACTCGTTGGGGACGGCCAGGAGCGCCGTGTCGGCGACGAGGGCCAGCGGCTGGCAGCGCTCGACCCACTGCTTGTCCTTCGGCTCGATGGCCTGCTGCCCCTCCCCGAGGAGCTTTTCGAGCACCCTTGGCCACACTGCGGCAAGATCGGCAGGTACGTCAGCCACAGAGCACGCTCTCTCACAGGGGTCCCACGAATGTGTGGTTCTTTGGGACGGTCGGGACAAAAAATCCAGGGTCAGGCAACGGTAGTCAGCCCGACCGGTACGGTTCAAGTCGTTGTCCACAGCCTGTGCACAGCGCGGGGCGCTGCCGCCTCGGTTTGACCGGATGGCGTAGCCGCGCGTACCGTAACGAGGTCGAGTTGTCGATGGCTGCTGCCGCCTGCCTACCGATGGGCGAAGATCACTGATCGTGATCGTTTAGCGGTGCCACTCGGGCGAACACGCGAGTTTCCTCGTGGGCGCACGGTGACAGCCAGGCGATGTCCCGCCACAACGATTCATTCTCTGGAGCCCCCGAGTGAGCAAGCGCACCTTCCAGCCGAACAACCGCCGTCGTGCCAAGACCCACGGCTTCCGCCTGCGGATGCGTACCCGTGCCGGTCGCGCGATCCTGGCGAACCGCCGCAGCAAGGGCCGCGCCGCCCTCTCCGCGTAACAACGCGCAGGTCGTGACGTCGTGCTGTCTCCCGAAAATCGGCTGAGGCGGCGCGAGGACTTCGCGAGCGCGGTGCGCCGAGGGCGCCGGGCCGGTCGCCCGCTCCTCGTCGTCCACCTACGTACAAGCGGTGCAACGGACCCGCACGGGCCGGGGGAGACTGATCCCTCGACGCGTGCGGGTTTCGTCGTCAGCAAGGCTGTCGGCGGCGCGGTCGTACGCAACCGGGTCAAGCGTCGTCTGCGTCACCTCGTACGCGAGCGGCTCTCCGGGCTGCCCGCCGGTAGCCTGGTGGTGGTGCGGGCGTTGCCCGGTGCGGGTGAGGCCGGCGTCGACGAATTGGCCCGGGACCTGGACGCCGCTTTGCTGCGGCTCCTGGGAGGCGCGGCTCGATGAAGTACCCGCTGCTCGCTTTGATCAAGCTGTACCAGTGGACGATCAGTCCGCTGCTCGGGCCGGTGTGCCGCTATTACCCCTCGTGCTCGCACTACGGGTTCACGGCCATCGACCGGCATGGTGCGGTGAAGGGGACGGTTCTGACCGCCTGGCGGATCCTGCGGTGCAATCCGTGGTCCGCCGGTGGAGTTGATCATGTCCCACCTCGTAAACGCCCGCGTTGGCACGAGCAGCTGCGCAGTGCGTTGCGTAGATCTCGCAATGCTCAAGGAGCCTGATTAGTGGACACGATTGCCAGTCTGTTCAGCTTTATCACCACGCCCGTCTCGTGGATCATCGTCCAGTTCCACAGCCTGTACGGCGCGATCTTCGGCGCGGACAGCGGGTGGGCCTGGGGCCTGTCCATCGTGTCCCTGGTGATCTTGATCCGTATCTGCCTGATCCCGCTCTTCGTGAAGCAGATCAAGGCGACGCGCGGCATGCAGGCGCTCCAGCCGAAGATGAAGGCGATCCAGGAGCGCTACAAGAACGACAAGCAGCGTCAGTCCGAAGAGATGATGAAGCTGTACAAGGAGACGGGTACCAACCCGCTGTCCTCGTGCCTTCCCATCCTGGCGCAGTCCCCGTTCTTCTTCGCGCTGTACCACGTGCTCGCCGGCATCGCGAACGGCAAGCCGATCGGTGAGATCGACGGCCCGCTGCTGGAGAGCGCGCGCAAGGCGCACATCTTCGGCGCCCCGCTGGCCGCGAAGTTCATGGACAGCGAGGAGAAGGTCGCGGCGCTCAACGCCTCGCTGACCGACGTCCGGATCGTGACCGCGGTCATGATCATCTTGATGTCGCTGTCGCAGTTCTACACCCAGCGTCAGCTGATGCAGAAGAACGTCGACCTCTCGGTCAAGACGCCGTTCATGCAGCAGCAGAAGATGCTGATGTACATCTTCCCGCTGATCTTCGCGTTCATGGGCATCAACTTCCCCGTGGGTGTCCTTGTCTACTGGCTGACCACCAACGTGTGGACCATGGGCCAGCAGATGTACGTGATCAACCAGAACCCGACGCCGGGCAGCAAGGCGCAGGACCAGTACCTGACCCGCCTGCTGAAGCACGTCAGCACGCACGGCGACGTCAAGGGGCGGGGCAAGAAGAAGATCGTCGCGGCGATCGTGGCCAAGGGGCCGGACCGCAACGACAACGAGCGCAAGTTCATCACGTCCCTGACGAAGCAGGGTCTGGCCGCCCAGCCGGACGGTTCTGTGATCAAGAGCGTCGTGGCCACGGCCGACGCGGACTCGGCGAGCGGCAGTGCGCCCAAGCGGCAGCAGCCGAAGCGGCAGACGAAGGCGCAGCGCCAGACGCCCCCCAAGCCCTCTTCCAAGAAGTAAGAAGGAGTCCCTCCCGTGACGGAAGGCACCACCACCGCCGCCGCTGAGAGTGGCGACACCCTGACCCGCCTTGAGCAGGAGGGTGAGATCGCGGCCGACTACCTTGAGGGTCTGCTGGACATCGCCGACCTGGACGGTGACATCGACATGGACGTCGAGGCCGACCGGGCCGCGGTGTCGATCGTCAGCGACTCCGCCAGCCGTGATCTCCAGAAGCTCGTGGGTCGCGACGGAGAGGTGCTGGAGGCTCTGCAGGAGCTGACGCGCCTCGCCGTGCACCGCGAGACCGGGGACCGCAGCAGGCTGATGCTGGACATCGCCGGCTTCCGGGCGAAGAAGCGCGAGGAGCTGGCGGCCCTGGGAGCCAAGGCCGCGGCGGACGTGAAGGCGTCCGGCGAGCCGCTGAAGCTGGCGCCGATGACGCCGTTCGAGCGCAAGGTCGTTCACGACGCCGTGGCGGCCGCCGGTCTGAAGAGCGAGTCCGAGGGCGAGGAGCCGCAGCGCTTCGTCGTTGTGCTCCCGGCCTGACCGCACGTCTGAGTGTTCGGCCCCGTCTGTCTCGCAGGCGGGGCCGATGTTTGTCAGCCTGACAGTGCCGGTTCGGGCGGTGTCAGGCAGAGCAGTGCCCTTTTTCACGATCCATGCGGTACGGAAGGACGGTCCCCGTGACGGAGGCAGCGGAGCTTCCCCCGGCGCCTGAGGAGGCGCGCGCGGTATTCGGCGAGTTTTTCCCGGAAGCTGTGCGGTACGCGGAGCTGCTGGCGGACGCGGGGGTCAAGCGCGGCCTGATCGGGCCGCGTGAGGTACCGCGACTGTGGGAGCGGCACCTGTTGAACTGTGCGGTGCTCTCGGAGGTGGTGCCCGAGGGCGTCACGGTGTGCGATGTGGGTTCGGGCGCCGGCCTGCCCGGTATTCCGCTGGCCCTGGTGCGTCGGGATCTGAAGATCACGCTGCTGGAGCCGCTGCTGCGCCGGACGACGTTCCTCCAGGAGGCCGTGGAACTGCTCGGGCTGGACCATGTCACGGTGGTGCGTGGTCGGGCCGAGGAGGTGCTCGGCAAGGTGCAGCCGGTGCACGTGGTGACGGCGCGGGCGGTGGCCCCGCTGGACCGGCTGGCCGGCTGGGGTGTACCGCTGCTGCGTCCCTACGGGGAGATGCTGGCGCTGAAGGGCGACACCGCCGAGGAGGAGCTGGTGGCGGCGAAGGTCGCTCTGGCGAAGCTCGGTGTGGTGAAGACCTCGGTGCTCCAGGTGGGCGAGGGTGTGGTGGATCCGCTGTCCACGGTGGTCCGCGTGGAGGTCGGGGAGAGCCCCGGCGGGGTGCGGTTCGCGGCGAAGCGGGCCAAGGCCGCCAGGGTGGGGCGTACCCGCAGGCGTCGTTGATCCTCGGCTCTTCGGCTCTTTGCCTCCGGTGATCCCCGGCCTGCCTTTTCGGGGGTGTTGGGCCCTATAGGTATGGATTTCGGAGTGTCGTAGCGGCCCCGAGACCCCGTCCGGGCATCGTGTTTCACGTGAAACGTCGCTCTCTGCTGCACGGAATCATCAGCCGCAGTCGTGCGGCTGCGTCCCCGCTTCACCGGAAGGAAGAAGGGGGGACGGAGTTGTCCACATCGGTGGATTCATCCACAGGAGTACGGGCCCCGCTGGTTCGCGACCCCGGTGCCATGGCAGGCTCTGTTCATCGCGAGCCTGATGTCGAGGAGAGTGACACCGTGCGGTCCGACGCCAACCTCGCGGGGCCGATGGCCGACCCGGTCCCCGGTCCCCGCTCTGCATTGACGGATGTGGACGTCCCACCAGGGGCATCCCCAGCGGTGGCTGGGGGAGAAACACCGCCCCCGCCCCTGGTGGACAACGACACGCCCATTGGCCGTGCCGCCCAGATGGCGGTGGAAGCCCTCGGACGCGCCGGTGACGGGCTGCCCCGACCGGATCAGACGCGGGTCATCGTGGTGGCTAACCAGAAGGGCGGCGTCGGGAAGACCACGACGACCGTGAACCTGGCGGCCTCCCTGGCCCTGCACGGCGCTCGGGTCCTCGTGATCGACCTCGATCCGCAGGGCAATGCCTCGACGGCTCTGGGCATCGACCACCACGCGGATGTCCCGTCGATCTATGACGTGCTCGTGGACAGCCGACCGCTGCTGGAGGTCGTCCAGCCTGTGGTGGACGTGGAGGGACTCTTCTGTGCGCCGGCCACGATCGATCTGGCCGGCGCGGAGATCGAGCTGGTGTCGCTGGTGGCGCGTGAGAGCAGGCTTCAGCGGGCGATCCAGGCGTACGAGCAGCCGCTGGACTACATCCTGATCGACTGCCCGCCCTCGCTGGGACTGCTCACGGTGAACGCCCTGGTGGCCGGAGCCGAGGTACTGATCCCCATCCAGTGCGAGTACTACGCCCTGGAGGGGCTGGGCCAGCTGCTGCGTAATGTGGACCTGGTCAGGGCCCACCTGAATCCGACGTTGCACGTCTCGACGATCCTGCTGACGATGTACGACGGCAGGACCAGGCTGGCCTCGCAGGTGGCCGAGGAGGTGCGCACGCACTTCGGCAACGAGGTGCTGCGGACGAGCATCCCGAGGTCGGTGCGGATTTCCGAGGCGCCGAGCTACGGGCAGACGGTGCTCACCTATGACCCGGGTTCCAGCGGTTCCCTCTCCTACTTGGAAGCGGCGCGGGAGATCGCGCTGCGAGGGGCCGGAATTCATTACGACGCCCAGCATGCCCACACGGGCGCGGGCATGAACAGCACGCAGAGCATGGCGGAGGGGATCCAGTGAGTGAGCGACGTAGGGGTCTGGGGCGGGGGCTCGGCGCGCTGATCCCCGCGGCGCCGCAGGAGAAGACGCCGGCGGTGGCCGGCTCGGGGTCGACGTCCCCGTCGGCGGTGCCCGTGCTGACGTCGGAGCGAGGGATCGCGGCGGCGAAGCTGGCTGCGCTCGCGCAGGCCGGGTCGGCGGTAGCGGGCGATGTTTCACGTGAAACATCGGCGGTTGCGGTGGTGGCCGAGCCGGAGAAGGCCGAGTCCGATACCGACAGCGTGGCGGGAGCGACCTTCGCCGAGCTGCCGATGGATGCGATCACGCCCAACCCGCGGCAGCCCCGAGAGGTGTTCGACGAGGACGCACTGGCGGAGCTGGTCACCTCCATTCAGGAAGTCGGTCTGCTTCAGCCGGTGGTGGTGCGGCAGTCGTCTCCCGGCCGCTACGAACTGATCATGGGTGAGCGCCGGTGGCGGGCGTGCCGGGAGGCCGGACTGGAGCGCATTCCGGCGATCATCCGGGCGACGGACGACGAGAAGCTGCTGCTGGACGCCCTGCTGGAGAACCTGCACCGGGCCCAGCTGAACCCCCTGGAGGAGGCGGCCGCCTACGACCAGCTGCTCCAGGACTTCAATTGCACCCACGACCAGCTGGCAGACCGGATCGGGCGATCGCGTCCGCAGGTGTCGAACACCCTGCGCCTGCTGAAGCTGTCGCCGTCGGTGCAGCGGCGGGTGGCTGCCGGTGTCCTGTCGGCGGGGCATGCGCGGGCGCTGCTGTCGGTGGAGGAGTCCGAGGTCCAGGATCGCCTGGCACACCGGATCGTCGCCGAGGGACTGTCGGTGAGGGCGGTCGAGGAGATCGTCTCCCTGATGGGCTCCGAGAACGCGGTGGCGGTCAAGCCGAGGGGCCCTCGGGCCGGAGCCCGCGTGGCCCCGGCGCTCAGTGAGCTCGCGAACCGGCTGTCGGACCGCTTTGAAACCCGGGTGAAGGTGGACCTGGGTCAGAAGAAGGGCAAGATCACCGTCGAGTTCGCCTCGATGGAGGACCTGGAGCGGATTCTGGGAACCCTGGCACCGGGTGAGGGCCGGGTGCTGGAACAGGGACTGTCCGGGGAGTAGAGCCCAGGGGCACCGAGGGGCGGGTCATGCCAGTGGAAGCCGGCGCGGCCCGCCCCCTCGTTTGCAAGGGGCGGGCATCCGTCTCATTGTGCGCTCGAAGAACGAATGGCCTGTGGATACCATGCGGTCATGGGGCGTCGGTTGGTACCACTCACGCTGGACAACCTCCAAGACCTGCCTCCGCGTTGCCGGTCCTGTGTGTTCTGGGAGCTGGATCCGGTCACCGGGGAGGCCGCCGTCAAGGCGGGGAACTCGGCGCTGGAGAAGGAGGCGTGGATCTCGGCCGTCCTGCTGGAGTGGGGTTCATGCGGCCGGGTCGTCTACGTGGACGACGTCCCCGTGGGGTTCGTCTTGTACGCACCGCCTGCCTATGTGCCGCGGTCCACGGCATTTCCCACCAGCCCGGTGTCTCCGGATGCGGTACAGCTGATCACTGCGTGGATCATGCCCGGATACCAGGGTCAGGGGCTGGGACGGGTGATGGTCCAGACGGTGGCGAAGGATCTGCTGCGGCGGGGTTTCCGGGCCATCGAGGCGTTCGGTGATGCCCGGTGGGAGCGGCCGGCCTGTCTGCTGCCGGCGGATCACCTGCTCGCGGTGGGCTTCAAGACGGTGCGCCCGCACCCGGTGCACCCACGGCTGCGGCTCGAACTGCGTTCGACGCTGTCGTGGAAGGAAGACGTGGAGATGGCGCTGGACCGACTGCTGGGTGCGGCGCGGAAGGAACCCGCGCTGCGACCGCTGTGAGCTGCCGGGTACGGGAACGGGGCCGCCCCTTGAAGGGGCGGCCCCGTTTCACGTGAAACATTCCCGGCTACCGCCGGGCGGGCTCCGACCGTCAGGCGGTCTTGACCTCGATGAAGCCGTCCAGGTCGCGCAGGATGGCAGCCTTCGGCTTGGCGCCGACGATGGTCTTCGCGACCTCGCCGCCCTGGTAGACGTTCAGCGTCGGGATGGACATGACGCCGTACTTGGCAGCCGTGGCCGGGTTCTCGTCGATGTTGAGCTTGACGATCTCGATCTGGTCGCCGTACTCGGCCGCAATGGCCTCAAGCGAGGGAGCGATCTGGCGGCACGGACCGCACCAGGCTGCCCAGAAGTCCACCAGTACGGGCTTCTCGCTCCTGAGGACTTCGGCGTCGAAGTCGGCGTCGGTCACGTTCTTGAGGGTGCCGGCCACAGCGGCCTCCTAATTCTTCCTGCGGGGTGTGGGGTTGTGCGGTGGGGGGTGTTTGAGGGGCTTGGATCAGACCGTCGCGTGGGCCTTCTCGGCGTCCGCGAGGGCGGCGAGGAAGCGCTCGGCGTCGAGGGCAGAGGCGCAGCCAGTGCCCGCGGCGGTGATGGCCTGACGGTACGTGTGGTCCACGACGTCGCCGGCGCCGAACACGCCGGTGAGGTTGGTCCGCGTGGAGGGCGCCTCGACCTTGAGGTAGCCCTCCTCGTCCAGCGCGAGCTGGTCCTTGAACAGCTCGGTGCGCGGGTCGTGGCCGACGGCGATGAAGAGGCCGGTCACGGGCAGCTCGGAGGTCTCACCGGTCTTGGTGTTGCGCAGGGTGAGGCCGGTGAGCTTCTGCTCGCCGTGGATCTCGGCGACCTCGCTGTCCCAGGCGAACTTGATCTTCGGATCGGCGAAGGCGCGGTCCTGCATGGCCTTGGAGGCGCGCAGCGTGTCGCGGCGGTGGACGATGGTGACGGACTTGGCGAACCGGGAGAGGAAGGTGGCTTCCTCGATCGCGGTGTCGCCACCGCCGACGACGGCGATGTCCTGGTCCTTGAAGAAGAACCCGTCACAGGTCGCGCACCAGGAGACGCCGCGGCCGGAGAGCGCGTCCTCGTTGGGCAGGCCCAGCTTGCGGTGCTGCGAACCGGTGGCCACGATGACGGCCTTGGCACGGTGCACGGTGCCCGCGGTGTCCGTGACGGTCTTGATCTCACCAGTGAGGTCCACGGCCACGATGTCGTCGGGGACGAGCTCGGCGCCGAAGCGCTCGGCCTGGCCGCGCATGTTGTCCATGAGGTCGGGGCCCATGATGCCGTCTTGGAAGCCGGGGAAGTTCTCGACTTCGGTGGTGTTCATCAGCGCGCCACCGGCGGTGACGGCGCCTTCGAAGACCAGCGGCTTGAGCGAAGCGCGTGCGGTGTACAGGGCGGCGGTGTAACCGGCCGGCCCGGAGCCGATGATGATCACGTTTCGTACGTCGCTCACGGGTTTCTTCCTCGTCTCTGTGGACTGCGCGCTGCTTGCCGGGGGCCGGTGTGGAGTCCCAACCGACCCAACGGATCCTACGGCGCATGCATTCCCGGCCCGTCCCGGTACGGACCCCAAGCTGTCAGCTTCGGGGGTAGGTCCTGCTCAGCAGCAGCTTGCCGGGGACGGCCGCCGCCGAGTCCCGGCAGCCTGCGTCCACGAGGTAGGCGTCGACCCGGGCGGGCTCGCCGGGGTGCGGCAGAACGAGTAGATAGACGGGCGTGCCCTGGTAGTTGCCCTGTTCGGCGGCGAGTGGGTGGTCCGGGCGGCCGGTGGCGTCCTGGACACAGGACGGGACCGGTTCGGCGGCGGCGCGGTCGCCGGGGGCGAGCCCCGGGCCGGGGCTGGTGGTGTCCGTCCCGTACGTGTTGTTCTCGCCGGGTGCCGTCTTCGCGGTCTGCCCGGGCGTGAGGAGGCGGTGGACGCTCTCCTTCAGGCTCTGGGCGGTATAGCCACCGTCGACGGGAGCCTCCGCGGATGAGCTGGTGGCGGAGTTGCGTGCGGCGGTGTCCGGCTCGTTCGGGCCGAGCAGGTTGCCGGCCAGGAAGAATCCGAGCGCACACACTGCGGCCCCGGCGAGGCCGGTGAGGACGGCGATCCTGCGGCGGGCCCGACGGCGGCCGGGGCCGGTTGTGCCGACCGGGTGACCGGCCGGGCGCGGGGTGGCCGGACCCGCGGGCGCTGCGGATGTTTCACGTGAAACATCGCGCGGGGCTCGGGGAGCGTCGGCGGGGGCGGGCCGGGGAGTGGTGGAGTCGAGCAGCGCCTCGGCGGCGAGGGCGGCGTCGATGCGTCCCGAGACGTCGGCGGGCATACGGGGCGGCCCGGGCAGGGTGCCGAGGAGGGCGCGGATCTCCTCCAGGGACGCGAGGACGTCGGCGCACAGGTCGCACTCGGCGAGGTGGCGGCGGACTTCGGCGGTCCGGGCCGGGGAGAGGAGTCCTTCGGTCAGGTCGGAGATCTCCGAGACCTCCGGGTGCCGGATCGTGCCGGTCGTGGGAGTCACGTTCGTCCACCTCCGCCCTTCACCGTGTCTGCGTCTGACGCTGCCTGACTGGGGTCTGCCGCTGGTGGGACGGCTGCCCCCGGCGTCCGGTTCCTTCCCCCCTCGGCGTCGCTGTTATCCACGGCATTCGAGCGCAGATGAGTGACCAGCGGGACCAGTTTGGCCCGGCCGCGTGCGCACCGGCTCTTCACCGTGCCAGGGGGGACGTCGAGGATGCGGGCGGCTTCGGCGACGGGGTATCCCTGCATGTCGACGAGGACCAGAGCGGCCCGCTGGTCCGCCGGGAGGGTGCTGAGGGCGGCGAGGAGCTGGCGGTGGAGGTCATGGCGTTCCGCGGGCGCCTCGGCGGACTCGTGGGGCTCCAGGAGGTGCTCCAGGCGGTCCGTGTCGTCCAGGGGCGCAGTCCGGCGGGAGGCGGCCTTGCGGGCCCGGTCGATGCAGGCGTTCACGGTGATGCGGTGCAGCCAGGTGGTGACGGCGGATTCGCCGCGGAAGGTGTGGGCGGACCGGTAGGCGGAGACGAGTGCGTCCTGCACGGCGTCGGCGGCTTCCTCCCGGTCGCCGAGGGTGCGCAGCGCAACGGCCCACAGCCGGTCCCGGTGGCGGCGTACGAGCTCCCCGAAGGCCTCCGGATCTCCGGCCACATGCCGGGCCAGCAGCTCCTGGTCGCTGTCCCCGCTGGTCGTCGCGTCGTGCATCACACCTCCCCTCCGGAAGGGAGAGTACGGGTCGGGCGGGACGAATACGAGGGCCCGCCGCGTCGGCGGCGCAGCGGGCCCGGCGGGTGTCGCGGTCCGGTCTTATTCGGCCGTACCGAGCACCTTGATCTCGTTGATGCCGCCACGGTAGCTGTCGCCGCCCTCGGAGGGCAGGGCCGTGATGTGGATCAGCAGGTAGCGGGTCTTCACCGGGGTCTGCAGGGTCGTCTTCAAGTCCTTCCCCGTGTTGCCCAGCTTGACGATCTCGTGCGGGAAGTCCGAGAGGGAGCGCGCTGAGACGGCTTCCGGCGAGGCGGCCCGCACCTCGATCTTCTGCCCCGTCGCGTACAGGCCGACCTCAAGGCCGGCCACGTCCTGGGCGCTGCCGAGGTCGACGATGATGCCGCTGCCGTCGTCGTAGCTGGGCAGGTTGCCGAAGTTGGGGTAGCCGCGGAAGTGCAGGGTGACCCAGGCGGTCTCGGCGTCACCGTCGACGGCCTTGCCCACGTCGCCGGCCTTGATCGGATCCTTGCCGAAGACCGTGGCGTTGCCGATGGGGAGCGGCTTGCCCGGCTTGATTTCCTTGGGGGCGTCGTCGGGCTTGGTCTGCGGGTTGGAGCCGCTGTTGCCGGAGCCCCCGTTGTTGCGGTCGAGGAGTGTGTCGGCGAGCTGCCAGCTGCCCAGACCCAGGGCGGCGATCAGCAGTGCCGCGACAGCCCACTTGAGGGCCTTGCCGGTGCGGCTGTGCAGCGGTGGCGGGGGCGTGACGGCGACGGCCTGGGTGGCGGGCATGCCCGCGGGCATGGGCCGGCCGTAACTGCCCTGCTGGTAGGTGGTGTGCTGGTACTCGGGGGGCGGGGTGAACGCGGGCTCCGGCGGCCGGATGCGGGGCATCGCGGCGACGGCCTTGGCCAGTTCCTCCGGAGTGGTGCAGGGCGGCTCCTGGCGGGAGGCCGTGGCGCCGTCGTTGGCGAGGGCGCGCATCGCCAGCTCTCCCAGGCCCCGGTGGACGCCGGCGCGGACCTGGTCGGGGGCGAGGAGGCCGACGCCCTTGGGCAGGCCGGTGAGACCGTAGGCGTCGTTCTCGTACGGCCAGCGCTGGGTGAGCGCGGCGTAGAGCAGGGCGCCGATGGCCTCGGTGTCCGTGCGCTGCGGGGTGTCGCTGGTGATCCCGCGCAGGGCCGCGTTCACGGCGAGGCCGCGGATGCGGTACTGGCCGGTGGAGGTGCGCAGTATCGCGCTGGGGGTCAGGCGCAGATGGGCCAGGCCCTCGCGGTGCGCGGCGGCCATGGCTTGGGAGACCTGGCTGACGAGCTGGTAGGCCTCGTGGGCTTCGAGGGGACCGGAGGCGAGGAGGGTGGTCAGTTCGGTGGCGTCGGGCAGCCACTCGTGGACCACGTAGACGAGGTCGTTCTCCTCGACGGCGTCAAGGACGTGGACGAAGCGGGGGTCGCCGAGCAGGGCGGAGGAGCGCGCGGCGGCCAGGACGGCGCGGGCCCGCGGGTGGTCGGCGGGGAGCAGGTGGACGCCCACGGCCCGGCGTAGCTTCTCGTCCATGGCGCGCCAGCTGCTGAATCCGTCCAGACGGGTGACGCACTCTTCCAGGCGGTAGCGCCTGGCGAGCCTGTGGCCGCTGTGGAGTTCGGGTACGGCTGCGGGGGCCGTTTTTCTGCGTTCGCCGTCCTTGTCGGGCATGGATCCGTCCGCGGCTCGTCCGTTCTGGGTGTCCACCCCGTCGGCCGTGGCCTTCGCCGCATCTGCGGCCAGCGGCTTGTCGCCGCTGTTGTCGGCCACGTCGACGGCAGCCGTGCTACGTTCCGCCACCGTCGTTCCTGCCTCCCCATCCGTTACGCGCTGTCGGCCAGTCTGCGAAGCCATGCCAATTGTGCCCACAGTCCGGCCCTATGCACGACACGCGAAAGGGTCCGACGGTTGTGCGCATCAGCGCCCCAGGCGTCCACGGACCATGCCGACCATGGCGTTGAGCTCTTCGATCCGCATCCGCTTGGCAGCGACGAGGAACACGACGGCCAGAGCGACGCCTCCGGCGGCCAGCGCGGCAAGGGAACCGGTGACTCCGCTGCCGAGCCACTGGGTGACCGCGTAGGCCGCGGCGCCCGCCACGGCGGCGGCAGGGACGCACGCGCCGGTGAGGCGGGCGTAGGTGCGCATGACGTGGGCACCGTCCAGGTCGCCGCCGAGCCGGTTGCGCAGACGGCGCCAGGCGACACCGACACCGACGGTGTAGCCGAGGCCGTAGGCGGCGGCCATGCCGACCACGGCCCAGCGGGCGGGCAGCACGAAGAACGCGGCAGTGGATACGGCTGCGTTGACGCCGGCGACGATGACGGTGTTGTAGAAGGGCGTACGGGTGTCCTCGTAGGCGTAGAAGCCGCGCAGGACGACGTACTGGACCGAGTAGGGGATCAGGCCGAGGCCGAAGGCCATCAGGACGTAGCCGATGTTGCGGGCGCCCGCGCCCGAGCCGGCGTAGAGCAGGGTGGCCATCGGGACGCCGAGGGCGAGGAACGCGAAGGCGCAGGGCACGATCGCGACGGCCGAGGTCCGCAGGCCGTAGGAGATGTCGTCGCGGACCGCGGCGACGTCCCCGTCGTGCGCCGAGCGGGAGATGCGGGGCAGCACGGCCGTCATGACGGAGACGGTGATGATGGCCTGTGGCATCTGCCACAACAGGAGCGCGTAGTTGTAGGCGGTGATGCCGGTGCCCGGGTGGCCCTGCTTCTCGGCTACGGATCCGGCCCAGGTCGCGAGCTGGGTCACGACGACCAGGCCGACCTGGTTGGCCAGGACGAAGAAGAACGTCCACTTCGCCAGGCGGGCGGCCTTGCCGAGGCCGTGGCCCCTCCAGTCGAAGCGCAGCCGCGGGGTGAACCCGGCTTCGCGCAGGTAGGGCAGCATCGCGAGGGCCTGGACGGTCAGCCCCAGCAGGGTGCCGATACCGAGGAGGCGGATGCCCTCGGGGGTGACGGTGGTGGCGCTGACCCCGGAGGTGGTGAAGCCTCCGAAGGCCCAGATGAAGGCGCCGAACGTGGCGATGACGACGATGTTGTTGAGGACGGGGGTCCACATCATCGCGCCGAAGCGGCCGCGGGCGTTGAGGATCTGACCGAGGACCACATGGACGCCCATGAAGAACATGGTGGGCAGGCAGTAGCGGGCGAACGCGACCGCCACGTCCATCTGGTGGGGGTCGGAGGCGATCTTCGGCGACATCATGGTGATGAACACCGGTGCGGCGAGGACGCAGAGGGTGGTGATGGCGGCCAGGAGGACCACGACCAGGGTCAGGAGCCGGTTGGCGTAGGCCTCACCCCCGTCGCTGTCGTTCTTCATGGCCCGGACGAGCTGCGGGATGAAGACGGCGTTGAGGGCGCCGCCGCCGACCAGCACGTAGATCATCGTGGGCAGGGTGTTGGCGATCTGGTACGTGTCGTTGAACGTGCCGACGCCGATGGCTCCGGCGATGACCAGGGTCCGCAGGAAGCCGGTGATGCGGGAGACGATCGTGCCGGCGGCCATCAGGGCGCTGGACTTGAGCAGGCTGGAAGCGCGCCCTGCGGGCTTGCTCGGCGCCGGGACGGCGAGCGGGGGCTCGTCGGCGGGAGTGCCGGGCGTCGCCTGCTGGTCCCGGTAGAGGTGGGCGAAGGCGTCGGGCTCGGGCTCGGGCTCCTCATCCTCCGCCGCCTGGCTGACCAGGGAGTCCACGCCGACGAACTGCGTGGTGGCGGGGCGATCGCCGTAGGGCAGGTGGCGGGAGGGTCCGTCAGGCTCGGGCGGCGGGGTCTGGGCCCATACGCGGGGGTCGGGGGCATGGGCGGGCGTCTGCGGCGCCCCGTAGAGCGGACCGGGCTCCTGGTAGGTGCCGGGTGGCGGCGGGGGGTGTGAGGCCCGGTCGTAGAGCGCCTCGGCGACGGGGTCCTGGGCCGACAGGTCCTGCGACCGGTACGGGTCGTGCTCGTAGGCGTCCTGGAGGTACGGGTCGCGGTCCGGCGCCGGCGAAGGCACGGGAACCTGCCCGGGCACGGGGGTGCCCGGGGCAGTGCCCTGGGAGGGCGCGGGCCCGCCAGTGCCCTGCGCGCGGTCACCGTCGTACGGCGCGTTCATCGAAACCCCACCTCATCGTCCCCAGGCCGACCGGCCACGGCATCGCTCAACGGTCCACTGTCTCACCCGGGCCGGACGTGCCGGTGCTTTGCGGTCCGGTGTCCGGGGTCCCGTCACTCGGCTGCGTGCTCTCCTCTGCGGCCGCACGGGCCGCGATCCGCTTGCGGCTGGCGTACATCTTGATGCCCGCCAGAACGAGGAGGAGGACGCCGCCCGCGATGACCAGCATCACGGTGGGGGTGATCTCGGTGGCCTCGACGGTGAACTTGCGTTCCTTGCCGTAGGGCACGCCGTCCTTGGTGAAGAGCTGCGCGGTGACCTCGACAGGGCCGCTCGCGGTGGCGTTGGCGGTGAACTTTACCGTCTGGCTGTGGCCGCCCTGGACGGTCACCTCCTGCTCTGCCTGCCCGCTGTCGCCGAACATCAGGCGGGTGGGGTTGGCGGACTTCACGCGCAGGACCAGACCGTGCACGTCCTGGACGAGGCTGTTCTGGACGCTGACCGGGATGGTCGCGCTGTGCCCGGACAGGGTGGCGTCCGACTTGGGGACGACCTTGACCTTCTCGGTGAGGCCGATCAGGTAGTCCTGCACCTGGTCCCGGTAGGGCCGGGCCTCCTCGGGACGGCCGCGCCAGGAGGTCGACATCTCCCGGTTGGTGGTGTTGCCGAAGGGGATCTCGACGCGGTCGGGCGCCGTCAGGATCACCTTGAAGTGGTCCAGGGTGTTCTGGGTGGTGCGGATCTTCTCGAACGCCGAGACCGGCAGTTCCGTCTTGTGGAGGGCCTCGGGGTACTGCCCGGCTCCCGGCACCTGCGTGTTCACGCCGGTGTCGGGCTTGGCGGCGGCTGCCGCGTCGAGGTCGGCCGGCTGGGTCCAGCGGCCGGCCTGCAGGCCCCGCAGCGCCTCCGCCATCGTCTGGGCCTGGCTGGCGGACGGCATCCGCTGCGGGGTCACGACGAAGCTGCGCTGGTTGTCGGTCTTCTGCAGGTTCAGGGCGAGGCTGTGGGCGAGGAACTGCTGCACGGCCAGGGTGGAGCTCGCTGCGTTCAGCATGTCGCCCTCGAAGGCGGTGGAGAGCTCGGCGTCGGCGACGACGGCCGTGGCGCCCGCGCCGATGGGGCGGGCTGCCGAGGGCGTGTAGCCGAGGGCGCCCGTCTCCTGGAGGCTGTCGCTGCGGGTGAGGACGTTGTGGGCGCCGGCCGAGGTGGCGACATTGACGATCGCCGGGTCGATGGCGCCGTCCAGGGGCCAGGCGAAGTCGGTGGACGGAGTGACGTGCAGGACGGTCTCCACGGCCTGCTTTGCCTTGTCGGTGGCGGGCCGGAGCTGGCCCAGGGTGCCCGACACGTCCTTGCCCTGGTGGGCGAGGGAGGCGATGTCCGGGTCGGCGAACGGCAGGGCGACGACCTTCTTGCCCTGGACGGCCGCCTCCAGGGAGCTCAGCCACTGCTCGGCGACGGCCTTGTTCTTGCCCTGGACGATCCTCCCGTCGGGGGTCCGGTAGCGGTACCCCTTGGTCATCGCGTCGACCGTGTAGAGCAGGTCCGGGTCGATGACCCAGGTGACGGGCAGTTCCTTGCCGAGCGAGACCATCCGCTCCAGGCGGCCGCCGGTCCCGAGCTCGGCGGCGAGGGAGTCGTCGAGGAAGACGGGGGTCTGCACCTCGTCCGAGCCGGTCTCCGCGGTCAGATGCGTGGTGGAGATCAGCGGCCACAGGTAGGTGAGCTGGGACCGCTTGGCGGCCTGCTCCGGCTGCCAGGGCAGGAAGGTCCGCCTGATGCCGAGGACCTGTTCGTACGGGCGGCTCTCGGTCTCCCCGGACACGGAGACACCGAGCTGGTACACGCCGTCCTTGTCCAGCTCCAGCTTGGCCACCGGGACCCGCAGGGTGAACTCCTGGCCGGCCTTCGAGGGCAGCGAGGCGATCTTCACGGAGTAGGCCTGGTCGATCTCCGCCGGGTCCGTGCCCGCCCGGAAGCCGCTGCGCTCCGCCGCCTCGTCGATGGAGGACCGGTCCCCCAGCGCAGGACCGACCCGCAGCCCCACGTGGGCGCCGTTGATCGTTTCGCGGCCGGTGTTGACCACGGTGCCGGAGATGGTGAGGGTGTCGCCCTTCACCGGGGCAGCGGGGCTCAGGCCGGTCAGCTGGACGTCGACCGAGGACGTCTCGGCGGCCTGTGCCAGGGGGGCGGGAGAGTAGACCAAAGCGGCGAGCAGAGGTGTCCCGGCCAGCAGGACGATGGTGCGCCGCAGCCAGCGGCGCCGGGCAGGTGCGGGGGAGGTCCCCTGGATGTCTGCCGCCTCGGCCACGCGCTAGCCCGTCCCTCGAAGTGTCAGTGGTCGTCGTCTGTGCGTCCCCGCATGGTAACGAGACCCGCTGTGCGCGAGTGCCGCGCCTTGCTCCACATGATCGGGTCCGGCTCCGGGGTGCCGGAGGGCGGGGTGGCCACAAACGGGGAAGCTCCCGCCGGGCCGGGCACGTACCCTTTTCTGTTGTGCCGAACGCCAACGAAGACAATCCCAGTGCCCTGAGTCAGGTGCAGCGCCGCGCGGTCAGTGAACTGCTGCGGGTCGCCCCTGTCGCCGACGAGCTCGGCCGCCGTTTCCAGGAGGCGGGTTTCCGCCTCGCCCTGGTCGGCGGGTCCGTCCGCGATGCGCTGCTGGAGCGTCTCGGCAACGACCTCGACTTCACCACCGATGCCCGCCCCGAGGACGTCTTGAAGATCGTCCGGCCGTGGGCCGACTCGGTGTGGGACGTCGGCATCGCCTTCGGCACGGTCGGGGCCCAGAAAGAAGCCCGCGTCGGAGACGTGGACCGCACCTTCCAGATCGAGATCACCACGTACCGCTCCGAGGCGTACGACCGCACCTCGCGCAAGCCGGAGGTCTCCTACGGCGACTCGATCGAGGAGGACCTGGTCCGCCGTGACTTCACGGTGAACGCGATGGCGGTCGCCCTGCCGGAGAAGGAGTTCGTGGATCCGCACGGCGGGCTGAAGGATCTCCAGGCCGGCGTGCTGCGCACCCCCGGGACCCCGGAGGACTCGTTCTCCGACGACCCGCTGCGGATGCTGCGGGCGGCCCGGTTCGCCGCTCAGCTCGACTTCGAGGTGGCCCCCGAGGTGGTGGCCGCGATGCAGGCGATGTCCGACCGGATCGAGATCGTCTCGGCGGAGCGGGTGCAGGGCGAGCTGAACAAGCTGCTGCTGTCCGCGCACCCCCGCAAGGGCCTGGGGCTCCTCGTGGACACCGGGCTCGCCGCCCACGTCCTGCCCGAGCTGCCCGCGCTGCGGCTGGAGAGCGACGAGCACCACCGGCACAAGGACGTCTACGAGCACTCGCTGATCGTCCTTGAGCAGGCCATCGCGCTGGAGGAGGACGGCCCCGACCTGGTGCTGCGCCTGGCCGCCCTGCTGCACGACATCGGCAAGCCCCGCACGCGCCGGTTCGAGAGCGACGGCCGGGTTTCCTTCCACCACCACGAGGTGGTGGGCGCCAAGATGACCAAGAAGCGCATGACCGCGCTGAAGTACTCCAACGACATGGTCAAGGACGTCTCCCGGCTGGTGGAGCTGCACCTGCGCTTCCACGGTTACGGTGACGGGGAGTGGACCGACTCCGCGGTGCGCCGCTACGTCCGGGACGCCGGCCCGCTGCTGGAGCGCCTGCACAAGCTCACCCGGTCCGACTGCACCACGCGGAACAAGCGCAAGGCCAATGCCCTCTCCCGTACCTACGACGGTCTGGAGGAGCGCATTGCGCAGCTCAAGGAGCAGGAGGAGCTGGATGCGATCCGGCCCGACCTGGACGGCAACCAGATCATGCAGGTCCTGGGCGTCGGTCCCGGTCCGGTGATCGGCAAGGCCTACGCGTTCCTGCTCGACCTGCGGCTGGAGAACGGGCCCATGGGGCAGGACGAGGCGATCGCCGCCCTCAAGCAGTGGTGGGCCGCGCAGGACTGACGGCCGGTCCGTCCGCGCGGGGACTGCTCGCGCGGACGGTTGACTCAGCCTTCGGTCCGGGGCGACGTTTCACGTGAAACATCGCGCTGCCGGGCGAGGAGGACCACGGTCAGGGCGTAGAGCGCGGCGACGCTCACGATCAGCGCGACGGACCGCCCGTCGGGGGGCAGCATCAGCGCGGCCACGGCGGCGGCCCCTACGAAGGCGACGTTGACCAGCACGTCGTAGACGGAGAAGACCCGGCCCCGGTACGCGTCGTCCACACGGAACTGCACGACCGTATCGGTGGAGATCTTGGCTCCCTGGGTGGCGAGCCCGAGGACGAAGGCAGCGACCAGCATCGGGCCCGGTGCGAAGAACAGGCCGAGCGCGGGAACCAGGACCGCGGCCCCGCCGGCGCAGGCCATGGTCCAGCCCCGGGTGCCCAGCCTGCCCACCAGCCAGGGGGTGACCACGGCGGCGGCGAAGAAGCCGGCCCCTGAGGCGCCGACGGCGACGCCCAGCAGGGCGAGGCCGTCGGACTCGCTCTCCGACCAGGAGTAGCGGCAGAGCATCAGCAGGGCGACGGTCAGCGCCCCGTAGCAGAACCGCATCATCGTCATCGCGGTGAGTGCCTGGGCGGCTTCCCGCCGCCGGTGCAGGTGTCTCAGCCCCTCGGCCATCCCCCGGACGGTGAGAGCGACTGCTTCCAGGGCCGACGGGTGGGCCGCACCGGGCGGGTGGGCGGGCCCGAGGAGCCCGGCGGCCAGCCTGAGGGAGACGAGGGCCGCGCACAGGTAGAAGGCGGCACCGAGCAGGACGACGAGGGCGTTGGAGCCGGAGGCCAGCAGCCGCAGGAGGAAGGCCAGTCCCCCGCCAGCGGTGGCGGCCAGGGTTCCGGCGGTGGGGGACAGGGCGTTCGCGGTGACGAGCTGGTCGGGGGCGACGACGCGCGGCAGGGAGGCCGCGAGCCCGGCCAGCACGAAGCGGTTGACCGCGGTCACGGAGAGCGCAGAGGCGTAGAAGAGCCAGTCGGGAACGTGCGCGACGATCAGGACGGCCGTGACGCAGGCGAGGAAGGCGCGCAGGAGATTGCCGTAGAGCAAGACCTGGCGGCGGCGCCAGCGGTCGAGCAGTACCCCGGCGAAGGGGCCGATCGCCGAGTAGGGCAGCAGCAGGACCGCCATCGCCGAGGCGATGGCCGCGGGCGAGGTCTGCTTCTCCGGGGAGAAGACCACATAGGTGGCGAGCGCCACCTGGTAGACGCCGTCGGCGGCCTGGGAGAGCAGCCGTACGGCGAGCAGGTTGCGGAAATCCCTCAGGCGCAGGAGTACGCGCAGATCACGTACGACAGGCATGAGGGCAAGGGTCACACACGCGGAGGGTCCCCGGGCATATTGCCCGGGGACCCTCCGCGGAAGAACAGTCGAAGACCAGGTGGCGCTTAGCGCTCGACCTCGCCCCTGATGAACTTCTCGACGTTGGCCAGCGCCTCGTCGTCGAAGTACTGCACCGGCGGGGACTTCATGAAGTAGCTGGAGGCCGACAGGATCGGGCCGCCGATGCCGCGGTCCTTGGCGATCTTCGCGGCGCGCAGGGCGTCGATGATGACACCGGCCGAGTTCGGGGAGTCCCACACCTCAAGCTTGTACTCAAGGTTCAGCGGGACGTCGCCGAAGGCACGGCCCTCAAGGCGGACGTAGGCCCACTTGCGGTCGTCGAGCCACGCCACGTAGTCGGACGGGCCGATGTGGACGTTCTTCTCGCCGAGCTCACGGTCGGGGATCTGCGAGGTGACGGCCTGCGTCTTGGAGATCTTCTTCGACTCCAGGCGGTCGCGCTCCAGCATGTTCTTGAAGTCCATGTTGCCGCCGACGTTGAGCTGCATGGTGCGCTCAAGACGGACACCGCGGTCCTCGAACAGCTTCGCCATCACGCGGTGCGTGATGGTGGCGCCGACCTGCGACTTGATGTCGTCGCCGACGATCGGGACACCGGCCTCGGTGAACTTGTCGGCCCACTCCTTGGTGCCGGCGATGAAGACCGGGAGGGCGTTGACGAAGGCGACCTTGGCGTCGATGGCGCACTGGGCGTAGAACTTCGCCGCGTCCTCGGAGCCGACGGGCAGGTAGCAGACGAGAACGTCGACCTCGCGGTCCTTGAGGACCTGGACCACGTCGACCGGGGCCTCGGAGGACTCCTCGATCGTCATGCGGTAGTACTTGCCCAGGCCGTCCAGGGTGTGGCCGCGCTGCACGGTCACGCCCTTGTTCGGGACGTCGCAGATCTTGATGGTGTTGTTCTCGCTGGCGCCGATGGCGTCCGAGAGGTCGAGGCCGACCTTCTTCGCGTCGACGTCGAACGCGGCGACGAACTCGACGTCACCCACGTGGTAGTCGCCGAACTGGACGTGCATCAGACCGGGGACCTTGGCCGCCGGGTCGGCGTCCTTGTAGTACTCGACGCCCTGCACCAGCGAGGCGGCGCAGTTGCCCACGCCGACGATGGCTACGCGAACCGAACCCATTCCGGTTGCTCCCTGTTTGTTCTCGGACGAGGCCTGCGAGATGCAGGCCTCACTTTGCAGTTTCGTCGGGCGGACCGGATCGTCTCCGATCCCGTCCCGCCCGCTCGCTCTCGATGAGCTCGTTCAGCCAGCGCACTTCGCGCTCCACGGACTCCATGCCGTGCCGCTGCAGCTCAAGCGTGTAGTCGTCGAGGCGCTCCCGCGTCCGGGCGAGCGAGGCGCGCATCTTCTCCAGGCGCTCCTCCAGCCGGCTGCGGCGGCCCTCCAGAACCCGCATGCGCACCTCTCGCTCGGTCTGACCGAAGAAGGCGAAGCGGGCGGCGAAGGACTCGTCCTCCCAGGTTTCGGGGCCGGTGTGGGACAGGAGCTCCTCGAAGTGCTCCTTACCTGCTGCCGTCAACCGGTAGACGATCTTGGCGCGGCGCCCTGCGAGTGAAGCGGCGAGAGCGTCTTCCGGGGCGTTGCCCGGCTCTTCGATCAACCAGCCGTTGGCGACCAACGTCTTGAGGCAGGGGTAGAGCGTTCCGTAGCTGAACGCCCGGAACACCCCCAGTGAGGTGTTGAGCCGCTTGCGCAGCTCGTAGCCGTGCATGGGGGATTCGCGAAGCAGGCCGAGGACGGCGAATTCGAGGATGCCTGAGCGCCTGCTCATCCGCCTGCCCTCCTTCGCCCCTGAGTCTTTATACCGAGCTGATGTATCGGCTCGATACATCCAGACGATAGAACGACCCGTCTCCGGCGACAAGTGGCGATCTGGTGACCGGCGTCACATCACCAATTCGTACGAGGCGACTTGCCTGATTTGGGGTGAACTTCGGCACTGTTCGGGTTTTGGGCGTGCGTAGTCTGTGCGCCATGACAACGGGGGGAACCGGAACTCACCTGCCGCTTCCAGGCCACTCGCCTGCCCGAGGAGTAGTCGTTCGATGAGCGAGCACCGCCGCAAACCGCCGCAGCCCGAAGGTGGCGGACGCGCCGCGGCCCGCCGGGCCGCCCAGCAGCGCCCCGGCCGGGGCGCCGGGCCCGCACGGGACGTCCCGACCGCGTCACCCAGCGGACCCTACGCAGCGCGGCCCGGCCACGGCAGTCGCGCCGAGGCCCGCCGGGCCGCCCAACGAGGACCCGCAGGCCGCGGACGCGGCACGGGTCCGGATGGCAGAGGCGGAACCGGCCGCCCGGACAACCGGTTCATCAACTACCCGCGCTCCGACAAGGAGGGCTGGAAGCGCTTCCTGCCTTCCTGGAAGCTCGTCGGCGGCACGGCCCTGGGCTTCTTCGCGATCATCACGGCCGGCGCAGGCATCGGTATCGCCGCCGTGAACACGCCCGACCCCAACCTGGCGGCCCAGGCGCAGAACAACGTCTTCTACTGGGCGGACGAGGGCGGCCAGCCGGGAGCGCAGATGGTCGCCACCGGCGGTTCCATGAACCGCCAGATCGTTCCCATCGACCAGATCCCCAAGTCGATGCGCAACGCCGTGATCGCCGCCGAGAACGAGTCCTTCGAGACGGACAAGGGCGTCGACCCGATGGGCATCGCCCGCGCCGTGTGGAACATGGCCAAGGGCGGCTCCACCCAGGGCGGCTCCACCATCACCCAGCAGTACGTGAAGAACACGTACCTGGACTCCGACCAAACGCTCAAGCGGAAGGTCACCGAGCTCTTCATCTCGATAAAGCTGGGTGTGTACGAGGAGAAGGACACGATCCTCGCGGGCTACCTCAACACCGCCTACTACGGTCGCGACGCCTACGGCATCCAGGCGGCGGCCCGGGCCTACTTCGGCAAGGACTGCAAGGACCTCAACCCGTCCGAAAGCGCCTTCCTCGCCTCCGTCCTCAAGGGCCCGAACCTCTACAACCCCGACGGCGGCATCGGCACGGCGGCCACTCCCGAGCAGAACGAGAAGCGGGCGCGGCTGCGCTGGGCCTGGGTCCTGGACCGCGAGGTCGCGGTGGGCCGGATGGAGAAGTCCGAGCGGGACAAGTACAAGGACTTCCCGGCCCGCGTCGACTCCGAGCAGGCCCGCAGCCTCGCCGGCCAGACCGGCTACCTGGTCGAGACGGCCAAGCAGTACGTGATGAAGGTCGCCCACCTCACCCCCGAGCAGATGGCGCGGGGTGGCTACCAGATCCACACCACCTTCCAGAAGTCGAAGGTGGACGCCCTGTCCAAGGCCGTCGAGGAGACCCGCAACGACTTCCTCGACGAGAAGAAGCGCCCCGAGTACGACACCTTCGTCCAGTTCGGCGCCGCCTCGGTGGACGTCAAGAGCGGGGCGATCGTGGCCCTGTACGGCGGCCCGGGCATGGACAAGAAGTACTTCAGCAACAACGCCAACACCACCGGTGTCCCCGTCGGCTCGACCTGGAAGCCGTACGTGCTGGCGGCGGCCATGGAGTACGGCACCCAGAACTCCCGGGGCAAGGGCATCTCGGCCGACAGCAAGTACAACGCCAACGACCTGACAGTGATCAACAACCGCGACGGCAAGCCGCTGCTGGGCTCCGACGGCAAGCCGTTCCGGCAGAAGAACGAGAGCACCACCGCCTACGGGTACGTGACCCTCAACGAGGCGATGGAGAAGTCCATCAACGTGCCGTTCGCGCAGCTCGTCTTCGACGTCGGCCACAGCAAGGTCCGGCAGGTGGCCGAGTCCACGGGCATCCTCAAGGACTCGATGGACCCCAACAACAACGCCTCGTTCGCGCTGGGCACCTCGACGCCGAGCGCCATCCGCATGGCCGACTCGTACGCCACCTTCGCCGCCTCCGGCACCCACCACGAGCCCTTCTCGGTGACCAAGGTCGAGAAGGACGGCAACGCCCTGGCCGGCTTCGAGCCCCCCAAGGAAGAGCGGGCGATGAACAGCTCCATCGCCGACAACATCACCAAGGTCCTGCGCAACGTCGTCGAGAACGGCACCGGAACCAAGGTCAAGAAGCTCGGCCTCAACCGTCCCGCCGCCGGAAAGACCGGCACCACCGACCTGAACAAGTCGGCCTGGTTCGTCGGCTACACCCCGGAGCTGTCCACCTCGGTCACCCTGTTCCGCACCGACCCGAACTCGGCGGACAAGAAGCTGATCTCCATGAACGGCGTGGGCGGCATCGACTCCATCCACGGTGGCGACATCCCGGCCGCGATCTGGACCATGTACATGAAGGACGCGCTCAAGGACACCCCGGTCACCGACTTCCCCGAGGCGGACCCCATCGGCGTCACCGCGGACGCCTCCGGGGCTCCCTCCCCCACCCCCTCCGCCGTGGTCTCGCCCTCGGCGTCCCCGTCGCCCTCGATGAGCCCGTCCCCGTCTCCCAGCCCGACCCCGTCCAAGGGCGGCAAGCCGTCCTGCAAGCCGTGGGACCTGTACTGCGTGCCGGATCCCACCGGCACCCCCACGGGCGGGGGTACGGGTTCGCCGTCACCGACCGGCTCGGGCAAACCCGGCCGCCCGGGCGGCACCGGCTGGGGCAGCAGCCTCGGCACATCGGGCTAGCCCGACACGCTCCGACGAGGGCCGTCGCACCCGTTGCGGCGGCCCTCCCCCATGCCCGGCCCGGTACGGCAGGATGAGCCCATGACGAAGGTGCACGAGGACCGGCCCGTACTGCCCACCCAGCAGGACGAGGTCGCCGCGGCCGGGAGCGAGCTCATCGGCGGCCCGCTGGGCCGCTACGCCCGGACGGGCGGACACTGGCTGAACCCTGTCCGTGTGGTGGTCCTCGTGGCCCTGGGCATGTTCGCGCTGGGCATGGTCCAGAAGCTGCCCTGCTACGACTGGGCGTGGTTCCGCGGAGCCGGCTCGCAGTACACGCACGCCTGCTACTCCGACATCCCGCACCTGTTCGTCGCGCGCGGTTTCGCCGACGGTCTCACCCCCTACTTCGACCGGCTGCCCGGCGACATGGAGTACCTCGAATACCCGGTGCTGACCGGGCTCTTCATGCAGGTGGCCGCCTGGCTGACCCCCGGCGGCGGCAGCATGCAGCACCGCGAGCAGATGTACTGGATGGTCAACGCGGGCATGCTGATGGCCTGCGCCGCGGTGATCGCCGTGTGCGTGGCCCGCACCCACCGCCGCCGGCCCTGGGACGCGCTGCTCCTCGCCCTCGCTCCGGCCTTCGCGCTCACCGCGACGATCAACTGGGACCTCCTGGCGATCGCCCTGACCGCCGCCGCGATGCTCATGTGGTCGCGCGGCCGCACGCTGCTCTTCGGCATTCTGATCGGCCTGGCCACCGCGGCCAAGCTCTATCCGGTCCTGCTGCTCGGGGCGGTTTTCGTGCTCTGCTGGCGGGCCGGGAAGTGGAGGGCGTTCGGCTCCGCCGTGCTCGGGGCGGCCCTGTCCTGGCTCGTGGTGAACCTGCCCGTCATGATCCCCGCCTGGGACGGCTGGAAGAAGTTCTACACCTTCAGCCAGGAACGCCCGATCGACTTCGGATCCGTATGGCTGCTGATCTCCCAGCGCTCCGGTAACCCCCTGGAGGACGCCAACACCTATGCGACGGGCCTGACCCTGCTGCTGTGCGCGGGCATCGGCGTGCTCACGCTGACCGCCCCGCGGCGCCCGCGCTTCGCGCAGCTGGCCTTCCTGGTCGTGGCCGTCTTCATCCTGGCCAACAAGGTCTACTCGCCGCAGTACGTGCTGTGGCTCATCCCGCTCGCGGCGCTCGCCCGGCCCCGCTGGCGGGACTTCCTGATCTGGCAGGCCGGCGAGGTCGTGTACTTCCTCGGGATCTGGCTGTACCTCGCCTACACGACCAGCGGGGACAAGCACCAGGGCCTGCCGGTGGAGGGCTACCAGCTGGCCATCGCCGCCCACCTGCTGACGACCCTCTACCTGTGCGCGGTCGTCGTACGCGACATCCTGCTGCCCGACCGGGACGTCGTACGCCGGGACGGCTCGGACGACCCTTCCGGAGGCGTGCTCGACGGTGCCGAGGACGTCTTCGTGCTGTCCGACGCCGCGAGGGCGCCGCAGGATGCGGCGCCCTCGCAGGGACAGCGGGTCGAGTGGGGGACGGCCCCCCGGGACTGACCGGCGCCTCGCGCCCGTCCCGGGCGGATCAGGCGTCCAGCACCCGGTCGAACTGGGTGGTGGTGTGCCGCAGGTGCGCCACCAGCTCGTCGCCGACCTTCGGCTCCGGCGCGTCCGAGGGCACGAACAGGATCGAGACCTGCATGTGCGGCGGTTCCGCGAACCAGCGCTGCTTGCCCGCCCACACGAACGGCGACAGGTTCCGGTTGACGGTGGCCAGCCCCGCCCGGGCGACACCCTTGGCGCGGGGCATCACCCCGTGCAGGGCCTTCGGTGCCTCCAGGCCCACACCGTGCGAGGTGCCGCCCGCGACCACGACCAGCCAGCCGTCCGAAGCCGCCTTCTGCTGGCGGTAGCCGAACCGATCGCCCTTGGTGACGCGCGTGACGTCCAGGACGGCGCCGCGGTATTCGGTCGCCTCGTGGTCGCCCAGCCACAGCCGGGTGCCGATCCGGGCGCGGAAGCGGGTCTGCGGGAACTGCTGCTGCAGTCGCGCCAGCTCCTCGGCCCGCAGGTGGCTGACGAACATGGTGTGCAGCGGCAGCCGGGCCGCGCGCAGCCGGTCCATCCAGCCGATGACCTCTTCGACGGCGTCCGAGCCGTCCGGCCGGTCCAGCGGCAGGTGGAGGGCGAAGCCCTCCAGCCGGACGTCCTCGACCGCCGAGTGGAGCTGGCCCAGGTCCTGTTCGGAAATGCCGTGGCGGCGCATCGAGCTCATGCACTCGATGACCACGCGGGCGCCGACCAGGCCACGGACCCCGTCCAGTGAGGACACCGAGCGGATGACCCGGTCCGGCAGCGGCACCGGGTCCTCACCGCGCCGGAACGGGGTGAGGACGAGCAGGTCGCCGCTGAACCAGTCCTTGATGCTGGCGGCCTCGTACGTCGTCCCGACGGCCAGGATGTCGGCGCCCATCCGGGTCGCCTCCTCGCACAGCCGCTCGTGGCCGAAGCCGTAGCCGTTGCCCTTGCAGACCGGGATCAGTCCGGGGAACTGGTCCTGGACCTGCTTCTGGTGCGCACGCCAGCGCGCGGTGTCGACGTAGAGCGTGAGCGCCATGCCCGTCCGGAGCCTCTCTCGAAAAAGCTGCGTGTGCAGCGGTGCGGTGTGGTGGGTGCGGCGGCAGGTCAGCGACGGGACATGTAGATGTCGAGCGCCTTGTGCAGCATCTTGTTGAGCGGGAAGTCCCACTCGCCGACGTACTCGACGGCCTCGCCGCCCGTGCCGACCTTGAACTGGATCAGGCCGAACAGGTGGTCGTTCTCGTCCAGCGTGTCACTGATGCCGCGCAGGTCGTACACGCCGGCACCCAGAGCGTACGCATCGCGCAGCATCCGCCACTGCATCGCGTTCGAAGGCCGCACCTCGCGCTTGTGGTTGGCGGACGCGCCGTACGAGTACCAGACGTGCTGGCCGACGGTGAGCATCGTGGCGGCGGCCAGGGGCTCCCCCTCGTGCTTGGCGATGTAGAGGCGCATCCGGTTCGGGTCCTCGGAGTTGAGGGCCGTCCACTGGCGCTGGAAGTAGCTCAGGGGCCGCGGGCGGAACTTGTCGCGCTCGGCCGTGATCTCGTACAGCTCCTGCCACACCGGCAGGTCCTCGTAGCCGCCCTGGACGACCTCGACGCCGGCCTTCTCGGCCTTCTTGATGTTGCGGCGCCACAGCTGGTTGAAGCCCTTGAGGACGTCGTCCAGCGAGCGGTTGGCGAGCGGCACCTGGAAGACGTAGCGGGGCTGTACGTCGCCGAAGCCGGCGCCGCCGTCCTCGCCCTGCTGCCAGCCCATCCGGCGCAGCTTGTCGGACACCTCGAAGGCGCGGGGCTCGATGTGCGAGGCCTCCACGTCGCGCAGGCGCTTGACCTCGGGGTCCTGGATGCCGGCCTTGATGGCAGCGGCGTTCCAGCGGCGGATGACGACGGGCGGGCCCATCTTCACCGTGAACGCGCCCTGCCGCTTGAGGTGCGCCAGCATCGGCTGGAGCCACTCCTCCAGGTTCGGGGCGTACCAGTTGATGACCGGTCCCTCGGGGAGGTACGCGAGGTACCGCTTCACCTTGGGCAACTGCCGGTACAACACCAGGGCGGCGCCGACGAGTTCATCGTTCTGGTCGAACCAACCGAGGTTCTCGGACCGCCACTCGTTCTTCACGTCGGCCCACGCCGGGACCTGGCAGTGGCTCGCCGAGGGCAGGCTCTGGAGGTATCCCAGATGCTGCTCTCGGCTGATGGTCCTCAGGGACAGGCTCATGCGGGGCGTCTCCTCCGGCGGCTTCGCTGGCTATGGCGCGAAGCCTACTGCGACAAGGGCGCCACCCTTCTGGGGGACGGGCGTGCCCCGACCCCGTGGCGGGCCGGCGCCCTGTCGCGGAGGAGCCGCCGGTCAGCCCAGCCAGCCTCCGAAGAGGCCGCCGTGCGCCATACCGAGGAAGAAGCCGAAGGCCGAGGCGCCAAGGCCGATGATCAGTGCGAAGCGCTCGCGTGTCGTGGCGGAGACGAACTGTCCGTACGCGCCGGTCAGGATTCCGATCAGCCCGGTCCACGAGCTGAGCAGATGAAGGTTGTGGAAGAACGCCGTGATGAACGCCACGGCACCGAGGACCAGAGTGACCGCCAGCAGGGTGTCCTGCAGGGGGTGGGGCTTGCCGTCGGTCGAGAAGAGGGAGATCGGCTGGGACGAGGGCTGGCGACGCATTGCCTGTGCCATCGGAAGGCACCTCCTGGCTGAGCAGAGCGGTGCTGCGGTGGACACCCGCGGCCGAGCCGGGGACATAGCACCGCGCACACCCGATGCATACAGAGTGTGGCCTCCTCCTGCCGGATTTCAACCGGAAGGAGTCGAGCAGGTAGTCTGTACGGTCTGCGCGGTGTCTGCTCTGTGGGCACCGTGCGTACGCATCACGACCCTCCTGCCACGGAACGACCGTGGCCGCTGAGTCCAAAGGAGGTGGGTTCCACATGCGTCACTACGAAGTGATGGTCATCCTCGACCCCGATCTTGAGGAGCGCGCTGTCTCCCCGCTGATCGAGAACTTCCTCTCCGTCGTCCGTGAGGGCAACGGAAAGGTCGAGAAGGTCGACACCTGGGGCCGTCGTCGTCTCGCTTACGAGATCAAGAAGAAGCCCGAGGGCATCTACTCGGTCATCGACCTTCAGGCCGAGCCTGCGGTCGTCAAGGAGCTTGACCGACAGATGAACCTGAACGAGTCGGTTCTCCGGACCAAGGTCCTTCGCCCCGAGACCCACTGAACTCCGGTTCAGCGGTAATCGGGACCGAGTAGCACAGCAGCCCAGCAGCAATCCCCGCCGAGAGGTTCACCCATGGCAGGCGAGACCGTCATCACGGTCGTCGGCAATCTCGTCGACGACCCCGAGCTGCGCTTCACCCCCTCGGGTGCGGCGGTCGCGAAGTTCCGTGTCGCGTCCACCCCCCGCACCTTCGACCGTCAGACCAATGAGTGGAAGGACGGCGAGAGCCTGTTCCTGACCTGCTCGGTGTGGCGGCAGGCGGCCGAGAACGTCGCCGAGTCCCTCCAGCGGGGCATGCGCGTCATCGTGCAGGGCCGGCTGAGGCAGCGGTCGTACGAGGACCGTGAGGGTGTCAAGCGCACGGTCTACGAGCTGGACGTCGAGGAAGTCGGCCCCAGCCTGAAGAACGCCACGGCCAAGGTCGCCAAGACCACCGGTCGCGGCGGCCAGGGCGGGTACGGCGGCGGCCAGCAGCAGGGCGGCGGCGGTGGCTGGGGCGGAGCCCCCAGCGGCGGCGCACCCCAGGGCGGCGGAGCTCCCTCCGACGACCCGTGGGCGTCCAGCGCGCCGGCCGGCGGCCAGCAGCAGGGCGGCGGGGGCGGCTGGGGCGGAAGCTCCGGCGGTTCCGGCGGTGGCTACTCGGACGAGCCTCCCTTCTAGGGAAGCCCGCATCCAAACTTCTTGATCACACAGGAGAGACACAATGGCGAAGCCGCCTGTGCGCAAGCCTAAGAAGAAGGTCTGCGCGTTCTGCAAGGACAAGACCGCGTACGTGGACTACAAGGACACGAACATGCTGCGGAAGTTCATTTCCGACCGCGGCAAGATCCGTGCCCGCCGCGTCACCGGCAACTGCACGCAGCACCAGCGTGACGTCGCCACGGCCGTGAAGAACAGCCGTGAGATGGCGCTGCTGCCCTACACGTCCACCGCGCGATAAGGAAAGGGTGACCGACTAATGAAGATCATCCTGACCCACGAGGTCTCTGGCCTCGGTGCCGCCGGCGATGTCGTCGACGTCAAGGACGGTTACGCTCGCAACTACCTGGTCCCGCGCGGTTTTGCGATCCGCTGGACCAAGGGTGGCGAGAAGGACGTGGCGCAGATCCGCCGCGCCCGCAAGATCCACGAGATCGCGACCATCGAGCAGGCCAACGAGGTCAAGGCCAAGCTTGAGGGCACGAAGGTCCGTCTGGCCACCCGCTCGGGTGACGCCGGCCGTCTCTTCGGCTCCGTGACCCCGGCCGACATCGCCACGGCGATCGAGGCTTCCGGTGGTCCGAAGGTTGACAAGCGCCGCGTCGAGCTGGCTGCCCCGATCAAGACCCTCGGTTCGTACCAGGTCTCCGTGCGTCTGCACGCCGAGGTCGCCGCGAACGTGGGCGTCGAGGTTGTCGCCGCCTAAGTGCTGCGCATGAAGGGCCGCACCCTGTGGGGTGCGGCCCTTCGTCGTTCTCGTTGTTTCACGTGAAACAACGCTTCGCGCTCAGCGGGTCGCCCCCGCGACCAGCCACCGGCCCGAGCGGGCGCGGAGCTGGAGGGTGGCCATCCGGACCAGCATCATCGCCGTCATGGCCCACCACAGGGCGGTCAGACCGCCCCCCACGACGGGGACGAGCAGAGCGGCCGGGGTGAAGACCGCGAGGGTGATGAGCATGGCCCACGCCAGGTAGCGGCCGTCGCCCGCGCCCATCAGGACCCCGTCGAGCACGAACACGACCCCGGCGACCGGCTGGGCGACGGCCACGACGAGCAGAGCGGGCAGCAGGGCGTCCACGACCGTTTGGTCGCTCGTGAAGAGCGGGATGAACAGGGGACGCGCGGCGACCACCAGGGCGCCCAGCAAGACGCCGCAGACGATTCCCCACTGCACCATGCGGCGGCAGACGGCCCTGGCGCCCACGGTGTCACCGGCGCCGAGGTAGCGGCCGATGATGGCCTGCCCGGCGATGGCGATCGCGTCCAGGGCGAAGGCCAGCAGGCTCCAGAGCGAGAGCAGGATCTGGTGGGCGGCGATGTCCGCGTCGCCGAGGCGGGCCGCGACCGCGGTCGCGAGCATCAGAACGGCGCGCAGGGACAGGGTGCGGACGAGCAGGGGTACTCCGGCCTGGGCGCAGGCCCGTATGCCTGACACGTCGGGCCGCAGGGATGCCCCGTGCCTGCGGGCACCTCGGACGACCACGGCGAGGTAGACGGCTGCCATGGCGCACTGGGCGATGACCGTGCCCCAGGCCGAGCCGGCGATGCCCAGGCCGGCTCCGTAGACGAGGCCGGCGTTGAGGCCCGCGTTGAGCGCGAAGCCGCCCACGGCGACATAGAGCGGGGTCCGGGTGTCCTGGAGGCCGCGTATGACGCCGGTGGCGGCGAGGACCATGAGCATGGCCGGGATGCCGAGGGCCGAGATCCGCAGATAGGTGACTGCGTAGGGGGCGACAGTGTCGGAGGCTCCGAAGAGTGCGACGAGTTCGGGCGCCATGGGCACGACCGTGGCGACGACGGCTGTACCGAGCAGGAGGGCGAGCCAGATGCCGTCCATGCCCTGGCGGATGGCAGCCTGCAGATCGCCGGCTCCGACCCTGCGGGACACGGCCGCAGTGGTGGCGTAGGCGAGGAAGACGAAGACGCTCACGGCGGTGGTGAGCAGAGCCGCAGCGATGCCGAGGCCGGCCAGTTGGGGTGTGCCGAGGTGCCCCACGATGGCGCTGTCGGCCATGACGAACAGGGGCTCCGCGACGAGCGCGCCGAAGGCGGGGACGGCGAGCGTGAGTATCTCCCGGTCGTGCCGTCTCGGGGCAGCCTCCGGCGGGACGAGGGCTTGGGTCATGAGTCCAATCTAATCTTCCACAGGTAATAGACACAAGGCAGGAAGAGTCCTTACTCGGACACCCGCTGCGACGTTCTGGGCACCCCATTGGAGGCGAACTCGGACCTGGCGCCAAGAAAATTTCGACCCACAGGGCGTGGAGAGGGAAACGGCAGGTCAGAGGGGTGCAGGGGGTCGCCGGGTGATTTTGTCCACAGCGTCGTCCCCCGGTCCGTGCACAGCTTCCGGGGACTTACCCACAGCATTCGCTCCGTCATCCACATCTCATCCACACAGCCTGTGGATAACAAGATTGGCTGACGTCGCTCCCGGGCCTACCGTTGTGCGTTGCCCGGCTCGCCCACAGCCGATCCGGGCGTCCCGAATGTCAGAGCCGTGTCGTAGAAACTGTCGCACGGCAAGGTCCGCGTTGCGGACGGGAGGAGGCGGCGCGGTGAGCATGCCCGAGCCCTTGGACGACCCCTGGGCCGACAGCGGTCCGGGTGACCGTCTGCCCGCCCGTTCCCGCCGCGGTAGCGAGGCCCGGGACCGCAGGGATGAGCAGCACGAGCGGGGTCGCGAGGGCGGCTCCTGGGACGGCGGCGGGTTCGAGCGCGTTCCGCCGCAGGACCTCGACGCGGAGCAGTCCGTGCTCGGCGGCATGCTGCTGTCCAAGGACGCGATCGCCGACGTGGTCGAGGTGATCAAGGGCCACGACTTCTACCGGCCCTCGCACGAAACGATCTACCAGGCCATCCTCGACCTCTACGCCAAGGGCGAGCCGGCCGACCCGATCACGGTGGGCGCCGAGCTCACCAGGCGCGGCGAGATCAGCAAGGTCGGCGGAGCCTCCTACCTGCACACCCTGGTCCAGTCGGTACCGACCGCGGCGAACGCCGAGTACTACGCGGAGATCGTCCATGAGCGGGCCGTCCTGCGTCGCCTCGTCGCCGCCGGTACGAAGATCACGCAGATGGGATACGCGGCGGACGGCGACGTCGACGAGATCGTCAACAGCGCCCAAGCCGAGATCTACGCCGTCACCGAGCAGCGGACCTCCGAGGACTACCTGCCGCTGGGCGACATCATGGAGGGCGCCCTCGACGAGATCGAGGCGATCGGCTCCCGCAGCGGCCAGATGTCCGGTGTCCCGACCGGTTTCACGGACCTCGATTCGCTGACCAACGGCCTGCACCCGGGCCAGATGATCGTCATTGCCGCCCGTCCTGCCATGGGCAAGTCGACGCTCGCCCTGGACTTCGCGCGGGCCTGCTCCATCAAGAGCAACCTGCCGAGCGTGATCTTCTCGCTCGAAATGGGGCGCAACGAGATCGCGATGCGCCTGCTGTCCGCCGAGGCGCGGGTGGCGCTCCACCACATGCGTTCGGGGACGATGACGGACGACGACTGGACCCGGCTGGCCCGCCGGATGCCGGACGTCTCCGCTGCCCCTCTCTACATCGACGACTCGCCCAACCTGTCGATGATGGAGATCCGGGCCAAGTGCCGGCGCCTCAAGCAGCGCAACGACCTCTCGCTCGTCGTCATCGACTACCTCCAGCTGATGCAGTCGGGTGGTTCGCGCCGTCCCGAGAGCCGCCAGCAAGAGGTCTCGGACATGTCCCGAAACCTCAAGCTGCTGGCCAAGGAGCTTGAGGTCCCCGTGATCGCGCTGTCCCAGCTGAACCGTGGCCCCGAGCAGCGCACCGACAAGAAGCCGATGGTCTCCGACCTGCGCGAGTCGGGCTCGATCGAGCAGGACGCCGACATGGTGATCCTGCTGCACCGTGAGGACGCGTACGAGAAGGAGTCGCCCCGCGCGGGCGAGGCCGACCTGATCGTGGCGAAGCACCGCAACGGCCCGACGGCGACGATCACGGTCGCCTTCCAGGGCCATTATTCGAGGTTCGTGGACATGGCCAACACGTAACATCCGGGCATGGACGCCCACTCGGAAGTACTGGAACTACTCCCTGCCACGCGGCGCGCGCTGTGGCACCGGATTGCCGTCGCCCAGAGCGAAGGCCGGGCGCCCTCGGTGGTGGCAGCCGTCCTGCGGGACGGTGCGGTGGTCTGGGAGGGCTCCCGGACCTCGGTCGAGGGGCACGGGCCGGACGGGAACGTGCAGTACCGGATCGGTTCGATCACCAAGACCTTCACGGCCGTTCTCGTGATGCGCCTGCGGGACGAGGGCCTGCTGGGGCTCGGGGATCCCCTGGAGAAGCACCTGCCGGGGACCGGGGCCGGCGAGGTGACCGTCGGACAACTCCTGGCGCACACGGGGGGCCTGGCGGCGGAGACTCCCGGCGAGTGGTGGGAGCGGACTCCGGGTGCCCAGCGTACGGAGCTCGGGGACGTACTGGGGGAGGAGCCCTTCCGTTTCGAGCCCGGGCGGCGCCACCACTACTCCAACCCGGGCTACACCCTGCTGGGTTCACTCGTGGAGGCCGTGCGCGGCAAGCCCTGGGAAGAGGTGCTGCGGACGGAGGTGCTGGAGCCGCTGGGACTGCACCGGACGACGGCGCAGCCGCAGGCCCCGCACGCCGGCGGGTGGGCCGTGCACCCGTGGGCGGACCTCATGATGCCCGAGCCGGCGCAGGACCTGGGTCTGATGGCTGCGGCCGGTCAACTCTGGTCGACCACCCAGGACTTGGCGCGGTTCGCCCGGTTCCTGCTCCGGGGTGACGAGCAGGTCCTGAGCGCGGCGACGGTGCGGGAGATGCGGACGTCGGCGGCTCCCCCGGAGCCCGGCTTCGCCGACCTGGGATACGGGCTGGGGCTGCAGCTGGCGGAGAGCCGCGGGCGCCGGCTCGTCGGGCACAGCGGCTCGCTGCCGGGCTTCGTCGCAGGCCTGTGGATGAGCGAGGCGGACGACCTTGCGGCCGTCGTACTGGCGAACTGCACCTCCGGCCTGCCGGCCGCGACGGTGGCCATGGACCTGCTGAACCTGGTGGCGGACGCGGAGCCGCGGATCCCCGAGCCGTGGAAGCCGTTCCCCGAAGAGCACCCGGTGGAGCTGGACCTGTGCGGCCCCTGGTATTGGGGTACGGCCCCGCACCTCGTGCGGCTGACCGCCGACGGGCTCCTGCACCTGGGTCCGGTGGGCGCGCCGGGGCGTGCCGCCCGTTTCAGGGCGGAGCCGGACGGTACCTGGCGGGGCCTGGCGGGCTACTACGCGGGCGAGACGCTGCGCGCGGTACGGCGGACGGACGGTTCCATGAGCCACCTCGACCTGGGGTCGTTCGTGTTCACGCGGGAACCCTACGACCCCGAGGCACCGGTACCCGGCGGGGTGGACCCGCAGGGCTGGCGCGGCATCGGCCGGTGACACCGCACCGTCGGCTGCCTAGGCGGTGAGCTCCCGCTCCAACGGGGTGCGAAAGCGCGGGGTGATACGGGCGTCGCCCACCCACCGGCCGAGGCGGGCGGCCTCGGCGGTGATCGCCTCCTCGGCGGTGCGGCCGCGGTCGGCCAGCAGCCGCCAGACGATCTCGCCGTCGGGACGCTGCGCCCAGCCGCCGACGATCTCCCCGTTCCACCAGACCGTCGGACCGATGTTGCCGGCGTAGTCGAAGAGGACGCTCCGGTGGGCGGTGTCCAGGTGGAAGCTTCGGTCCGCCCAGCCCATGCTGCTGGGATCGAGGCCGGGGAGGAAGGCGGCCCAGGGCTCGGGGGCGGATACGGACCCGGTGTCCCCGGGGCTGACGAGAGCGAGGGTGCCGTCCTCCAGGCGGACCTGATCCGGCCCGACGGCAGCGAGGGCCTTGCGGACGTCGGTGAGCGTCCATCCGGTCCACCACGTGAGGTCGGCCTCGGTGGCCGGCCCATAGGAGCGGAGCCAGCGGCGGGCGATCTCGACGCGGGCTTCGGCGGCGGGTACGGCCGGCCAGGGTTCGGTGTGCACCCAGCGGTACTGACTGGAGGTCCAGGATCCGCGCGGCCGGTCCCGGCGGATCCTGCCGTCGGCAGCGAGCAGGCGGATGACGCGGGTGGCAACGCCGGTCTCGGTCTCGTACTTCTTGCCCCGCCCAAGGGTGATCTTTCGGCGGAGGGCCGGTACGGCGGCCGAGAGCTCGCTCCCCGTGGCAGGGCCCCCTTTATCCAGGGCGTCGAGCGCGGCTGTTTCGGCCTGGGCGAGCCAGTCGGCGTCGAGGCCTTGACCGTCCTCCTGAAGGTGCTTGAGCAGGGTGCGCCGTTCCTTCAGGGCGACGCCGCGGGCGGTGGAGGCGTATACGTACGGCGCGAGGTCGGTGGAGACGGCGAACAGGGTGTTGCGCATGCTGAGCAGCCGGACGAGGCTGACGTCCTCGTACAGCGCCTTCTCGATCACGGTGGGGCCGCCCTCCGCCAGCCGGGCACGGGCGGAGAGGAAGACGGTCGCCGCGTCCGTGGCGTGCAGGGCGACCACCGCGTCCGCCACCTCGGACACCGCGTCGGCGTGTGCCGAGGGTGCCAGACGGTGGCGACGGCCGAGCCGGTTGCGGCGCTCGGCGACCGTGATGAGGGGAAGGGCGCTCATCTTTCCGATCGTAGGCCGAGCCGCCGGTCCCGGCCCGGCCCTCGACGCTCTCGATCAGAGCGAGAGCTTGAAGCCGACGTGGGAAGCGGTGAAGCCGAGCCGCTCGTAGAAGCGGTGCGCGTCGGTGCGGGTCACGTCCGAGGTCAGCTGCACGAGTTGGCAGTTCTCCCGCCGGGACTGGTCGATGGCCCATTGGATGAGCCGGGTGCCCAGACCACTGCCCCGTTCGTCCGCGTGCACCCGTACGCCCTCGATCAGGGAGCGGGTGGCTCCCCTGCGGGACAGGCCCGGTATGACGGTGAGCTGGAGGGTGCCCACGACGCGGCCGGCGCGGACGGCGACGACCACGTGCTGGTGGGGGTCGTCCGCCAGGCGCTTGAGGGCCGCCAGGTACGGGGTGAGATCGCCGAGCGACTCCCGGGCGGCCCCGAGGGGGTCGTCCGCGAGCATCGCCACGACGGCGGGCAGGTCGTCTTCGGTGGCGGGCCGGATGTCGATCTCGGCGGCTTCGGCCATGGAGTGTTCCTTCCTGGAGCTACGGGATGTCAGGCGGGCCGGGCTGTGGCCTGATCCGCCGGACACTGCTCAGCCGGCTGCCACGGTGAGCGGGGCCCATCGACGGGTCCAGTCGCCGGGCAGTCCGGGGAGGCCGCGGGTCATGACGGCATTGAAGGCCACGGAGACCATGCCCCGGTTCTTGAGCCAGGCGAGGAGTTCCTCGTGGCGTACGTCGACGTCGGTACGCAGGGGCCGGTCGGTCGTCGCGGACAGCGCGCTGACGAGCGCCTGCGCGACGGCTGTGTCGCGGGCGACCAGCGGGCCGACGACATGGGTCTCCATGTTGGGCCAGAGCGAACCGTATCCGAGGAGGTCCCCCTCCCCGCCCTCCGCCACGAGCAGCCGATCCGCGAAAGCCGGAAGTCGCGTGATCATGTGCGTCCGGTCGGCGCCGAACACCTCGGTGTCCAGGCGGAGGATGCGCGAGATGTCCTCGGCGGCGGCAGGCCGCACCCGCAGGTCATGCGACGTCGACACTGCGGCATCGGCTCGGAAGTCTCCCACGAGCATCTCCGCGCGGCCCGTGGTCTCGAAACCGAGTTCCTCATACAGAGGGCGGCCGTACGGGGTGGCGTGCAGGGTCAGGGGGATGCCCTGGAGGACCCCGTTGCAGATGTGAGTCATCAGCCGGCGCCCCAACCCCTGGCGGGCGTACCGGTCGGCGACGAGGACCATCCCGATCGCGGCCAGGTCGGGCTTCGCGTGAGGGCTGCCGTACGAGGTGACAACGCAGGCGGCGGCCAGGCCCTGCCCGTCGGGGGCGTCCATGCCATAGCCGTTTCCGGCGGCGAGGAGGAGCCCCCACTTGTGATCCTCGGGGGGCCAGCCCCGGTCTTCGGACAGGTCGGCGCAGCGGCGGAGATCGTCCACAGTCAGCGCACGGATTGGCAGGTCGGTGAGGTGTGGTCGTGTCACCGGCTCAGCCTGGATCATCAAAGCGTGGCCCGTCCAGGGGATTTGAGCCCGATGTTTCACGTGAAACGAGCCGGTGTTCCACGGGCTGGGAGCCGTTGTTTCACGTGAAACGACGCGATGTTTCACGTGAAACGGACCTCGCTCTCGCGGCAACGAACAGGCTAGCCTCGGCTGCCATGACCCTCCTGCATCTCTTCGATCTCGACGGCACGCTGATGTACGGCTCGGCGGCACCGGTCGAGATCTCCCGGCAGCTCGGCCTGGCAGCGGAGATCGCTGAGCTGGAGCGGTCCTTCAGCGCACGGGAGATCGGGCCGCACGAGTTTTCGGTGGCCGTGCACCGGCTGTGGGCCGAGCTGACGCCTGCCCATGTCCGGGCGGCCTTCGACGGCTCTCCGTGGCTGACTGGGATCCGCGAGGTGTGGCAGGAGATCCGCGAGCGCGGGGATTACTGCGCGGTGATCTCGCTGTCGCCGTCGTTCTTCGTGGAGCTGCTGCTGGAGTGGGGTGCCCACGCCGCCCACGGCTCGGTCTTCCCCGAGGTGCCGTTCACCCGGCCTGTGGACAGGGCCGGGATCCTCACCCCGGAGGGCAAGGTGACCGTGGCGGACCAGCTGTGTGAGCGGTTCGGGGTCAGCCGCGCGGACTGTGTCGCGTACGGGGACTCCGTGACCGATGCGATCCTCTTCGAAGCCGTATCGGTGTCGGTTGCCGTCAACGCGCCCCCGTCACTCGCGGAGCGGGCGACGCACGTGTACGTGGGCCGGGATCTGCGGGAGGCGTATCAGCTGGTGCGTATGGCGCGCTCGGGAGTTGCGGCATCTTAAGGGGAAGCCGGTTCGAAACGCGGATTTTCCGCGTTTCCCCGCGAGCAGCCAGGGGGGCTGGCAGGCTGTAAAGCCCGGAACCACGGATTCGAAGGCCGTGGCGTGCTTACCGACGAGATGCTCGAAGCGAGGCACCACATGGACGCTCCGCCCACCAGACCGGCCACACGGACGGGCCGGATACCGTCCGGGGGCGGTGCGGCCGAGCCCTCTCCGGACGCGGTGCTGATCCGCCGGACCCTTGAGGAGATCGCACCGGTCGCCGACAAGATGACCTCCTACTTCTACGCCTTGGTCTTCACGGGGCATCCCGAGGTGCGCGGCATGTTCCCCGCCGCCATGGACGCACAGCGCGACCGGCTGCTGAAGGCCCTGCTGACCGCCGCCGAGCACATCGACAACCCGGACGTACTCGTCCCGTACCTGCGGCGGCTGGGCACCGGCCACCGCAAGTACGGCACGATGGCCGGGCACTATCCGGTGGTCGGTGAGGCGTTGATGGGCGCGCTGGCCCGGTACGCCGAGCGCAGCTGGGGTCCGGAAGCGGAGGCCGCGTGGGTGCGGGCCTACACGTCGATCTCCCAGATCATGATCGATGCCGCTGCCGAGGACGAGGTGAAGTCCCCGGCCTGGTGGCACGCCGAGGTGGTCTCCCATGATCTGCGGACGCCGGACATCGCGGTCCTGACGGTCCGCCCGGACCAGCCGTACGCATTCCTCGCGGGCCAGTACACGAGCCTGGAGACCCCGTGGTGGCCGCGGGTCTGGCGGCACTACTCCTTCGCCTCAGCCCCGCGAGCCGACGGACTGCTCTCGTTCCACGTCAAGGCCGTCCCGGCTGGCTGGGTCTCCAACGCCCTGGTCCGCCATGCGCGCCCCGGCGACGTGCTGCGGCTCGGTCCACCCGCCGGATCGATGGTGGTGGACCACAGCACCGACAACGGGATGCTGTGCCTGGGCGGCGGTACGGGCATCGCGCCGATCAAGGCGCTGATCGAGGACGTGGCCGAACACGGCGAGCGCCGCCCGGTCGAGGTGTTCTTCGGAGCCCGCCGGGACGACGACCTCTACGACAAGGACACCCTGCTGGGGCTCCAGCGCTCGCATCCGTGGCTGTCGGTGCGCCCGGTGGTCTGCGAGGGCCTGGCCGGACAGCTGCCCCAGGCGGTGGGCGAGCACGGGCCGTGGAGCTCGTACGACGCGTTCATATCGGGGCCGCCCGCGATGATCCGCAGCGGTGTCGACGAGCTGAAGCGGATCGGTATACCGCGTGAGCGTATCCGCTACGACGCGTTGGAGGAACTGGCGGGCGTCGCCGGCTGAGACCGGTGGGCGCCCGCCCTGCCCCGCCGGATCAGCCCAGGTCGGGGGCGTGCATGGCGCGTACGCCCTCGATGTTCCCGTCGAGGTAGTGGCGCAAGGACAGCGGGACGAGATGGACGGCGGCGATGCCGACCCGGCTGAAGGGCACGCGGACGATCTCGTACTCGCCCTCGGGCTCGTCGACCTCGGGACCGTGCCGTTGGCTGGGGTCCATCGATTCGAGGTGGCAGACGAAGAAATGCTGCACCTTGACGCCGGTCACTCCGCCACCCGCGATGTGCTCGACGGTGTCGACGAAGCAGGGCACCACGTCGGTGATCTTCGCGCCGAGTTCTTCGTGGACCTCGCGGTGGAGGGCGTCGACGACGGTGGCATCCGTGGGCTCCACCCCACCGCCGGGGGTGAGCCAGTACGGGTCGACGCCGGGCCTGGTGCGTTTGATGAGGATCAGGTCGTCACCGTCGAGCAGGATCGCGCGGGCGGTGCGTTTGACCACGGGACGTTCGGTCATGGGAGAAGAGTGGCCCAGAGTTCCGTTCCTGAAACGCGCGCCTGGGAAACGGTCCACAGGTGGGGCCCTGCCGCTGCGCCGGGTCTTACCAGTGGACGGCGGCGCGCAGCAGCTGGTCGTGGGCCCGGGCAAGGTGGGCGAGGGCGAGGCTGCCGGCGCGCACCACGAGGAACCAGGTACGCAAGGGCGGTACGGCCGGTTCCAGCAGGGCGACGATCTCCCCGCGGTCCAGCGAGTCCTGGCACAGGTAGCGGGGCAGTACCGCGAGTCCGGAGCCGGAGCGGACACATTCCAGTACCGCCCGGAGATCGGGCGCGACGACTGTGGCTGCGTCGGGGCGTGTACCGGGCCGGGTCTCGAAGACGGCGGCCCAGTAGCGGGTGACGAGCGGCAGGCTCTCGTGGACCTCGACGAGCGGAATGCCGTCGAGGGCGGCCGGCCCCTTGTCGCGGAGCCGGTCCGGATCGATGAGGGCGGCCCAGTACGGCGCAGTGACCAGGACGTGCTCCTCGTCGCACAGGGGCGTGGCGCTGAACAGGGCACCGCGGGGGCGCGCCGTGGTGACGACGAGGTCGTGGTGGCCGGAGGCCAGCCCGTCGAGGATCTCCTCCGTTCCGGTCAGCAGGGCGGTGCGCAGGGTGTGGCCCTGGCCGACGAGCGGTGCCAGGGCGGGCAGCACCCGCAGGGACAGGAACTCCGGTGGGCCGGCCAGGTGCAGGGTGCGTAACGCCCCGGCCGCCTCCCGCTCGACCTCGGTGATCCGCAGCAGGGCGTCGAGATGGGGAGCGGCCTTGTGCGCCAGTTCGTCACCGACGGCCGTGGGGGTGACTCCTCGGGCGCGGCGGTGGAACAGCGGCCGGCCCAGCTGGCGTTCGAGCGTGCGGATCTGCGAGGTGACGGCGGGCTGGGACAGCCCGAGGAGCGCGGCGGCCCGGGTGAACGAGCCGGCCCGGTGTACGGCGACGAACGTACGCAGCAGGGCCAGGTCCATGAAGGCCCCCTCTCGGTGGGACCTTCAACTATAAATATGCCGATAGGCCGCTGTCGTTACCGTGATTGGACTCTGACGCTGAGTCAACTAGCCTTGCCTTGTGGTTCTTCGTGCAGGAACCCGAGGCGGTCCGAGCCAGGAGGGGGGAGGCTCGGACCGCCGCACTGTTTCGCCTCTGCTCACACTTCCGCGGCCGCGGAATCCAGGGCGTGCAGCACATCGGCGATCAGGTCCTCGGTGTCCTCGGCCCCGGCGGAGAAGCGGATGAAGCCCTCCGGCACGGCGTCTCCGCCCCACCGTCCGCGCCGCTCCGCGGTGGACCGTACTCCGCCGAAGCTGGTGGCGTCCTCGACCAGGTGCAGGGCGGCCATGAAGCGCTCGGCGTGCGCGCGGTCCGGGAGGACGAAGGAGACGACGGAGCCGAAGCCCCGCATTTGCCGGGCGGCAGTCTTGTACGAGGGGTCCGTGGGCAGGCCCGGATAGCGCAGACCGGCCACCTCGCCGCGGTCGGTGAGCGCCTCGGCGACGGCCAGTGCATTGGCCCACTGCCGCTGGGTGCGCAGCTGGAGGGTGGCCAGGGAGCGGTGCGCGAGCCAGGCCTCCATGGGCCCCGGGATGGCGCCGACGATCTTGCGCCAGCGCCGGACAGCCGCCGCGAGCTGCGGGTCGCGGCAGACGACGTACCCGAGCAGCAGGTCGCCGTGGCCTGTCAGGCCCTTGGTGCCGCTGGCGACGGAGAAGTCCGCGCCGAGTTCCAGCGGGCGCTGGCCGAGCGGGGTGGCGAGGGTGTTGTCGACGGCCACGAGGGCGCCGCCCGCGTGGGCCGCCTCGGCCAGGCGCCGGATGTCGCAGACGTCGAGCCCGGGGTTGGACGGGGTCTCGATCCACAGAAGCCGCGTCCCGCCGAGCGCGGCGAGCTGTGCGTCGCCGCCGGTCGGGGCCGTGCGGATCTGGACGCCGTACGCCTCAAGCTGTTCCCGGACCAGCGGCAGCGCCTGGTAGCCGTCGTCGGGCAGGACGACCGTGTCGCCGGCGCGGGTCTGGGAGAGGAGGACGGCGGAGACGGCGGCCATGCCGGAAGCGAAGACGACCGTGTCCACCCCGTCCTGGCCGGGCGCCTCAAGTTCCCCGATGGCGCGTTCCAGCAGGGTCCAGGTCGGGTTGGTGTCGCGGCCGTAGGTGTACGGACCTTCGACGTCGCCGGGGAGGTGGAAATGGGCGGCGAAGACCGGCCCGGGCAGGGGCGGTTCGTTCTTGACGGGGTCGGGAAGTCCGGCGCGGACGGCCCGTGTGCCGTCGCCCGGCCGGACCGCCTCGGTCGGGGCGCCGCGGTCGCCGTCGTGCTGGTCGCGGTCGGGGTCGCTCATGCGTTGTTCAGTCCTTGTCCGGCAGGGCCATGTTCACGGCCCAGGACACGACGGAGATGATCAGGCCGCCGATCAGGGCGCTCCAGAAGTTCTCCACGTCGAAGCTGAGGTCCAGCTGCTTGGCCAGCCACGAGGTCAGGAGCAGCATCAGGGCGTTCACGACGAGGGTGAACAGGCCGAGGGTGAGGATGAACAGGGGCAGGGAAAAGAGTTTCACCACCGGCTTGACGATGAAGTTCACCACGCCGAAGACCAGTGCGACCAGAACCAGCGTCAGGGTCCTGCGGCCCAGGGAGCTGCTGTGGTCGTCCAGGGTGATGCCGGCGACCAGCCAGATGGCCACGGCGAGGGCTGCCGCGTTCGCGAGCGTCTTGACTACGAAATTCGTCATGTGTCTGATCGTGGCAGAGAAGATCCCCGTGGAACATGCGCAGATCAGCGGATGCCGGGGAACCTGACGAACACGAGGGGCACGACACGATGAAGGCCTTCCGGCTGGACGAGCTTGAGGCGGAGCGGCTCGCGAACGACGGCGCCTACCTGCAGTTCCTGCGCGAGCGGAACATGTCGGTGGGGCTGTATGCCCTCGATGCCGGCCAGAGCGACCCACAACAGCCGCACGGCCAGGACGAGGTGTACTTCGTGGTGAGCGGCCGTGCCTCCATCACGGTCGGCACGGAGACGACGGCGGTGGCCCGCGGCAGCGTGGTCTACGTTCCGGCCGGAGTCCCCCACAAGTTCCACCACATCACCGAGGACCTCAAGGTGCTCGTGGTGTTCTCGCCGCCGGAGGCGTAACGGCCCCGGTGGACGGAGGGCCGGGTCCCCCGCCCCCTAGGGGGCGGATCAGGGGACTGCGGGGGCTCGCGGGCCCCCGGCCCCGTCCGCGGACTCCTAGCATCGAGAGCAGGAAGTCACGGACGAGGAAGAGGAAGAGGTCGAGGACATGGACGGCATCCGCGAGACACTGGCAGGCATGCCCTGGTGGGTGAAGTGGGTCGCCATCCCGCTTCTGGTGGTCTTCGTGTTCGGCGGCGTCATCACCAGCATCCTCAGCGCGCTGATCGGTTTCGTCTTCAACGTGCTGCTGTTCGTCGCTCTCGTGGGCGCCCTGGTCTTCCTGGTGAAGAAGTTCAGTGGGAACGGGACGAAGTCCTCGTCCAACGAGTGGTAGGCACCTGCCCGGTAACCGCGGACTAACCCAGGTGGGCGAACATGAGGTGCGAAACCCCTCACACTGCGGGAATAGGCGGATAGAGTGGCAATCTGTGCCGATCCCTGGGCACCGAACGCCGGTAGATCCGCTCTGACCTGCGGTGATGTCTAGTACCAGCCGAGCACGACCCCCAGGAACACGGACCGTGCGGGGGCGGCCCCCGCACGGCGGGTCACTCCGAGGCCCGCTGCCACGCCTGGGGGTGAGCTTTGTCTTCGCTTCACAACGCCGGTGTGCCGACGCTGATCGGGTCGGTGCAGAGGGCGCTGAGGCTGCTCGAAGCGGTGGGTTCCCACAGTGAGGGAGCCCCGGCGAAACAACTGGCCCGCGAGGCCGGGCTCCCCCTTCCCACCGCGTACCACCTGCTGCGCACTCTCACGCACGAGGGCTATCTGCGCCGTGAGGGCGGGGTGTTCGTCCTTGGCGACGCCGCCGGGCGGCTGGCACGTGCCGGACTGCAGCAGAAACGTCGCAGCATGATCCTTGAATCACTGGCCCACTTCCGCGACGCGGTCGGCGCCCCCGTCTACTTCGCGGTGTTCCGCGAGGGTGAGATCGAGGTCGTCGGTGTCTCCGACACCCCGGCCAGCCCCGCCTGCGAGGAGTGGGCCGATTTCCGCGAGACCGGTCATGCGCACGCCATCGGGCAGTGCCTGCTGGCGCAGCTCGACGAGGAGACGCGGAAGGACTACTACGACCGCCACCCCGTCGGTCCCCTCACCGCATACACGGTCCGGGACCAACGTGCGCTGGAACACCGGATTGCGTCCCTCGGCCGGATGCAGCCGGTTACGGAGCGTCAGGAGTATGTGCTCGGCACGGTCTGCGCGGCGATCCCCATCACGGCCGGCGATACGGCCGCAACGATGGCCATTTCCCTTCCCTTGCACCATGAAGACCGGTTGTGTTTTGCAGTTGATCGACTACGGAGTGAAGTAGGCGCGCTGTTGAGCACTCTCTCGTTCTCTATCAGTATCTGAAATCTCACTCCTTGTGATCTGCGAGCGCTTACACCACCCTTGTCAAGAGGTCCCTGGGGATCATTCCTGGCCACTTCCACTACAGCGGGGTAGGCAATGCGCGAGTCGGTACAGGCAGAGGTCATGATGAGCTTCCTCGTTTCCGAGGAGCTCTCGTTCCGGATCCCAGTGGAGCTCGGGTACGACGCCCGTGATCCCTATGCCGTACGCCTGACCTTCCACCTCCCCGGAGACGCCCCCGTGACCTGGGCGTTCGGCAGAGAGCTGCTCCTCGACGGCATCAACAAGCCCTGTGGCGACGGCGATGTGCACATCGCCCCCACCGACCCCGACGAGTTGTCAGACGTCCACATCCGTCTCCAGGTCGGGCCCGACCGCGCTTTGTTCCGCGCCGGTGCCGCGCCGCTCGTCGCCTTCCTCGACCGCACCGACCGGTTGGTTCCCCTCGGCCAGGAGCGCAGCCTCGGCGACTTCGAGGGGGACCTCGACCAAGCGCTCGGCAAGATCCTCGCCGAGGCCCAGCAGAACGAGCGGAACGCCGGCTGACCTTTCGCGGCAGCGGTGTTCAGCGCTTGCGGCGTCGGCCCCGGCCCGTGCGGACCGGCCCCGAGGCCGCGGCACCGGCCGGGGCCCCCGGCCGGTCGGCGGACACGACCAGCGCCGCCAGCGCCGTGGTGACCGGGACCGAGGCCACCAGGCCGATGGACCCGACGAGGGTACGGACGATCTCCTCCGCGACGAGCTCGCTGTTGGCCACCGAGCCCATGCTGCTGTTCGCGATCGAGAACAGCAGCAGCAGGGGCAGCGCGGCGCCCGCATAGGCGAGGACCAGGGTGTTGACCACCGAGGCGATGTGGTCGCGACCGATCCGGATGGCCGCCCGGTACAAGGCACGTGACCCCATGGACGGGTCTGCCTGGTGCAGTTCCCAGACGGCCGAGGTCTGGGTGACCGTCACATCGTCGAGCACGCCCAGGGATCCGATGATGACGCCTGCGAGCAGCAGGCCGCTCATGTCGATGGCGGGGTAGAGTCCGTGGATCAGTCCGGTGTTGTCGTCCGTGTTCCCGCTCAGGAACGCCCAGTCGATGAAGAGTGAGCCCAGTAGCCCGATCAACAGCAGCGAAACCAGCGTGCCGAGGACGGCTACCGAGGTCCGGGCGGTCAGTCCGTGACACATGTAGAGCGCGATGAGCATGATCGCGCTGGCGCCGATGACCGCGACCACCAGCGGGTTGGAGCCTTGCAGGATCGCCGGAAGGATGAAGAGCGTCAGCACTCCGAAGCTGACCACCAGTGCGATCAGCGCGAACACACCGCGCATCCGGCCGACAACGACCACCGCCACGGCGAAGAGCCCGGCCAGCAGGGCCAGCGGGAGCTTGCGGTTCACGTCGATCACGGAGTACTGGAGATCCCGCGGCGCGTCCGGGGCGTAGGCCACGACCACCTCCTGGCCGTCCGCCAACTGCCTTGGGGCGCCCGGCTGGACGATCTCGATGAAGGTGCGGCCCTTTTCCGGACCGGTGTCGACCTCGACGGTGGCTTTCTTGCACTGCCCGGTCTGCGCGGCCTGCGCCTCCCGACCCTCCGGGGTGGAGGTGTTGCCGGTCGGCGGTACCTGCGAGACGTTCACCGATTTGCAGTCGACCTGTTCGAGGGCGACGACCTTGCCCTGCTGGGTCTGCCGGTCGAAGCCCACTCCGGAACGCTCGTGGGCGGGGGCGCCGCCCGGCCAGAGCACCGCCATGCCGATGAAGACCGCGGCCGCGAAGGGGATCAGTACGGCCGCGATGACCCGGCGCAGATGCCGGGAGACGGGAGCCGCCGGTCCGTGGCCGTGGCTGTGCCCATGGCTGTGCCCGGAACCGTGGGAAGGCCCGTGCGCGTGCCCCGGACTCGCGTGCGCGTGGTCCGGGTGGCCGGAGGGCTCTGGCAGATCGGCGTGGGGCTGCGGCGAGGACTTCACCGGCCGATCATCGCAAGAGTTGAGGGGGCCCACTGTTCAGCACGCCACAGATGACGCTAGCGTGGGGGCACCTTTGCACAACGCGGGAGCTCGGAGCACCGGGCTGAGAGGACGCTGATCACCGTACGCGCGCAGTTCAGGCGTAGGGGAAGAGGCTGCGTCGACCGCCGAACCTGTTACCGGGTAATGCCGGCGTAGGGAGATCAGGTCTCATGACCATTCAGGACGCACGCACGCCTGCCGTCAGCCAGGACGCCGACGGCCAGACCGAGCGCCAGCCGGGCTGGCACAAGGGGTACGTGGCGGGTTCCCGCCCCGACATCCGGGTGCCGGTCCGCCAGGTCCACCTCACCAACGGCAAGGACGTCACGCTCTACGACACGTCCGGGCCGTACACCGACCCCCAGATCGAGACCGATGTACGCCGCGGCCTGCCGCCGCTGCGGGAGAACTGGATCATCGGCCGCGGTGACACCGAGGAGTACGCGGGCCGCCCCGTCCGCCCCGAGGACGACGGCATCAAGCACACCTCGCCGCGCGGTGGCCTCAAGAACCTCGACGCGGTCTTCCCGGGCCGCCCCCGCCAGCCCCGCCGGGGTCGCGACGGCGCCGCCGTCACGCAGCTCGCCTACGCCCGCCGTGGCGAGATCACCCCGGAGATGGAGTACGTCGCCATCCGGGAGAACGTCTCCCCCGAAGTGGTCCGCGAGGAGATCGCCGCAGGGCGCGCCGTGCTTCCTGCGAACGTGAACCACCCGGAGATCGAGCCGATGATCATCGGCAAGCGGTTCCTGGTGAAGGTCAACGCCAACATCGGCAACTCCGCGGTCACCTCCTCCATCGAGGAGGAGGTGGAGAAGATGACCTGGGCGACCCGTTGGGGTGCGGACACGGTCATGGACCTCTCCACCGGACGCAACATCCACACCACCCGCGAGTGGGTGCTGCGCAACTCCCCGGTCCCGATCGGAACCGTGCCGCTGTACCAGGCGCTGGAGAAGGTCGACGGCAAGGCCGAGGACCTGACCTGGGAGATCTACAAGGACACGGTCATCGAGCAGGCCGAGCAGGGCGTCGACTACATGACGGTCCACGCAGGTGTGCTGCTCCCGTACGTGCCGCTGACGGCGCGTCGCAAGACCGGCATCGTCTCGCGCGGCGGTTCGATCATGGCGGCGTGGTGCCTCGCGCACCACAAGGAGAACTTCCTCTACACCAACTTCGAGGAGCTCTGCGAGATCCTCGCGACGTACGACGTCACGTACTCCCTCGGTGACGGCCTGCGGCCCGGGTCCATCGCGGACGCCAACGACGCGGCGCAGTTCGCCGAGCTGAAGACGCTGGGCGAGCTGAACACGATCGCCAAGCGGCACAACGTGCAGACCATGATCGAGGGTCCGGGCCACGTCCCGATGCACAAGATCAAAGAGAACATCGACCTCCAGCAGGAGATCTGCGAGGAGGCGCCGTTCTACACGCTCGGTCCGCTGACCACGGACGTCGCCCCCGCGTACGACCACATCACCTCGGGCATCGGCGCCGCGATGATCGCCTGGTGGGGCACCGCGATGCTCTGCTACGTGACGCCGAAGGAGCACCTGGGTCTGCCCAACCGCGACGACGTGAAGACCGGCGTCATCACCTACAAGATCGCGGCGCACGCAGCGGACCTGGCCAAGGGACACCCGGGCGCCCAGGAATGGGACGACGCCCTGTCGGACGCGCGGTTCGAGTTCCGCTGGGAGGACCAGTTCAACCTGGCCCTCGACCCGGACACGGCGCGCGAGTTCCACGACGAGACCCTCCCGGCCGAGCCGGCCAAGACCGCGCACTTCTGCTCCATGTGCGGTCCGAAGTTCTGCTCGATGAAGATCTCTCAGGACATCCGCCGTGAGCACGGCGGGGACCTGAAGGCCGAGGAGATCGAGGCGGGCATGGCGGAGAAATCCGCCGAGTTCGCGGCGAGCGGCAACCGCGTGTACCTGCCGCTGGCCGACTGATCCGAACGCTGACGTCGTGCTGTACCGGGGAGAGGAGGGGGCTCCCCGGTACAGCGCTTCGGCCTGAAGTGCCCCGGTCAGACCGACGCGGGGTGCGATGTTTCACGTGAAACAGGGACGGTCGGGCCGAGCCGGGCTGCGGCGAAGCCCCGGTTGGTCTCCGTCTGCCGACGATAGGACTCCGGCAGGTCGGGCAGGGCCAGCAGCCGGTCGCACATGTGCAGCGATGTCTCCATGTCACCGACCCAGTAGGCGGTGATCGAGTGCTCGAAGAGCAGGCCCCAACGGTAGACCCAGGGCTGGACGAAGAGCAGGTCCGAAGGAGCCGGGCGGTCCAGCACGGCTGCGGTCACCGCATGCGCCGCGTGGTGCCGGCCCAGCAGACGCAGCCGTGAGGCGAGCTCGTAGCAGGCCTCCAGGCGGGTGGGACGGGCTTCCCAGGCGCGGGTGAAGGCGTCCATCGCGGACGGCCAGTCGCCCGACTCCGCGCTCAGGATTCCGACCTGGAGCAGGGCGAAGTAGACCTCTTCCTCCCAGCCGCCCATCGCCGCCCGCCGCTCGTAGAGCCGGATCGCCGCCGGGGCGTCGCCCATGTCGCGCATCGTCTGGGCGAGGTAGAAGACGGTCCGGGTGTTGGAGGGGTCCCGTTGGAATTCGGCGCCCAGGAGGCGGGCGTCGCGTTCGAACTTGTCGTGACGGGAGCCGCCGTCCGCGTGGTCCTCGATCACAAGGGCGTCGAGGTTCTCCTGGATGCCGGGGCGTGCGTCGTACTCGTCGGGACGGTCGCACGTGAGGTACTCGTGGGTGACACCCTCGTACCGCCAGGGAAGGTCACCGCGGACCAGGCGCTTGATGCGGTATTCCGTCATGCCCTCGTGGCGCAGCATGTACGACTGCGCCGTGAGCGGGGGCAGCGGGCCGGTGCGGCGCAGGACGAGGTCGGCGTCGAGGAGCAGCAGGTAGTCGGCCTTGCCGAGGGCGTGCCCCACGTTGAGGCTGCGGTTGTGCCCGAAGTTGACCCAGGGTTCCTCATGGAGTTCGCCGGGGATTCCCTCCAGGCTGTTGCGGATCAGCTGCTGGGTGCCGTCCGTGGACCCGGTGTCGGAGATGACCCAGGTGTCGATGAGATCCCGTACCGAGTCGAGGCAGCGTTCGATGACGGCGGACTCGTTCTTCACGATCATGCAGAGGCAAATGGTCGGCTTCACGGCCGCTGACCCTAGGGACGGGGCAGGTCGGGGCGGAGGCGGCTCGCCGCGGCGCGGACTCGGGTGGCCCTTTGGGGCACCGCCAAGTGGGGGTGTTCCATGGGCCGTTCCGCTGACAGGCGGGCGAGCCGGAGCGCTCTTCGTGGAAGGCCTCCTCAGGATGACTCGCAGGGTCCGGCTCCATGTCCGGACTCCGCAGACCCATTCGATTCGCTGTGCGCGAGGAGCGGTACATGAGTTCTGAGGACAGGGCCCGATCGATCCTGGGGCCGTTGCCCCGACGGGCCGGCTGGCTGGCCGGTGGCACGTTCGCCTCGGTGGCGCTGGTGCTGGCGAGTATCGCGGCTCCCGCCGCCGCCGGGGCTCCGCAGCCGACGGGGACGACGGTGACTTCGGACGGCGGGGACCACTGCGGCCCACGCGACACGAAGAAGGCCGGCAGCCCGGGGAAGACCGGTCAGGTCACCAGCGGCGACCGGTGCAAGGGCCCGACCGGCCCGCGGGGCCCGCGGGGCTTCACCGGTCCGACGGGTCCCACTGGCCCGACGGGCCCGACGGGTGCGACGGGTGCGACGGGTGCCACCGGCCCGACCGGTCCGACCGGTGCGCAGGGTACTCCGGGTGCCAGCGGCCAGTGCTTCGACGTGGACGCCGTCCGGCCCGCCGCCTCCCGTGAGGTCAAGGCGGTGCTCTCCGACGGCATCACCTACGCGGGAATCCGCGACCTGACGCCGGCCCGGACTCCGTGGCGCTGGTACGACCTGACCGACACCGGGGACACCTACCCGTCAGACGCCTGCGCCGTATCGGTCTCCTCGCAGGCCAATCTCGTCAACATCGAGGTGCTGACCACGGGTGGTGAGATCTTCGAGACCCAGTGCACCATCGTGCCCGACACTCCGGACGCCCTCACCTGCAACGAGGTGTGGACCGCGGCAGACCCCCAGCCCACCGCGGGCGACAACGGTCTGGCCCGGTTCGCCAACCGGGAGCTGACCAAGGAAGACATGAACCTGCGGCCGCACGAGACCAACTAGCGTGCCGAAGGTCAACGTCACTGCGGTCCGTGCCCCGGACCGCTGAAGTCCGGGCCGGTGAAATCCGGAGGCGTGTAGCCGGGCCGGGGCCCCTGTGAGGGGGAGCCCGGACTGGTGAAGTCGGGCCGGGTGTATCCCAGGTTGGGGATGCGCCCGGCCCCTGGCATACGTGGCGGCGGATACACCGGCCCCGTGCTCGGGTCGGCCAGCGCATCCCGCAGGAACGGCATGATGCCCCGCTCCAGCAGGGCATGGCGCCAGGCCTCACGGGCCAGCGCGACGTCGTCGGGTATCGCTGCGGTCCGGGCTTCGGCCACCACCTCGGTCGCCCGGTTGCGCAGGGCCGTCACCAGCAGGGCGATCACCGCGAACAGCAGCGTCACCACGGTCAGTGCGCCGAACAGCCAGCCCGCCGTCAGCATCGTGTCGGCGAAGGCCGGCTCCGGTTCGACCATCTTCAGCGTGTAGCCGACCAGCAGGAAGATCAACATGGCGGCGCCCGCCAGGAGCGGTGCGAGCACCGCCACCACGGCGCTGATCCCCGCACCGTCGCCGTCTCCTTCCGCGTCCTCCTCGGCGAGGCCACCCTGTCCTCGGCTCCCCGCGGAGCCCGGTGTGGAGAGGATCTCGTCGCGCCGTTCCCCGCGGACCTTCACGTAGTGGTCGTACTCGGCCGCGGCCGCGGCCGTCAGCAGTGCGCTGGCCCCGACGGCCATGGTGCGCAGTTGTTCGGCGTTCAGCCGTTCGCCCAGGGCGGCGAGTTCGGGCCGGTGGTGCGCGGTGCGCAGCGCCTCGTCGAGGAGCCGATCGAACTCCGGTCGGTCTTCGGTCAGCAGGTGCGGAGCGCTGTTCATGTGCATCCCCCGATGCTCCGTGGAGGCCGGTATGCCCGCGTAGAACGAGGCGCCGGCACAAACGGAGGAGAGCCTGCTACGGATAGAGCGATGGTAGAGCGACCATGCCACGCCGTGACAGGGGCTTTCCTGAATTAACCCGCTTCTGACAACCCTCAGGCGGTCAGCGGAAGTTGCACGACCAGCAGCTTGCCCGCCATCGTGACCCCACCGTCCATCGCGATGGCGAGGCCGTCGGCGTACACATGAGGTCCGTCCACCGCCTCCGGGCCGCGGGAATCGTCGCCTTCCTCGGTACCCACCTCGCCGAGCAGGTACGGGATGGGGCTGTGCCCGTGCACGACGCGTCCGCCGCCGTAGGTGCCCAGCAGCTCGCGTACGGCTTGCGGGCCCGTCTCCTCGTCGCGGAAGGCGAAGCGCTTGGTGAACTTGCGGAACAAGTCCCAGGTGATGTCGGCGTCGTTGCGGTTGAGCAACTCGTGGATGGTGTCGTTGACGTCCTCGATGGAGTCCCCGTAGTCGAGGTAGGCGGTGGTGTCGGAGTGCAGCAGCAGGTGCCCGTCCACCAGCACGGCCGCGTCCAGCCGTGACATCCACTGCAGGTGTACGTCCTCCAGGCGCTCCATGTCGGTGCGCTGGCCGCCGTTGAGCAGCCAGGCCGCCTGGAAGGTGGCGGTGCCGGCGCCCGAGGCGACGGGGGTGTCGCCGAACCGCTTGGCGCCGATGAGCAGCAGCTCGTGGTTGCCCATGAGCGCCTTGCAGTAGCCGCCGGCCGCTGCGGCCTCGGCGGAGAGCCGCATGACGAGGTCGATGACGCCGATGCCGTCGGGGCCGCGGTCGGTGAAGTCGCCGAGGAACCAGATGCGGGCGTTGCCGGCCGACCAGTGGTGGTCGGCGTCGATGAGGCCCTGGGCCTGGAGTTCGGTGACGAGTTCGTCGAGGTAGCCGTGGACGTCGCCCACGACGTACAGCGGTCCGGGGCCGGAGGAGGGCTGGGCCTCCTGGGGCACGTACTGGACCTGGACGGTGTCCCCGGGGCCGCCCATTCCCCCGCGCGTGATGATCGGCAGGTCGCGCTGGGTGGGCGTGTAGCCCTCGGGGTCGTCCTCCTCGGGTGTCTGGCCGGCCGGCTCCTGAGTGGGCTGGGGCGCCTGGGCTGCCTGGTGGCCGGGGTGGCCCTGGTGCCCGGGCGGTCCGGAGGGCTGCGGGGGGATCGAGGGCTGCGGGGGCGCGGAGGCCTGCGCGGGCGCGGCGGGCGCGCCCTCGTCGTAGTACGCGGGGTACTCGCCGTAGACGGGAGCCTCGTCGGGAAGCCCGGCGGGCACGCCGTACGGGGCGGGCTCGGTGACCGGCACCCGGAAGTCCCGCAGCGTCTCCGTCCGCATCGCGGGTCCCTGACCGGCCCCCTGAGTCATCGACCCCTCCACCACCGTCGCGCTGCCGTACACCTGCGGACCCTCCTGCCTCCTGGGCGGAGGGTCCGTGATGTCGTGCGCCCATCATAGGAATGCGGCTCGCGCTGTGTGACGCACCAGGGGTGGTGAATCCTGGGCGGAACCGATCGTTCCTGCCGCTTTCTCCCGATTTCGGTGTTGCTGAAATCCTCGGCGGGGCCGCCGACCCCGCAGATGTGGCGGAAAGCCGGTCAATCCTGCGCCGGTGACCGGGGCGGACTGACGGTCCTACGAGGCTGCCGGCGCTGCGAGGAGGTACGGACGATGAGCTCGGTCGGGACCACCTGCTCGACCGGCCGCCCGGTGTCGACGCCCTCGATCGCGTCGATGAGCAGTTGCACGACGGCGGTGCCGATGCGGCGCGGCTTCAGGGAGAGGGTGGTGATCGGCGGTTCGGTGTTGGCGTACACCGTGGACTCGCTGCAACACACGAGCAGCAGGTCCTCGGGTACGCGCAGCCCGTAGCGCCGGGCGGCGGCCAGCAGGTCGGTGCCGTTGGGGTCGAAGAGGCCGTAGACGGCGTCGGGCCGGTCCGGGCGGGCGAGCAGCCGGTCGGCGGCGACGGCGCCGGCGCACGGGTCGTGGGCGGGGTAGGACTCGTAGACGGGGTCCTGTCCGACGCGCTCGCACCAGCTGAGGTAGGCGGTGGTGGAGAGCCGGGTGTAGGTGTCGGTGCTGGTGCCGGTCAGCAGCCCGATCCGGCGGGCACCGGCGGCGGCGAGGTGGTCGAGCAGGTTGAGTACGGCGGCCTCGTGGTCGTTGTCGACCCACGCGGTGATGGGCAGGGAGCCGGCCGGGCGGCCGTCGGAGACGACGGGGAGGCCCTGGCGGACCAGTTCGGTGACGACGGGATCGTGGTCCGAGGGATCGATGACGACGGTGCCGTCGAGGGCGACGTTGGACCACACGTCGTGCCGGGAGGTGGCGGGGAGGATCACGAGGGCGTAGCCGCGGGCGAGCGCGGCGGAGGTGGCGGCCCGCGCCATCTCGGCGAAGTACGCGAATTCGGTGAAGGTGAAAGGTTCATCCCCGTACGTCGTCACGGTCAGGCCGATGAGCCCCGACTTGCCGGTACGGAGGGTGCGGGCGGCGGCGGAGGGGCGGTAGCCCAGCCGGTCGGCGACCTCGCGAACGTGGCGGCGGGTGGCGTCGGGCAGCCGTCCCTTGCCATTGAGCGCGTCGGAGACGGTTGTGATCGAGACGCCCGCCGCAGCGGCCACGTCCCGGATGCCGGCGCGGCCCTGTCGGCCGGCGGCCCGCCGGGTGGTCTCGGTCCGGCTCACCTGATGCTTCCCTGCTGCTGTCATGGCGAGCCGATAGTAGGGCTCGGGGGGTGGGGTGGTCCGGATGCATATGCACGCGTTGACAGGCACGTTTCCGCACGGTTCGCCACCCACAATGACCTTGGAATGCAAGGCATTTGAGCGCTGATAGTGATCAGGTCGTTTGTTCGCGGGTACGGGCATGCCAAAGCGGCATGGTCTCGGGACGGTCTCAACTCACCTGTACGAGGGATGCGCGCCACGGCGCGGGCCACCGGCGCGTGCATAAATGCGTGCGCTCCCTCGCATTCCAGGCGCCTCCATTTTCGTCAGGCCGGAATCTTCATAAGGTAAGCAGTATTGAGTCGACGGCGACGTCGTACGGGACGGTCTAGGAGGACCTGCGGTGAGCGAGAAGAGCCCGAAGCTGCGCGCCGAGCTGGACGGCATTCCCACCTACAAGCCCGGGAAGCCCGCTGCCGCGGGCGGTCCCGTTGCGTACAAGCTCTCCTCCAACGAGAACCCGTACCCGCCGCTGCCCGGGGTGCTGGAGAGCGCGGTCGCGGCAGCCGGCCAGTTCAACCGCTACCCCGACATGGCCTGCACCGGCCTGGTGAACGAGCTCGCCGAGCGCTTCGGGGTGCCGGTCGAGCACATCGCCACGGGCACCGGCTCGGTCGGCGTGGCCCAGTCGCTGATCCAGTCGACGGCAGGACCGGGCGACGAGGTCATCTACGCCTGGCGGTCCTTCGAGGCCTACCCGATCATCACCCAGATCTCCGGTGCGACGGCCGTGCCGGTGCCGCTGACCGAGGGTGACGTGCACGACCTGGACGCGATGGCGGCCGCGATCACCGAGCGGACCCGGCTGATCTTCGTCTGCAACCCCAACAACCCCACCGGCACCGTCGTGCGCCGGGCGGAGCTGGAGCGCTTCCTGGACCGCGTCCCCTCGGACGTCCTGGTGGTCCTGGACGAGGCCTACAAGGAGTTCATCCGCGACCCCGAGGTCCCGGACGGCATCGAGATCTACCGCAAGCGCCCGAACGTCGCGGTGCTGCGCACCTTCTCCAAGGCGTACGGGCTGGCGGGACTGCGTGTCGGCTTCGCGATCGCGCACGAGCCCGTGGCGGCTGCGCTGCGCAAGACGGCGGTGCCGTTCGGTGTGAGCCAGCTCGCCCAGGACGCGGCGGTCGCCTCGCTGCGCGCCGAGGACGAGCTGCTGGGCCGGGTCGGCTCGCTGGTGTGCGAGCGGCAGCGGGTTTACGACGGGCTGGTCGGCCAGGGCTGGACGGTGCCGGTGACCCAGGCGAACTTCGTGTGGATGCGGCTGGGGGAGCGGACCGCCGACTTCGCGGCGGCCTGCGAGAAGGCCGGTGTGGTGGTCCGGCCGTTCCCCGGCGAGGGCCTGCGGGTCACGATCGGTGAGCCCGAGGCGAATGACGTCTTCCTGCACACGGCGGAGGCGTTCTTCAAGGAGCTGTGACCAAGGAGTTCCGACGAACGAGCTCGGGGAGCCGGCCCCCCGGAAGGCGTGGTCAGACGAGCTCCACGCGGATCGGGTCGCCGTCGCGGACGGTGGACAGCAGGCGGGGGTCGCCGTCGAACGAGCCGAGCACGTTGCACGGGCTCGCCAGGCGGCTCTCGCCTCCGCGCGAGATGGGTGTGGGGCCGTAGGGCAGCGCGAGCGCGTCGCCCTCGGTCCAGAACGCGACCGTGCCGGGGTCGACGACCTGTCGGGCGTCGGCCTCCAGCGCCACGGAGACGCCCGTGTCGAAGTAGACCTCCTCGCCCCAGGTGTTCGCGGACGCGCAGATCGGAAGGGCGTTCCCCAGGGCCTTGGCCGTGGGCGTGTCGTCAAGGGTGGCGGTGAGCTGGCCGGCGGGCCAGGAGATTCGTATCTGCATGGCCGTATTCAACAATCTGTTGAATTGGTTGGCTAGGGGGTACCCCGCCTGAAAGGTCCGAAAGACGGTGCGCCATAATGCTTGTGAATGTGAACGCGTTCACAAGCGTGTCCTGCTTCCTCCGCATATGGGGGAACCCGCCAGGCAGTCTGCCCGCTGTGACCACGGCGACGACAAGGAGAAGACGACGTGGACCTAGCTTTGGCGCCTGAGACATTGGCCCGCTGGCAGTTCGGCATCACCACCGTCTACCACTTCCTCTTCGTTCCCCTCACGATCTCGCTGGCCGCGCTGACCGCCGGCCTGCAGACCGCCTGGGTGAGGACCGAGAAGGAGAAGTACCTCAAGGCCACCAAGTTCTGGGGCAAGCTGTTCCTGATCAACATCGCCATGGGTGTGGTCACCGGCATCGTCCAGGAGTTCCAGTTCGGCATGAACTGGTCGGCCTACTCGCGGTTCGTCGGTGACATCTTCGGTGCCCCGCTGGCCTTCGAGGCGCTGATCGCCTTCTTCTTCGAGTCCACCTTCATCGGCCTGTGGATCTTCGGCTGGGACAAGCTGCCGAAGAAGATCCACCTGGCCTGCATATGGATGGTCTCGATGGGCACCGTCCTTTCCGCGTACTTCATCCTCGCGGCGAACTCCTGGATGCAGCACCCGGTCGGCTACCGGATCAACGAAGAGCGGGGCCGGGCCGAGCTCACCGACTTCTGGCTGGTGCTCACGCAGAACACCGCGCTCACCCAGTTCTTCCACACCATTACGGCGGCCTTCCTGGTCGGCGGCGCGTTCATGGTCGGCATCTCGGCCTTCCACCTGGCGCGCAAGCGCCACATCCCCGTGATGCGGACCTCGCTGCGGCTCGGCCTGATCACGCTGATCATCGCCGGCATGGGCACCGCCATCAGCGGCGACCTGCTCGGCAAGGTGATGTTCAAGCAGCAGCCGATGAAGATGGCCGCCGCCGAGGCACTGTGGGACGGCGAGGCACCCGCGCCCTTCTCCGTCTTCGCCTACGGCGACGTGGAGAAGGGCCACAACAAGGTGGCCATCGAGATCCCCGGCGTGCTGTCCTTCCTGGCCAACGACGACTTCTCCTCGTTCGTCCCGGGCATCAACGACGTCAACAAGGCGGAGCAGGAGAAGTTCGGCCCGGGCGACTACCGGCCCAACATCCCGGTCGCGTACTGGGGCTTCCGCTGGATGATCGGCTTCGGCATGGCCTCCCTCGGGGTCGGAGTGCTGGGGCTGTGGCTGACCCGGAAGAAGTTCCTGCTGCCGCCGGGCCTGCGGACCGGTGAGGACGAGGTGCCGAACCTGGTGCTGTTCAAGACCAAGGTGCTCAGCCCTCGGTTCGCCGGCTGGTACTGGGTCGTGGCGCTCTGGACCATGGCGTTCCCGCTGATCGCCAACTCCTGGGGCTGGATCTTCACCGAGATGGGCCGCCAGCCGTGGGTCGTCTACGGCGTCCTGCGCACCCGAGACGCGGTCTCCCCCGGCGTCTCCCAGGGCGAAGTCCTCACTTCGATGATCGGCTTCACCCTGCTCTACGCCGTGCTCGCCGTCATCGAGGTCAGGCTGCTGGTCAAGTACGTCAAGGCCGGGCCGCCCGAGCTCACCGAGGCCGACCTCAACCCGCCCACCAAGATCGGCGGGAACGACACCTCCGACCGGCCGATGGCCTTCTCGTACTGAGGCTGGGGAGATCACACCATGGAACTTCACGACGTCTGGTTCGTCCTCATCGCCGTCCTGTGGACCGGCTACTTCTTCCTGGAGGGCTTCGACTTCGGGGTCGGCGTACTGACCAAGCTCCTCGCCCGCGACCGCACCGAGAAGCGGGTCCTGATCAACACGATCGGGCCCGTGTGGGACGGCAACGAGGTGTGGCTGCTCACGGCGGGCGGGGCGACCTTCGCCGCCTTCCCCGAGTGGTACGCCACGCTCTTCTCCGGCTTCTACCTGCCCCTGCTGATCATCCTGATCTGCCTGATCGTCCGCGGCGTCGCCTTCGAATACCGCCACAAGCGGGACGAGGAGCGCTGGCAGACCAACTGGGAACACGCGATCTTCTGGACCTCGCTGATCCCCGCGGTCCTGTGGGGCGTGGCCTTCGCCAACATCGTGCGCGGGGTGAAGATCGACGAGCACAAGGAGTACGTCGGGACCTTCCTCGACCTGCTCAACGGCTACTCGCTGCTCGGCGGTCTGGTCACCCTCACCCTGTTCACCTTCCACGGCGCGGTCTTCGTCTCGCTCAAGACCGTCGGGGAGGTCAGGGACCGCTCGCGTGCGCTGGCCACGCGGCTGGGCGTGGTCACCGCCGCGCTGGCACTCGTCTTCCTGGGGTGGACCCAGGTCTCGCGCGGAGACGGCTGGAGCCTGTTCGCGGCGATCGTCGCCGTACTGGCGCTGGTGGCCGCCCTGGCTGCGAACCTGGCCGGGCGTGAGGGATGGTCCTTCGCCTTCTCGGGGATCACCATCGCGGCGGCCGTCGCGATGCTCTTCCTGACGCTCTTCCCGAACGTCATGCCGTCCTCCCTGGACGACGCCTGGAACCTGACGGTCACCAACGCCTCGTCCAGCCCGTACACCCTGAAGATCATGACCTGGTGCGCAGCCGTGGCGACGCCCCTCGTGCTGCTCTACCAGGGATGGACCTACTGGGTGTTCCGCAAGCGGATCGGTACGCAGCACATCGCTGATGCGCACTGACCCGACCCTGCGGCCAGACCTGCCTGACCCCCCGTCCTGAGGGATGTTTCACGTGAAACCGATCGACCCGCGTCTGCTCCGGTACGCCCGCACCACCCGCCTCTTCCTGGGCGCCGTGGTGGCTCTGGGACTTGCCGGGGCGGGGCTGGTCGTCGGTCAGGCGATGCTCATCGCCGAGATCGTGGTCGGTGCCTTCGAGAAGGGGCTGGACGGGCAGGCGCTGCGGACGCCACTGCTGCTGCTCGCGGCCGTGGCACTCGGGCGGGCCCTGCTCGCCTGGCTCACCGAGCTGGCCGCCCACCGCGCCGGGGCGGCGGTCAAGTCACAGCTGCGGACGCGGCTGCTCGACCGGTCCGCGGAGCTGGGGCCGGGCTGGCTCAGCGGTCAGCGCACGGGATCTCTGGTGGCGCTGGCCACCCGGGGGGTGGACGCCCTTGACGACTACTTCGCCCGCTATCTGCCCCAACTCGGGCTCGCAGTGGTCGTCCCGGCGGCGGTGCTGGCCCGGATCGTCACGGAGGACTGGCTCTCGGCGGCCATCATCGTGGTCACCTTGCCGCTCATCCCCCTGTTCATGGTGCTGATCGGCATGGCCACCCAGTCTCGGATGAACCGCCAGTGGCGGCTGCTGTCACGGCTCTCGGGGCACTTCCTGGACGTGGTGGCCGGGTTGCCGACGCTGAAGGTCTTCGGACGGGCCAAGGCGCAGGCCGCCTCGATCCGCCGGATCACCGACGACTACCGGCAGGCGACGATGCGGACCCTGCGCATCGCGTTCCTCTCCTCTTTCGCCCTGGAGCTGCTGGCGACGCTGTCCGTGGCACTGGTGGCCGTGGCCATCGGCATGCGGCTGGTGCACGGGGAGCTGGACCTCTATACCGGGCTGGTCATCCTGATCCTGGCGCCCGAGGCGTACCTGCCGTTGCGCCAAGTCGGCGCCCAGTACCACGCGGCTGCCGAAGGGCTCGCCGCCGCGGAGGAGATCTTCGCCGTGCTGGAGACGTCGGACACCAGGACGGGCGGTGTCGCGCCCGTACCGGCGCAGGGGCTCCGGATCGAGATCGACGGGGTCGCCGTTCGCTACGAGGGACGGGACGAGGACTCCCCCGGACCGCTCTCGCTCGTCGTCGAGCCGGGGGAGTGCGTGGCGCTCACGGGGCCGAGCGGGGTGGGGAAGACCACCCTGCTCCAGGTGCTGCTGGGGTTTGTGACCCCGACCGCCGGGCGGGTGCGGGTCGCGGGCACGGACCTGGCCGAACTGTCGTCGGCGCAGTGGCGGGAGCGGATCGCGTGGGTGCCGCAGCGCCCGCACCTCTTCGCCGGGACGATCGCGGAGAACGTACGCCTCGCCAGTGCGGGGGCTCGCGACGAAGCCGTGGCGCAGGCACTCAAGGACGCCGGTGCCTGGGAGTTCGTGAGCGGCTTGCCGCAGGGGGTCGACACGAGGCTCGGTGAAGGCGGGGCCGGGCTGTCAGCCGGCCAGCGCCAGCGGCTGGCCTTGGCGCGGGCGTTCCTCGCGGACCGGCCGGTGCTGCTGCTGGACGAGCCGACCGCGGCGCTGGACGGCGAGAGCGAGGCCGCCGTGGTGGACGCGGTCCGCCGACTGGCCGTCGGACGGACCGTGCTGCTGGTGGTGCACCGGCCGGCGCTGCTCGCCGTGGCGGACCGGGTCGTCGAGGTGGGCCCCGCCGGAGCTCTCCCCCGCCCGGCGCCGGCCCGGCAGGAGGCTGCGCCGGCCCCGGCGAGCCCTGCTCCCGCTGTTCCGGCTCCCGCTGTTCCGGCCTCGGGTGCACCGGCCTCCGGCGCGCCTGCCGAAGTGGAGGCACCGGCACCCGCGGGGGCCGCGGTCGTCGAGGGGGCCTGGGCTCAGGCACGCGGCGGCGATCCGCTCCGCCGGGTCAGGGAGCTCGCCAGGGCGTGGCAGGGGCGGTTCCGGCTCGGCCTGTTGCTCGGGGCACTCGCGGTGGGCTGCAGCGTCGGGCTGATGGCCGTCTCCGGATGGCTCATCTCACGGGCCTCCGAACAGCCGCCGGTGCTCTACCTGATGGTGGCCGTCACCGCGACGCGGGCCTTCGGGATCGGGCGGGCCGTCTTCCGGTATGCGGAGCGGCTGGTGTCCCACGACGCCGTGCTGCGGATGCTGGCCGACCTGCGCGTATCGGTGTTCCGGCGATTGGAGCGCATTGCTCCGGCCGGCCTGAGGGAGCAGCGGCGCGGGGATCTGCTGGCCCGGCTGGTGGCCGATGCCGACGCCCTCCAGGACTACTGGCTGCGCTGGCTGCTGCCGCTCGGCACCGCAGTGCTCGTCGGCACCGGCTCGGTCGGGTTCACCGCCTGGCTGCTGCCCGAGGCGGGGGCGGTGCTCGCCGTCGGGCTGATTGTCGCCGGGGTCGGGGTGCCGCTGGTCAGTGGTGCGTGTTCCCGGCGGGCGGAGCGGCGGTTGGCGCCTGCCCGGGGCGAACTGGCCACCCGGGTGGCAGACCTCCTGACCGGGACGGCCGAGCTGACCGTGGCCGGTGCTCTGGAGGGGCGCAGGGCGGACGCGAAGGAGAGCGACCGGACGCTGACCGCGATCGCTGCCCGGGGGGCGGCGGCCACCGGGCTCGGGAGCGGGCTCTCCGCCCTGGTGTGCGGGCTGACCGTGGTGCTCGCGGCCTGCTTCGCCGCGAGCGCCGTGCAGGACGGACGGTTGTCCGGGGTGGCCATGGCGGTGGCGGTGCTGACCCCGCTCGCCGCCTTCGAGGCGGTGGCCGGGCTTCCGCAGGCCGTGCAGTACCGCCAGCGGGTGCGCCGCAGCGCCGAGCGGCTCTACGAGGTCATCGACGCTCCCGCCCCGGTCACCGAACCGGAACAGCCGGCCTCCCTCCCCGCCTCCCCCTTCCCGTTGGTGCTGTCGCGGCTCTCCGCCCGCCACCCGGGACAGGAGCGCGACGCGCTGTGCGGACTGGACCTGACCCTGGAGGCGGGGCGGCGCATCGCCGTCGTCGGTGCCTCGGGGGCCGGCAAGACCACTCTGGCTCAGGTTCTGCTGCGCTTCCTGGACCCCGCCGAAGGCTCGTACACCCTGGCCGGGACCGACGCGCGCACGCTCGACAGCGACGACGTACGCCGCATCGTGGGCCTGTGCGCGCAGGACGCGCACGTCTTCGACAGCTCGGTGCGCGAGAACCTGCGGCTGGCCCGTCCGGGGGCCAGCGAAGAGGAACTGCGAGGAGCACTGGCCGCCGCCCGGCTGCTGAAGTGGGTGGACGGGCTGCCCGACGGGCTCGACACCCTGGTCGGCGAACACGGTGAGCGGATCTCGGGGGGCCAGCGGCAACGCCTGGCACTGGCCAGGGCCCTGCTGGCCGATTTCCCCGTGCTCGTCCTGGACGAGCCGGCCGAGCACGTGGACCTGGTGACCGCGGACGCCCTGACGGCGGACCTGCTGGCAGCGACCGAGGGCCGTACGACGGTGCTGATCACCCACCGTCTGGCGGGTCTGGAAGCCGTCGACGAGGTTCTCGTGCTGGACCGCGGAGCGGTCGTGCAGCGCGGGTCCTACGCCGAACTCGCCGCGGCCGAAGGGCCCCTGCGCAGGTGGGTGGAGCGGGAACGGCGGGCCGAGCGGGTACCGGCTGACTTTCCCCGGTAAAAGGGACTAACTACTCTCAAGGTCATGTCGCTGCAGGAGTCGCAGGAACCGCCGGACGCCTCACCCGGAACACAGCCGGACCCGCTGGAGGCCGCCACGCGGGCAACGCGGAGCCTGCACGGGCTGTCCACCGAGCTCACGGCCCGCGTGCCGCAACTGCTGGAGGCCATGCGCTCGGTCGGCACCGGTCTGGAACTGCACTCCACACTGGACCGCATCTGCGAGACCGCGGCCGAACTCGCCGACGCCCGCTATGCGGCGATCGGCGTCGTCGACACCGAGGGCCAGGGCCTCTCCGACTTCGTGACCTTCGGGGTCAGTGCGGAGGTGGTGCAGGAGATCGGGCACCGGCCGGACGGCAAACGCGGCCTGCTCGGGGCCCTGATCTCCCATCCCGACACCGTGCGCCTCGCCGATCTGACCAAGGATCCGCGCTCGGCCGGCTTCCCCCCGCACCACCCGCCCATGAGCACATTCCTCGGTGTTCCGATCCGGGTGCAGGGGGAGATCTTCGGCAATCTCTACCTCGCCGAGAAGAACGGCGGCGGCGAGTTCAACGACTACGACGTCCACATGGTCCGGGTCCTGGCCACCGAGGCCGGGATCGCCATCGGCAACGCCCGACTGTACGAGGCGGCCACCCAGCGGGAGCGCTGGATCGACGGCTCGGTGGCCGTCACCACTGCCCTCCTGTCGGGAGGCGACGCGGACGACGCCCTCGTCGTGGTGGCCGAACAGGCCCGCCACCTGGCCGACTCCGCCGCCGGCATTGTGATGCTGCCGGCCGAGGAGGGCGGGATGGAGATCGTCGCCGTCTCGGCGGACGACCCGGCGACCTCGCTCGGGGTGGTGATCCCGGCCGAGAGCCCAGTGGTGGCCAAGCTGCTCCAGGGCGAGCCGGTCTTCGTGACCGACGCATCGTCCGACCCACGCATGATCACCAGGCTGACCAGCCCGTACGGGCCGTGCATGATGCTGCCGCTGCACAGCGGTGGACGGGTGCTCGGCGCGCTCGTCACCCCCCGCGCCCTCGGGGAGAGGCCGTTCAGCGAGGCGGAACGCACCCTGGCCACACAGTTCGCCTCTCAGGCGGCACTTGCGCTGATGATGGCCGAGGCGCAGCGCGACCGGGAGAGGCTCGCCGTGTTCGAGGACCGCGACCGGATCGCCCGCGACCTGCACGACCTTGTCATCCAGCGGTTGTTCGCGACGGGGATGATGCTGGAGGGAGCTCAGCGCCGGTCCGTCGTGCCCGAGGTGCGCGACGGAGTGGGCAAGGCCGTGGATGAGCTGGACGTGACGATCCAGGAGATCCGCACGGCTATCTTCGCCCTCCAGCAGGGCCCGGCGGAGGTTCCCGCGGGACTGCGCACCCGGGTACTGCGGGAGATCAACATGGCTGCGGTACCGCTCGGCTTCAAGCCCGCACACCGTTTCCTCGGCCCCCTCGACACCGTCGTCGGCGAACTGGTCGGCAAGAACCTGATCGCCGCGCTGCGTGAGGCCCTGTCGAACGCGTTCCGGCACGCGGACGCGTCCCGGATCGAGGTGGTCATCGACTGCACGGTCACCCTGGCGGACGGGCGGCCCGGGGTGCGGCTGGAGGTCGCGGACGACGGCGTGGGCATCACGGAGGGCGGACGGCGCAGCGGGCTGCGCAATCTGCGCAGACGGGCCGAGTCACTGGGCGGTGCCAGCTCGTACGGCCCCGGAATCGCCGAGGACGGCGGCGGGACCACCCTGGTCTGGGAGGTCCCGCTGCAGGCCTAAGGCTCTATCCGGCGGGTGGTGCGTTCGGCGAGGATGCGCTCGATCACGACGGCGACGCCGTCTTCGTTGTTGGCGACCGTGCGGCCCGACGCGGCTGCGATCACATCCGGGTGGGCATTGCCCATCGCATACGAGGTGCCCGCCCAGCGGAGCATCTCCACGTCGTTCGGCATGTCTCCGAAGGCGACGACCTCCGCCGGGCTGATGCCGCGCTCGGCGCAGCACAGCGCGAGGGTGCTGGCCTTGGAGACGCCGAGCCCGCTGATCTCCAGGAGGGCGGTGGGGCTGGAGCGGGTGATCGACGCGTACGCACCCGCGGCGGAGCGCGCCAGAGCCAGGAAGTCGTCGGGGGTGAGCTCCGTGTGGTGCGCGAGCAGCTTGAGGACCGGCGCTGCCTTGTCGTCCGCGTCCTCCTCCAGCAGCTTCTCGGCGGCCGCCACCTGCGCGCCCGGATCCAGGAAGAAGGGCGGGTAGAGCGGCTCGTAGTTGATTCCGGTGGTCGTCTCGACCGCGAAGGAGGTCCCGGGCGCGGCGGCCCGCAGGGTCTCCACGACCGTGAGGGCAGTGGCTCGGGGGAGCGCCCTCACCTCGACGAACTCGCGGCCCGCGTGGAGATCGACCACTGCGGCGCCGTTCGCGCAGATCGCCAGTCCGTGGCCGTGGACGTGATCGCTGACCACGTCCATCCAACGGGCCGGGCGGCCGGTGACGAAGAACACCTCGATCCCGGCCTCCTCGGCGGCAGCCAGCGCGGCGACCGTGCGCAGCGACACGGACTTGTCGTCGCGCAGCAGGGTGCCATCGAGATCGGTGGCGATGAGCCGGGGAGTGGGGGCGGGCCCGTCCGGGCGCTGGGGAGCCGAGGTCACGGCTCCATCTTCGCCCATGGCACCGCGACCCCCGACCAGACCCGGTACGGGCCGTGGCCCCGATGGCGATGTTTCACGTGAAACGAGACGGCCCGATGTTTCACGTGAAACATCGGTGGAGCCTTAGTCTCGAACGCATGAGTCTGCGTCTGAGCACTGTGATCCTCCCCGTACGCCCGTGGCGTGAGGGGGGCCGGGACCAGTGGGTGCGAGCCGAGGGGCTTGGGTTTCACACCGCCTACACCTACGACCACCTGTCCTGGCGCTCCTTCCGTGACCTCCCCTGGTTTGGCGCGATCCCGACCCTGACCGCCGCGGCCGCCGCTACGGAACGGATACGTCTGGGCACGCTGGTGACCTCGCCGAACTTCCGGCACCCGGTGACCCTGGCCAAGGAGCTCATGAGCCTGGACGACATCTCCGGCGGGCGGGTCACGCTCGGCATCGGCGCCGGCGGCAACGGGTTCGATGCGACTGCCTTGGGGCAGGACTCCTGGACTCCGCGGGAGCGCGCCGATCGCTTCGCCGAGTTCGTGCCGCTGCTGGACCGGCTGCTGACCGAGCCGGCGGTCAGCGAGAGGGGCACCTTCTACTCCGCTGACGAGGCCCGCAACATCCCCGGGTGCGTGCAGCGGCCGCGGCTGCCCTTCGCGGTTGCCGCAACCGGGCCGCGCGGCCTGAAGCTCGCCGCCGCCCACGGCCAGGCCTGGGTGACGACCGGCGACCCGAAGCTGTTCGAGGCGGGCACCCCCGAACAGTCGACGGAAACCCTGCGCGGGCAGCTCGCCAAGCTGGACCAGGCCTTCGCCGAGATCGGCCGCAGTCCGGAGCCGATGGAGAAGATCCTGCTGACCGGTTTCACCCCGGAACGCAACACCCTGCTGGAGTCCGTGGACGCCTTCGTCGACTTCGCGGGCCGCCACCAGGAGCTGGGCTTCACCGAGCTGGTGATCCACGCTCCGATCCCGGACTCCGACTTCGCTGCCGACGAGAGCGTCTTCGAGAAGATCGCCACCGACGGCATGGCGCAGCTGGCCGGCTGATCCGGTTGCCCAGGCGTCATGCCGATGCCCCTGCCGCTTTCGGGCGGCAGGGGCATCGGCACGGCAGCGCGGAGATCAGGAGCTCAGCCGGTCCAGCACGTACTGCGCACGTTCCAGGAAGGCTTCGGGGGCTCCCCCGGGCAGGGCCCGCAGTTCGTCGATCAGCGCCGACATCCGGGCGGCGCCTGCTTCTTCGCGGCCCAGCTCCTGCTCGGTCCACGCCGCGTACTGCACGCACTGCAGCCGGTCTCCCAGATGGTCCGGCCCGAGTTCCGCGTAGATGCCGGCCGCGCGCTCGGACAGAGTGACCTCCTCCAGCCTCAGGGCCTCGATCTGCGCCGCAGCGGGCCGCTCGGCGGAACCCTCACCGTCCTCGTCCTCGTCCTGCTCGTACGTGGTCACCAACCGGTCGAGCACCTGCGCCGACTGCTGCCAGGTCTGAGCGAGCTCGGAACGCAGATCCCGGCGTTGCGGGGCCGCGGCCAGCGCAGCGTCCAGTACGGCCGCCGCCTCATCCATCCGCGCCCGCGCCCGTGCGACCGAGGCGTCGTCGACCTCCTCGCGCAGGTCGAGCCAGGCCAGGGAACGCAGGATCCGCACCTCGGCGACAGGCGCGTCCCCGGTGGTCCGGTGCAGCTCCAGGGACCTCTCGTACGCGGCGGCAGCTTCCTGCGGCAGCTGCGCCGCGGAGAGTTGGTCGGCGGCCGACTGGGCGAGGCTCGCCTGTGGACGCGGGTCGTCCCAGCCCCGGGTCACGTCGGCCGCCAGCAGGTACTGCTCCGCCGCTGACCGCGGGTCGCCCAGTTCCTGAAGGAGATCCCCGAGGAACTCCCGTGCGGCCACGGCCTGTCCCTCACCGTGCTCCAGCAGGTCGGGCAGCGTCGACTGCAGTACTTCCGCCGCATCGGCGGTGCGACCCTTGCGCGCATAGGCGCGGGCCAGCAGCAGCCGTGCCTGGGCTCCGCCGTCGCCGCTCAGGCCGGCCTGGTCGAACCAGTGCGCCGCACTCAGCGCGTGCTCGTCCGCCTCCTGTGCTGTGTCGGGCCGGCGCAGCAAGATGTCCGCGAGGGTGAGCCGTACGACGGCTTGGGCCTCGGCATCGACGACCTCCTCCGAGTACTCCAGCGCGGAACGCGCCGCCTCCAGGGCTTCCTCGGGCCGGCCAAGGGACAGCAGGACGCCGGCCCGCAGTACCAGCGGATCCACCGCCTGCCACGGTCGGCCGGCGGCCGCCGCCCGCGCCGCTGCCGCCGCCAGCAGCGGTACGGCCCGTTCGGGATCACCCTGCGCCAGGCCGATCCGGCCCAGCATTTCCTCGGCCTCCGCGGCCAGGTCCGGCAGGGTGCCCCCGTATGCGGCGACGAATCCGGTGAGCTCGGCCGCAAGCTCATCGTGGCCGTGGCCGTGGTGGTCGTGCTCCTCGGTACTTTCCACCGAGCGCAGGTACGACTCCACCCGCAGCGAGGTCAGTTCGGTGAGCGCGATACGGCGCTCGCGCAGCGGCTCGCCCGCATCCAGCGCCTCCGCGGACCGCCGGGCCGCCCGCACCAACTCGCGCATCCGCTCCGGAGCCGCCCCGGACTGCGCGGCCAGGGTCGCCAGCCGCAGCTCCGCCAGTGCGGCGCGCTCTGCCTGACCGAGCGCCCGGTATTCGTCGCGGACCGCTGCCAGCAGCTCGGCCGCATCCGCTGCTCCCGCGCGCGCGGCGGTCAGGGCGCGGTGGTCCGCCACGTCCGCGGCGACCAGGGGGTCCACGTCGCCCTCCGGCTGCCCGTCCAGCCGTGCGGCGACCTCGGTCCACAGGGCGTCCGCCCCCGGATGCCCTCGGTCGCGTGCCTGCCGGGCCCGCTCCACCAGCCCCGCGAAACCGTCCCCGGTGTCCGGAGCCGGCAGGGCGGCTGCCCCCGGGCGCACGGCCGAAGCCGACTCCGCCTGCGGCAGGGCCGAGCTGCGCACGCCCAGGGGGAGCGCGTCCACCAGCGGCTCCCGCCCGATCCGGGCGAGCAGCCGGTCCGACACGCGGGTGGTGCCGTTGCGCGCGTCGAACCGCCGGGCGATGTCGAGGGAGCTCGCGCGCAGCACCTCGTACAGCTCGGAGACCGTGTGCGGGACGCCCTCGTACGGGACGGCCGGGCTCTGGCCGTGGCCCAGTTCCCGGAGCCGGCGCAGCAGGACGAGGATCCCGCCGTGGAAGGCCCGCTGGTCGTCTGCGTTGGCGAGCGGGTGCAGGTGGGCGGCGTGCTCGGCGAGGATCTCCAGGCCGCGCGATTCGTTGCCGCTCAGCGCGCAGAACTCGATGTGCCTGCCGATAGTCGGCAGCAGGCTCTCGTTGCCCCGGGCCATGCGGTAGCCGCGCAGGTGGTTCGAGCGGGCCTCGTCATACCGGCCGAGCCGCAGCAGCGGCAGCAGGGAGGTGCCGAGCAGCCGGTGCGGCTCCTCGGCGCAGGTCCGCTCGCCCGAGAGCACGGGCTGCCACGTCTCCAGGGCCCGGGCATCGTCGCCGCGCAGGGCCGCGTACTGGCCCTGCCCGTTGAGTTCGCAGGCGTGGCAGTCGCTCATGTCGTCGCGGTCGGCGGCCAGCCAGGCGGCCAGCGCCCGCTCGGCCCGCTCGTCGTCGCCGATGGCGTCGGCGAGCCACAGTTCGGCCTCGCGTACCGGCCGCTCGCTGTAGCCCGCGATCCGGTAGCGGCGCTCCATCTCGTCCAGCCAGCCGGCGGCGGATTCCAGCGGGATCTCGGGGGAGTCGGTGATGGCCGAGGCCACCCACTTGAACTCCCAGAAGAGCGAGTGGGCCTCCCATTCGGAGAAGGCGCCGGGGTCCTTGTCGTACTCCTGGAGCAGCCGGGCGAACGGCACCAGCATCTTCGGCGACTCGGAGCTGTAGAGGTAGGCGTTGATCAGGTTGTCCAGAGCTTCGCGGAACAGCGCCTGGTCGCCGCTCGCCTCCGCCGCGCCGACCAGGGCCTCGGCGTGGGCGTTGCGCGCCGTCCCGTTGGGCGACTGGCGGTTCTCGTGAAGGCCCTGCTCGATCTGCTCGCGCGTCAGCATGGTCACTGGTGGCCCTCCGTGGAGTCGATGGAGTGGGTCGCCCATTCCAGGAGTCCGAGGAAGGCCCGGTTGAGCAGGGTGGAGTCGGCCGGGCGCAGCGGCCGCTGGGACATCAGCAGGGCCTGGCCGTACAGCGATTCGACCGCGGTGCCGGTCAGGGCCTCGTCGGGGAGTGCCGCGATCCGGCGGATCAGCGGGTTGTTGTGGTTGAGCACGAGGCGGGCGCGCGGCGCCGAGCCGCGGAGGGCGCCGAGGATGCCGCTCCAGAGGGAGTCGGCACTGTCCAGGGCGGCGGTCCGGTCGCGCTCCTGGCGGGCCTGGCGGTCGTCGAGGTAGAGCGCCGGCACGGAGACGGGCTGGAAGGCGCGCAGCACCACGTCGCAGCCCTGCGCCTCCAGGCGGGTGCGGGCGGTGGACAGGAAGGGCGCCAAGGCCAGTTCGGCGGAGGTGGGGACCGGGTCGAGCCGCTCGGTGACGGCACCTGCGTCCAGCTCGGCGACCTTGAGGTCCGGGCGGACCGCGGGCAGCAGGGCGAGCAGGTCGGCGTCGTACGTGTAGCCGGCGTTGATGACGCCGAGGCCGTGTGCCGCCGCGATCGGCGCGATCTGGCGGAACTCCTCCACGGTGCGTGTGAAGTGGATCTCGCTGTGGGCGGCGGTGAACTCCTGCAGGCTCATCGATCCGTCGCTGGTCTCGAACGGCAGCCAGGGGAGCATCAGGCCGAGCAACTCGGCGTCGTGCCGGGCCAGCGACTTCACACCGAGGTGGTGGACGCTCAGGAACGCGGCCAGGCGCTCCGGTTCGCTCGCCGCGAGTTCGGCGAGCCAGGCCCGGATGCTGGTGCCGAGGGCCTCCCGTACGGCGGACAGGGTCTCGTCGTCATACAGGTTCTCGCGGGAGGCGGTGGGCCGCAGCGTGTCGGTGTCCAGGACGGCGCGGACGAAGAACGCCCAGTCGGGCAGCAGGTTGTCGGCCTGGTCGGTGAGGAGCATGCCCTTGAGGTGGACGCGGTGTCCGGCCCGGTGGGCGGGACTGGTCGGCTCGGGGAGGACGTAGGCCACGCCGCGCACCCCGGCCACGGGCAGGTCGAGGTCGATGCTGTCGAGCGGGGTGAAGCCGAAGAGCTCGGCGCAGTGCCCCGCGAGCGCGACGCGGCGGGCGGCGGGGGTCGGGAAGGAGCGGTCCCACACGGCCGGCCTGTCGGTGATGGGGCGCGGCTCGCCGCCCTCGCCTTCGTCGAAGGTGATGTCGTAGGGGAGCAGGGAACCGTAGCCACGGGCGAGCTGCTCGACCTTGGCCGGAGCGGTCCACTCCTCGGCTCCCGGGCGGGCCTGCAGGATGACGGTGGTGCCGGCCTCGGGCCGCGCCTCGTGCGGCAGCTCGCGGACGGTGTACGAGCCGTCGTCCGTGGCCAGCCATTCGACGGGCGCGGCCTGGGGGTCGCGGGCGGAGCGGGTGATGACGCGGATCTGCCGGGCCACGACGAAGCAGGCGAGCAGGCCGATGCCGAACTGGCCGAGGAACTCGCGGCGGGTGTTCTCCAAGCCGCCGGCCTCGATGCCCCCGTCGCCGCCGCGCTTGGAACTGCGGCCGATGGTGGCGAGGAGCGAGTGGGCCTCGGCAGCGGTCAGGCCGATGCCGCTGTCCTCGATGGTCACCCGGCCCCCGGACGCCGACAGGCGGATGCGGATCCGCGCCTGCGGGTCGAGCGCCTGGCGGGCGGTGACGGCGTCGACGGCGTTCTGGAGCAGCTCGCGGACGTAGACGCGGGGGCTGGAGTAGAGGTGGTGCGAGAGCAGGTCGACGAGGCCGCGCAGATCGACCTGAAAGCTGGAGGGAGAGCCGGAGGGAGAGGGAGCGGAGGACGGAGAGGAAGACGGAGAAGAAGGGGATGCGGACGTCATGGGGCGTCACCTCGCGTGCACGTGAAGGGTTCGGTGATCGCGAGGTACCCCCCCTCACAGATCCCGGAATGAGGAACAGAGTAGGGCGATGATCTGACAATCTCTCCCCGAATTCCGTCGCCTCCGGGCCGCTGCCGCAGTCAGCGCAGGCGCAGGAACTGCGGCGGTACGGCATCCACCAGCCACACGCCATTGGCGCTGATCCGGAACACGTGCCCGGCGGCGCGCATGGCCGCCGCGTCCACGGCGAGCACGACGGGCCGTCCGCGCCGCGCACCGACGCGGGTTGCCGTCTCCCGGTCGGGGGAGAGGTGTACGTGGTGGCGGGCCATGGGGCGCAGGCCCTCGGTGCGGATCGCGTCCAGCGCTGCCGCGACCGTGCCGTGGTAGAGGTACGCCGGCGGCTCGGCCTCCGCGAGCCCCAGGTCCACGGAAACGGTGTGGCCCTGGCTGGCCCTGATGCGGCTGCCTTCGACGGCGAAGCGCTGCTTGTCGTTGGTGGCGACGACGTGGTCGAGCTCGGCGCGGCTGAAGGGGAAGCCGTGGGCGGCGGCCGCGCCCAGAAGGTCGTCGATCTCCACCCAGCCGTGGTCGTCGAGCACCAGTCCGATGCGTTCCGGCTGATGGCGCAGGTGTTTCGAGACGTATTTGGACACCTTCACGGTGCGCTTGTCGTCCATGACCCCAGCTTGCCGGGTGGGAGGGGCTGCGGGCAGTGCATTTTCGCGGCGGCCAGAGCCGGGGCGACCTCTACCGCCTTTCCAAGATACGGAATACATTTTCCATTGAACATCTGTCCCAGGGGGAGAACCCATGACAAGCCACGCTTCTCTGCCGCGCCGTGCCGTCGCCGAGCTCATCGGAACGGCCGGCCTTCTCGTGGTGGTGATCGGTTCCGGTATCCAGGCCGAGGGCCTCAGCCGTGACACCGGAGTCGCCCTCGTCGCCAACTCGCTCGCCTCCGCCATCGGCCTCGGGCTGATCATCACCCTGCTCGGCCCCCTCTCCGGAGCCCACCTCAACCCGGTCGTCACCCTCACCTCCTGGTGGGCCCGGCGCACCGGCGGCGCAGGGCTGGGTGGCCGGGAGGCCCTCGTGTACACCACGGCCCAAACCGTCGGCGCGATCGGCGGCGCCGTCCTCGCCGAAGCCATGTTCGGGCGCCTCCCCGGCGGCTTCTCGACCCAGATCCGCGGCGGCGGCCACCTGCTCATCGGCGAGGTCGTCGCCACCGCCGGACTCGTCCTCGTCATCCAGGGCATGGAGCGCATCGGACGCCCCCGGCTGATCCCGGCCGCGGTCGCCGCGTACATCGCCTCGGCGATCTGGTTCACCTCGTCGGGCTCCTTTGCGAACCCGGCCGGTACCGTCGGGCGCGCCTTCAGTGACTCCTTCACCGGTATCGCGCCGCAGTCGCTGCCCGGGTTCGTCGCCGCCCAGCTGCTCGGTGCGGTCGTCGGTCTCGCCCTCGCCGCCCTCCTCTACGGCAGTGCCCACCGCGGTGCGAAAGGGGCGAGAGCCGTAGTGGTGGCGGCCGGTCCCACCGCTGCCGCGAACACCTCGTACGAGGCCATCGGTTGAGTTGTCCACCGGGTTGCCCACAGGAATCCCCGGCTTGTCCACAGCCGGTTGGGTGGGTTTTGACGGCAAACGGGTGACCTGCCCTGTGGACTACTGACCGAGGTCTAGCGCCCGCCGCGGCGGGCCAACTCGTTCATCGTCCGGGCCTGGAGCTCCCGCTCCGTGGCGGCCCGGACGAACTCCCCCACGTGCTCGGGGCCGACCAGCTCCTGTACCGCGCGCACCGTCTCGGCGGGCAGCGCCACCGCCGCGGGCCCCGACGGCTGCGGGGCGCCGGCCGCGCCCAGATGCCGCTGCAAGTGCCGGGTCGCGAACAGTCGCATCGCCCGCGCCAGCTCGGCATCGACCGTCTGCTGCGCCAGGGGCCGCAGTCTCCGTACCAGCGTCGCCGCCTCCGCCGCGTCGGCGTCCGTCGGCGGCACCTGCTCCAGGTAGCGGGCGAAGACGTGCTCGGTCGTGAACTCCAGGAACCGCGAGGCTATGTGCTCCACCTGTCCGCGCAGCTCCCGCAGGTGGCCGGTGATCGCCGCCAGCGGCACCCCGGCCGCGTACAGCTCCGCTGCCACGGCCAGCTCCTGCGGCGACGGCACCAGGAACTCGTCCGGGCGCCCCGGGATCCGCTCCAGCACCCCCAGCTCGCAGGCCTCGCTCACCGCTTCGTCGTCCGGCCTGCCGCCGAAGCGCTCGTTCAGCTCGGCCCGGCTGATCCGGGCCGCCTCCTCGTCCGTCCACGGCCCGTGCACCTCGGCGACCAGTCCCAGGACGCCGCCCAGCCCGCGCCCCGCGTCCCAGGCCTCCAGCAACTCCTTGATGGAAGCCAGCGTGTAGCCGCGGTCCAGCAGGTCGGCGATCTGGCGCAGGCGCGCCAGATGCGTGTCCCGGTAGACGTTGGAGCGGCCGCGCCGCTCCGGCTTCGGCAGCAGACCGCGGTCCTGGTACGCCCGGATCGTGCGCACCGTGGCTCCGCTGTGGTGTGCGAGATCCTCGATCCGGTATTCGGCTCCTGCCTGGTCTGACAATCCGGGCTCCCTACGACATGGCGGTGGGCCGACCGCGCCCGCGGCGGCCCGGGGCGGCCGGTGGAGCCGCACGGCAGGCGGCCGCCCCTGCGCAGCAGCGAGCCCTTCTGCGAGGGATGGTACGACCGCCGGAAGAAGCCCGGTATGGCCGTGCCGCTCTCTCTCGGCGCCGGCGTCCGCGAAGGTGCCCGTGGAGGCGTCCGTGCCGGGGCTCGCACCGCCCCCTACGAGGTCACAGCCGGGGCTCCAGCCGTGCCAGCCGCCGCAGGGCGGCGGGCGCGAACCGGGACATCCACAGGGCGCCCTTGGACTCCGGGGTCACCGGCACCACCGCCTCATTGCGCACCACCGCCCGCAGGATCGCGTCGGCCACCTTCTCCGGCGGGAAGTTGCGCAGCCCGTACAGCCGCGAGGAGCGCTCCTGGCGGCGCTTCTCCTCCGCCGCGTCCACCCCGGCGAAGCGCGAGGTGGCGGTGATGTTGGTGTTGACGATGCCCGGGCATACGGCCGAGACCCCGATCGACTTCGACGCGAGTTCGGCGCGCAGGCACTGCGACAGCATCAGCACCGCGGCCTTCGAGGTGCTGTAGGCGGGCAGCGTCCTGGACGGCAGATAAGCGGCGGCGGAGGCGGTGTTGACGATGTGCCCGCCCTGGCCGCGCTCGGCCATCTGCTTCCCGAAGATGCGGCAGCCGTGGATGACACCCCACAGGTTGACGTCGAGGACCTTGCGCCAGTCCTCCGAGGTGGTCTCCAGGAAGGGGCCCGACAGGCCGATCCCGGCATTGTTGACCAGCACGTCCACGATTCCGTACGCGTCGGCGACCTTCGCCGCGAGTTTCTCCATCGCCTGTTCGTCGCTGACGTCCACGCACTCGTCCCAGGCCTCGGGGGCCCCGACCAGCCGCGCCATGTCGGCCGTACGCGCCGCGCCCTCGGCGTCCCGGTCCACGCACACCACGCGGGCACCCGCCTCGGCGAACGCAAAGGCCGTGGCCCGTCCGATGCCACTGGCAGCCCCGGTGACGAGCACCAGCCGGCCGGCGAAGCGGTCGGCATACCTGCCCGGCGCCTTGTGCTCCGGGGCCCGGGTGGCGGGGTCCTCCCGGGCGGTGACGAAGTCGGAGATCCATCCGGCCAGCTGGTCCGGCCGGGTCCGCGGTACCCAGTGCTTGGCGGACAAGGTGCGCCGCACCAGGTCCGGGGCCCACCGCTCCAGGTCGTCGTAGAGCCGCTCGGAGAGGAAGGCGTCCCCCGTCGGCGTGATCAGCTGGACCGGTACGTGCGCGTACGCATCGGGGCGCGGCCTGCGCAGCCGAGGACGGACGTTGTCGCGGTACAGCCAGGCCCCGTGGGCGGCGTCCGAGCGCAGTGAAGCGGTCGGGTAGGCGCCGGCCGGGACCTTCTCGACGCGCTCCAGGATGCGCGGCCACCGCTTGCCGAGCGGGCCGCGCCAGGCGAGCTCCGGCAGCACAGGCGTGTGCAGCATGTACACGTACCAGGACTTGGCGCCCTGGCCCAGCAACTGTGCCGCCCGCCGCGGGGTCGGACGCGTCATCCGCTTCTTGATCCAGTGCCCGAAGTGGTCGAGGGAGGGCCCGGAGATGGAGGTGAAGGAGGCGATCCGGCCTTCGGTACGGGCGACCGTGGCGAACTCCCAGCCCTGGACGGAGCCCCAGTCGTGCCCGACCACGTGCACCGGCCGGTCCGGACTGACGGCGTCCGCGACCGCGAGGAAGTCGTCGGTCAGCTTCTCCAGGGTGAATCCTCCGCGCAGCGGCTGCGGAGCCGTCGAGCGACCGTGCCCGCGTACGTCGTAGAGCACCACGTGGAAGCGGGTCGCCAGCCGCTCGGCGACCTCCGACCAGACCTCCTTGCTGTCGGGGTACCCGTGCACCAGCAGCACGGTCGGCCGGTCCGCCTCGCCGAGTTCGGCGACGCACAGCTCGACCCCGCCGGTACTCACCCGGCGTTCGCGGGCCCCCGCGAGGCTCCCACCGCTCGTCGCGCCGTCCGCCGCGCCGTAGGCGCCGGTCCTGTCCGTCCCGCTCATGCTGTCGTCTCCTCGGCCCAGCGCCGCACGTGCGGCAGATCGTCGTCCAACCAGTACGCACTCTCCTCGGGATCCCGGGAGTCGGTGACCACCAGGATCTCCTCGAATTTGGCGCCGGTCCCCCGGAAGCCCAGATGCGGCTCCACCGCCCACAGCCCTGGCTGCGGCGGATGGTCCGAGAAGTGGTACGGGCTCCACAGCGGGGACCAGCCCTCGCGGTGTCCGTGCAGGGCGTCCGAGGCCAGCCCCTTCAGGGACTGAGCGCCGAAACCGAAGGCGGTCGGGGCCCAGCGCCGTTCCTTGACGCGGCCGATCTTGTGGGCGATCACGCCGAACGGATACGCGCGGTGCCGGTTGGCATAGCCCTGCCGGACCATCAGCCGTTCGACGTTCTCGTAGATCTCCCGCAGCGGCCGGCGTTCGCGGACCTGTTCCAGGATCAGGTCGCGGTGCGGCCGCAGATCGGACATCAGCCGGTCCTGCACCGGATTCAGCCCGAGGCTGCCCGAGTAGCCGATGTCGGCCGCGTACCCCCGGTGGACCGGCGCCATGTCGAGGATGAACGGCATGCCCGGCTCCAGCTTCCGGTTCGTCGGGAAGAACTGGAGGGGGATCTTGAAGTTCGTGAAGGCGGTGCGGTCCCCGAACCAGGCGAACGGCAGGTGGAACCAGTCCCGAACCCCCCGTTCCCGCAGCCACTCCCGCTGCATCCTCGCGGCCTCGCGCTCGGTCACACCCGGCCGCAGCTGTGCCGCGACGGTCTCCGCGCACTCGTACGCAAGGCGTTGTACTTCCCTGAACCCGCGCAGCTCGGCGGAGAGGTGCGCGGTGCCTTGCTTGGTGTCCCCAGCCATGCCAGCCGTCCGTCCGTAGAGCCGTACGCACCCGAAAGTTGACATTGATGAATGTGACAATGCCTGGAGGGCACGTCAAGGCCCGTGCACAGACCTGTGGATAAAGTTGGCCGGTCCCCGTCCCTGGGCGAGGCATCGCGCCGCCGGGGCATTCCGCCGCCGGGACGTTCCGCTGCCGAGCCTCCATGTCAGCCTTGGGGCAGGGGCCGTAGTCCTCAAGGCGGAGACGGGATGGCGCTCCAGGTCTGACGATCCGCGCGGTCCGCACCACTAACGTCGGTGCCGTGACTGTCATCGCGACCGAAAGCCTGAGCAAGCGGTACCCCCGAGTGACCGCCATCGACCGGCTCTCCCTGGACATCGGGCCCGGAGTGACCGGCCTCGTGGGCGCCAACGGAGCCGGCAAGTCCACGCTGATCAAGATCCTGCTGGGACTGTCCCCCGCCACCGAGGGCCGTGCCGCCGTACTCGGACTCGACGTCGCCACCCACGGCAGCGCCATCCGCGAACGCGTCGGCTACATGCCCGAGCACGACTGCCTGCCGCCCGACGTCTCGGCCACCGAGTTCGTCGTCCACATGGCGCGCATGTCCGGCCTCCCCCCGGCCGCCGCCCGCGAGCGGACCGCCGACACCCTGCGCCACGTGGGGCTGTACGAGGAGCGCTACCGCCCCATCGGGGGTTACTCCACCGGCATGAAGCAGCGCGTCAAGCTGGCCCAGGCGCTCGTCCACGACCCCCAGCTGGTCCTGCTCGACGAGCCCACCAACGGCCTCGACCCGGTAGGCCGCGACGAGATGCTCGGCCTGATCCGCCGGGTCTACACCGACTTCGGCATCTCCGTCCTGGTCACCTCCCACCTGCTCGGCGAACTGGAGCGGACCTGCGACCACGTGGTGGTCGTCGACGGCGGCAAGCTGCTGCGCTCCAGCTCCACGAGCGACTTCACCCAGACCACCGCCACCCTCGCGGTCGAGGTCACCGACTCCGACCTCCACCCGGACGGGACGGCGGCCCTGCGCAAGGCGCTGGCCTCGGCCGGTCTCACCCTTCACGCGGGCGAGGAGCAGGGCCTGCCCGGAGCCGGCCACATCCTGCTCGTCGAGGCCACCGGCGAGGACACCTACGACACCGTCCGCGACACCGTCGCCGACCTCGGTCTCGGCCTGGTCCGCATGGAGCAGCGCCGCCACCACATCGCCGAGGTCTTCCGCGACCACGACCGCCACCAGCAGAAGGGAGCCGGTTCCGATGGCGCCTGACACCTCCACCCAGATCCACAACATCGGCTACCGGTCCTATGAGGGCGCCCGGCTCGGCCGCTCCTACGCCCGCACCTCGCTGTTCTCGCAGTCCCTGCGCGGGGCCTACGGACTCGGCCGGTCCGCCAAGTCCAAGGTCCTCCCGATGATCCTCTTCGCGGTGATGTGCATCCCGGCGCTGATCATCGTGGCCATCGCCATCGCGGTGCCCGGCTCCACCGACCTGCCGATCAAGTACACGACGTACGCCCTGACCACCCAGATGATCATCGGTCTCTACCTGGCCTCGCAGGCGCCGCAGTCGGTCTCCCGGGACCTTCGGTTCAAGACCGTGCCGCTCTACTTCTCCCGCCCCATCGAGCGGGTCGACTACGTCCTCGCCAAGTTCGCCGCGATGGCCTCGGCCCTCTTCATCCTGACCGCCACACCGCTGCTGATCATGTGGATCGGCTCCCTGCTGGCGAAATTCGACTTCGCGGACCAGACGAAGGGGTTCGCCCAGGGACTGGTGTCCGTGCTGCTGCTGTCCGTCTTCTTCGCCGGCCTCGGCCTGGTCATGGCCGCGCTCACCCCGCGCCGCGGCTTCGGTGTCGCCGCCATCATCGCCCTGCTCCTGATTCCGTACGGCGCGGTGACCGCAGTGCAGGGCATCGCCTACAACACCGGTTCCACGGGGGCCGTCGAGTGGATGGGCCTGTTCTCGCCGATCACCCTGATCGACGGCGTACAGACCGCGTTCCTCGGCGCCACCTCCGCCTTCCCCGGCGGCGAAGGCCCCTCGGCCGCAGCCGGCTCCGTCTACCTGCTCGTCGTCCTCGCCCTCATCGCCGGCTCCTACGCCGCCCTGATGGCCCGCTACCGGAAGGCCGGGCTGTGACCATCATCGACATCGACCACACCTCCCGCTGGTTCGGGAACGTCGTCGCCGTCAACGACGTGACCATGCGCATCGGCCCCGGTGTGACCGGCCTGCTGGGCCCCAACGGTGCAGGGAAGTCCACCCTCATCAACATGATGGGCGGCTTCCTCGCCCCCTCCACGGGCACCGTCACCCTCGACGGCGCGCCGATCTGGCGCAACGAGCAGGTCTACCGGCAGATCGGCGTGGTCCCCGAGCGGGAGGCCATGTACGACTTCCTCACCGGCCGCGAGTTCGTCGTCGCCAACGCCGAACTCCACGGGCTCGACGAGGCGGCGGCCCAGCGGGCCCTGGCCACCGTGGAGATGGAGTACGCCCAGGACCGCAAGATCGCGACCTACTCCAAGGGCATGCGCCAGCGCGTGAAGATGGCCTCGGCCCTCGTCCACGACCCGTCCGTGCTCCTGCTCGACGAACCGTTCAACGGCATGGACCCGCGCCAGCGGATGCAGCTCATGGACCTGCTGCGGCGCATGGGCGAGGAAGGGCGCACCGTCCTGTTCTCCTCGCACATCCTCGAAGAGGTCGAACAGCTCGCCTCCCACATCGAGGTCGTGGTCGCCGGCCGGCACGCCGCCTCCGGCGACTTCCGCAAGATCCGCCGTCTGATGACGGACCGCCCGCACCGCTACCTCGTCCGCTCCTCCGACGACCGCGCCCTCGCGGCCGCTCTAATCGCCGACCCCTCCACCGCCGGTATCGAGGTCGACGTCAAGGAAGGCGCCCTGCGCATTCAGGCGGTCGACTTCGGCCGTTTCACCGAACTGCTGCCCCGGGTCGCGCGCGCCCACGGCATCCGGCTCCTGACCGTCTCGCCCTCCGACGAGTCGCTTGAGTCGGTCTTCTCCTACCTCGTCGCGGCCTGAAGGAGCTGGCACCCATGTACAACCCCACCGTGGCCCGGCTCACCTACCGCGCCCTGCTCGGCCGTCGCCGCGCTCTGATCCTCTTCGCGCTGCCGGCCCTGCTGATCGTCATCTCCCTCGCCGTCCGCGCCTTCACGGGCCTGGACGACAAGGTCGCCGCCGACCTGCTGGGCGGCTTCGCCCTGGCGACCATGGTCCCGCTGATCGGCGTCATCGCAGGGACCGGCGCCATCGGCCCGGAGATCGACGACGGCTCGATCGTCTACCTGCTCTCCAAGCCGGTGAAGCGTCCGACGATCATCATGACGAAGCTGATCGTCGCGATCGCGGTCACCATGGCCTTCTCCGCGATCCCCACGCTGATCGCCGGCTTCATCCTCAACGGCAACGGCCAGCAGATCGCCGTCGCCTACACCGTCGCCGCGCTCGTCGCCTCGATCGCCTACAGCGCCTTGTTCCTGCTGCTGGGCACCGTCAGCCGGCATGCCGTGGTCTTCGGCCTGGTCTACGCCCTGATCTGGGAGTCCCTCTTCGGCAGCCTGGTCTCCGGGGCCAAGACCCTCAGCGTCCAGCAGTGGGCGCTGGCGCTCGCCGAGAAGGTCGCCGGGGAGGGCTACGTCGACGCCACCGTCGCCCTGCCCACTGCCGCCGTCCTGCTCTGCGCGGTCACCGTCGGCGCCACCGTCTACGCCGGCCAGAAGCTGCGCCGCCTGACCCTGGCCGGGGAGGAGTAGACCTCCGCCACGCCGACTCCGCGAACTGTGCCCCGCCCGGCCCACCGGCCAGGCGGGGCACCGTCGTACGGGGCATCATCAGTGCATGGTCGAGCACCCCGAGCCCGAGCCGTCCAGGCCCGTGCGGGCCTGGATACGCTCCTCGCCCGGGACGCACATATGGCTGCTCGTCATCGCCATCACCAGCCTCATCGTGGTGGTAGCCCCCGACCGTGTCGAACACGTCCTGCTCCACCGCCACAGCAGCAATATCCACGAGCTCACCAGGCATCCTGTCCGGGCCCTGCTCTCCAGCGCGTTCTGGATCGAGGACCCGTCCTCGCTCGCCCTCTACGCCGTCCTCTTCGAGCTCTTCCACGCACCTGTGGAACGCTGGCTCGGCACCCTGCGCTGGCTGGCCATCGTCGCGACCGCGCACATCACGGCCACCTTGGTCAGCCAGAAGGTCGTGCTGATGGCGATTGAGGACCACCGGGCCCCGCACAGCATGGTCCACGTGGTCGATGTCGGTGTGAGCTACGGGCTGGCCGCGTCCATCGGGGTCCTCACCTACCGGCTCCCCCACCCGTTGCGCTGGTTCTATCTGGCCGGAGTGGTCGCCTTCTTCGGGATCCCCCTCTTCACCGGCGGCAATTTCACCGATCTCGGGCACGCGATCTCGCTCGCCGTCGGTCTGCTCGCCTGGCCGCTGACCCGGCACCCGCACTCGGCCGACGTTTCACGTGAAACATGAAATTCGCTGGTACGGGGCTTCCTCCCGGGGCAGAGTGATCCGTGCGGGGAGTAACAAGGGTCCGGGGCAGCCACTTCGAGCGCGCCGTCCGGCGCGGGCTGCCCCGGACGCCTCGTCAGGTCCTACGCGGCGCCCAGCAGGCGCTCCAGCACCACCGCGATGCCGTCCTCCTCGTGGGAGGTCGTCACCTCGTCGGCCACCGCCTTCAGCTCCGCATGGGCATTGGCCATGGCCACTCCGTGCGCCGCCCAGCCGAACATCGGGATGTCGTTGGGCATGTCACCGAACGCGATCGTCTCCGCCGCCTTCACGCCCAGTCGGCGTGCGGCCAGCGAGAGGCCGGTCGCCTTCGTCAGGCCCAGGGGCAGTATCTCCACGATGCCCGGACCGGCCATGACGATGTCGACCAAGGCGCCCACGGTCTCCCGGGCCGCCTTGACCAGGGTGTCGTCGTCGAGTTCCGGGTGCTGGATGTACAGCTTGGTCAGCGGAGCGGCCCACACCGCTGCGGTGTCCTCCAGGTAGACGGCCGGCAGGCCTCCCTGCACCCGGTAGCCGGGCCCGAACAGCACGTCGCCGTCCAGCCCGTCCCGGCTGGCCGCCAGCGCGAGCGGCCCCACCTCTGCCTCGATCTTCGACAGCGCAAGGCCGGCCAGCTGCCGGTCCAGCGTGACCGAGGTCAGCAGCCGGTGGGCCCCCGCGTCGTAGATCTGCGCGCCCTGCCCGCACACGGCGATGCCCTTGTAGCCGAGATCGTCCAGCACGCTCCGGGTCCAGGGCACGGCCCGGCCGGTGACGATGATGTGGGCCGCGCCCGCCGCGGTGGCCGCGGCGAGCGCCTCACGGGTGCGTTCCGAGACGGTGTCGTCGCCACGCAGCAGCGTGCCGTCGAGATCGGTCGCGACGAGCTTGTACGGGAACGGGGCCGAGCTCACTTGGTGATCGGCTCCAGCACCTCGCGGCCGCCCAGGTACGGGCGGAGCACCGCAGGCACCCGAACCGAACCGTCGGCCTGCTGGTGGTTCTCCAGGATGGCGACGATCGTGCGCGGGACGGCGCAGAGGGTGCCGTTCAGCGTGGAGAGCGGAGCGGTCTTCTTGCCGTCGCGGTAGCGGATCGAAAGCCGGCGGGCCTGGAAGCCGTCGCAGTTCGAGGCGGAGGTCAGCTCGCGGTACTTGCCCTGCGTCGGGATCCACGCCTCGCAGTCGAACTTGCGCGAGGCGGAGGCACCCAGGTCGCCGGTGGCGACGTCGATCACCTGGAACGGCAGCTCCAGGCTGGTCAGCCACTGCTTCTCCCAGGCGAGGAGACGCGCGTGCTCGGCCTCGGCGTCCTCCGGTGCGACGTAGGAGAACATCTCGACCTTGTCGAACTGGTGCACGCGGAAGATGCCGCGGGTGTCCTTGCCGTAGGTACCCGCTTCGCGGCGGAAGCACGGCGAGAAGCCGGCGTACCGCAGCGGCAGCTTGTCGGCGTCGATGATCTCGTCCATGTGGTACGCGGCGAGCGGGACCTCGGAGGTGCCGACCAGGTAGTAGTCGTCCTTCTCCAGGTGGTACACGTTCTCCGCGGCCTGGCCGAGGAAGCCGGTGCCCTCCATGGCGCGCGGGCGCACCAGCGCGGGGGTCAGCATCGGGATGAAACCGGCCTCGGTGGCCTGCGCGATGGCCGCGTTGACCAGGGCCAGTTCCAGCAGGGCGCCGACACCGGTCAGGTAGTAGAAGCGCGAGCCCGACACCTTGGCGCCGCGCTCGACGTCGATGGCGCCCAGCGCCTCGCCGAGCTCCAGGTGGTCCTTGGGCTCGAAGCCCTCGGCGGCGAAGTCGCGGATCGTGCCGTGCGTCTCCAGGACGGTGAAGTCCTCCTCGCCGCCGACCGGCACGTCCTCGTGGACGATGTTGCCGAGCCGGAGCAGCAGCTGCTTGGCCGCCTCGTCCGCCTCGTTCTGCTCGGCCTCGGCGGCCTTGACGTCCGCCTTGAGCTGCTCGGCCCTCTTCAGCAGCTCCGCCCGCTCCTCCGGGGAGGCCTTGGGGATGAGCTTGCCGAGCGACTTCTGCTCATTGCGCAGTTCGTCGAAGCGCATGCCGGAGGACCTGCGGCGCTCGTCGGCGGAGAGCAGTGCGTCGACGAGCTCGACGTCCTCTCCACGGGCGCGCTGCGAGGCGCGGACACGGTCAGGGTCTTCACGGAGCAGCCGAAGGTCAATCACCCCTCCAGGCTACCGGCCTGGGCTTGGCGGCCTCACATCGATATAACGCTGCGTGTCACTATGCCCCAATTGCCGTGAATGGAAAACTGTTCGGAACTGGCGGGAACCGATCCGTCCCCTCGCGGCCCACAAAGGCGGCCCATTCCTCGAAAAGGGGCACATCATCCCCGGCCGGGTCACGCCTGAGCAGGGGCGGAGGCTCCCTTGTCCACAGGAATAGCCGACGGGGCCAGTTTATCCACAGGCTGTGTGTCGGATCTGTGGACACGGAAAGAGATCAATCTCGACCGGGAGTCGCTCAGGAAGAATCAGGGTTCAAACCACCCTCACACACTCATTCGGGTGGGAATGACTCGCTCCAAAGAGTTGGTCGAGGATACGGAGGTGACGCCGTTCACCTTCCGCTCTCCAGCGCGAAACCCGAGCCACCCGACCGATTTGTCGACTTTGCCGGTCCGGCGTGTCGACTAGTCCACAGGTCCCCATCTCGCCCTGTGGATAACTCTGTGGACAGTGCTGGGGAAAACTACGGCCGACCGTCGAGGCAGCGCGTCAGCCAGTCCGAAGCAGCCGTGAAGTCGCCGTCCGAGGTTCCCGGCCGCGGATTCCGGACGTCACCGTGAGCGACCCCCGCACGGGGATACGAACCGAGGAAGCGCACCTGCGGACAGGTCCGCTTCAGCCCCATGAGTGCCTCGCTGACACGCCGGTCGGAAATGTGGCCCTCGGCGTCCACGGCGAAGCAGTAGTTCCCGATGCCCTCGCCGGTCGGCCGGGACTGGATCAGCATCAGGTTGACCCCGCGGACGGCGAACTCCTGGAGCAGCTCCAGCAGTGCGCCGGGGTGGTCGTCGCCCAGCCAGAGCACGACCGAGGTCTTGTCGGCACCGGTCGGCGCGGCGGGCCGGGCAGGCCGGCCGACGAGCACGAAACGGGTCTCCGCGTTCTGCGCGTCGTGGATCTCGGTGACCAGCGGGACGAGCCCGTACGTGGCGGCCGCGAACTCGCCCGCGAAGGCGGCGTCGAAGCGGCCCTCCTGCACCAGCCGGGCCCCATCGGCATTGGAGGCTGCCGACTCCCACACGGCGTCGGGCAGGTTCGCCCGCAGCCAGTTGCGCACCTGCGGCTGGGCGACCGGGTGCCCGGTGACCGTCTTGACGTCCGAAAGGGGGGTCCCCGGCCGCACGAGCAGCGCGAAGGCGATGGGCAGCAGCACCTCGCGGTAGATCATCAGCGGTTCACCGGAGGCCAGCTCGTCCAGGGTGGCCGTGACGCCGCCCTCCACCGAGTTCTCGATCGGCACCAGGGCTGCGGCTGCCTCGCCGTTACGCACGGCGTCCAGGGCGGCCGGGACCGACACCATCGGGACGAGCTCCCGGGTCGCGGCTTCCGGCAGGGTGCGCAGGGCGGCCTCGGTGAAGGTGCCCTCGGGGCCGAGGTAGGTGAAGCGGGTGGCTGACATGCGATCAGCGTAATGCCGCTGCGCAGACCGCGGCGGCGGTGTCCGTCATCCGTCGAGCAGCCGCTGACCCACGTACTCCCCGGCGCGTGGACCGGGCGGGACCGCGTACAGGCCACTGGACTCGTGCCGGATGAACTGCGACAGGGCGTCTCCCCGGTCGAGCTTGCGCTGGACCGGGACGAAACCGCGCAGCGGATCGGCCTGCCAGCAGATGAAGAGGAGTCCGGCGTCGGGGCTGCCGTCCGCGGAGATCCCGTCGTGGAAGGAGAACGGGCGCCGGAGCATGGCCGCCCCCCCGTTCTGCTCGGGGGCCGAGATCCGGGCGTGCGCATTGGAGGGGATGACGGGCTTGCCGTCGGGGCCGATCTTGTCGAGCTGCATCTTCGTGGTCTCGGTGCCGCCGGTGAGCGGGGCGCCGGTGGCCTTGGTCCGTCCTATGACCTGCTCCTGCTGGGCGAGGGACTGCTTGTCCCAGTCGTCGAGGAGCATCCGGATGCGCCGCACCACGGCGTACGAGCCTCCGCCCATCCAGGCGTGTCCGGCGGGCCCGGGACCGGCAGCAGGTACGAAGATCCGCCGGTCGAAGTCGGGCTCCGAGGGCTTCGGATTGCCGGTGCCGTCGACCTGGCCCATGAGGTTGCGGGCGGTCAACGCGGTGGCGGTGGCGCCGGGGGACCGGTTGAAGCCGTTCATCTGCCAGCGGACCCGGGCGGCCTCCCCGGCCTCCTTCTGGAGGGCGCGCAGGGCGTGGAAGGCGACCAGGCCGTCGTCGGCGCCGATCTGGACCCAGAGGTCGCCGTTGCTGCGCTGGGCGTCGAGCCGGTCGGAGGAGAAGTCCGGCAGCGGGTCGAGGGCGGTGGGACGGCGGTCGGTCAGGCCGGTGCGGTCGAAGAAGGAGTGGCCGAAGCCGAAGGTGATGGTGAGGGAGCACGGCCCGGCGTCCAGGGCGATGCCGGAGTCGGCTGTCGGCGCGGTCTCCCCCGCCATGAGCCGCCGTGCGGTGTCGGACCAGCGGCGCATGAGGGCGGCGGCCTCCTTGCGCCCGGCGCCGGGCACAAGATCGAAGGCGAGGACGTGCCCCTTGGCCTGCAACGGAGTGGTGATCCCGGCCTGGTGGTCGCCGTGGAAGGCGACCTGCGTGACGCCCAGCGAGGCAAGGGATCCGGGCGGCCCGGCGGCACCATCGGTGGAGTCGCCCAGTGCGGAGTGCACCAGGGCGCCGCCGGTGGCGCCGAGCGCGAGCCCGGCCGCACCCGCGGCGCCGACGGTGCCCAGCAGTCGCCGGCGGGAGATCTCGATGTCGGGGGTCTCGATCACGGGGTCAGCCGATCTTCACGTTCTTCTGGACGGTCGTCTGGTCGATGTCGGAGGTACGGACGGTCACGTCGATCCGCCATTCCCCGGCGAACGGCAGCTGGACGCCCGATGCGCTCCAGTGGCCGGGGGCCGCGCGTTCGGGCACGAGCGGGAGGGGTCCGATCTCCTGGGCGGGGAGGGTGAAGGCGACCTTGATCTCGGGAACGTCGAGGGGGCTGCCGTCGGGGTCGTTGACCCAGAGGTGGAGGGTGTTGGCGCCGACCCGGCCGGGGTCGACTTCGAGTCGGACGGAGCCCTTGCCCTTCGCGCCGCCGGTGTCGAAGGGGAGGATGATCTTGATGGCCCGGTTGGGGACAGCCGTGGCCGAGGTGGTGCGGCCCGCCTCCTGCTCGGCGGCGCGCCCCGGCTCGGTCCCGGTGAGCACGGTGGTCACCGCGAGCAGGGCAACCGCGACGGCCGCCTCGGCAAGCGCGGAGCGGCGCAGGCCCGCACGGGAGGGATCGGCGTCGCGAGCCTGCTTCTCCCGCGCGTTCTCACGGGCGGCGCGCTGCCTGGCCAGCTGCGCGGCCCGCTTCGGGTCCTCCGCACCTGTGGCGCGGACGCCGACGGCCGATGTTTCACGTGAAACAGCGCGCCGCGTTTCACGTGAAACATCACGCTGGGGAACGAGCCGCGCCGCAGTCCCGGCCGCCGCGCCGGACAATCGCGCGGTCCAACTCCGGGAGAGATAGGCAACTGCGACCAGGACGGCCACCAGGCCGATCTTGACGAGCAGGAGCTGCCCGTAGCTCGTGCCCGTGAGAGCGGACCAGGTGCCGAGCTGACGCCAGGATTGGTAGATCCCGGTGGCCGTGAGGACCAGGACACAGACGAAGGCGACCTTGGAGAACCGCTGGACTGCCTCGCGCTCCATGTCGGGCACCTTGTGGAGGGCCACGAGCAGCGCGGTGAGCCCGCCGAGCCAGAGGGCGACGGCCATCAGGTGCACGATGTCCACCGGCATGGCGATACCGGGCTGGACGCCGGTGGAGGCGTGCTCGGCCAGAGCCCACGTGGCGGCGATACCACCGGCGACCACGGCCCCGCCGATGGCGAGGCCGAAGAACAGGTCGCTGGTGTCCTCGCTCGCGTTCTCCTTCGCGGCCGGGGTGGTCTGCCGCCGGGCGTACGCACCGAAGAGCACCGCGACGAACAGCGCGGCGGCCCCGAGGAGGAGCAGTCGGGAGACGAGGGAGGCGCCGGTCTTCGTCTCCAGTACCGACTTGAGCCCGCTCAGGTCGAGCGCATCGGCGAACTTCCCCGAGCCGGTGTACGGGTTGCGGAGCACGACCATCGCGAGGGTGGCTGCGGTGAGCGTGACCCAGCCCCGCAGGACGAGCTTCTGTAGCGGGCGCTGAGCGGCGCCCGGGCGCCAGCACAGCAGGATGAACGCGGCGCCTCCCACCAGGACGGTGAAACCGGCGTAGGCGGCGTAGCGGGCGATGCCATACGCGATGCCCACCGGACCGCCGCCCGCCTGATGGGTGGGCAGGGTGACGCTCGTGCTGGACGGTGCCCCGATGGAGAAGGTGAAGGCTCCGGAGACGGGGTGGCTGTCGGCGGAGACCGCCTGCCAGGCAACCGTGTAGGTGCCGTCCGGCAGGCCGGAGTGCAGGGCAGTGCCATAGCGGATGGTGGATCCGCTGCACATGTCCCGGAGTTCGCCGGTGTCCACCCGCTTGCCCTGGGGGTCCATGACGCGGATGGAGTCGTCGCCCATGGCGACCTGCTCCGAGAAGGAGAGGGTGACCTGAGCGGGGGCCGTGGCGACCACCGCCCCGTCCTGGGGATCGCTCGCGGTGAGTGCGGCATGTGCCGTGGCCGGCGCGGCGGCGGTGAACAGCGTTACCAGCAGGGCCGCGAGGACCAGCGTGAGCCGTGGCAGGAGCGCCGCGGGCCGGACGCGGGCCGGGGAGGGGGCGAGGGCGGTGGCCGTCATGGCGTGTCAGTACCTCGGTCCGTCAGTGGGCATTGCCATCGGTGTGAGTCGGGGCCTGGGCGTTGTACGTCCGTTCTTTGACGTCCAGCTCGACCTTCACCGGGTCGGACTTCTCGAAGCGCAGCTCGACGGTGACCTTGTCGCCGACGTTCGGCTTGCTCTTGAGCCCCATGAACATGATGTGGCTGCCGCCGCGCTCCAGCCTGAGCTCTCCGTTCGCCGGCACGTCCATGGACGGGACCTGCTGCATCTTCTGGTCCTTGGTCTCATGGATCTGCAGATCGTCGGAGAGCGCACTGGTGACCGCGGTGAGCTTGTCCGCGGTCCCGGAGCCGTTCTTGATGACCATGAACGCGCCGGCCATCTTGTCGTTCACCGGTTCCGGCATGAAGGCACCGCTGACCGTCATCTTGGGCTTGGCCCCGTCGGCCGTGGCGCCCGAGCCGGAGCCGGAGTCCGAGGAGCAGCCGGATATGGCGAATGCTGCCGTCAGGGAGAGGACGGCGGCGAGGGTGCGGGTGGTGCGGGCGTTCACGGGTTCTCTCCCTTGACGATCTTCGGCAGGTCCTTGGTGTAGTCGTCGACGGTCGTGCCCTCGCCGTAGAGGAGGTACCCCTCGTCGGTCTTGGGCGAGAACGCGATGACCTGGGCGCCGTGCATGGACACGACGCTGCCGTCGGCCTGCTTCTTGGGTGCCTCGATACCGATGCCGAGCGTGCGGGCGGCGGCCTGGATGGTGGCGAAGTCCCCGGTGAGTCCGGTGAAGGCGGGGTCCTGGGACCTGAGCCACGCGCCGAGGGAGTCGGGAGTGTCCCGCTCGGGGTCCGTGGTGACGAAGACGACCTGGAGCTGGTCCTGGTCGGCCTTGGGAAGCGCCTTCTTGGCGACGGCGATGTTGCTCATCGTCAGGGGGCAGACGTCGGGGCAGTTGGTGTAGCCGAAGTAGATGAGCGTCGGCTTGCCCTTGGTCTGCTCCCGCAGGTTCCACGGCTTGCCCGTCGTGTCCGTCAGGACGAGGTCGGGCTTGTCGAAGGGGCGGTCGAGGACGGTCGCCTTGCCGGTCTTCGACTGGCTGGTGATCTGGGTGACCGAGTCGGTCTTCGCGGTCTCGCCACCGCAGGCGGTGAGGGCGAGTGCGGCCGCCGCCACGAGGGCGGCGACCGTCACACGTGTGGTGCGCATGGAGGAATGTCCCTGGGATCGGGGATGGTCTGACTCAGGCCTACGGCCCGGCGGTACGGCAGGTCAGGAGGCGCGGCGGCGCGAGGCGATGCCGAACGCGAGCCCGCCGAGGCCGACGACGATGCCCGCGATGCCCAGGGCGCGGGCCGTCGTGTCGGAGCTGCCCGCGGCCGCCTCGTCGTGCTCGTCCTTCGTGGCGTGGCCGGCGTCGGCTGCGGCCGGCTTCTTGCCGTCGTCGTGGTTGTCGGCGGCCTTGGCGGCCGTCAGCTTCAGGACGGGCGCCGGGTTCTGCGGCTCCGCGGCGCCTTCCTTGGCCTCCTCGATCCACCGGACGACCTCGTTGTTGTCGTACGTCTGGATCGCCTTGAAGACCATCTGGTCGGCGTTCTCGGGCAGCTTGCCGACGGAGACCGGGAACTGCTGGAACTTGCCGGGCTCGATCTTGCCGCCGCTCCACGTGACCTTGGTGACGGCCTCGTTGATCTGCTTGCCGTGCACGGTGAGCGGCTTGTCGAGCTTGCTCTTCTCGACGGTCACGGTCCAGCCGGGGATGTCCTGCGGCATGACGGACGTGAGCGGCTGGTCGACCGGGAAGGTGACTTCGAGCTGCGTGGTCGAGGCGTTGTCGCGTTCGTTGGGGACCTTGAAGTTGAGCGTCGCGTAACCGCCCTTGGCGGCCTCGCCCGGCTGCACGCTGACGTGGGCGAAGGCGGGACCGGACAGGACGAGAACGGCACCGGCGGCGAGGGCGGCGGCGAAGGAGACGCGAGAGGTCTTCATGGCAGGAACACTCCACAGAGCAGGGGGTGACGGTGGATCCGGGCGCGGCGCGCGCGGAGTTCGCGGCACCGGTGCTCCCCCGGCCCGGGGAAGGGGTGCCGCGTCAGGCTGCGAGGGCGAGTCCCGCGGGCGGCCCGCGCCTGATCACCGTGTGGTGGAGTGTCGCCCGGCCGGTGTCCACGGCCGCCGCCCCGGCGGTCCGGGCAGGGCGCGGGGTACGGGCGGAGGTGCCCGGGAGTCCGGCGGCGAGGGCCCGTACGAAGGCCAGCGCGGCGCGCAGCGGACGTACGGGGTCGGATTCGGCGGAGGCCCGGGACAGTTCGAGGAGGCGGAACAGGGCCGCCTCGCCGCGCGCGAGCAGCCAGCCGACGGCGAGCGCGGCCAGCAGGTGCCCGGCCAGCATGCCGGGGCTGAACAGGGCGGTGTCCGGCGCGGAGGCGGCCTGCGCCATGGATGCATGGCCGGCATGTCCCTGCGCCGCCAGCTCAGCCGTCATGGCGGCCGGGTCCAGTCCGGCGGTCTCCAGGACCCGCCGGGCGTCGGCCGGGCTGAGCGGTACGGAGTTGCCCCCGCAGATCAACCGGGCGGCGAGGGCCGGCAGCGCGGAGTCGGAGCCGGCAGGCGCCGGGGCCGCCGCACTGTGCTGGCCGAGGCCGAACACGGTGTGCAGGCCGAGTTGCCCGGCGGTGAGTCCGACCGCGATGCCGCTCAGCGAGCGCCGGCGTCCCGCGAGCGGAGCCGCGACCGCGAACACGGCAAGGAAGGCGACGGCGAAAGCCCACCACGGGACGGTGGCGCAGGACGCCACCGCATGCCCCGCCGCGGACAGCACGACACAGACCGCGGTGAACACCGCGGCCCGGATCAACCGGAGACCGGCTCCGGCGGACGTCGTGTGGAGGGCAGTCATGGCCGGGACATCATCGCACTGCGCTCCGGCCCTTCATGCGGCAGGTCCGGAAGGTCGTGAGTGACCCCGTACGACGCCGTTCGAGGCCTACGTTCGGGCCTGCGTTCGGGCCTGCGTTCGGGCCTGCGTTCGGGCCTGCGTTCAGGGTCTACGAGGCCCGCGCGTCGGCATACACGCCCCGCCGGGAGTGCCGCATCGGCCGAATGAGGGCTCCGACGGTCGCCAGGGGCTTACGCTCCGCCCACCGCGGCAATACGTAACCGTATGAGCATCTGGTGGTCTCTCCACTTGAGGCGCGAAGCCGCGAGCGTGCCGCTCGCCAGGCGACTGCTGCTCGGGACGATGGAGACCGCGGGGGTGGACCCGGACATCTCCTTCGACCTGTCGGTGGCACTGAGCGAGGCGTGTGCGAACGCGGTGGAGCACGGCGGGCCGGTGGCCGACACCGGTTCCGGCGGGGGATCCGTTCCGGAGGCGTGCGCGGCGTACCGCGTCACGGCCTACCTGGACGGTGACTGCTGCCGGATCGAGGTGACCGATTCGGGCCCGGGTTTCCCGGCGGCGACCGTGGCCGGACACAGACCCGCGCCGGCCGCGCCCGCCACCCCTGCCGACACCGCGGAGAAGGAACACGGCCGCGGCCTGTGGCTGATCGAGGAGCTCGCCGACCACGTCAGACTGCGCAACCGCCCGGGCCAGGGCGCGGTGGTCAGCTTCGACAAGGTCCTCAAATGGCGCGAGGGAGCGCTGCTGAAGGTCTCGTAGCGCCGGCAGTCCTCGGTCCTGGCCGAGGACGTCGTGACGCACGAAGGGCGGGACCCCGCGTGGAGGTCCCGCCCTTGTGACGTGGGCGCCGCCGCCGGCGTGCCGGTGCGGCGCGGGCGTCAGCCCTTCAGTCGCGCCATCCAAGCCTCGACCTCGGCGGAGGCCCGGGGCAGTCCGGCCGACAGGTTCCGGTTGCCGTCCTCCGTGACGAGGATGTCGTCCTCGATCCGGACGCCGATGCCCCGGTACTCCTCGGGCACGGTCAGGTCGTCGGCCTGGAAGTACAGGCCGGGCTCCACGGTCAGGCACATGCCCGGCTCCAGCGTGCCGTCCACGTACGCCTCGGTGCGCGCGGCGGCGCAGTCGTGGACGTCCATGCCGAGCATGTGGCCGGTGCCGTGCAGGGTCCACCGGCGCTGCAGGCCCAGCTCCAGGACGCGCTCGACCGGGCCCTCCAGCAGGCCCCACTCGACGAGCTTCTCGGCCAGCACGTGCTGCGAGGCGTCGTGGAAGTCGCGGAACTTCGCCCCGGGCTTCACGGCCGCGATGCCGGCCTCCTGGGACTCGTACACCGCGTCGTAGATCTTGCGCTGGATGTCGGTGTAGGTGCCGTTGATCGGCAGCGTGCGCGTGACGTCCGCGGTGTAGAGGGAGTGCGTCTCGACACCCGCGTCGAGCAGGAGGAGGTCGCCGGAGCGGACGTCGCCGTCGTTGCGCACCCAGTGCAGGGTGCAGGCGTGCGGGCCGGCGGCGCAGATGGAGCCGTAGCCGACGTCGTTGCCCTCCACGCGGGCGCGCAGGAAGAAGGTGCCCTCGATGTAGCGCTCGGAGGTCGCCTCGGCCTTGTCCAGGACCTTCACGACGTCCTCGAAGCCGCGGACGGTCGAGTCGACGGCCTTCTGCAGCTCGCCGATCTCGAAGGCGTCCTTCACCGCGCGGGCCTCGGAGAGGTAGACGCGCAGTTCCTCGTCGCGCTCGGCGGTGACCTTGTCGGTCAGGGCCTTCTCGATGACGGTGTCGTGGCCGCGGACGACGCGGACCGGGCCGGTGGCCTCCGCGAGCGCGTCGGCGAGCTCGCGCACGTCCTTGGCGGGGATGCCCAGGAGCTGCTCCGCCTCGGCGAGGGAGTGGCGGCGGCCGACCCACAGCTCGCCCTGGCCGGAGAGCCAGAACTCGCCGTTCTCGCGGTCGGAGCGGGGCAGCAGGTAGATCGTGGCGGTGTGGCCGCCGGCCTCGCCCGCGGGCTCCAGGACCAGGACGCCGTTCTCGGTCTGGTCACCGGTCAGGTACGCGTACTCGGTCGCGGCACGGAAGGGGTACTCGGTGTCGTTCGAACGGATCTTGAGACGGCCCGAGGGCACGACGAGGCGCTCGCCGGGGAAGCGCGCGGACAGCGCGGCGCGGCGGGCAGCGGTGTGCGCGGCCTGGGCGATCGGCTCAAGACCGTGCAGCTCGGTGTCGGCCCAGCCGGTGCGCATGTTCTCGGCGAGTTCGTCGCTGACGCCCGGGTACAGCCCGTTCTTGCGCTGCTTGTGCTTCTTCTGGGGCTGCTCTTCTTCCGGGGTCTCCGGGGTGAGCTCGTCCGCCACGTCTTCTCCTCAGCTACGACAGGACCGGGTATGGACCGCATCCATCGTATGTGCGAAGGGAAGAGGCCAGTCGGCACATGTGATAAATCAGTCAAAACGGGCAGCGAGCAGGACGATGTCCTCCCCCCGGACCTCCGCGGACGACGCGGCCCCGACCGAGGCGAGGGTCCCGGCGCACCCGCGGTGACCAGCGGAACCAGCAGGACCGGCGGAGGCCGACACCGCGGGATCGCGCTCCGGCAGTACCGTCCGCAGGATGTGGTCGCACAGGGCGGCCGGGTCCTCGCGGGCACTGCGGGGCGCCCCCGCCGCCGCGGCGTGCAGCCTGGCGTAGGCACGGTCCATGGCATCGCCGGTACGCCGCAGGAGCCCGTCGGTGTAGAGCAGCACCGTTTCTCCAGCAGCAGGTTCGATCTCCACGCTCGGCGCTTCCCAGCAGGCGAGCATCCCGAGCGGCGCGGAGAGCGTCGTCTCCACGTACTCGGTCCGGCGCGGGCCGATGAGCAGCGGCGGGGTGTGCCCCGCCCCGGCGACGATGATCTTGCGGTGGGCCGGTTCGCAGTAGGCGAAGAGTGCGGTCGCCGAGCGCGCGGACTCGGTCAGGCGCAGCAGCAGCTCCAGGTCGGAGAGGACCGCGACCGGGTCCTCGCCCTCCATGACGGCGTACGCCCGCAGCGAGGCCCGCAGCCGGCCCATCGCGGCCACGGCGCTCGGCCCCGCCCCGGTGACGGAGCCGACGGCCAGACCGAGGGCTCCCTCGGGCAGCGGCAGGGCGTCGAACCAGTCGCCGCCGCCCTGCGGCCCGGTGTGGTGGCGGGCGGCGAGCTGCACCCCGGGGATCCGGGGGAGCCGGCTGGGCAGCAGTTCCTCGGCGACGGTGGCCAGCCAGCTGCGGGAGCGCTCCACCTCCAGCATCCGGGCCAGGTGCTCGGCGGCGTGCCGGACGTAGAGCCCGGCGAGGTCGCGCTGCCGGTCGCTCGGCTCGGCCTGCTCGTCGTAGAGCCAGACGGCCGCGCCGAGCCGCCCGGTGGCCTCGGCGACCAGCGGAAGCGCGTAGCTGGCGGCATACCCGAGTCGGGCGGCGACCTCGCGGTGGCGGGGGTCGACGGGGACGCCGTACCCGCCGAGGCCGGGGGGAGCGTCGGGCTCGGGGAGCACCTCGGAGCCGCCCTGTGCGTCGGGCAGTCCGTCGAGGATGCGGCCGTACGAGGTGGCGGCGCGCGGCACGGTCTCGATGTGCCCCAGATCCGCCCGGCCGAGGCCGAGGCCGATCGTGGTGCTGGGTCCGAGTCCGTCGGAGGGCTCAAGGACGATCAGGCCGCGGCGGGCCCCGACGAGGGCGGCTCCGGCGCGCAGGAATTCCTGGAGGGAGGATTCGAGGTCGCAGGCGCGGGCGAGGCGTTCGGTGAGCTCGTGGAGGGTGGTGAGGTCGGAGACCATGCCCGCGAGCCGGTCCTGGATCAGGGTGCCGGGGCCGGGTGCGGGAGTCGGCGCGGGGGCTGTCCGGGCGAGGGCAGGCGCGGCAGTGTGCGGGACCGTATTAACTGCTGGATCGATTCCAGCCACTTTCGGCAGATGCGGGGCGCTCATGGCGTCCGCCTTTCCACCTGGTGCGATTCGCCATATAGCATCGCAAACCCCCAGATCGTGCTGCGCCGCCATCAATGAATCCACATCTACACGCACACGAGGATCGATGTCCAGCATTGCCCAGGTGGGAATCCTGGTGTCCGTGAGACTGCAACTCACGGTCCAGCCAAGGCTAGAACTTGGCTGGAAAAAGCCGGAAGCGGACGGTTTTTGCGATCGACTGGTCGGGCGTCGGAGCGGGCCCGGGTACGTAATCGGTGGGTGTCCGGGGCCAGTTGGGGCAGCCCGGCACCAGCCGGGAGCCGCCCGGCACCGTCGGGAACCACCCGGCATCCGCCGGGAACCGCCCGGCGCGAGCCGTCGTCCTTAGCGGCGGCAGTCGGTCTCGGCGCCGGCGCGGGTCGCGTTCCGCCCCGCCACGGGGCCCTTGTAAGAAAACTGCACGAACCGTGTGAACCTGCTTCTGGCGCACAGTGACGCGAAACGTGTACGTGTGGTGAGACACCGCTTACATGGTGTGATGTGGCCCTCGGCGTTCAACGGAAAGGAACGAGCGCTCATGCGCGAGATCCTCGGAAGGCGTCTCCAGCGGCTCCGCAAGCGCCTGACATCCCTCCGTCCCGTCCCGGGACAGAGCGGTGATCCGGCCCTCCTCGACACGGCGCTCACCTGCGCGACGGCCTGGCAGTGGCCCGTGCTGCCCGGGGTCGGCCGCTCCGGTGCCGACAGCCGCCGGTGCGCCTGTCCCGACCCCGACTGCGTCGTTCCCGGCGCGCACCCCTTCGACCCGGGGCTGCTCGCGGCCACCACGGACCCCCGGATGGTCGCCTGGTGGTGGGGCAACCGGCCCGCCGCCCCGGTCCTGCTCGCCACCGGCGGCGCCGCCCCGTGTGCCGTGAGCCTGCCCGCCGCCGCTGCCGCGCGTGCCGTCGTACGGCTGGACGCGCAGGGCATGCGGCTCGGGCCGATCGTGGCCACGCCGACCCGGTGGTCCCTGCTGGTGGCGCCGTACTCGCTGGAGCGGCTCGGCGAACTCCTCTACGCCAAGGACCACGTGCCCTCCGCGCTGCGCTTCCACGGCGAGGGCGGCTACCTGTTGCTGCCGCCCTCCCCCGCGTCCGGGGGTGGGCAGGTCCGCTGGGAGCGCAGGCCCGCCGGCGCCGGGAGCCCGTGGCTGCCGGAGGTCGAGGCCGTCGTCGACGCACTGGTCGAGGCGAGCAGCGGCGCGTCCGGTGGGGGCAGCCGGCTCGCGTACTGAGCGCGGCACCGAAGCTCGCCGATCACTCGTACGGGTGTCGGCGGGACGCGTTTACAAGGGAATTGGGCGCGGGGATCTCCGCGCCCCATTCCCGCATCGCTATCTTCGCCGAATGAATCTCCGCTTGATCGGTATCAGCGCCGGTGTGCTGATCATCTTGTCGCTCCCGCTGGCGGGAGCGATCGCCGGACCCGATTTCGCCGGTCAGGATGACGGAAAAGGCGGCGGCTTGTTCTCGTCCCTCGGCTTTGCCGACCCGTCGGGCCGATCCCATAAGGCGACACCCGACGCCGCGCCCGCCCGCCCGTCCGCATCCGCGGCACCCCGCACACCCCGGCAGTCCGCCCCGACCACGGCGCCCGGCCCGACCCAGCAGCCGCATACGGACTCCCGCTGCGGCCCCGAACTGGCCGCGCCACAAGGGCTGGAGGCGCAGACCTGCATCCTGGTCAGCGAGGGCCGGACCTGGGGACGCAGCTACTACCGCAACACCAGCGGCCACCCGCTGGACGCCGTACTGACGGTGATGGGACCGGCGGGGCGCACGGTGCAGATCCGCTGCGCGGTGGGGCCGGGCGATCATCCGGGGCTCTGCGAGACGCCGCGCGAGACCTCGGCCGGGACACCCGACAGCTACTCGGCGGTTGCGGAGTTTGCAGTTCCGGATGATGAAGGGCGGCTGCTGCTGCGGTCCGGGAGCAACGCACCGGCTCCGGCGGATGGTTGACCTACCGCGGAAATGGAAGGGCCCGGTCGCTGGCGACGGGGGATGCACCAGCGACCGGGCTACAAGAACGGTAACAAGAGATCGCCTGTTCGCAAATTCGATCTCTGATATTCAGACACCGATTTGCAGACGATTAGCGGGAGTTGTGACCCCAGTCACCGGCCCTGCGGGGCGTGCGGCGGTCAGCTCAGCGTGATCTGCCGATTGGTGAGACCGCCGCGCGCCCGGCGCTCGTCCGCGGTCAGCGGGGCGTCCGACGCCAGGGCCGTGGCCAGCCGCTCCGCGAACGCGGCCGCGGGCTTCTCCACGTCGTCGGCGCTCACTCCGGTGGGCAGGTCCCAGACGGGGACCATCAGGCCGTGGGCCCGGAAGGAACCGACCAGTCGGGTGCCTTCGCCGAGCGAGGAGGCGCCGGCGGCATGCAGCCGCGCGAGGGCGTCGAGCAGCTTCTCTTCCGGGTGCGGCATGACCCAGCGCAGGTGGTTCTTGTCCGGGGTCTCGCACCAGTAGGCCGCGTCCACGCCGGCCAGCTTGACCGTCGGGATGGCGGCCGCGTTGGCGCGCTCCAGCGAGGCGGCGATCTCCGGAGAGGCGTTCTGGGCGCTCTCCGCATCCGGAATCCAGAATTCGAAGCCGCTGTGCACAACCGGCTCGAAAACGCCGTCCGTGTCCAGGAGATCCTGAAGTCGGGAGCCCTCGGCGGGAACCCGGCGAGCCGGAACGGGATTACCCGGCTCCGCCAGGAGCGCGCGCTGCAGGGTGTCCGCCATGTCCCGGGCGAGGTCCCCGGTGGTCGAGTCGTTCTGCAGGGCGAGCAGGACCGACCCGTCCTCACGGCGCAACGCGGGCCAGGCCATGGGGAGTACGGTCACCAGGGTGACGGACGGGACTCCCTCGGGCAGGCCGCCCTTGAGGGAGAGCGGGACGGTGGCCGCGGGCACGAGCTCGCGCAGCGCCACCCAGTCGCACTCGCCGGGCAGGCCCTCGAAGGGGCGCTGCACGTGCTCGGTGACGGCGTGCGCGGCGGCCGCGCCGTGGCAGGCCTTGTAGCGGCGCCCGGAGCCGCACGGGCAGGGCTCACGTGCGCCCACCACCGGGATCTCCCCGTTCTTGAGCTGCGGCTTTGCAGTCTTGGCTGCGGGGCGCTTCTTGGCCATCGTGGGTGTCTCCCGGTTGCGGCGGTACGGCTTGTGTCTGGGCGGGAGCCTAGTCGTTCGTACCGCCGGAACCGGTGTTGTGCGGCCGGGAGCACGGTCGGCGTGCGCTCCCGGAGACCGCCTGTTCGGTTGGTCTGTTCGGATGGCCTGTGCTGCGGGTCGGATCGTGCGGGCGGGTCAGGGTTCCAAATCGTCGAAGGCGGTGCTGAAGTCGATCGCCGGGGGCGCAACGCGCGTAGCGAAATCCTCGTGACGGGGCCCGCACGCGACGACCACCCATACGGTGACCTCGCCTGACGCACCGTCCCGGACACCCCAGTCCTGGGCGAGGGCACTGATGATGTTCAGCCCCCGGCCGCCGCGGGCGGTGACCGAGGGCGTGGAAGGAACCGGGCGGGTGGGACCGCCCCCGTCCGTGACCTCGACCGTCAGCCGCCCTGCCATGTCGATGCGCCATGCGGCGCGTATCTCCCCGTCCCCGATCTCGCCCGCGCCCAGCGGTCTGCCGTGTCGGCAGGCATTGCTGAGCAGTTCGGAAAGGATCAGAACGGCGTCGTCCACGACTGATTCGGACACTCCGCTGATACGCAATTGCTCACGCATGCGGTGTCTCGCCTCGCCCACGCCAGCAGGACCATGGCGTACGTCCATGCACGACGACGTGGGCACTTCCTGTGCCACCACCAACGCCACCCCCGGAACCTCCTTAGCCCCACGCCATGGTCTGGATGCCCCCCTGGCCTGGACCGGAAACCGGCCTGGCAGGGCCCTGTGACGCATTCATGACCGGCGGTTGCGGAGCGGATGCGCCGGGGCACGCCGTGTCACGAACGGGCCCTCTGTGACAGGTGGGCAAATGGGGACGTCAGCGTCCGAGCTGTGACATAACCTGCCGCGGTCGGTTCGTGATGATCGCTTCCACACCCAGATCAGCGCAGAGCTGAACATCTTCCGGCTGGTCCACTGTCCATACGTGTACGGAGTACCCCGCGCCCTGGAGCCTGCGGATGAAGCCGGGATGGTTGCGCACGATCCGCATGCCCGGTCCGGCGATCCGTACGCCGGCCGGCAGCCGCCCGTCGCGCATGCGCGGGGAGACGAACTGCATCAGGTACACGGTCGGGAGCGTCGGAGCAGCCGCCCGCACCCGGTGCAGGGAGCGCGCCGAGAAGCTCATCACGCGGACCGGGTGGGGGCCCTCGGCGGGCGGGGCGTCCAGGCCGAACCGCTTGAGGAGGAAGAGGAGGCGCTCCTCCACCTGTCCGGCCCACCGGGTCGGGTGCTTCGTCTCGATGGCGAGCTGTACCGGCCGCCCGGCGTCGGCGACCAGCTCCAGCAGCCGCTCCAGCGTGAGCACCGAGGTGCGCTCCGGGTCCGCGTCCCAGTCGGGGGACTCCTCGCGGTCCTTCCACGAGCCGAAGTCGAGGGCGGCGAGGTCGGCCAGCTCCAGGGCGGAGACGGCGCCGCGGCCGTTGGAGGTGCGGTTGACCCGGCGGTCGTGGACCAGGACCAGATGGCCGTCGGCGGTGAGCCGGACATCGCATTCAAGAGCGTCCGCGCCGTACTCGATGGCCTTGCGGTACGCGGCCAGGGTGTGCTCGGGAGCGTCCTCCGAGGCGCCTCGGTGGGCGACGACCTGGATCGGAAGCGGCGTTGCGTGGGTCACCGGGTCATGGTGCCACCGCGCGGCCTTCGGGTGACGGCCGAGTCCTGGGGATGCGCCGGAATTGCCGGAGATAAAGGATGGGGGAGACGCACAGGTCCGGCTTACAGTGCTCTGACGGGTCCTGGGCGAGGCTTGCCCCAGGAACTTGTGCGGCACGTCGAACGTTCAGTCGGGCCGAAGAGCAGGATTGTCTGAAGCCGTGTGTGACGAGGAGAGAGCGCTGTGAGCACCGAGAACGAGGGCACCGCGGCCCCTACGCCCCCCGCGGCCCCGTCGGCACCACCGGTGGCCACTCCCGCCCCCGAGACGCCCGCGTCCGCGCCGACAGCCGAGGCCCCGGCCGCTGCGGGAACCTTCGCCGGGCCGCCCGCACCCACCACCCCGCCGGCGGCGCCGGGGGCTGCTCCGGCGGTATCCGGCAGCGCGGCGCCCGCCGCTGAGCCGGTGACCCAGCAGCTTCCGCCGACCCCCGCGCCGGGCACCGAGCCCACCCAGCAGATCCCGTCCACCCCGGCACCCTCCGGCGCCCCGTCCTACCCCCAGGCGCCGGCTCCGGCCGCGCACGGAGCCGAGGGCTGGCCGCCCCCGCCGCCCGCGGTCCCGGCGTACGGTGCGGGCGGAGGCCAGGGAGGCCACGGCGGCTGGGGCACGCCCCTGACCACCGACGGCAACCCGCCCGCCAAGCCCAAGGGCAAGGGCGGCCTGATCGCGGCCGTCCTGGTGGCGGCCCTCCTCGCAGGCGGCGTGGGCGGCGGCATCGGCTACTGGGCCGCCGAGCGGGGCAATGACGGCACCGGCTCGACCACGATCTCCGCGAGCAACACCCCCAAGGACATCAAGCGGGAGGCCGGTTCGATCGCGGGCCTGGCCGCCAGCGCGCTGCCGAGCGTCGTCACCATCGAGGCCTCGGCAGGGGACGGCGAGGGCGGCACCGGCACCGGCTTCGTCTACGACCAGCAGGGCCACATCCTCACCAACAACCACGTGGTGGCCTCCGCGGCCAACGGCGGCAAGCTCTCCGCGACCTTCTCCGACGGCAAGAAGTACGAGGCCGAGGTCATCGGCCGGGCCCAGGGCTACGACGTGGCCGTGCTCAAGCTGAAGAACCCGCCGTCCGGCCTGAAGCCGCTGCCGCTCGGAGACTCCGACAAGGTCGCCGTCGGCGACCCGACGATCGCGATCGGCGCGCCCTTCGGCCTGTCCAACACCGTCACCACCGGCATCGTCAGTGCCAAGAACCGCCCGGTGGCCTCCGGCGACGGCTCCGGGAGCAAGAACTCCTACATGAGCGCGCTGCAGACGGACGCCTCGATCAACCCGGGCAACTCCGGCGGCCCGCTCCTCGACGGGCGCGGCGCGGTCATCGGCATCAACTCCGCCATCCAGTCCGCAGGCAACGGCGGCTTCGGCGGCGGCCAGGCCGGCTCGATCGGCCTCGGCTTCGCCATCCCGATCAACCAGGCCAAGAACGTCGCCGAGTCGCTGATCAAGACGGGCAAGCCGGTGTACCCGGTCATCTCGGTCTCCGTGGACCTCCAGTCCAAGGTCGAGGGCGCCAAGATCTCCGAGCAGGGCGCCCCCGCGAACGAGCTGGTCGACCCGAACGGGCCGGCCGGCAAGGCGGGCCTCAAGCCCGGTGACATCATCATCAAGTTCGGCGACAAGCCGGTCGACAGCGGGCCGACCCTGATCAGCGAGATCTGGACGTACAAGCCGGGCGACGTGGTGAAGCTGACCTACCTGCGCGACGGCAAGCCGTCCACCGTCGACATCACGCTCGGCTCGCGGGTCGGCGACAAGTAGACCCGGGGACGGGCCGGGCGCCTTGAGACCCGGACGAGCAGTGGCCGGATGGTGAGGGGCCGTAGGCGCGATAACGCCTACGGCCCCTCCCAACGTCCGCTTATGCTTCCCCTGTGTTCGATTCGCGGCATATCCGGACGTTCCACGAGGTGGTCGCCTCGGGGTCCTACTCGGCAGCCGCTCGGGTCCTCGGCTACACCCAGCCGGCGATAACCCAGCAGATGAAGGCGCTCGAACGCGCCGTCGGCACACCGCTGTTCACCCGTATCGGCCGCAGGATGAAGCTCACCGAGGCCGGGGAGTCCCTGGCCCGGCACGCCGAGTCCATCCTCGGCAGCCTCTCCGCCGCCGAGGCCCAGCTGAAGGCGTACGCCCGGCTGCGGACCGGGCGGGTCCGGCTGTGCGGCTTCCCCAGCGCCAACGTCACCCTCGTCCCCGAGGCCCTCAGCGGTCTGGCCAAGGAGCACCCGGGCATCCAAGTGGAGCTGTTGGAGGGGGAGCCGCCGGAGTCGCTGCGCAGGCTGGAGCGCGGGGAGTGCGACATCACCCTGGCCTTCACCTACCCCGGGCTGCACGAGGAGATACCGGAGGAGGTGGCCGAGGTCAGGCTGCTGGAGGACCAGTTGACGGTGCTGCTCCCGACCGGCCATCCCCTGGCCCGGCGCCGGGCGGTGCAGCTGGCCGACCTCGCGGAGGAGAAGTGGATCGCGGGCTGCCCGCGCTGCCGGGCGAACCTGCTGCACGAGTGCGCCGAGCTGGGCTTCGTGCCCGACATCCGGTTCGCGACCGACGACAACCTGGTCGTGCAGAGCATGGTCGCGCAGGGACTCGGAGTCGCGATGATGCCGGCCCTGGTGTTGCCTTCCCTGTCGTTGACCCGGGTCTGCGGGCGGGCGCTGCAGCCCGCCGCCCGGCGGCACATCGCTGCCTACGTCTACCGGGAGCACCTGCGCATACCGGCGACGGCCGTGGTGCTGGACGCGCTGAAGAGAGTGGCCTCGAACCGGGTCGGCTGCTGACCGATTCATAAGCGGGGCTAGGGAATTCGGGTCGGAACTGTCGTTGGACGTGATGGATCGGCAGCAGGACGCTGCCGGTATGACCACCACAACACCGGCCCGCACGACCGCGAGGATGGCCGCCCTCGTCCGTGAAATCCGTACGGTCGTCGACCGGGGGTTGGCCCCGGACGTGACCGCGTACCTGGTGGGCGAGCTGCTCGCCCCTCACCTGGGCAGCGACGACCTGTTGACCGAGGCGCAGCAGGAGGGCGATCCGGAGCGCTACCGCCAGCACATCCTGCATGCCGAGTCCGACGGCAGCTTCTCCGTCGTCGCCCTGGTCTGGCTTCCGGGGCAGGAGACCTGCATCCATGACCACGTGTCCTGGTGCGTGGCCGGGGTGCACCAGGGCCAGGAGAGCGAGCGTCGCTACCGCCTGGCTCCCGGTGCGGGCCCGGCCCGTCTGGTGGCGACGGAGGACGTGGTCAACGGTCAGGGGGAGGTCTGCGGATTCGCGCCGCCCGGAGACATCCACAAGGTTCGCAATTCCTGTGCGGACAAGGCGATATCGCTGCACATCTACGGCGCCGACGTCTCCCGGCTGGGTACCAGCATCCGCCGTACCTACGCGCCGCCCGTCGACTGATGGCGCTCCTCCATCGCCCGCAGAGCCTGGCAGTCCGGCATGTTTCACGTGAAACACCGTCATCCTGGCCGGGGTTGGGACTCGCCGCTGCCGGCGTGGTGGTCGCCTGGACGGTGCACCGCCTGCTGCCCGTGGTGCCGATGCTGACCGCGTCGGTGGTGCTCGGCATTGCCGTAGCCCACCTGCCGGGGCTACGAGGTGTCGTACGCGGCATCGGGCGCCCGGGCCTCTCGCTGGCCGGACGGCGCCTGATGCGGATCGGCATCGTGCTGCTGGGCCTCGGTCTGGGCCTGGACCAGGTGTTCCGGCTGGGCTGGACGACGGTGGTGATGGTGGCCGGGGTGGTTGCAGCCACCTTCTTCGGCACGCTCTGGCTGGGGCGCAGGCTCGGGCTCCCCGGCGACCAGCCGTTGCTGATCGCCACCGGGTACTCGATCTGCGGAGCCTCGGCGATCGGGGCGGTGAGCCAGGTATCGGGCAGCGACGAGGAGGACGTGGCCTCCTCGGTGGCCCTGGTGACCCTGTGCGGGACCCTGGCCATCGCAGTACTCCCCCTGCTTCAAAGCCCGTTGGGTCTCACCGATCCGGCCTTCGGCCGCTGGGTGGGCGCGAGCGTCCATGACGTCGGGCAGGTCGTGGCCACCGCCCAGAGCGCGGGCCCGGGGGCGCTGGGCGAGGCGGTGCTGGTCAAGCTGATGCGGGTGGCGCTGCTGGCCCCGTTGGTGGCGGCCGTGGCCTTTTCCGTACGGGCACGACGGCAGGGGGTACGCACCGCCTCCGGGCGGCGTCCGGCGCCGGTTCCGCTGTTCGTCGCCGGCTTCCTCGCCGCCGCCGCGCTGCGTACCACCGGGGTGCTGCCCGGCGTGGCGCTGGAGTGGGCGCACACCGCGCAGGAACTGTTGCTGGCGACAGCCCTGTTCGGCCTGGGGAGCGCGGTACACCTGCCCACGCTGGCCCGGACCGGCGGAAGGGCCGCGGTCCTGGGCCTCGGGGCCTGGGTGGTGGTGGCGGGCGCCTCGTACGCGGGGGTGTTGCTGACCGTATGAGGGAGTGTCGCTGACCGGATGCGGGGGCACGGATGCCAGGGCGGCGGATGGCAGGAGACGGATGGCGACGGGCCGGACGGCAGGGGAACGGATGAGAGTTGGCCAATTCCTGGCCGGAACCGACCGAACGTTCTGACTGTCTCCTGACTTCTCGTGCCGTGCGTGCGACCCTGCGCCCGATCCGCACCGACAGCACTTCACCCCCACCCTGTCCGGTCCGAGGGGACCGGACACGGCAGAAGGAGTCAGGCGTGATTCGTCATCGCACGGCAGCATCGGTCCTCCTGGCTGCAGGCGCCCTCCTCGCGGGCGCGCTGACGGCGGCCACCCCCTCGGCTGCCGCCGACACCCCCGCATCGTTCACGCAGCAGCACACGAAGGGCTTCTGGACCGCCGAGCGGATGCGGTCCGCGGTGCCGCTCGACGTGACGGCGGTGCCGGGGGCGGCGCGCACCCCGGTGGCCACCTCGGCCCGGCCCACCGCCATCGCTCCGACGGCTCCGTCCGCGGCGGCCTCCCCCACGTCCTTCCCGCAGGCGGGCGGTGCCTGGACGGGCGGCGGGGCGGTCGTCAAAACCTCGGGCCGGGTCTTCTTCACCTTCGGGGACCGGACCGCCTCCTGCTCCGGTGACTCCATCACCAGCGCCAACGGCAGCACGGTCATCACCGCGGGCCACTGCGTGAAGTACCAGGGCGCCTGGCACACCAACTGGATCTTCGTCCCGGGGTACGAGAACGGCAACGCCCCCTACGGCCAGTGGTCGGCCACCAAGACCTTCGCCACCGACCAGTGGGCCGCCAGCGAGGACATGAACATGGACGTCGGCCTCGCCGTCGTCGCCCCCCTGAACGGCCAGAAGCTCAGCCAGGCCGTCGGTGCCCAGGGCATCCTCTTCAACGGGGGCTACAACAAGAAGATGTACTCCTTCGGCTTCCCCGCGGCCGCACCGTACGACGGCACGAAGCTCATCTACTGCAGCGGTTCCACGGGCAAGGACTTCCTGCTCACCAAGGACCACAGCCTCGGCTGCAACATGACGGGCGGCTCCAGCGGCGGCCCCTGGTTCCAGGACTTCAACGAGTCCACGGGCCTGGGCACCCAGGTCTCGGTGAACAGCTTCGGATACACCTTCCTGCCGAACCGCATGTTCGGTCCTTACTTCGGCAACGAGGCGAAGGCGGCCTACGACAAGGCCCAGACCTCCTGACCCGCCCCAGTAGGCCTTCCCGGGAAAAGCCGGCCCCCGCCGCCCTCCCCCAGCCGGTAGGCTGTAGCCGCTCCGCCCCAGCTGGGACGGGCAGGGTGGGTTGCCCGAGCGGCCTAAGGGAACGGTCTTGAAAACCGTCGTGGCGCAAGTCACCGTGGGTTCAAATCCCACACCCACCGCCACCGACCGGTGAACGAACTGATCAGAAGGGGCGCCCCTCCAAGGGGGCGCCCCTTCGTCGTGCGGCCGGGATCGACCCGCATCGACGGCGTGGGCGCCGGGGGCCTTGGTTCTTCCGAGTGGTGTTTGTCGGAAGATCGGCGCGCGTCGGTGAAGCGGTGCGGTTGCGGACACATCATGCCGAATGTATGCAGATCCGCCCGTCGGAACTTTTGCGAATCGAGGCACCCGTCATGGCTCACCGCATCAGCGTCGCGTCCCTGTGGACCGTCGTCGTCTCCGCGCTCGTCGCGCTCCTCGCTTCCCTCGGGTTCGGTCGCAAGACCGTTCCGTCCGCCGTCGTCGTTGCCTCGCCCACCCGGCCCGTGGCTGCCGCCGTACGCCGGCCGGCCGTACCGGTGGCCCGGCGGACCTGGCGGGCGGTGATGCGGGGCAGGGCGCTCCCGCCCACCATCAAGCAGCGCATCCGCGCCGAAGCCCACGGCAAGTCGCCGTCCGTCCGCCGCTCGGCCGCCGCGGCCGGCGCAGCCGCGGACTGGCCGTTGTCACCGGCCCCGCTCGCCGCGGGCCCGTCCGGGCCGTCCCCCGCCTCCGCGGCGGCCGTGGCACCCGTGACCGCTGCGCCCGCCGGGGCAAGCAGTGCCCGTTCGGTCGGAGCCGCCCGGCAGGGGCTGGCGCTCGCCGCGTAGCTGCCGGCGGTCGGAGTGCGGTGACTGGCTGCGCCTGCGGGGCATACGGGCGCGGAGTGAGATGCCCGGCGGTGCAGGACCGCGAAGAGAGCGCGCAGGAAGCGCTCGCGGGGCGTAAAGCTTGGTATTGCGGGGCCGCAGGCCCGGGAGACGGTGGGTTCCCGGACGGCGCGGCCCTTTTCGGCGTGTTCGGGGGGACGGGCGCGGCGAAACCTTTCTGCTCGTGCCCGGCTGCCCGGCTGCCCGGCTGCCCGGCTGCCCGTACCGCCTTCCCGCGCGACCTTGACATCGACCAGGAATCTGACGGACAGTCAGATCACTCGAACGATGCGATGCCGGGAGGCCAGCACCGTGCACCTCGCCCCGACCGAAGGCCAGTTGCGGCTGCGCGCCGAGCTGCGGGAGTACTTCCACGATCTGCTGCCGGACGGACTTCCCGAGGACCCGGCGGCCCAGCGCGCACTGCTGCGCCGCATCGGCGCCGACGGACTGCTCGGCCTCGGCTGGCCCGTCGAGTACGGGGGACAAGGAAGGGGAGCCGACGAGCAGTTCGTGTTCTTCGACGAGGCCTACCGGGCCGGCGCGCCCGTCTCCATGGTCACCCTCAACACCGTCGGCCCGACCCTCATGAAGTACGGCACGCAGCAGCAGAAGGACTACTTCCTTCCGCGTATCCTCGGCGGCGAGATCGTCTTCGCCATCGGATACTCGGAGCCCGAGGCAGGCACGGACCTCGCCTCCCTGCGTACCCGCGCGGTGCGCGATGGCGGTGCGGACGGCGACTGGGTGGTCGACGGGCAGAAGATCTTCACCTCGAACGCCCAGAACGCGGACTGGATCTGGCTCGCCTGCCGGACCGATCCCGATGCCCCCAAGCACAAGGGGATCTCGATCATCCTGGTCCCCACCGACGCCCCCGGCTTCACCTGGACCCCGATCGAGACCGTCGGCGGACTCACCACCACGGCGACGTACTACGACTCCCTGCGCGTGCCCGCCGGCCATCTCGTGGGCCCCGAGCACGGCGGCTGGGGCCTGATCACCAACCAGCTCAACCATGAACGCGTGGCGCTCGCCGCCATCGGCATGCAGGCCGAGGACTTCTACGCGGCTGCCCTCGCCCGTGCCCGCACCCCGGATCCCGCCACCGGCGAGCGTCCCGCCGACCGTCCCTGGGTGCAGTCCCGGCTGGCCGAGGCGCACGCCCGGCTGGCGGCCGTACGGCTCCTGAACTGGCGCCTCGTCCAGGACGTGGGCAGCGGCACCCTCGCCCCAGGCGACGCCAGCGGCGTCAAGTTCCTCGGCACCGAGTCCGCCGTGGAGGTGTACCGGATGTGCCAGGAGGTGGTGGGCGAGGAGGCGCTCGTCCGGGGGCCTGGGCCTGAGGTCTTCGCGGGCGGCGAGCTGGAGCGGATGAACCGGGCGGCTCAGATCAACACCTTCGGCGGCGGGGTCAGCGAGGTCCAGCGGGAGATCGTCGCCATGATGCGGCTCGGCATGAAGGGGAGGAAGCGATGACCGCCACGGCGGACGACGCAGCGCAGGACGGGGGACGAGCCGGAGCGGAGGACCAGGCCGGTGCCGACGCCCGCTTCCACACGCTGCTCCGAGCCTTCGAGGGACAGCCCGCCGCCACCGCCGGACGCGGCAAGGACCCGGTCAACGAGCCGATGATCCGCCACTGGTGCGAGGCGATGGGCGATGCCAACCCCGCCTACACCGGCCCGGACGCCATCGCCCCGCCCACCATGCTGCAGGCCTGGACCATGGGCGGGCTCTCCGGCCACGGCGGCCGCTCCTCCGCCTACGACGAGCTCCTCGCGCTCCTCGACGGCGCGGGCTGCACCTCCGTCGTCGCCACCGACTGCGAGCAGGAGTACCTGCGTCCGCTGCGTCCCGGCGACGCGATCACCTACGACGCCGTCATCGAGTCGGTGTCGCCCCGCAAGAAGACCAGACTGGGCGCCGGCCACTTCGTGACCACCCGCATGGACGTCCGCGCGAACGGCGAACTCGCCGGCACCCACCGCTTCCGCATCCTCAAGTACGCACCCGCCGCCCCGCGGGACCGGCAGCAAAAGAAGCCGGCGGCGGTGGCCCGGCGCCCCCGCCCCGTGGTCAACCGGGACAACCAGGGCTTCTGGGACGGTGTCCGCGAGCACCGGCTGCTGATCCAGCGCTGCACGGCCTGTGCGACCCTCCGCTTCCCCTGGCTGCCGGGCTGCCATGCCTGCGCCGGCCTTGACTGGGACACCGTCGAGGCGTCCGGCGCCGGCACGGTCTTCTCGTACGTCGTCATGCACCACCCGCCCTTCCCGGCCTTCACCGCGCATGAAGACGGCGCCGGCGAGGCGCGGCCCTACGCGGTCGCGCTGGTCGAACTCGCCGAAGGGGTCCGGATCATCAGCAACATCAGCGGGATCCCCTACGACAAGGTCCGCATCGGGCTGCCCGTACAGCTGGAGTTCCTGCGGGTGGACGAGGACCTGGAACTGCCGGTCTTCCGGGGGAGCGAGGGCTGATGGACTTCCACCCCACCGAGGAACAGGCGGCCGCGGCCGGCCTCGCCGCCCGGATCTTCACCGACCTCGCCACCCACGAACGCCTCGCCGCGGCCGGTACCGGCAGCGACGCCGAGCTGTGGAAGGCCCTCACCACCGCCGGACTGGTCTCCGCCGTCGAGGACGTCGGCCTGCTCGGCCTGGTGCTGCTGCTGGAGGAGCAGGGTCGCACCACCGCGCAGGTCCCGTACGCCGCCACCTGCGCGTACGGAGTGCTCCCGGTCGCCGCCCACGGCAGCCCCGAGCAGCGCGCCCGCCTGCTGCCCGCGCTGGGCTCGGGCGAGGCCGTGGCCACCGGCGCCTTCCCCGCCCGCGGCCGTTTCCTCGCCTCCCCGGACGGCCGCCTCACCGGCACGGCCCCGGCCGTGCCCTGGCTGCGCGAGGCCACCCACGTCCTGGTTCCCGACGCGGACCCCGCCCTGTGGCTCGTACGTACGGACGCACCCGGCGTGCGGACCTCGGCGGTGGAGACCACCGCGCCGTGGGCGGCGGGCCGGCTGACCCTGGCCGACGCCCCGGCGGAACGGCTCGGCGGGGAGGGCGCCCATGACCAGGTGCTGGCCGCGGCGCGCACCGCCTTCGCCGGACTGCAGGCGGGCGTGTGCGCGGGCTCGCTGGCCCGCGCGGTGGAGTACACCTCCACCCGGGAGCAGTTCGGCCGGCCCCTCTCCACGAACCAGGCGGTGATGCTGCGGGCCGCCGACGCCCACATGGACACGGAGGCGATCCGGGTCACCGCGTACGAGGCCGCCTGGCGCATCGACGAGGGACTCCCGGCGCGCGAGCACGCCCTGACCGCAGCCTGGTGGGCGTCGGAGGCGGGCAAACGGGTGGTGCACGCGGGCCAGCACCTCCACGGCGGAATGGGAGCGGACCTGGACCATCCCGTCCACCGGCACTTCCTGTGGGGACGCCAGCTCGACGCCTACCTGGGGTGCGGCAGCGAACTGCTGGCCGAGCTGGGCGCGCTCCTGTCGGCCGGATCCGAGGGGGAGGCCGCATGAAGAACGCGGACGACATGAAGGGCGTGGGCGACATGGCCGACACGGAAGGCATGGACCGCAGGAGCCGGGCGGGTCGTGTGAAGGTCGGCGACGCCCTGCCGCCGCTGGAGATCGCGGTCACCCGCACGCTGATCGTCGCGGGCGCCATCGCCTCCCGCGACTACCAGGACGTGCACCACGACGCGGTCCTCGCCCGGGAGAAGGGCTCCCCGGACATCTTCATGAACATCCTGACCACCAACGGCCTGGTGGGCCGCTACATCACCGACCACTTCGGGCGGGACGCCGTCCTGCGCAAGGTGGCCATCCGCCTCGGCGCCCCCAACTACCCCGGCGACACCATGACCCTCACCGGCACCGTCGCCGCCCTCGACGGGGACACCGCCGAGATCCTGGTCGTCGGCGCGAACCGCCTCGGCCACCACGTCACCGGCACCGTCAGCGTCACCCTCGGTCCGGCGGGAGGTGTGGCATGAGCATTCGTACCCGTGACGGGCTGGGCAGGCGCGCCGCCATCGCCGGCATCGGCGCGACCGAGTTCTCCAAGGACTCCGGCCGCAGTGAGCTCCGGCTCGCCGTCGAGGCCGTGCACGCCGCCCTCGACGACGCCGGGCTCAGCCCCGCCGACGTCGACGGCATGGTCACCTTCACCATGGACACCAGCCCCGAGATCACCGTGGCCCAGGCCGCGGGCATCGGCGAGCTCTCCTTCTTCTCCCGTATCCATTACGGCGGCGGCGCGGCCTGCGCCACCGTCCAGCAGGCCGCTCTCGCCGTCGCCACCGGGGTCGCGGAGGTGGTGGTCTGCTACCGGGCCTTCAACGAACGCTCCGGCCGCCGCTTCGGCTCCGGCGTGCAGCAGCGCGAGCCCTCGGCGGAGGGCGCGGCACTCGGCTGGTCACTGCCGTGGGGGCTGCTCACCCCGGCTTCCTGGGTGGCCATGGCCGCCCAGCGGTATCTGCACGCCTACGGGCTGACCCCCGAGGCCTTCGGCCACGTCGCGGTCACCGACCGCGGGCACGCCGCGAACAACCCCGCCGCCTACTTCCACGGCAAGCCCATCACCCTCGCCGACCACGCGGCCTCGCGCTGGATCGTCGAGCCGCTGCGGTTGCTGGACTGTTGCCAGGAAACGGACGGCGGCCAGGCGATCATCGTCACGAGCCCCGAGCGGGCTCGTGACCTGCGACAGAAGCCCGCCGTGATCACCGCTGCCGCACAGGGCGCCGGCCGCCGCCAGGAGGCCATGACCTCCTTCTACCGAGACGACCTCACCGGGCTGCCCGAGATGGACGTGGTCGCACGGCAGTTGTGGCGGAACAGCGGACTGCGGCCCTCGGACATCGACGTGGGCATCCTCTACGACCACTTCACCCCGTTCGTCCTGATGCAGCTGGAGGAGTTCGGCTTCTGCAAGCCCGGCGAGGCCGCCGATTTCGTCGCGGCGGACGCGCTGCCGCTCAACACGCACGGCGGGCAGCTCGGCGAGGCGTACCTGCACGGGATGAACGGCATCGCGGAGGCCGTCCGCCAGCTGCGCGGGACCTCGGTCAACCAGGTCACGGCCGCGGAGCACGTACTCGTCACGGCCGGCACCGGGGTGCCGACCTCGGGGCTGATCCTCGGCGCCGACGGCTGACCGACAACCGGGGCCGATCCTTGGAGCCGACAGCCGGCCGGTCCCCGGGCCGGGCAGCCGACCGGCGCTCACCGCCAGTTCCGGCTCCCACGGGCACCCTTCCTCCTCCACCTTCAGGAGGTGGGGTGCGGCCTCCCCCTACAACCTGAGATGGATCCGCCTTCGGCACCTGCGGCCGATCCCAGCGGCCCGCCGCGCTTCTAGCGTGGAGCCATGACCACGCCTGTGTGCACACTCGCCTCGAATCCGACGACGTACCCGTCGTTCTCGGCGTACGTCCGGACCCGCGGGACGGTCCTGATGCGCACCGCGCGCTCGCTCACCGCCAACCCGTGCGACGCCGAGGACCTGCTCCAGACCGCGCTCGCCAAGACGTACGTCGCCTGGGACCGCATTGAGGATCACCGGGCACTGGACGGTTATGTGCGCCGGGCCCTCGTCAACACCCGCACCTCCCAATGGCGCAAGCGCAAGGTCGACGAGTTCGCCTGCGAGGAGCTGCCGGAGACCGAGGAGGCGCCGACCACCGATCCCGCGGAGGCACAGGCGCTGCGCGACGCGATGTGGCGCGCCGTGACCCGGCTGCCCGACCGGCAGCGGGCCATGGTCGTCCTGCGCTACTACGAGGACCTGAGCGAGGCCCAGACCGCCGAGCTGCTCGGCGTCTCGGTCGGCACGGTCAAGAGCGCCGTCTCCCGGGCTCTGGTCAAGCTCCGCGAGGACCCGGAGCTCACCCCGGTCCGCTGAGAATGTTTCACGTGAAACCCCCGACGTTTCACATGAAACATCGACGGAACACCGCCCCTCCTCCCGCAGCCGGGCAGCCCTGTGCGTGGTGCACCGTTGGCGGGCCTCGGGTCTGTGCATCGGGCCATGCATGGCCCCGAACAGCGAATACGCGCCGTGTTTGTCCCCCCGGGTAGTGACATGCCGACCGGTACGTGCGCAGAATCGGCTGCATCCGAAGCCGCCGCAGCGCCGCAGCGCCCACCGGGAGGACGCTTTGCTGAGCACCATGCAGGACGTACCGCTCCTCGTCACCCGCATACTCCGCCACGGGATGACGATCCACGGAAAGTCCCAGGTCACCACCTGGACCGGGGAGGCCGAGCCGCATCGCCGCAGCTTTGCCGAGATCGGTGTCCGCGCCCATCGGCTGGCCAACGCTCTGCGCGACGAGCTCGGTGTCCAGCAGGACGACCGGGTGGCCACCCTGATGTGGAACAACGCCGAGCACGTCGAGGCGTACTTCGCGATTCCCTCCATGGGTGCGGTCCTGCACACGCTCAACCTGCGGTTGCCGCCCGAGCAGCTGGTCTTCATCGTCAACCACGCGGCCGACCGAGTCGTGCTGGTGAACGGAACCCTGCTGCCGCTTCTCGCGCCGCTGTTGCCGCACCTGCCCACCATCGAACACGTCGTGGTCTCCGGGATCGGCGACCGCACGGCGCTCGACGGCATCGGCGTGCGCGTACACGAGTACGAGGAACTGATCGCGGACCGCCCCGACAGCTACGACTGGCCGGAGCTGGACGAGCGCCAGGCCGCCGCCATGTGCTACACCTCCGGCACCACCGGCGACCCCAAGGGCGTCATCTACTCCCACCGTTCGATCTACCTGCACTCCATGCAGGTCAACATGACCGAGTCGATGGGCCTGACCGACAAGGACACCAGCCTCGTCGTCGTTCCGCAGTTCCACGTGAATGCCTGGGGCCTGCCGCACGCCACGTTCATGACCGGCATCAACATGCTGATGCCGGACCGGTTCCTGCAGCCCGCCCCGCTCGCCGAGATGATCGAACGGGAGAAGCCCTCGCACGCCGCGGCCGTCCCCACCATCTGGCAGGGGCTGCTGGCCGAGGTCACCGCCAACCCGCGCGACCTGAGCTCGATGAAGCAGGTCACCATCGGCGGCGCCGCCTGCCCGCCCTCCCTGATGGAGGCCTACGACAAGCTCGGCGTCCGCCTCTGCCACGCCTGGGGCATGACCGAGACCTCCCCGCTGGGCACGATGGCGCATCCCCCGGCCGGTCTGAGCGCCGAGGAGGAGTGGCCGTACCGGATCACCCAGGGCCGCTTCCCCGCGGGCGTCGAGCCGCGGCTCGTCGGACCGGCGGGCGACATCCTGCCCTGGGACGGCGAGTCGGCCGGCGAACTGGAGGTCCGCGGCACCTGGATCGCGGGCGCCTACTACGGGGGCGCCTCCGGCGAACCGCTGCGCCCCGCCGACAAGTTCAGTGCGGACGGCTGGCTCAAGACCGGCGACGTCGGCGTGATCAGCCCCGACGGCTACCTCACCCTGACCGACCGCGCGAAGGACGTCATCAAGTCCGGCGGAGAGTGGATCTCCAGCGTGGAGCTGGAGAACGCCCTGATGGCGCACCCCGAGGTCGCCGAGGCCGCGGTCGTCGCCGTGCCGGACGAGAAGTGGGGCGAGCGCCCGCTGGCCGCTGTCGTCCTCAAGGACGGCGCGAGCGTGGACTACAGGGGGCTGCGCGTCTTCCTCGCCCAGTCCATCGCCAAATGGCAGCTGCCGGAACGCTGGACGTTCATCGAGGCCGTACCGAAGACCAGCGTCGGCAAGTTCGACAAGAAGGTGATTCGCAAGCAGTACGCGGAGGGCGAGCTGGTCGTCACGAAGCTCGACTGACGCAGTCGCCTGGTAAGTCTCCCCGGGGACGCACCGCGGTGACTTACCCGGGCCCTCGGGCCGGGAGGCTCAGCCGCGCGTGAGCCATGGCCGCAGCAGCTTGCTGACTGCGGGCATGGCCGCGTAGGTCATCAGGGTGCTGAAGACGACCGTGAAGGCGGCCGTGCGCACCACGAGGGGCAGATCCACCAGGAACGGCCCGAGCAGCGCGTTGCCGAGCAGCGAGATCGGGAAGATCGCCAGCCCGGAGCTGATCGCCATCTTCCACCGGGGCGGCGCGGGCCGGGTGGTACCCGGCTTGGCGAACCAGGTCTCCATTCCGTGCAGTTCGCGCCGGGCTATCTCGGTGTGGTGGTGGCCCTCGCAGTTCGCGAAGAAGGCCGCCCGCTCGGCGGACGCCTGCCAGCGTTCCAAGGCCCCCTGATCGCGGAAGCGGTGGACGAGGAACCAGGGCGCGCCCTCGGCCGCCGGGCGGAACAGCCCGTATCCCAGATGGTCCGGGAAGGACGCCGCGGTCTCCAGGATCCCGCGCGCCCAGTCTTCGAACGCCTCCTCGTAACCGGGCTCCACCTGTCGGGCGATGAGCAGGCTCACCTCCCCGCTGTCGGCGGGGACGGTGTGCTCGGACGTGTCGGTGAGGGCCATCGGGTCAGGATGACTAGTTGGTGCCGATCTTGGCCAGCAGGTCCACGATGCGGCCCTGTACGTCCGCGGTGGTGGCCCGCTCCGCGAGGAAGAGCACGCTCTCCCCGGACGCCAGTCGCGGCAGGTGCGACTCCTCGATGCCGGCGGTCGTGTAGACGACCAGCGGCGTGCGGTTCAGCTGCCCGTTGGCACGCAGCCAGTCCACGATCCCCGCCCGCCGCCGGCGTACCTGCATCAGGTCCATGACCACCAGGTTGGGCCTCACCTGCGTTGCCAGTTCCACCGCGTCGGTGTCGGCGCCCGCCCGCGCGACCTGGAGGCCGCGGCGTTCCAGAGCAGCCGTGAGCGCGGTCGCGATCTCGTCGTGCTCCTCGATCAGCAGCACCCGGGAGGGATGCTGCTCGCTGTCGCGCGGCGCAAGCGCCTTGAGGAGGACGGCGGGGTCCGCCCCGTACGCCGCTTCGCGCGTGGCGTGGCCGAGCCCGGCCGTGACCAGTACGGGCACCTCGGCGGCCACCGCGGCCTGCCGCAGGGACTGGAGGGCGGTACGGGTGATCGGGCCGGTCAGCGGGTCCACGAACAGCGCGGCGGGGAACGCGGCGATCTGCGCGTCCACCTCCTCGCGCGAGTGCACGATCACCGGCCGGTACCCGCGGTCGCTGAGTGCCTGCTGGGTCTGCACGTCCGGGGCGGGCCACACAAGGAGCCGGCGCGGGTTGTCCAGCGGCTCCGGAGGCAGTTCGTCGTCCACGGGCGGCGGCACGGGCCGGTTGACCACCTCGACGGCGCCTCCGGGCCCGTCCAGCGGCTCGGGGCCCTCGGCGGCGCCCGCCTCCGGGGCTCCTATCGCGAAGGCCCGGCCCTGCGGTGCGGGCTCGGCGAGCCGGCGTCGGCGGCCGGAGCCGCTCGTGGCACCGGCGCCGCCGGTCGCGTCCACCGAGATGCCCTGACCGAGGGTGCCGAGGGCACGCACGCTGATCGGCTGCGCAGGATCGGCCGGAGCGTCCTGCGGTCGGCGGGCCCCCGGCACGGCGACGGAGCCCGCGGCCTCGTCCTCCGGTGCGGTCCGGGCCCCGGGAACGGGCCAGGCAGGGGTGGCGGGCAGGGCACGCCGCCGCCCGGTCGGCTGTACGGGTTCCTCTCCGGGCGCGGTCGCGGACGGCTGCGCGGCGGCGGCCTCGGGCACGGCACCGGGCGCACCCAGCACCCGCCGCCCGCGCCGCCCGGCCGGAGTGTCGCCCGTGCCCTCGGCCGCGGCCTCGGTGTCCGCGGGTGCAGGGGCGGCGGCTGCCGGAGCCGGAGCCGCGGCGGGGGTCGGTCCGGCGGGAAGGGCGAAACCGCCCTCGGGGGCGATGGGCCGCACCGGCGCCGGGGTGGGGCCGAGCCCGGTCGCGGGCACGGGGCCGCCCGGCTGCGGCGCTGCCACGGGGCCGAGGGCGCGACGCCGCGCGGCGGGATGCTCGGTCAGTGGTACGGGCGGTACGGGCGGCACGGCGGGAACCCCGGGCACCCCCGGCACTCCGGCCACCGGAGCCCCGCTCGGCACCGGAGTCGGCTGCGGGCCCACCGGCACCGGCGGGAGCGCGGGCATGCCGGTCCCGGGCGGCGGTACGGGCCGAACGGAGCCCTCTGCGCTGCCGTCGTCGGCCCGGCCGCGGCGGCGCCCGGTCCCCAGGCCCGCCGGATTCACCGGGGACTGGGCCAGCTCAGGACCGGCCCCGGGCATACCGGCAGCACCGTCGGCACCCGGAGCCTCGCCCGCCCGCCGCCGGCCCGACGGCAGAGCCAGCGCGCCCCCGGCCTCGGCCCCGCCGGACGCCTGGCTCTCCTCGGCCGCGTCCTCCAGGAACGCGTCCACACCGCGCCGGGCCCGCCGGCGCGCGGGTGGCGACGGCTCCTCGGCGGGCTCCGGCTCCGGCTCCGGTTCCGGATCCGGCAGGGTCACCGTCCCGGCTCCCGAACCCAGCGGCAGCTCCAGCACGTACGCCCCGCCGGGAGCCCCCGGAACCTCCACGGTCTGCAAAACACCCCCGTGCGCGGTCACGATGCCCCGCACGATCGGCTCGTGCACCGGGTTCCCGCCCTCGTACGGCCCGCGCACCTCGATCCGTACGACCTCGCCGCGCTGCGCGGCGGCGACCACGATCGTCGAGTCGCTGTACCCGCTGCCCTGGGGGGTCTTGCCGGTGGCGTCCACCCCGGCGACGTCCGCGACCAGGTGCGCCAACGCGGTCGCGATCCGCTCCGCGTCGACCTCGGCCTCGATGGTCGGGGCGTGGACGGCGAACTGGACGCGGCCCGGGCCGATCAGCTCGACCGCTCCCTCGACGCCGGCCGCGACGACCCCGTTGATCAGGACGTTCTTCTTCTTCAGCTTCTCGCTGCCGGCGTCGAGCCGCTGGAAGCCGAGCACGTTGTCCACCAGCGTGGTCATCCGGGAGTACCCGGCGGCCAGGTGGTGCAGCAGCTGGTTGGCCTCGGGCCACAGCTGTCCCGCGTCGTCCGCGGCGAGCGTGGCCAGCTCACCGCGGAGCTCTTCCAGAGGCCCGCGCAGGGACTCGCCGAGGACCGCCAGCAGCTGCGCGTGCCGCGCCGCCAGCGCGTCGTAGGACCGCCGGTCGGTGAAGGTCATCACGGCGCCGACGAGCAGTTCGCCGTCCCGGACGGGCGAGGTGGTCAGGTCGACGGCGACCGGCTGCCCGGCCTTGTTCCACAGCACCTGCCCGCGGACCCGGTGCTTGCGCCCGCTGCGCAGGGTGTCGGCGAGCGGGGACTCCTCGAAGGGGAACGGCGAGCCGTCGGCCCGGGAGTGCTGGATGAGCCCGTGCAGCTCCCGGTTGCCGAGGTCGGTGGCGCGGTAGCCGAGGATCTGCGCGGCGGCCGGGTTGACGAGGACGACCCGGCCTTCGGTGTCCGTACCGACGACGCCCTCGGCGGCGGCCCGCAGGATCATCTCGGTCTGCCGCTGCGAGCGGGCGAGCTCGGCCTCGGTGTCCACCGTTTCGGAGAGATCGCGTACGACGAGCATCAGCAGCTCGTCCCCGGTGTACGGCTGCGGTTCGCGATACGCGTCGCGGCCGTCGAGGTGGGCGGCGGTGACCTCGACGGGGAACTCGGACCCGTCGGTGCGGCGCGCGATCATCCGCTTGGGCTTGGCCCGGCCGCCCTCGTCCTCACCGGGCCGGCGCATGGAGCCGGGGATCAGCTTGGAGTCGAACTCGGGGAGGAGGTCCAGTACGCCCCGTCCGACGAGAGCGGTGCCGGGGCTCTCCATCACCTCAAGGGCGATCGAATTCGCGTTGACCACCGTGCCGTTGGCGTTGACGAGCAACAGCGCGTCCGGGAGTGCGTCGAGTATTGCTGCGAGGCGAGCAGCGCCTCGGGATGGCCTGCTGCTCACGACGAGCTTCCTCCCTGACCACGACTACCGGCATGTCACGGGAGGAGTCTAAGGGCACGGCCCCGGCCCGAGGTGGCGGATGGCGGGCGGATACCGCGCATCCCGGGCATCCTCCCAGGTCAGGAGCGCTTACCCGGAAGCACAGGTTCCAACTCGTTCCAACGTGCGATCTCACACCCGTTGGTCCGCCGGAACACGGCGTCCACCTTGCGGCCTTGCCACGTTCCGGTGATGCGCGCGGTGGCCGGCCCGCCGTCCTGCATGGTGCACATCTGCCGCTCGCCGGGCTCGGCGAAGGGATCCTTGCCCTCCTTCGCGAGCTGATCCAGGCGGGCGCAGGCCTCCTCGGCCTCGGGGTGGTTCCCGCCGACGGGATCGCACTCCAGCCGGTACTCGCCGTCCGTCAGGGGGTTGCCGGTGCCGGACACGGCGACGACGAGCCGGTCGGGTGTCGCCAGCAGGCGGCCCAGCGGCAGCGGGGGAAGCGGCCCTGCGGCCGTGGCGGCCAGGGCGGAGGTGACGGCGAATGCGGCGAGACGCAGCATGGGGCACTCCAGGTCGTCCGTACGTCGTACGTCTGCTCAACGACGCGGCGGGTGCCGACGTTGCGTACGGGTCGCCGGGGTGCCGGGGTCGCCGGGCGCACCGGAGTGCACACACGTGCTCCGGGCGGGCTTAAGGCTTTGCTCCGGGGCCAGCTGTCCTAGTACCGTGGGAGCGGATTGGTGACCGGCCCTTCGACTGTGTCATCATCTGCACGCACCCTCGTACGCGGGGGTGTGCTGGAGGCGTCGCCTAGTCCGGTCTATGGCGCCGCACTGCTAATGCGGTTTGGGGCTTACCCCCCATCGAGGGTTCAAATCCCTCCGCCTCCGCACCTCACCGAAGCCCCGGTCCCCACGGACCGGGGCTTCGGTGCATTCCGGCCGCGGGCCTCCATCACCCCAACACCGTCCCGACATCCGTGCGAACCCCGCCGGATGATCTCGTTCCGGAGCGTTTCCGCAGGTCAGAACCAGTTTGGGCAATGGATTTCGCGTCCCGCCGAGGTCCATGTATTGTTGTTCTCGCAAGGCCAACGGGGCGAAAAACCCCGAGAAGCCCAAGCACTCGTAGCTTAACGGATAGAGCATCTGACTACGGATCAGAAGGTTGCAGGTTCGAATCCTGCCGAGTGCACAGCCGAAGAGGCCCCCCGGTTCGCCGGGGGGCCTCTTGCGTTGCCGGGTGGAGGGCGGGGGGTCCTCCTCGGTGAGGAGGGGGACCCGGACGGGGTTCGGGGTGGGGGTCCGTCCGGTGGGGGACGATCTCCGGCGGGGGCGTGGGTACCGTGCCGGGAGATCCGTCGAAACCGCAGGGGGGCCTCTCATGGGACTGTTCGGGAACGCGCACACCGTCGATCCGGTGTCGGCGCAGCGGGACTACGCGCGGCTGCTCGGGCACGGGGAGCGGGTGCATGCCGCGTTTCTGTTGATACGGGACACCATCCTGTTCACCGACCGGCGGCTGGTGCTGGTCGACAAGCAGGGGCTCACCGGGAAGAAGGTGGAGTACCACTCCATCCCGTACCGGAGCATCACGCACTTCTCGGTCGAGACCGCCGGCCACTTCGACCTCGACGCCGAGCTGAAGATCTGGCTCTCCGGCAGCGCGACCCCGATCGAGAAGACGTTCACCAAGGGTGTGGACATCTACGAGGTGCAGGCGATCCTCACCCAGTTCGTCGCCCGGTAGGCCGAGGGTCGGTGTGCCCCCGCGGGTCCGGTGGCTCGTCACAGGACCCGGGGGAGGCCCGTCACCGAGACGACGAGGGAGTAGAGCGACGTGGTCGCGGTGATGAAGAGGCGGTTGTTCTTCGGGCCGCCGAAGGCGATGTTCGAGACCGGTTCGGGGACGCGGAGGCGGCCGATCAGGGTGCCGTCCGGGGCGTAGCAGTGCACGCCGTTCTCCATCGCCGCCGCCCACAGCCGGCCCTGGTCGTCGAAGCGGATGTTGTCGACGGGGCGGCAGGTCGTGAAGACGCGGTCCCCGGTCAGGGTGCCCTCGTCGGTGACCTTGAAGGCGCGGATGTGGCCCGCCCGGGTGTCTGCCGCGTACAGCTCGCGCTCGTCCGGGGAGAAGACCAGGCCGTTGGGGCCCAGGAAGCCGTCCGCGACCAGGCGCACTTCCCCGGTCACCGGGTCGGCCCGGTAGAGGTTGCACGCGCCGATCTCGCTCTGGGCGCGGTGTCCCTCGTAGTCGCTGGTGATGCCGAAGTCCGGGTCGGAGAACCAGATCGAGCCGTCCGAGCGGACCACCGCGTCGTTCGGGCTGTTGAGCCGCTTGCCCTCGAAGCGGTCCGCGATGACCGTGAGGGTGCCGTTCGGCTCCGTGCGGGTGACGCGCCGGTTGCCCTGCTCGCAGGTGATCAGGCGGCCCTCGCGGTCCAGGGTGTTGCCGTTGGGGTGGCCGGCCGGGGTGCGGAAGACGGAGACCGCGTTGGTCGCCTCGTCCCAGCGCAGCATGCGGTCGTTGGGGATGTCGCTCCACACCAGTTGCCGCCAGGCCGGCAGGTACAGCGGGCCCTCCGCCCAGCGGCAGTCGTCGTACAGCCGCTCCAGGCGCGCGTCGCCGTTGGCGCAGCGGCCGGTGCGGAAGCGCTCGTCCAGGATCTCGTACAGGTTGAGATCGGCAATGGGTGACATGCTTCCCCCTAAGATGTGATTGACCGAATGGTGTTCGGCTCAGGGGTGAGATTGCAGGATCATGTACCGTCTGCGCAAGGGATTCCATGGAAACGGGATGGGAAGGGAAGATCGCGTGGACGACATCGACCGGGCGCTCGTCCTGCGTCTGCAGCAGGACGCGGGCCAGTCGTACGCCGCCCTCGGCGCCGCCGTCGGGCTCTCGGCCGGAGCCACGCACGAGCGCGTGCGCAAGCTGCGCGAGCGCGGAGTCATCCGCCGCACGACGATCGACGTGGACCCTGCGGCCGTCGGGAGCGGGGTGCTCGCCTACGTGATGGTCGACTCCAACGCCTGGATGGGGGACTCCCGCCCCGCGTTCGAGGCCATCGCCGAGATCCAGGAGGCGCACATCATCGCGGGCAGTGCGTCGGTCCTGGTCAAGGTGCGCACGGCCTCCACCGAGCAGCTCCAGGACGTGCTGCGCCGCCTCTACGCCATCGAGGGGGTCAGCGGTACGCACGCCACCGTCGTCCTGGAGACCTTTTTCGAGCGGGCCCTGCCCCTGTGACCTGGTGGTGCACCGGGATCCGGTGGAACGACGGGCGGCCCGCCATCGGGTGGTACGCCGAGGGGCGCGGCGAGCGCACCAGCCCGCTCGCCTACGGGCAGCGTCCCGCGTTCGCGGCGCGCGGGGAGCGGCGCTGCCTCGGGGTGCGCCGGGCCGGGAGGCGGACCCCGTGTCCGACCACCGCCACCGTGCCCGCCCGGGCGGGGAACGCCCAGTGCCCCGAATGCGCTCGCCTGGACCGGTCGTTCTCGGTGGCGGCCGACACCAACGCCGCCGATCCGCGGCCGTACCGGGTCTACCTCGCCTGGTTCGGGCCGGGCATGGTCAAGGTCGGCATCACCGTCGAGGAGCGCGGTCCGGTGCGGCTGCTGGAGCAGGGGGCGGTGACCTGGGCCTGGCTGGGGCGGGGGCCGCTGATGGCCGCCCGCCGCACCGAGGAGCTGCTGCGGGCGGCCCTCGGGGTGCCGGACCGGATCCCGTACGCCCGCAAGCGCGCCGTACGGGGGCACCTGCCGGCCGGGGAGGAGCGGGCCCGGGAGGTCGCCGAGCTGCATGCCCGGGCCGCCGCGCTGGCGGGATGGCCGGAATCGCTGGACCGTCTGGCCTGCGAAGTCACCGACCATGCGGGCGTCTTCGGGCTGGCGGGACTGCCCGCCCCGACGAAGGTGGTCACCGCGATGGCGCCCGGCGGGACCGTCGTCGGCCGCCTCGTCGCCGCGGCGGGTCCCGATCTGCACTTCGCGGACGGGCTCGTGGTCGACACCCGCCTGCTGGCCGGCTGGGAACTCGTCGCCCCCGGAGCCGATGCAGCCGAGGGCGCGGCAGGGGTGCCGGTCGCCGGGATCCCGCCCGTGCCCTCCGGTGACGGCGGTGGCGACGGCGGCGGGCAGGAGGGCCTCTTCTGACCGCAGCCGCGGCCGCGGCCCTGAGCGGCGGGTCAAAACTTGGATCCCTTTGGCTCCTCGGACCTCTTTCCGGTGGACATGCCGGGGGGCCTGCGCGGAGGGTGGTCGGCATGACCATCCAGCCCGTACCCGCTTTCGAACCGCCTTACGTCATGGCGGTGTTCAGCAGTGTCCGCACGTCCGAAGACACCGGCTACCCGGAGACCCTCGCCCGGATGGGCGAGATCGTCCGGGGCAATCCCGGCTTCCTCGGCTACGAGTCCGCCCGCTCCCCCGGCGGCCTCGGCATCACCGTCGCGTACTTCCGCGACCACGAGTCCCTGACCCTGTGGCGGCAGGACCTGGAGCACCAGGCGGCCATGGAGCAGGGCCGCTCCGACTGGTACGAGAGCTACACCCTGCACGTCGCCACCGTCGAGCGGAGTCACGGCTTTGTCCGCAACGGCTGAGGCGGTCCGCGCCTTCCGCGAGCGGCTCGGGCTGCCCGGACTCGTCGACGTGCACACCCACTTCATGCCCGCACGGGTCCTGGAGAAGGTGTGGGACTACTTCGACGCGGTCGGCCCGCTGACCGGTGTCGCCTGGCCCATCACCTACCGGCACGAGGAGGAGCAGCGGGTCGCGCTGCTGCGTGCGTTCGGGGTCCGCGCCTTCACCTCCATGCTCTACCCGCACAAGCCGGAGATGGCGGCCTGGCTCAACTCCTGGTCCGCGGACTTCGCCGCCCGCACTCCCGACTGCCTGCACACCGCGACCTTCTTCCCGGAGGAGCAGGCGGCCGGGTACGTCCGCCAGGCCGTCGAGGCCGGCGCCCGGGTGTTCAAGGCGCACCTCCAGGTCGGCGGGTACGACCCGAACGACGAGCGGCTCGAACCCGTCTGGGGGCTGCTCGCCGAGGCCCGGATCCCGATCGTGATCCACTGCGGTTCGGGTCCGGTTCCCGGCAAGCACACCGGGCCCGAGCCGATCGCCCGGCTGCTGGCCCGCCACCCGCGGCTGCCGCTGATCGTCGCGCACATGGGCATGCCGGAGTACGCCGACTTCCTGGACCTGGCCGACCGCCACCCCGAGGTGCGGCTGGACACCACCATGGCCTTCACCGACTTCTCCGAGCAGTTCGGCGGGTTCCCGCCGGGGGACCTCGGACGGCTGGCGGACCTCGGCGACCGGATCCTCCTCGGCACCGACTTCCCGAACATCCCCTACCCCTACGAACACCAGCTCCTCGCCCTCGAACGGCTCGGTCTCGGTGACGCCTGGCTGCGCGCCGTCTGCCATGACAACGGGGCCCGGCTGTTCGGCCTGGGCCCGAACCCCTGAGAGGCGTTTCTCAGGAAATTCACAGGGAGGAACAAGAACGCTCTCAGAGGCGGCGGCCAGCGTGGTCGCATGACAGCGACGACCACATCCCATGCGTCCACGTCCGCCGGCACGCCCACGGCCCTCGTACGGCCCGACGGCACCCCGTGCCGGGTCCTCGTCGTCGACGACGAAGCCTCGCTCTCCGAGCTGCTGTCCATGGCCCTGCGCTACGAGGGCTGCGAGGTCCGCAGCGCGGGGGACGGGGCCGGCGCGGTGCGGGCCGCGCGGGAATTCCGGCCGGACGTCGTGGTACTCGACATCATGCTCCCCGACATGGACGGGCTGGCCGTGCTCGGCCGGCTGCGCCGCGAGCTCCCGCAGGTCCCGGTGCTGTTCCTGACCGCGAAGGACTCCGTCGAGGACCGGATCGCCGGCCTGACGGCGGGCGGGGACGACTACGTCACCAAGCCGTTCAGCCTGGAGGAGGTCGTGGCCCGGCTGCGCGGACTGGTCCGCCGCTCCGGTGCGGCGCAGGCCGCACGCGGCGGCTCCGTCCTGGCCGTGGGTGACCTGCGGCTCGACGAGGACAGCCACGAGGTGTCCCGGGGCGGTCAGGAGATCCACCTGACCGCCACCGAGTTCGAGCTGCTGCGCTACCTCATGCGCAACCCGCGGCGCGTGCTGAGCAAGGCGCAGATCCTGGACCGCGTGTGGTCGTACGACTTCGGCGGCCAGGCCAATGTCGTCGAGCTGTACATCTCCTACCTTCGGCGGAAGCTGGAGAGCGGCCCCGGCCTGCCCCCGATGATCCACACCCGGCGCGGCGCCGGATACCTGATCAAGCCGGCCGAGTAGTGGCAGTGCGACGGCCGCGCCTCGCGTTCAGGGGCGGGGCCCGTTGGCTGCGCCCGCCGCGGGCCTGGTCCCTGCGGGCCCGGCTCGTCGTCTCCGCGGTGGCGCTGATCGCCGTCGTGGGCGCGGCCATCGGGGCCGTCACCACCCTCGCGCTGCGCTCCTACCTCGTCGACAAGCTCGACGAGCAGCTGCGCGTCTCCGTCGAGATGGCGACCCACGGAGCCGGCGCGGCGAAGGCCGCCCGCGACAAGGACGCCTTCATCCTGGGCCCCGGCAGCCCGCTCGGCACCGCCGGCATCCGGCTCGACGCCAACGGCAGGGCCGTCGGCACCGGCGGCCGCAGCGCCGCCGTCGGCGGCCCCGGGTACGAGCCCCGCCAGCCCCTCACCGCCGTCCAGGCCGCCGCCTTCGAGCGGGCCGCCCGCAGGGCCGCCGGACAGGACCGGCCCGAGGCCGTCGATCTGGACCTGCCGGGACTCGGTGCCTACCGGGCGCTGACCGCGCCCGACGGCAGCCTGATCCTCGGCTTCCCGCTCGCCGAGGTCGACTCCACCGTGAGCACCCTGATCGCCGTCGAGGTCTTCGTCACCCTGGCCGGCCTGATCGCCGCCTCGCTCGCCGGACAGGCCCTGGTCGGGGTCGCCCTGCGTCCGCTGCGCCGGGTGGCGGCCACCGCCACCCGCGTCTCCGAACTGCCGCTGCACAGTGGGGAACCCGACCTCCACGAGCGGGTGCCGGATGCCGAAGCCGACCCGCGCACCGAGGTCGGCCAGGTCGGCGCGGCCCTCAACCGGATGCTGGGCCACGTCTCCTCCGCCCTCACCGCCCGCCAGCAGAGCGAGATGCGGGTCCGGCAGTTCGTCGCGGACGCCAGCCATGAGCTGCGCACCCCGCTCGCCTCCATCCGCGGATACGCCGAACTCACCCGCCGCGGGCGGGAAGAGCCCGGTCCCGACACCCGGCACGCCCTCGGCCGCATCGAGTCCGAGGCGACCCGGATGACCGGCCTCGTCGAGGACCTGCTGCTGCTGGCCCGGCTCGACGCGGGCCGTCCGCTCTGCTCGACCGACACCGACCTGGCCCCGCTCGTCATCGATGCCGTCAGCGACGCCCGGGCCGCCGGGCCCGAGCACCACTGGCGCCTGACCCTCCCCGACGAGCCCGCGCCCGTCCGCGCCGACCCGGCCCGGATCCAGCAGGTCCTGGTCAACCTGCTCGCCAACGCCCGAACCCACACCCCGCCCGGCACCACTGTCACGGCCCACGTTTCACGTGAAACATCCGCCGTCCGGCTGCGGATCGAGGACGACGGGCCCGGCATCCCGCCCGCCCTGCTCCCCCATGTCTTCGAGCGGTTCGCGCGCGGCGACGCCTCGCGCTCACGCAACGCGGGCTCCACCGGTCTCGGACTCGCCATCGTCGAAGCCGTGGTGAGCGCGCACGACGGCCGGGTCGACGTACGCAGCGAGCCGGGGCGGACCTGCTTCGAAGTCCTGCTGCCCCTGGCCGCGGAACGCGAGCGCACGGAGCGGAACTCACAGACAGGGCACAGGCTCAGCACACAGCGGTGACAGCCCGCCGGGCGAGGGTCGGGGCATGCCAATCGACACCTCTCTGGGCGCCCTCCCCGCTCGGACGCACCTCGCGCCCGTGCCCGGCGAGCCCGTACTCGACGTGGTGATCCCGGTCTTCAACGAGGAGAACGACCTCGGCCCGTGCGTGCGCCGGCTCCACGACCACCTCACCCGTACCTTCCCCTACCCCTTCCGGATCACGATCGCCGACAACGCGAGCACCGACCGCACCCCGCAGGTCGCGGCCGCCCTTGCGGGCACCGTCGACGGCGTACGCAGCACCCGCCTGGAGGAGAAGGGCCGCGGCCGCGCCCTGCGCACCGTCTGGTCCCGCTCCGAGGCCCCCGTCCTCGCGTACATGGACGTGGACCTCTCCACCGACCTCAACGCGCTGCTGCCGCTGGTCGCCCCGCTGATCTCCGGACACTCCGACCTCGCCATCGGCACCCGCCTCGCCCGCTCCTCACGGGTGGTGCGCGGAGCCAAACGGGAGTTCGTCTCCCGCGCCTACAACCTGCTCCTGCGGTCCTCGCTCGCCGCCCGCTTCAGTGACGCCCAGTGCGGGTTCAAGGCCATCCGGCGGGACGTCGCCCAGCGCCTGCTGCCGCTCGTGGAGGACTCGGGCTGGTTCTTCGACACCGAGATGCTGGTGCTCGCCGAACGGGCCGGACTGCGGATCCACGAGGTGCCGGTGGACTGGGTCGACGACCCAGACTCCACCGTCCACATCGTGAAGACCGCCACCGAGGACCTCAAGGGCGTCTGGCGGGTGGGCCGGGCCCTGGCCGTGGGCGCACTGCCGCTCGACCGGCTCGCCCGCCCCTTCGGGGACGATCCGCGCGACCGCAGCGCCCTGCCCGGGCTGCCGAGCGGCCTGGCCCGCCAGCTCTTCGGCTTCTGCGCCGTCGGCGTGCTGTCCACCGTGGGCTATCTGCTCCTGTACTCCCTCTTCCGGCTCGGCACCGGCCCGCAGCTCGCCAACGCCGCCGCCCTGCTGGTCTCCTCCGTGGCGAACACCGCGGCCAACCGCCGGCTCACCTTCGGGGTCCGAGGCCGGGCCAGGGCCGTCCGCCACCAGGCGCAGGGGCTCGTCGTGTTCGCCGTCGGCCTGGCGCTGACCAGCGGCTCCCTCGCCGCGCTCGGCGCCGCCACCTCCCGCCCCGCCCACAGCACCGAACTGGCCGTCCTGATCACGGCCAACCTCGCCGCCACCGTGCTGCGGTTCCTGCTCTTCCGCGCCTGGGTCTTTCCCGATCGGCGCATCACCCCTGTGAAGGACGACATCCGATGACCACGGCCGTACCCCCCATGGACTCCCCGTTCCCGGAACGGGCCCCGACCCCGCAGTCGCCGACGACCGCCGCCGGGGCGAGCTCCGCGCACTCCCGCCGGGAGCGCCCCCGCTGGGAGCGGCCCGCCTACGCGGCGCTCCTCCTGGTCACGGCCGTCCTGCTGCTGTGGAACCTGGGCGCCTCCGGCTACGCCAACTCCTTCTACTCCGCCGCCGTCCAGGCGGGCAGCGAGAGCTGGAAGTCCTTCTTCTTCGGCTCGTCGGACGCCGGGAACTCCATCACCGTCGACAAGCCCCCGGCCGCCCTGTGGCCGATGGCCCTGTCCGTGCGGCTGTTCGGACTGGGCTCCTGGCAGATCCTCGTCCCGCAGGCTCTGATGGGCGTCGGCACCACCGCCGTGCTGTACGCCGCGGTACGCCGCCACTTCGGGCCCGCGGCAGCCCTGATCAGCAGCGCGGTCTTCGCGCTGACGCCGGTCGCCGCGCTGATGTTCCGCTTCAACAACCCCGACGCGCTGCTCACCCTGCTGCTGACGGTCACCGTCGCCTGCGTGCTGCGTGCGCTCGACGGCGCCCACACGAAGTGGCTGGTCTGGGCGGGAGTCGCGATCGGCTTCGCCTTCCTGACCAAGACCCTGCAGGCCTTCGTCATCCTGCCGCCGCTGGCCCTCGTGTACGCCGTCTGCGCACCCACCCGCTTGCGCCGCCGACTCGGGCAACTGCTGCTCGCCGGTGCCGCGATGGTGGTGGCGGGCGGCTGGTGGGTGGCGATCGTGGAGCTCTGGCCGGCGGCCTCCCGCCCGTACATCGGCGGCTCGCAGACCAATTCCTTCCTGGAGCTGACCCTCGGCTACAACGGCCTCGGCCGGATCAACGGCAACGAGACCGGCAGCGTCGGCGGCGGTGCACGCCCTGGCGGAGCCGGTGGCGGCGGTGGCGGCGGCTGGGGGGAGACCGGGATCGACCGGCTCTTCTCGGCCACCATCGGCGGTCAGATCTCCTGGCTGCTGCCCGCCGCCCTGATCATGCTGGTGGCCGGACTGGTCATCACCTGGCGGGCCCGCCGCGCCGCCGACTCCCTGGAGGGCATGGCCCGCGCCGCCTTCCTGGTCTGGGGCGGGGCGCTGCTGATCACCACCCTCGTCTTCAGCTACATGCAGGGCATCTTCCACGAGTACTACACCGTGGCGCTGGCGCCCTTCGTGGCCGCGCTCGTCGGGATGGGCACCGCGCTGCTGTGGGAGGAACGGGGCAGCCGGGCCGCCGCGGTCACGCTGTCCGGCACCCTCGCTCTGACCGCCGTGTGGTCGTACGTCCTGCTGGGGCGCTCCTCCGGCTACCTGCCGTGGCTGCGCTGGACGGTCCTGGCGGCCGGTGCGGCCGCCGCCCTCGGGCTGCTCCTCGGGGCCCGGCTCGGCCGCCGTTTCGCGGTGGGAGCGGCGGCCCTGGGCCTGGGCGCCGCCCTGGCCGGTCCGCTCGCGTACTGCCTGACCACCGTGGACTCCGCGCGCGGAGGGTCGATCGTGACGGCCGGGCCCGCGGTCGCGGGCGGCCGGATGGGCATGCGGTTCCCCGGGGGCGGGGACCTTCCGCCGGGCGCCGCCCCGCAGGGCCCCAGCCAGGGACAGCAGGGCCAGGGGCAGCAGGGACGGCAGGGCGGTCCTCAGGGAGGCCCCCGGGGCGGGGCGGGCAACGCGGCCCAGGGGTTCCCGGGCGGCGGCCCCTTCGGCGCCGGGATGCCCGGGGGAGCCACCGGAGTCCCCGGCGAGCGCTCCGGGCGCGGCGGTACCGCAGGCGGCCCCGGCGGACTGTTGAACGGTACGAAGCCCAGCGCACAGGCCACGGCGGCGCTGCGCAAGGATGCGGACGCCTACACCTGGGCGGCGGCCGCCGTCGGCGCCCAGAACGCGGCGAGCTACCAGCTGGCCTCCGGTCAACCGGTGATGCCCGTCGGCGGCTTCAACGGCAGCGACCCGTCGCCGACCCTGGTGAAGTTCCAGGAGTACGTGAAGTCCGGGAGGATCCACTACTTCATCGGTGAGGGCAACGGCTCAGGCGGCGAGGCCACGCGCGGTGGTGGTCCCGGCGGCCCGGGCGGCCCCGGCGGCTCCACGAGCACCGCCATCGCGAGCTGGGTGCGGGCCAATTTCCGCTCCGTCACCGTCGGCAGTGCCACCTTCTACGACCTGACGGCCCCTCTGAACGGCGTGTCCACCCCGTCCTGAACCAGGCGGAACGCGAGGGGCACCCTCTAGCATCAAGTGGGCGGACCGGGCATTCCGGGCTGATCCAGCTGTTGTGAGGAGGGTGCCTCCATGGTGACCGCTGCCGATTCCGGCACGACCCGAACCAGCGTGTGGCTGGCCTCCCGGCCGGCCGCCCCCGCCAGACGCCGCAGTGAGGCGCCGTCCGGCCTGGACCGGGAGCGGATCACCTGCGCGACGGTCCGGCTGCTCGACGCCGAAGGACTGGCCCGGTTCTCCATGCGGCGCCTGGCGGCCGGGCTCGGGGTCACCGCGATGTCCCTGTACTGGTACGTGGACACCAAGCACGACCTGCTCGAACTCGCCCTCGACCGGGCGCTGGGCGAGCTCACCCTGCCGCAGACCGGTCCGGCCGGGTCGGCCCCCGAGGGCTGGCCCGGCCGGCTGCGTCTGCTCGCCTTCGGCTACCGGCGGCTGCTGGCGGACCACCCCTGGGTGGCTCCGCTGACCGCGGCGTGCCCGAACATCGGCCCGCACGCCCGGGCCTTCGACGCGGCGCTGCAGCGGCTGCTCGATGCCACCGGCCTGACGGAGGGCGCCCGGACCGGCGCCCACCTGGCCGTGTCGCAGTTCCTGCACGGCTGCGGGGGCTCGATCCGGGGGGCGACCGAAGGCGACTTCGGCCTGGCGCTCGACGTCCTGATCGCCGGTATCGAGGCGAAGGCCGCCGCACGGAACGGCCTGCCGGCCCGGGGCCGGGCCTAGCGGGCCGCTCCCCGCGTGCCCCCCGGAGCGGCTATTCGGCTGCCGCGGCGGCCGGCGTCGAGGCTGCCGCCGGGGTGTGCACCGCCGGCTTCGACTTCAGGGCGACCTCCTTGATGAACAGCACCAGGATCAGCCCGAGGAGCGCACAGGGAGCGGCGTAGAGGAAGACATCGCCGACGCCGTGCCCGTACGCGGACTCGATGACCTGGCGGAACGGCGCGGGGAGCTTGTCCAGGTCGGGGATCCCTCCCCCGGCGGTGCCGCCGTGGCCCATGGCCGCCGCCTTCGGGCCGAGTGCGGCCAGCCCGTCCTTGACGTAGTGGGTGACCCGGTTGGCCATGACCGCGCCGAGCGCCGAGACGCCCATGGCGCCGCCGAGCGAGCGGAAGAAGGTGACGACGGAGCTGGCCGCGCCCAGGTCCTCGGGGGCCACCTGGTTCTGGGTGGCGAGGACCAGGTTCTGCATCATCATGCCGAGACCGAGGCCGGTCAGCGCCATGTAGACCGCGATGTGCCAGTACGGGGTGTCGTACCGCAGGGTGCCCAGCAGGCCGAGCCCGGCCGTCAGCAGGACGCCGCCGGAGACGAGCCAGGCCTTCCACTTGCCGGTCTTGGTGATCACCTGACCGGAAACCGTGGAGGAGACGAAGAGCCCGCCGATCATCGGAATCGTCAGGATTCCGGACATCGTGGGGGACTCACCTCGGGCCAACTGGAAGAACTGGCTGAAAAACACCGTGCCCGAGAACATCGCGATGCCGACGAACAGCGAGGCGGCCGAGGCGAGGCTGATGGTCTTGTTGCGGAACAGGCGCAGCGGGATGATCGGGTCGCTCGCCCGGGACTCCACGAGCACGAAGAGCACGCCGAGCACCACCGCGCCGCCGGTCATCGCAACGGTGGTCCAGGACAGCCAGCCGTACGAGTCCCCGGCCTGGGTGACCCAGATCAGCAGCAGGGAGACGGCTCCGCTGATCAGGAAGGCGCCGAGCCAGTCGACCTTGACGTCGCGGCGGACGACCGGGAGGCGCAGCGTCTTCTGCAGGACGATCAGGGCGATGATCGCGAACGGGACGCCGACGTAGAAGCACCAGCGCCAGCCCAGCCACTCGGTGTCGGTGATGACGCCGCCGAGCAGCGGACCGCCGACGGTGGCGACGGCGAACACCGCGCCGAGGTAGCCGCTGTACCGGCCGCGCTCGCGCGGGGAGATCATCGCGGCCATCACGATCTGGGCGAGGGCGGACAGGCCGCCGACGCCGATGCCCTGGACCACGCGGCAGGCGATGAGCATGCCGGTGTTCTGGGACATGCCGGCGACCACGGAGCCGAGGACATAGATGACCAGGGATATCTGGACCAGCAGCTTTTTGCTGAAGAGGTCGGAGAGCTTGCCCCAGAGCGGGGTCGCCGCCGTCATCGACAGCAGGGCCGCGGTGACGACCCAGGTGTAGGAGGACTGGGTGCCGCCGAGGTCGCTGATGATCTGCGGCAGGGCGTTGGAGACGATCGTGGACGACAGGATCGCCACGAACATGCCGAGCATGAGCCCGGACAGCGCCTTCATGATCTGCGGGTGGGTCATGGGGGCGGGGGCGGGCGCGGGCACGCCGTCGGAAGTGGTCTCCGACGGGCCGCCTGCCCGCACACCGGTGGGTGTGGGGGTAGCCATGTGGTTCCTTCGTCCGGAAGTGTCTAGAAGCTCGATCGGAGCCGGGACAGCAGGGTGTTCAGTACGTCGATGTCGTGGGCGGACCAGTCGGCGAGCGCTCTTTCGAGGGCGCCGGTGTACCGGGCGCCGAGCTCGGCGAGCAGCGCGCGGCCGGCCGGGGTGAGCCGCAGGATCCGGCAGCGGCCGTCTCCGGGGTCGATGTCGCGGGTGATCCACCCGCGGTCGGCGACGTGGGCCACGTGGCGGCTGGTCACGGAGATGTCGACGGCCATGTGGTCGGCGAGGCGGCTGAGCCGCATCTCACCGTGGCGGTCGAGCAGCGTGAGCACGGCGGCGGAGCCGGGCGGACAGTCCGCGGGGAGCATGCGGGCGAGATCACGCTTGACCGCGCCGATGCCGGTGAGCTGGCGGGCCAGCTCCTCGTAGCGGGGGGCGGTGGTCACCGGGTGTCCCCCTCTCCCTCTCGGTAGTTGTTGCTTAGGGCAACCATAGAAGCCATTGGTTGCTACAGGCAAATGAATCCGGAGGGTGGGGCGGTAAAGGAATCGGAAAACCCGCTAGGGTCCTGACCCATGGCTGCGAACCAGTACTCGAACTCGAACCACAACTCCCAGGGTCCCGAGGGCAACTACGACCCCGCGGGCAGCACCCAGATGTTCCGGGCGTTCGTCGAGGAGGCCGAGCCCGTGCGGGCGGCCGCCCCCGGCTCGCGGCGGCAGGCGAAGCCGGCCGGCTCGAAGACCGGGGCCCGGCTGGGTCTGGCCCTCGGCCTCGTGCTCCTCATCGGCGCGGTCGCCTGGCTGGCCCTGCGCTGAGCCCTTGGGTCGAGCCCGGAGCCGCGCCCTTGGGTCGAGCCCGGGGCTGAGCCCTTGGGTCAAGCCAGGGGCCGAGCCTGGGTCAAGTCCGGGGCCGAGCCTTTGGGCCGAGCGCCGGGTCAAGCCCTGGGCGCACGACGCTCAGCTCCAGGTGGCCGTGGCCCGGCGGGTCTCCACGTGCATGCCCAGGGGGACCCGCCAGGACTCCACGCAGACCGTGTAGGTCTGCGTACTCGTCGTGCCACCCGGGATGGGCGCGGGCAGCGGCTGGGACGTGGTGATCGTCGCCCAGTCGATGCCGAGGGCGCCGATGATGTGCGTCTCGAAGCCGACCGTGCCCGAACGGGCCGCCGTGCTGCCGGTGTTGGTGAATCCCACGGTCACCCGCTCGCACCAGCGGTCCGCCGCCGGAGCGCGGGTCAGCGGGCCGGGCGTCAGCCGCGCCGGAGTGGACGCGGGCGGCAGTGTGGTTCCCGGGGTGGTGCCGGGGGTGGTCCCCGGGGTGCCGCCCGGCGGGGCGCCGGGGGTGGTGGGCCGGGTGGGGGTCGGCCTCGCCCCGGGGGCGGTGGAGGGCGGCAGCGGGGCGCCGGGCGCGGTGCTCGTGGCTCCGCCCTGGGCGGAGCCGGCCGGGGGCTGGACCTCCGGTGCGCCGGGCGCCGTACGCGTGGAGGACGGGGATCCGCCCGCCGCCGACGGGCCGGAGAGCGGCTGGAACTCCACCGGGGCCTGCGGGGCGACGTTGTCGCCCGCGACCCGCTCCGGGCCGGGGGCCACCGCGCCCGCGGCCGCGTAGCCGTCGCGTACGGGGCCGCCGCAGCCGGTCAGGCCGGCGGCGGCCGTGCAGCACAGGGCGAGGAGGGTGAACGCGCGCGGTCCCATTCGCATCGCGGTAGTGTCGCTGACTCCGCGTCAGATGGGAACCCGTACGCGCTCACCGGCCGGGCGCCGCCCTCACTCGCCGATCAGGCCCACCCGCAGCTGCGCGAGCGTGCGCGTCAGCAGCCGCGAGACGTGCATCTGGGAGATGCCGACCTCCTCGCCGATCTGCGACTGGGTCATGTTCGCGAAGAACCGCAGCATGATGATCTGCCGTTCCCGGGGCGGGAGTTTGGCGAGCAGCGGCTTCAGCGACTCGCGGTACTCGACGCCTTCGAGGGCGCTGTCCTCGTAGCCGAGGCGGTCCGCGAGGGAGCCCTCGCCGCCCTCGTCCTCGGGGGAGGGCGAGTCGAGCGAGGAGGCGGTGTAGGCGTTGCCGACGGCGAGACCGTCAACCACGTCCTCCTCCGACACCCCGAGCACGGCGGCCAGTTCGGGCACCGTCGGCGAGCGGTCGAGCTTCTGTGCGAGCTCGTCGCTGGCCTTGGTGAGGGCGAGGCGCAGTTCCTGGAGGCGGCGCGGGACGCGCACGGACCAGGACGTGTCCCTAAAGAATCGTTTGATCTCGCCCACGACCGTCGGCATGGCGAACGTCGGGAACTCCACCCCGCGTTCGCAGTCGAACCGGTCGATCGCCTTGATCAGGCCGATCGTGCCGACCTGGACGATGTCCTCCATCGGCTCGTTGCGGCTGCGGAAGCGGGCGGCCGCGTACCGCACGAGGGGCAGGTTCAGCTCGATCAGGGTGTCGCGTACGTACGCCCGTTCGGGGCTGTCCGCGTCCAGGGCGGCAAGTCGCTGGAAGAGGGAGCGGGAGAGGGTGCGGGTGTCGATGGCTTCCGAGCGGTCGAACGCTGCAGGTGCTGCCGGCGCCTCGCTCTTGACGAGTGTGAGCACCTTGGAGCTGCCCTGATCTACGGACATGCCACCCCCTTGAGGTCGCGGACGGTCGCGTTGGGCGCGCCCGTCGGAGGAACGCAGCCTCCACCTGAATACCGGAGGCGGGGCTGCGGCAAACGCGGTTCCAGCAGAATGTCACATGTCGGCAACGCGCTGTAGCGCCATGTCGACATATGTCTCCAGCGACAGAGCGGAATGAGCCCGTTCTGTCGGGAAACGGTGGAGCGATCTCCACTCGTTCCGGTTAAGCCTCGATCCTGTTTGCGGATCGCAGGCGCGCGAAGCTCCGCGCGAGCAGCCGGGACACGTGCATCTGGGAGACCCCGAGCTCCGCGCTGATCTGCGACTGCGTCAGATTGTTGTAGTACCGCAGCAGCAGGATCCTTTGTTCACGTTCGGGCAGCTGTACGAGGAGGTGCCGTACGAGGTCGCGGTGCTCGACACCGGCGAGCTCGGGGTCCTCGTAACCGAGGCGGTCCAGCAGCCCGGGCAGCCCGTCACCCTCCTGGGCGGCCTCCAGCGAGGTGGCGTGGTAGCTGCGGCCGGCCTCGATGCACGACAGCACCTCCTCCTCCGTGATCCGCAGCCGCTCGGCGATCTCGGGGGTGGTCGGGGTCCGGCCGTGCAGGGTGGTGAGGTCCTCGGTGGCGGCGTTCACCTGCACCCACAGCTCGTGGAGCCGGCGCGGCACGTGGACGGTGCGGACGTTGTCGCGGAAGTACCGCTTGATCTCGCCCACGACGGTCGGCATGGCGAAGGTGGGGAACTGCACCCCGCGGTCGGGGTCGAAGCGGTCGATGGCGTTGATGAGCCCGATCGTGCCGACCTGGACCACGTCCTCCATCGGCTCGTTGCGGCTGCGGAAGCGGGCGGCCGCGTAGCGGACGAGCGGGAGGTTGGCCTCGATCAGGGCCCCGCGCACCCGGTTGTGCTCGCTGGTGCCCGGCTGGAGCCCTTTCAGCTGCCCGAACAGGACCTGGGTGAGGGCCCGGGTGTCGGCGCCCCGCCCCTGCGGCCTGGGGGCGGCCGGCGGCTCCTCGGGGGCCTGCGGGAGGGCCTCCGGCCGGGCGTGCGGGGTGTCGGCCGCCCGGGCCGCTCCGGCCGGGGCATCCGGCCGGGTGCCCGGTTGGGGGTGCGGCTGGGGGTGCGGCTGGGCCTCATGCTGGGGCGGGACCTGGGCGTCGTGGCCGCTCCCGTGCTCGGTCTGCTCCTCGGTCTGCTGCTCGGCCTGCTGCTCGACCTTCTTCTCGACCTGTCGGGTCTGCTGGACCTGGTGGATCTGCTCGATCCCGTGCTGGGAGCCGTGCTGAGGTCCGTGCTGGGGGTCCTGCTGGGGTGGCACCTGAGGCGCTGTACTGGCCGGCACGGTCACGCCACCCCTTCATGTAACTCATCCGTCAAAAGCGGTCATAGCATCACAAGACATGTGCACTGTGTGCAAGCACCGTATATCGCCGTGTTGAGGGCAAGTTGGGCATAATGGGGTGTTTTGGGTGGGGCCACGACAAGGCCGGCCCGGGCGGCGCGGGAGCGCGCCGGTAACGCAAAACCCCCCACCCGTCGGAGTGGGGGGCCGGAAGTCCGGAAGCCGCTTCAGCGTACGGGTCAGCGCACCAGTTCGGTCATGAACGCGCCGATGCCGTGGGCGGCGTCCGAAATGCCCTGGAAGCCTATTTTGACGATGTCGGCGGCCTTGACCGGCTGGGTGATGATCACGAAGAGGACGAACACCAACAGTCCACCCATGATCATCTTCTTGGTTTCCATGAGCGGTGTCGGCCTCCCCAACCGGGCTTTGCGCAGTCGGGTGAGTCTAACCGGTCATGTCCGGGCACTCACCCGGGCTCTATGGACCAACGGCCCGGCGTCCCGGGCCTTTTGCCGCTGGGTGCGCGGGGCGCGCGGCGCAGTATGGAAGACGAACCCACCGGTTCTGGCAGGAAACCGGTGGGTGAGGGACAGGGCTTCACTGCGGGCTCCGGGCCGCGGGCTTCCCCCTGACCGCGGCCCGGACGTGCAGGTCCGTCCTCGCCGGCGAAAGCGCCGGCGGGCGGCCCGGACGGCTACTGGATGGCGCCGGCCAGGCCCAGGACGGGCTCGACGGGGGCGATCACGGGCGCCAGGTGGTTCGGCAGGTCCATCAGCTGGCCGAGCTGGTTCAGCCCGGGGGTGACCATGGAGCCGATCTCCTGCACGGAGCCGGGCGTGGCCCCTTCCGGCATGTTCGGCGCCGCCTGCGGCAGGTCCGGGAGGGCGAGCGGGGCCAGGGGGGCGGCGGAGGCGGCCGGTGCGGCGAGGCCCGCGGCGGCCCCCGCGAGGGCGAAGGCGGCGAGCATGCGCTGGGTCTTGGTCATGCCGTGACAACGGCCGAGCGGGCGGCCGGTCACGCGCGGCCGCCCCCGCCCTCACCGGAGCGGAGTACGCACCGGCGGCCGTGCGGCCCGCGCCCGTTCGCACCGGCTGCCCCGAACGGCCGCGCCCGTCCGCGCCGGCGGCCCGGAACGGCCGCGTCCGTACGGGAACACCGCCGGGAGCGAGGCCGCCGCGAGCGCAAGAACGCCGCGAGCGCAAAGACGCCGAGAGCCCCGTCCCTTGCGGGGCGGGGCTCTCGGTAGAAGCGGTAGTGGAGGGATTTGAACCCCCGATGGGTTGCCCCATACTCGCTTTCGAGGCGAGCTCCTTCGGCCACTCGGACACACTACCGAGATGGATCCTAGCCTAAGGATCGGCATCCACTGAAATCGGTGTCGCCGAGCCGCCTCAGAGGTCCCTGAAGAAGTCCGTCAGCTGTTGCGCGCACTCCTCGCCGAGCACGCCGCGGACCACTTCGGGACGGTGGTTGAGCCTCCGGTCCCGTACGAGGTCCCACAGGGAGCCCGCCGCGCCCGCCTTCTCGTCCGCAGCCCCGTACACGACGCGCGCCACCCGCGACTGGACGAGCGCGCCCGCGCACATCACGCACGGCTCCAGGGTCACCACCAGGGTGCACCCCGCGAGCCGCCATTCCCCCAGCCGGGCGGCCGCCCGCCGCAGCGCCAGTACCTCGGCGTGCGCCGTCGGGTCGCCGGTGGCCTCCCGCTCGTTGTACCCGGTGGCGAGGAGACCCCCGTCCGGGCCCAGCACGACGGCGCCGACCGGCACATCGCCGGCCGGCACCGCCCGGGCGGCCTCCTGGAGCGCCAGGCGCATGGAGTCCCGCCACGGGTCCCGGACGGGATCGGGACCGTGCGTGGGGTGGTGCATGGCGATCACTAGCGGACGGCCTCCAGCACCTCGGTGGCGCCGAGGGAATCGGCGATCTCCGAGAGGGCGTCCCCGTCGAGGGTCATCAGTTGTTTGTGGCTGACGCCGAGGTCGTCGAGCAGCCGGGGGTCGCCGAGCGGACCGGCCGGGACCGGCTCCGCGCCCGACCCGACCTCCTCGTCCTCGCCGTCCTCCAGGTCGGTGAACGCCGAGATGGTGTCCTCCTCGCCGTCCTCGGTGCCGTCCAGGTCCAGTTCGTCGAGTTCGTCGTCCTCCTCGTCGCTGCCCAGCAGCTCGTCGGTCAGCATCGAGCCGTAGGAGCTGCGGGAGGCCGCGGAGGCGTTCGACACGAAGTACCGCGGGTCCTCCTCGCCGTCCACGCGGACGACGCCGAACCAGGCGTCCTCCTGCTCGATGAGGGCGACCACCGTGTCGTCGTCGACAGCGGCGGCACGGGCGAGATCGATCAGATCACTGAGGGACTCGACGTCGTCGAGTTCCATGTCGCTCGCTTCCCACCCGTCTTCGGTGCGCGCGAGCAGTGCGGCGAAATACACCGTGACTCTCCCACTGGTCATAGGCGTGCCGGTTGGAGGTCCCCCCGGCCGGAGGTGGGGAGGGTTGGAACGGCCGTCCTGCTCACCGTTTCGTGCCCCGCCCAATCGGCATCGTGGCAGAAACGGCGGCGTTGCGAGAGGTCTTCCGCGCTTGCGTCGTGCCGTGCCGTGCGCTCCGCGGGGTGCGAGGGTGCGGCGGGGCGGCCTGTCGGCCGCCGCCGATCCACCTGCGTCGCCCCGGCGCGGCGTCCCTTCGGCGGGCCGTACGGGCCGCTCCGCCGGGGCCGTACGGCGCGGTACGGATCGACCCGGCAGCTCGGCCGTGTCGCGCTCCGGGTGCCGGCCGCTACCAGCGGAAGGTGCGCATGCGCATCTGCTGGCGCATGCGCGCCGCGCGGGCGCGGCGGGGCTGGACGCGGTCGCGCAGGGCCCGCGCCTCCATCAGGTCGCGCAGGAACTGGGCCCGGCGCGCCCTTCGCTGCGCCACCGTCTCCGTCGCCTCGGACTCGTCATTCTGTTGGCTCGGCTGCGTGTCAGGCATCGGCCACCACCCCTGGCTGGTCCGGTCGTCCTCCTCCGCAGGCGCGAAGCAGACCCCCCTGCCTCCACTTTCCCCCGGGCAGGCCGATTGATGCCACCCCCGTGCAGGTCAGACGCTGTCCGACAGGGTCGGTACGACGGCCACCGGGCCGTGCGCGTGGTGCAGGACGGCGTGCGCCACCGATCCGATCATCAGGGACCCGACACTGCGCCGCGGATGGTGGCGTCCCACCACCACCAGCGCCGCCGACCGGGAGGCGGTCACCAGCCGGCCCGCGGCGTCCCCGGGGACGGCGGCCTGCTCGACCGGCACGTCGGGATACCGGGTCCGCCACGCTGCCAGCCGCTCCGTCTGGGACCTCAGCATCTCCCGTTCCGCCGGCACCGCGTCGCCGTCGTCGGCGAGGCCCTCCGGCGGGATCACCATGAAGGGGCTGTCGATCACGAGGGCCGGCGCGGGCGGGACCGCGTACGCGGAGACCACCTGGACGGTGGTCACCCGTGCGGCCGCCTCCGCGAAGGCGAAGTCCAGTACGTCGTCGGCGGTCTCGGCGGCGTGCAGGCCGAGCACCACCCGCCCGGCCGATGGCTCCGAGGCGGCCTCCACCCCGCGCGCCGCGTGCGGAACCACCACCACCGGGCAGGGGGCCGTCGCGGACACGGCGCGGCTGTTCGAGCCGAGCAGCAGGGCCGCGAAGCCGCCGCGGCCCCGGGAGCCCATGACCAGCATCCGGGCCTCGGCGCCGATCACCCTCAGGGCCTCGGGGACGGAGCCCTCCAGCGCCTCGTAGCGCACCTCGTCCGGCAGGTCGGCGGCCTTGGCCGCGGCGAGCAGGTCGCGGATCTGCTCGGCGACCGGGTCGGCGTACTGCTCGGGCTCGGAGGCGTCGGCCAGGGCGGAGCGGCGGGCCGCGTACAACTGGGAGCTGTCGGGGAGCACGTGGGCGACCAGGAGCCCGGTGCGGTGGCGCAGGGCCGCGGTCCGGGCCCATTCCAGGGCCGCCAGGCTGTGCTCGGATCCGTCGACGGCCGCGATCACCGGTGCGTTCCTCATCCGTCCAGCCTGCTGGGCGTGCGGGCGGGCCGCAATACGCGGGCCTGCGCCCCCCGGCCACCCCCAGGCCACCGCCGTCCGCAGCCCCGCCCGCCCGCCGCCGCCGCCTCGCCACCGCGCGGCCGACCGTTCGTACGCGCGCGGGTGCGCGCACCGCGTAGCCTTTTGCCTGTGGGTCGCGGAAACATGCGGCCGTTTTTGCAGGTCGCAGGTCGGAACCCGACAGCTGAGTCTTGGAGGATGTTGTGCGTTTGCAGGTCGTCGATCACCCGTTGGTGGCGCACAAACTGACCACCCTGCGCGACAAGCGCACCGACTCCCCCACCTTCCGTCGGCTCGCCGACGAGCTGGTGACCCTCCTCGCGTACGAGGCCACCCGCGACGTCCGCACCGAGCAGTCCGACATCACCACCCCGGTCGGCCCGACCACGGGTGTGAAGCTCTCGCACCCGCGCCCGCTGGTCGTGCCGATCCTGCGCGCCGGCCTGGGCATGCTGGACGGCATGGTGCGGCTGCTGCCGACCGCCGAGGTGGGCTTCCTCGGCATGGTCCGCAACGAGGAGACCCTGGAGGCCTCCACCTACGCGACGCGCATGCCGGAGGACCTCTCCGGACGCCAGGTCTACGTCGTCGACCCGATGCTGGCCACCGGCGGCACGCTCGTCGCGGCGATCCAGGAGCTGATCAAGCGCGGCGCCGACGACGTCACGGCCGTGGTGCTGCTGGCCGCGCCGGAGGGCGTCGAGGTCATGGAGCGCGAGCTCGCGGGCACGCCGGTGACGGTGGTGACGGCCGCGGTGGACGAGCGGCTCAACGAGCACGGCTACATCGTGCCGGGGCTGGGCGACGCGGGAGACCGCATGTACGGCTCGGCCGAGTAGGCAGAGCCGGTCAGGACGACAGGAACGCCGCAGGGCCGCCCTGGAGGGCGGCCCTGCGGCGTTCCGTTGGCGGCGCGGCGGCTCGGCTGCGCGGTCGGCGTGGTGGGCGTGGTCGGCGCGTCAGCAGGTCTTGGCGGGCGCGGGCTGCGGGTGAGCCAGGACGGCCAGTTCCCGGTCCGCGGTCTCCTTGGGGCTGAGCTCCTTGAAGGCGTCGCCGAGGATCAGGTCGATGTCCGCGCCCTCGCGGGCGTCGGTCTGCTGCGTGTCGCCCTCGATCTGGGTGCCCAGGACGGAGTAGGCGCCCTTGTCGGTCGTGGGGGAGCCGAGCAGTATCCCGGTGCCCGGCACCTTCTTGTCGAAGTCGGCGGGGGCGTTGCCGACCTTGCCGACGGTGAAGCCGCGCTTCTTGAGCTCGTCCCCGACGGCCTTGGCGAGTCCCGCGCGCGGCGTCGCGTTGTAGACGTTGACCGTGATCTGGCCCGGCTCGGGGAGGGTGACGGCGGGTGCGGCGGAGGCGTTGGCCGCGGCTGCCGCGGCGCCCCCCGCCTTCGGCTTGGCCGGTGTCGCCGTCGGGCAGTCCCGGCCGGCGGTGGCGTGGCGTTTTCCGCCGCTCCCGCCGCGGAAGACGTCCATGAGCTGCAGGGTCCCGTAGCCGAGCAGGGCGAGGCCAAGGACCGCTCCGAGCGCGGTGAGGACGATCCGACGGCGCCGCCGGGGCCGGCTCATGCGGGGGTAGGCCGCTCCCGTGACGCGGTACTTTCCGCCCATGCCGGGGGGAGTGAGCATGCTCATGGGCGCAGCGTAGTACCGCCCGCTGCCGATGCCCACCAAATGATGTGTTGATAGGGCAAGACCGACCCGAAAGGCGCAATCCGCGCGAACCGGAAGCGCCGGGAAAGCGCCGGGAAGCGTACGGATGGGCGGGCAGCCGGACAGGTCCTGGCGGTCAGTCCATTTCGAGGACGCGCGCGTGCAGGACCTGGCGCTGCTGGAGGGCCGCGCGTACGGCGCGGTGCAGGCCGTCCTCCAGGTAGAGGTCGCCCTGCCACTTCACGACGTGGGCGAAGAGGTCCCCGTAGAAGGTCGAGTCCTCGGCGAGCAGCGTCTCAAGGTCCAGCTGTCCCTTGGTGGTCACCAACTGGTCGAGCCGGACCGGGCGCGGGGCGACATCCGCCCACTGCCGGGTGGTTTCCCTGCCGTGGTCGGGGTACGGCCGCCCGTTTCCGATGCGCTTGAAGATCACACGGAAAGCCTACCGGGCCGGTGCCTGCGGGCGCAGCCTCGCAATCCCGGTGCAAAAGTGGCACACAGGTCCAATTCGGGAGTGACGTATGAGCGAGAGCACCGAGCCCGCGTCCCCGGCCGACCGGATCGCCGCCGGGTACGCCTTCACCGGGCCCGCGCTCGACCTGGGGGCCCTGCTCTGGGACGGGGCCTGTCTGCCCGACCGGCAGATCCGCATCCCGCTGTCCGTGCTCAACCGGCACGGCCTGGTCGCCGGCGCCACCGGAACGGGCAAGACCAAGACCCTCCAGCTCATCGCCGAGCAACTCTCGGCGAACGGCGTCCCGGTGTTCCTCGCGGACATCAAGGGCGACGTGTCGGGCATCTCGGCGCCGGGTACCCCGGGCGAGCGCGTCGCCGGGCGGGCCGCGGAGGTCGCCCAGGAGTGGCAGGGCACCGGATATCCCAGCGAGTTCTACGCGCTGGGCGGGATCGGTCCCGGCATTCCGGTACGGGCCACCGTGACGAGTTTCGGCCCGGTCCTGATGTCGAAGGTGCTCCAGCTCAACCCGACGCAGGAGCAGTCCCTCGGCCTGATCTTCCATTACGCCGATGCCAAGGGCCTGGAGCTGATCGACCTCAAGGACCTGCGCGCGGTCGTCGCCTTCCTCGTCTCCGACCAGGGCAAGGCCGAGCTCAAGGGCATCGGAGGGCTGTCCACGGCGACGGCCGGGGTGATCCTGCGGGCGCTGACCGCCTTCGAGCAGCAGGGCGCCGCCGAGTTCTTCGGGGAGCCCGAGTTCGACACCGGCGAATTCCTGCGTACGGCGCCGGACGGGCGCGGGCTGGTCTCCGTACTGGAACTCCCGGCGGTCCAGGACAAGCCGCAGCTGTTCTCCACCTTCCTGATGTGGCTGCTGGCCGACCTGTACACCGACCTGCCCGAAGTCGGCGATCTGGAGCGGCCCAAGCTGGTCTTCTTCTTCGACGAGGCGCACCTGCTCTTCCACGGCGCCTCGAAGGCCTTCCTGGAGTCCATCACCCAGACCGTGCGCCTGATCCGCTCCAAGGGGATCGGTGTGTTCTTCGTGACGCAGACCCCGAAGGACGTGCCGGCGGGCGTGCTCGGCCAGCTCGGCAACCGGATCCAGCACGCCCTGCGCGCCTTCACGCCCGACGACGCGAAGGCGCTGAAGGCGACCGTGAAGACCTTCCCCACCTCGCCGTACGACCTGGAGGAGCTGCTCACCGGGCTCGGGACGGGCGAGGCGGTGGTCACCGTACTGAGCGAGAAGGGCGCGCCGACCCCGGTGGCGGCGACCCGGCTGCGCGCCCCGCAGTCGCTGATGGGCCCGATCGGGCCGGCGGCGCTGGACCAGGCGGTGAAGTCCTCGGCGCTGTACGCCCGTTACGGGCAGCCGGTGGACCGGGAGTCGGCGTACGAGAAGATCAGCGCCGAGCAGGCGGCGGCGGAGGCGGCGGCGGAGCAGGCCGCTGCCGCGGCGGAGGCCGAGAAGCAGGCCGAGAAGGAGCAGAGGGCGGCCGCGAAGTCGGGGCGCAGGGCGCCGAAGGAGCGGTCGCTGGCCGAACAGGTCGTCGGGAGCGGCATGTTCCGCTCGCTGGCGCGCTCGATCGGAAGCCAGCTGGGCCGGGAGATCTCCCGGTCGGTCTTCGGAACGGCGAAGCGGCGCCGATGAGGTACCCGCGCTTCGGGCCGTTCGGGCCGGCCACCGGGCACAGGTGACGTATTCGGCAGCGGGAGTTCCGGACCGGGTGCTGCCGGGCGGCCGGCCGCTGACAGACTTCGACCATGCGGACCGAACTCACCGACACCACCTCCAGCAAGGTCAACCGGGCCCTGCTCGACGCCCGCCGGGCCATCGGCAGCCCCACCATGGGCCTGGTGCTGACGCTCGTCATCGCCACCGACGAGGAGAACGCGTACGACGCCGTCCGCGCGGCCTCCGAGGCCTCCCGCGAGCACCCGTGCCGGATCATCGCGGTGATCAAGCGCACCTCGCGCGGCCCGCACAAGCTCCGCCAGACCCGCCTGGACGCCGAGCTGCGGGTCGGCTCGGACGCCGGGAGCGGGGAGATCGTGGTGCTGCGGCTGCACGGGGCGCTCACCGCCCAGGCCGGTTCCGTGGTCCTGCCCCTGCTGGTGCCGGACGCGCCGGTGGTGGCCTGGTGGCCGGCCGACGCCCCCGACGACCCCGCCCGGGATCCGCTGGGCGCGCTGGCGCAGCGCCGGATCACGGACGCCGAGGCGGCGGCGGACCCCGTCGGCGTACTGGACGAGCGGGCCGGGGTCTACGCTCCCGGGGACACCGACCTGGCCTGGACCCGGCTGACGCCCTGGCGGTCCCTGCTGGCCGCCGCGCTGGACCAGAAGCCGCTTCCGGTGACGGCCGGGGCGGTGGAGAGCGAGGCCGACAACCCGAGCGCCGAGCTGCTGGCGCGCTGGCTGGAGGACCGCCTCGGGGTGCCGGTGGAGCGGATCACCACGGACGGGCCGGTGATCACGCGGGTCCGGCTGGAGACCACGGGCGGGGAGATCCAGGTGGACCGCCCGAACGGGTCCCTCGCCACCCTCGTCCTGCCGGGCAGCCCGGACCGCAAGGTGGCCCTGAAGATCCGCAGCAAGGCCGAGCTGGTCGCGGAGGAGCTGCGGCGCCTCGACGCGGACGAGGTCTACGCGTCGGCGCTGCGCAGGAGGCCGGCCCGGGCGGCGCTCTCCGCGTAGCGGTTGCCGTACGGGGCCGGCCCTCCTCGACCGCCCGCTCCGACCGCCCTCCTCGGATCAATCCACGGCTTTCCGCGCCTTGGCGGCGGCCTTCATCTCCTGCTTGTGCGCCCGTACTTTGGCCAGCGACTCCGGCCCGGTGATGTCGGCTGCCGAGCGGTAGACGTTCGCCTGCCCGTAGCCGCCGGCCGCCTCGCGCCAGCCCGTGGGTCGGACGCCCAGCTGCTTGCCCAGCAGGGCCAGGAAGATCTGCGCCTTCTGCTCGCCGAAGCCGGGCAGCGCCTTGAGCCGCTCCAGCAGTTCCTTCCCGGTCCCCACCCCGCGCCAGAGGGCCTCCGCGTCCCCGTCGTAGTGCTCGACGAGGTACGCGCACAGCTGCTGGACGCGCTTCGCCATCGATCCCGGGTAGCGGTGCACGGCCGGCTTCTCGGAGAGCAGCGCGGCGAAGGCCTCCGGGTCGTACGCGGCGATGGCGTGGGCGTCCAGGTCTTCCGCGCCGAGTCGCCGGGCGATCGTGTACGGCCCCGAGAACGCCCACTCCATCGGCACCTGCTGGTCCAGCAGCATGCCGACGAGCGCGGCGAGGGGGCTGCGGCCGAGGAGCGCGTCGGCCTCCGGCTGCTGGGCCAGCCGCATCGTGATGTCCATGCCTCCAGCGTCCCGCGCGGGCGCGTTCCCCGCGCGGTCGCCGCACCGCCCGCCTAGCGTGAGAAGCACGCGGAACGCGACCCGCGTCACACGACCCGCACCACATACGGAACGACACGACGACACAGGAGTCGATCGATCATGGCTGAGTTCCCCGAAGGCGCTCCCTGCTGGGTGGACGCGATGTTCAAGGACGTGGAGGGCGCCAAGAGCTTCTACGGCGAGGTGCTGGGCTGGACGTTCGGCGACGCGAGCAGCGAGTACGGCAACTACACCCAGGCCTACTCCGACGGCAAGGCGGTCGCGGCCGTGGTCCCGCCGATGCCGGGGGGCGACGCCCCCTCGCAGTGGTGTCTGTACTTCGCCTCGCCCGATGCCGAGGCGACAGCCGAGAAGATCAAGTCGGCGGGCGGGCAGCTGATGATGGAGCCGATGCAGGTGGGCAGCTTCGGCACGATGGTGCTGGCGAAGGAGCCGAGCGGGGCGGTGTTCGGCGTGTGGCAGCCGGGCGAGCACAGGGGCTTCGAGAAGACCGGAGAGCCGGGCGCGTACGCGTGGGCGGAGGTCTTCACGCGGGACCCGGAGAAGGCGGACGCGTTCCTGAAGGAGGTCTTCCCGTACGGCGTCCAGCGGATGGAGACCGGCGACGACCCCGAGGCGGCCGGGATGGACTACAAGATCTACAGCGTCGGCGGCCCGCAGAACCCGGTGCTCGGCCGGATGCGGATGGGCGACGAGTTCCCGCCGGAGATCCCTCCGTACATCCAGGTCTTCTTCGCCGTCCCGGACTGCGATGACGCCGTCGCCAAGGCGCAGTCGCACGGTGGGACGCTCCATTTCGGGCCGATGGACAGCCCGTTCGGCCGGTTCGCCGCGCTGACGGACCAGCAGGGAGCGGCGTTCGCGGTGATCGACATGGGGAAGACGACGGGCGAGATGCCGAAGATGTCGGACGCCTGACCTCCGCGCGGGCCTGCCGCTCCCCGCACGGCGCGGCGGGCCTCCCGCGGACCGGACGACGACACCCCTACGCAAGAGGTCGAGCACACATGAGCCTGAGCATGCGCAACCAGTTCGCCGGCACCGTCACCGCCATCACCGCCGGCCAGGCCATGGCCACGGTCAAGGTGCGGCTGGAGGGCGGCCAGCACATCACCGCCGCCATCACCAAGGACGCCGTGAAGGACCTCGGCATCGCCGACGGCTCCGCCGTCACCGCTCTCGTGAAGGCCACCGAAGTCGCGCTCGCCACCGGCCCCGTGGACGGCATCAGCATCCGCAACCAGCTCCGCGGCACCGTCTCCGACATCACCGCCGGCGCCGCCATGGCCTCCGTCAAGGTGGACGTCGACGGGGGCGGTCTGACTGCCGCGATCACCCGGGACGCCGTGGACGCGCTCGGCCTGGAGGCCGGGTCGCCGGTGGTCGCGCTGATCAAGTCCACCGAGATCGCCCTCGCGACCGCCTGAGCCCTCGGGCCCCGCGGGGCCCTCACGCCCCGCGGGTCGGCGGCGGCAGTGCGCCGAACCACACGCGGGTGACCGCGCTGACGTAGCGCGCCCCGCACCGGTCGGCCGGGACCACCAGCTGCGCGCCCGCCTCGTCGAGGTCCTCCCCGTCGAGGCGGGTCGCCAGCAGCACCGGGCTGTTGCCGAACACATGGTGCTGGGGACCGTTGGTCGCGCAGTCGAAGGTGACCGCGGCCCGGTCCGCGCCGCTGCCCGAAGGCGCGGTCGAGCCGAGTGGCGCCGAGCTTGCGGCAGCGGACGACATGCAGTGGTGAGCCCTGGTACGGCGCTGCGTGGCGAAGTCTGGGTCTGCGCGTTGCCCCAGCCGGTGGGGCCGCATCCGGTGGTCGTTCTCACGGTCAACCGGATCGCGGAACCGCTCGCCTCCGTCACGGTCGCGGGGATCAGCGGCACCTCCGGTCCGCAGGTCACCCATGTTCTGATCGGGCCTGACGAAGTACGAAGTCGTACGTGAACTGTGCGGACCTGCACACGGTGGCGAAGTCGAGGCTGCGGAGGAAGCTGGGGCTGCTGGCCCCGGGTGAGCTGCATCGTGTGGAGGACTCTGTCCGGCTGATCCTCGGGCTGCAGCGCTGACCTCAGTGCCTGACCGGTCTATGGGGGCATGACGCCGTGGATGCGGGAGAGCGTGAAGAGGCGTCCGGCTTCGCGCAGGTGGCACCAGGCTTCCAGGTAGGGCGGGTCGAGTTCCAGGCTGCTGAGGGTGCGTACGGTGCGACTGCCCGAGGTGGCGACGTACTCGACCGTGATGGCGGCGCCGGCGTCTATGGCATGGGCGAGCTGGCGGACATCGCTGTACGACAGGTGCTTCGCGTATCCGGCGACGATCTCCTCGGTGTCCGTCCCGAAGGGGACTCCGCTGCCGAAGGGGTCGGGTTCCGGCGCGGTCGGTGGTGCGGTCAGCAGCCGGACGGCCAGGACATCCATGTCGGCGGCGGTCGGGACCTCCGAGGTGCGGATGGCCGTGCTTCGGACGCCGCGCTTGGCGCCGGCCTTCCGAGGGGCCGGAACAGCAGCGGCCGCCCGCTGGGGCCGGACTTTCTCGACGCGTACGGTTCCCCCGGCCGTCTCGGCGACGGGGGCGTAGCCCTCGGCGCGGAGCGCTGCGAGGGTCGTGTCGAGTGAGCTGCGGCTGACCAACACGGTCGGCGCGAGCTGCCGCAGGCCGAGCTTGGCGAGGTTCCGATGGGCGGCGAGCTCGGTGAGGAGCGCCGGCTCCTCGCCGTGGAGGACACAGGCGGCAGGGGCGATGCGCACGCGTCCGTGCCCGCGCGCGGTGTCGGCGATGAGGTAGGACAGCGGCTGGGGCAGGGGCCCGGCGGCGATGGCAGTCAGATCAGCTGCGATGTCCTCTGGATCGCGGCCGGCGTCCAGGGCCCGTCGGATGCTGCCGGAGCTGAACCGCCACACCGAGGCCGTGCCACTGATCTCCCGGTCTGCGGTTGCATCCAGGACCAAGGCGAGCCGCGCGGCAGGTGCGCCGGCGACGACGGCGGTGAGGTCGGCGCCGATCCGGGCCACTGCGGTGGCCGGGGGCAGGAGCCGTCGGCAGGCGGCGGTCAGTCCTGGTGCGTCGTCGGCGAGCAGATGGGCGCCGAGAGCCGACAGCGCGCCTCGGGCGATCACTCCGAACAGTTCGGCCTCGCGGATGACCGCGGCGAACGGGGTGACGTCCATGGGCGAGGCGTCGGCGAGCGGGCGGTGCCAGGCCACCGTCGGTCCGAGATCGGAGGCGGCCTTCACACCCTGACCGGTCGGGAGCCGTGCCGCTGCGGCGAACAGCCCGTGGCGAGCTTGGCGGCAGCCGTTGCAGGGCGGTGCCCCCGCGAGGGCGGGGAGCGCCTTGTTGTCCTCGTCGCGCGCCTGGGTGGGGGTGAGCGGTAGGTCGCGCCACGCCTGGAGCAGCGTGGCAAGCCGCTCCGCGGGCTCCTGTTCCGCCCACACGTCGTATTCCTCTGTCGGCGCCACGAGGTCGCCGTCCCAGGCCAGCAGCCCGGCCGCATAAGCGGTCTCCAGGGTGATGCGGACCATCGCCTCGTCGGCCTGGGCGGCCTTGCCGATCCGGGCCAGCTCACGTGCGCCGATCCCACCGGACTTGAGCCTGGCCGGCGGAGTCGAGGAACAGGCCGAGAGGACCGAGGCGGCCTGCGCGGCGAACGCCGTGGCCGCGGCCGTGGCCTCCTGCTCCACCTCGGCGGGGGTGATGGGCACCAGCTGAGGGGAGGGCGGAAGCGGGTCGAAGGGGGCGTGCCAGCCGGGCCCGCGCAACGCCAGCGCGACTTCGACGGGCATGCGCGCAGGGCCGCCGTACCGGTGGCGGTCCTGGATCAGGAGTCCCCGGTCGAGTGCCCATCGCGCCCCCGGTTCGAGGACGGGGCCAGCGGTCCCGAACAGGATGACCTGCGGCTGCCTCGGCGCAGCCCCCGCTCGGTGGGCCAGCAGCTTCTGTGTGACCGCGGGTGCTCGTGCCACCACTTCGACGATGGCTTGTGGGTCGCTGTGGTGTTCCATCAAGGCGGCCAGCCGCTGCTGCTTGGTGCCCGGCGGCTTGATGCCCAGTGCCACCAGCATGCCGCGCAGCTCGTCCGAGGTCGCGCCCGTCAGCAGCTTCTCCAGGGGAGAGTCCAGCCCCAGTGGCGCGTCCCACGCCTGCCGCAGGGGTGCGGCCATGCGGAGTGTGCCGTTACCGTCCGGCCAGACCAGCGCGTGATCGGCCAGTGTCTCCAGCGCTGCGTCCAGTCCGCTGGCGGCTTCGGCGTCTGTCGCTCCCAGCAGCTCCGCCAGGGCACCAGGCGTCGCAGGTCCGCCAAGAGCTGCCAACGCCTCGGCCACCTGCAGGCACGGCAGCGTGAGCCGTGGCAGGGCGAGAGCCACCGACCCCGGGCGCTGGAGGCGGTCCGCCAGTTCCCCCACCGTGCGCGGCTCCGGTGGTGACGCCGCGTCGTTCCGCGTCGCGAGTACGCGCGCCAGGCGCGGGGCGCCGAGACGGCCCAGCCAGGGTGCCAGCGTTGATCGGGACTTCATCGAGATGCACCTCGTCGGGCCGTGCCACAACAGCACCGGAGCCGCCCCGGCACTGGCGCCCAGCATGACGCATTTGCCTTGCCGCCGGTGCCGTACGTAGGCGGATTCCCCCGAAGGGCATCGGCATCTCGCGAGCGCGTCGCTCACAGAGGCGTTGAAATTTCCCGAATTGGGAGACCGGGAGGCTTTCTGCGCCACGATGCGAAAGTCCGGGAGCAAGGCAGCCACCGCGCACCATGTGCACCGCACCATTCGCGTTGCTCTGGGAGAGGCCGTACGGCGCGGGCACATAGCCACCAACGCAGCGGAGATCGCCAAGGCTCCCCGGCTCGAAGAAGAGGACGTCGAGCCCTACACGATCGAAGAGGTACAGCGGCTCCTGCTGGAGGCGTCCAAGCTCCGAAACAGCGCGCGCTGGGTCGGCGCGTGGGCCCTCGGCCTGAGGCAGGTGTGCCCTCGGCCCGAGGCAGGGGGAGGCGCTCGGTCTCCGCTGGGAGGACGTGGACCTCGACGCGGGCTATCTGAGGACCCGGAAGAACACCAAATCGCGGGCCGGGCGCCGGACCATCGGCCTGCGGAGCCGGTCATCAAGCTGCTTCGGGCCCACCAGGAGGAGCAGGAGCGCGAGCGTCTGGAGGCCGGCGCCGATCGGGATGGCTCGGGTACGTCTTCGCGTCTCCGACCGGCGGGCCTCTGATTCCGAACACCGCTACCACCGGTGGAAGCAGCTGCTGCAGGACGCCGGGGTCCGAGACGGCAGGCTCCACGAGGCACGCCACACCGCTGCGACGGTGCTGCTCCTGCTCGGCGTCCCGGATGTCGTGGTGGACGCGATCACGGGCTGGGAGCCGGGCGGGGCTGCTCGGATGCGGGCCCGGTGCACGTGACCGGGGCCCTGCTGAAGAAGGCAGCGGGCCAGGTGGGCGAAGCCCTCTGGGGAGCATCGCCCGAAAGCAAGTGAGACGGAAACTGAGACGGACAACGTAGAAGGGCCCCGCTGCAAGCAGCGGGGCCCTTCTACAACGTGCCCGGTGAGGCACTGGCGGAGGATACGAGATTCGAACTCGTGAGGGGTTGCCCCCAACACGCTTTCCAAGCGTGCGCCCTAGGCCACTAGGCGAATCCTCCGCCGCAAACAATACAAGACGTTGAGGGGTGCTCGCGAACGTGATCGCCGGGCGGGGATCGGGCAGGGGTCCGGCTCGATTCCGGGGGCATCCATCCGCTAGGGTGGGGCCAGCCCCTCACGTGGCGCTATCTCACCCAACTCCCCCAGGGCCGGAAGGCAGCAAGGGTAAGTGGGCTCTGGCGGGTGCGTGGGGGGCGCCTTGCGTTCCGGGGCGGAGCCCGCGGGCCGCCCTAGGCCGGCAGACCGCCCCTGGCCGGCGGGCCGCCTTTGTCGGTGGGCCCGGATAACCTCGTAGACGTGTCGTCCCTTGCGCTGTACCGCCGCTACCGCCCCGAGTCGTTCGCCGAGGTCATCGGACAGGAGCATGTCACTGTCCCCCTGATGCAGGCCCTGCGGAACAACCGGGTCAATCACGCGTACCTGTTCAGCGGCCCGCGCGGCTGCGGCAAGACCACCAGCGCGCGCATCCTGGCCCGCTGCCTGAACTGTGAGCAAGGTCCCACGCCCACGCCCTGCGGGGAGTGCCAGTCGTGCCGGGACCTGGCGCGCAACGGGCCCGGGTCCATCGACGTGATCGAGATCGACGCCGCCTCGCACGGTGGTGTGGACGACGCCCGTGACCTGCGGGAGAAGGCCTTCTTCGGGCCCGCCTCCAGCCGCTACAAGATCTACATCATCGACGAGGCCCACATGGTCACCTCAGCGGGCTTCAACGCCCTCCTGAAGGTGGTCGAGGAGCCTCCGGAGCACCTCAAGTTCATCTTCGCCACGACCGAGCCCGAGAAGGTGATCGGGACCATCCGGTCCCGTACGCACCACTACCCCTTCCGGCTCGTTCCCCCCGGCACCCTGCGCGACTACCTGGGCGAGGTCTGCGGGCGCGAGGGGGCCAAGGTCGAGGACGGCGTGCTGCCGCTCGTCGTCCGGGCCGGCGCCGGGTCCGTGCGTGACTCCATGTCCGTCATGGACCAGCTGCTCGCCGGAGCCGCGGACGAGGGCGTGACCTACGCCATGGCCACCTCTCTGCTCGGGTACACCGACGGTTCGCTGCTCGACGCCGTCGTCGACGCCTTCGCCGCCGGGGACGGCGCCGCCGCCTTCGAGGTCGTCGACCGGGTGGTCGAGGGCGGCAACGACCCGCGCCGGTTCGTCGCCGACCTGCTGGAGCGGCTGCGGGACCTGGTGATCCTGGCCGCCGTGCCCGACGCCGGTGAGAAGGGGCTCATCGACGCCCCCGCCGACGTGGTGGAGCGGATGCAGGCCCAGGCCTCGGTGTTCGGGGCCGCGGAGCTGAGCCGGGCCGCCGATCTCGTCAACACCGGGCTCACCGAGATGCGGGGCGCCACCTCGCCGCGGCTGCAGCTGGAGCTGATCTGCGCGCGGGTGCTGCTGCCCGCCGCCTTCGACGACGAGCGGTCCGTGCAGGCCCGGCTCGACCGGCTGGAGCGGACCGGCGGCGGTCTCCGGCCCGGCGTCATGGTCCCCGCCGCCCAGGCCGCGGCTCCGCCCGCGATGGGCTACGTGCCCGGGCCCGAGGCGCACGCCATGGCTCCGGTGGCCGCGCTGCCCGTACACCCCGCGCCCGCACCGAGCGCGCCCGCGCCCGCGCCTGAGCCCGAGCCCGAGCCCGAGCCCGAGTCCGCGCCTGCTCCGACGCCCGCTCCGGCCCCCGCGGCCGCTGCTCCGGCCGCTGCACCCGGTGCCTGGCCCGGTGCCGCGCAGCCCGGTGCGGGCACGCCCGCGCCCGGCGCCTGGCCGGGGGCCGCGGCTCCCGCGCAGGGCTCCGCCGCGTCGGCCGGGGGCGGCTCCGCGGCCGCCGCCCGGGGGGCCTGGCCCAGCGCCGCCGCGCCCGGCCAGGGCGCCCCCGCCACCACGCCTCCCGCATCCGCCGCGACCCCGGCCCCGGCGGCCCCCACCCCCGCGGCGGCGCCCGCAGCCGGACCCGGCATGGCCGCCGGCGCCGGGCAGGTGCAGGCGATGTGGCCCGGGATCCTGGAGGCCGTCAAGAACCGCCGCCGCTTCACCTGGATCCTGCTCAGCCAGAACGCCCAGGTCACCGGCTTCGACGGGACGACCCTCCAGCTCGGCTTCCCCAATGTCGGCGCCCGCGACAACTTCGCGAGCAGCGGCAGTGAGGACGTGCTCAAGGCGGTCCTCGCCGAGCAGTTCCAGGTCCACTGGAAGATCGAAGCGGTCGTCGGAGGCGGCGGTCAGCCGCTTCCGCAGGCGTCCGCGTACGCCGCGCCGCCCGCTCCGGCGTACAGCCGGCCCGCCGCCCCGCAGGCTCCCGCGCCCGCGCAGCAGCCCCAGCAGTCGCCCCAGGCACCGCAACAGCCTCAGCCCCAGCAGCAGCCCCACCAGTCGGCTCCCGCGCCGCAGCCCCCCGTCCAGCAGGCTCCCCCTCCGGTCGCCCCCGAGGACGACGTACCGGAGGAGGACGATCCCGATCTCGTCGAGAGCGCCCTGACCGGACACGACCTCATCGTGCGTGAGCTCGGAGCCACCGTTATAGAGGAATACACGAACGAGTAGGGCCGTCTCATTGGGTGGCCGCACGAAGGGCATCCGGTCGCGCGGGCTAGGCTGCATGGCGTGAAGGTCCTCGTCATCGGCGGCGGCGCCCGCGAACACGCCCTGTGCCGCTCTCTGTCCCTCGACCCCGACGTCAACGCGCTGTACTGCGCCCCCGGCAACGCCGGCATCGCCGAGGTGGCGGAGCTGCGCCCGGTCGACGCCCTCGACGGCGCGGCCGTGGCCCGCCTCGCCACCGAGCTCGGCGTCGACCTGGTCGTCGTCGGCCCGGAGGCGCCGCTGGTGGCCGGGGTCTCCGACGCCGTCCGCGCAGCCGGCATCCCCGTCTTCGGCCCCTCCGCCGAGGCCGCGCAGCTGGAGGGCTCCAAGGCGTTCGCCAAGGAGGTGATGGCCGCCGCGGGCGTCCCGACCGCCCGCAGCTACGTCTGCACCACCGCGGAGGAGATCGACGCGGCCCTCGACGCCTTCGGCGCCCCGTACGTCGTCAAGGACGACGGGCTCGCGGCCGGCAAGGGCGTCGTGGTCACCGAGGACCGGGAGGCGGCCCGCGCCCACGCGCTCGGCTGCGACCGCGTCGTCATCGAGGAGTACCTCGACGGCCCCGAGGTCTCCCTCTTCGCCATCACCGACGGCGTCACCGTGCTGCCGCTCCAGCCCGCGCAGGACTTCAAGCGCGCGCTCGACGGCGACCAGGGCCCCAACACCGGCGGCATGGGCGCGTACTCCCCCCTGCCCTGGGCCGACGCCAAGCTGGTCGACGAGGTCATGGAGACCGTGCTCCAGCCGACCGTCGACGAGCTGCGCCACCGCGGCACGCCGTTCTCGGGACTGCTCTACGCGGGCCTCGCGATCACCTCGCGCGGCGTCCGCGTCATCGAGTTCAACGCCCGCTTCGGCGACCCCGAGACCCAGGTGGTCCTGGCCCGGCTGCGCACCCCGCTCGCGAGCGTGCTGCTGAACGCCGCCCGCGGCACCCTGGACGCCGAGCCGCCGCTCAGCTGGAGCGACGACGCTGCCGTCACGGTGGTCATCGCCTCCCACAACTACCCGGACACCCCGCGGACCGGCGACCCCATCGAGGGCCTCGCCGAGGTGGCCGCGCAGGACGGCCCCGACGCGTACGTGCTGCACGCCGGGACCCGGCGCGAGGGCGACGCGGTCGTCAGCGCGGGCGGTCGCGTGCTGTCGGTGACGGCGACCGGTTCGGATCTGGCGCAGGCCCGCGAGAAGGCGTATAAGGCCGTCGCGCGGATCCGGCTGGACGGATCCCAGCACCGTACGGACATTGCGGCCAAGGCGGCCGAAGGCCGCTGAGCAGCAGGACTCGCAGCCGCGGGCCCGGTGCGCACCCCTGTGGGCACCGGGCCCGCGCGCGTGTCCGCGTGCGAGTGCATCCAGCCGCGTTCGAACGCAGCCACCTTTACCCAAAGCCATTCCATCGGGTGATCGTCACCCGGTCCGGCTGACTGCCGCGCGCTCCCCAACTAGGGTGCGGCGCAAGCATTCCGGCACTTGGCCCACCGGCATTGCGATGTCAGTGGCGGGTGTCACAGTGGGGGAGTGAGCAAAACCGCCGCAGGGCAGAGGGGGTGAGGTCCGGCCGTGTCCGGAAACGGTTCGATCGTCGAAGTGGGCGCGCCGTCCGCGCGCTCCCGGGCCTTGGCCGTGCTGCGGGTGCGCAGCAGGGCGCTGGCCGTCGCCGTGGCGCCCGCCGCCCTCGCGGTGGTGCTCGTGAGCGCCCGGATGACGGGGCGGCTGACCGGTGCACCCTGGCCGGTGGTCACCCTCGTCGTATGCGTGCTCGCCGGGATCGTGCTGCTCGTCGGCGGCGTGTTCGCCGCGGTGGTGCTGGGCGCCCGCCCCGCCGTCACGCCGACGGTGCCGCTGACCGAGGAGGCCGCGCCCGACCTGTACCGGCTCGTGCGCGACCTCGCCGACCGGATGGACGTGCCGGCGCCCTCTGCCATAGCCCTGACCCCGGACTGCGACAGCTGGCTGGAGGACCGCACGCACGCGGCGCACCGCCGCGGCCGCGCCCGCACCTCCGCCGGCGCAACCGGACCCGCCGTGCCCGAGTCCGCGCCGGGTGCGGCGCCCGTGCTGGTGATCGGCTCGCCGTTCCTGTGGTGGATGCGGGTCGCGGAGCTGCGGGCGGTGCTCGCGCCGGTCGTCGCCGGTACGGGTCCTTCGGCGCATCCGGACATAGCCGACGCCCGTGGCTTCGTGCGGGGGCTGGACGCAGCCGTGGACGTGGGCAGCCGGCCCGGCCTGGGCTGGATCGCCCGCCCGGCCCGGCTGCTGCTGCGGCTGTGCCGGGAGGACGCCGCCGAGATGGAGCGCGGGGTGGCCGCGGCCGCCTCGGACCGGGCGCAGGGAGTGGACTACGGGCTGCGGATCGTCGCCCAGGAGCAGGTCGGCCTCGCCTACGCGGGCTGGGACCGACTGCTGACCCGGGTCGCACTGCCGGCCTGGCGGATGGGCCGCTGGCCCGCGCACCTCGATGCCGGGGTCGTCTCCGCCCTGACGGAGCTGTCGCGCCGGGACCGGCTGGCCGACGGGTTCACCGCGCGGCTGGGCGAACGGCCCGCGTGCGATCTGCTGGAGCAGCCGGGCGCGGTCGACGAGGCCGCCTCGCTGCTGGCCGCGCGGCTGTTCCACGGAGGCCCGGCCGAAGCGGGACCGGACTGGTCGCCGGTGGAGTGGGCGGCGTATCCGGAGGAGGTCGTGGACCGCAAGTGGCGGGCCGAGGCGGCCCGGCTGCATGCCGCGCTGGACGCCCTCGCCGTCCCGGCGGGCCCGGGGCCGACGCTGGACCGGGTGCTCGGCTACCTCGCGGCTCCCGGAGGCGTCGGCGCGCCCGGGGAGGCGCTGGCCGGCCGCCTCAGCGGCGATCTGGCCCGGGAGGAACGTTCCGCGGGAGCGGGCGGGGGCGACGGCGCGGGCTCCGACGCCGGGACGGTGAAGGCGCGCGGGGCGGACACGGTGCCGCTGTTCCCGCTGCAGCCGCCGCGGAGCGGGCGGGACCTGCTCGCCGACCACGTCACGGCCATGGTGTGCGCCGCGGCCGTGGACTTCGTGGGGGCGGATCCGGGTCTGGACTGGCTGGACGGCCCCATCCTCCTGATCGGCGGCGAGCGCCGCACCGACCTCGCCCCGCACGTGCTGTCCCTGGTGGAGGAGGGCGACCCCGAGCCGCTGCGCGACTGGCTGGCGGACCTCGGCGTACGCCCCGAGAAGCCGGTCCGCCTGGTCTGACCCCGGGATTCCCGGGCCCACTCCCGCCCGCGCACCCCGGTGTGAAGCGTCAATTCGCGACGAACGGTGACGGACTGGGCGCGTTATGTGATGTGCTGGGACCGGTAGCAGTTCGAAGTCCTCGACAGTGTGCCGCGCGATGGTCCGGGAACAAGCGATCCGGGGGAGCGAGGGAGGGGAGCGGTATGGGTGCGGACCCGATCCGGCGGTGGGAGTCAGGTGCCCTCGCGCACGCGGTGAACGACCCCTTCGGCCAGGGGCCCCTGCCGTGGCTGCGCGGCAGCGAGCTCTACTTCGACGACACCGGCCAGGTCGTGCCCTGGTACGTGGACCCCGCGCTGGCCCCCGGGCAGCCGCCCGCCGGCAGCACCGGCGGACCGCGGACCGCCGACGACGTGCACCGGCAGATCAAGGGCTTCTCCTCCGCCGGAGCCGTCGCGCCCGGCGAGGCCATCGACTTCCACATCACCGTGGACCCGCCCCAGCAGTTCTCCGTGGACGTCTACCGCATCGGCCATTACGGCGGCGACGGCGCCTTCAAGATCACCACCAGCCCCCGGCTCTCCGGCATCGTCCAGCCGGCCCCGCTCACCGCCGACCGCACCGTCTCCTGCCACCACTGGTGGCTGTCCTGGCGGCTCCAGGTCCCCTCCTTCTGGACCCCCGGCGCGTACGTGGCCGTCCTGACCACCACCGACGGCTACCGCTCGCACATCCCCTTCACCGTGCGGGACGACCACCCGGCCGACCTGCTCCTGCTCCTGCCCGACATCACCTGGCAGGCCTACAACCTCTACCCGGAGGACGGCCGGACCGGCGCGAGCCTCTACCACGCCTGGGACGAGGAGGGCCGGCTGCTCGGCGAGCGGGACGCCGCCGTCACCGTCTCCTTCGACCGCCCCTACGCGGGCGCGGGCCTGCCCCTCCACGTCGGGCACGCCTACGACTTCATCCGCTGGGCCGAGCGCTACGGCTACGACCTCGCCTACGCCGACGCGCGGGACCTGCACGCGGGTCGGGTCGACCCGACCCGCTACCGCGGCCTGGTCTTCCCCGGCCACGACGAGTACTGGTCCGCTCCCATGCGCCGCACCGTCGAGCGCGCCCGGGACCACGGCACCTCGCTCGTCTTCCTCTCCGCCAACACCATGTACTGGCAGGTCGAGCTCGCCCCCTCCCCCTCGGGGATCGAGGACCGGCTCCTGACCTGCCGAAAACGCCGCGGCCCGGGCCGCCCCTGCCTGTGGCGCGAGGTCGACCGCCCGGAGCAGCAGCTGCTCGGCATCCAGTACGCGGGCCGGGTCCCCGAGCCCGCGCCGCTGATCGTGCGCAATGCCACCCACTGGCTCTGGGACTCCACCGGCGCCGCCGAGAACGACGAGCTCCCGGGCCTGGTCGCCGGGGAGGCCGACCGGTACTTCCCGCGCATCCAGCTCCCCGAGCACCAGGACCGGATCCTGCTCGCGCACTCCCCGTACCTCGACACCGAGGGCACCAAACGGCACCAGGAGACCTCCCTGTACCGGGCTCCGAGCGGCGCCCTGGTCTTCGCGTCGGGCACCTTCGCCTGGTCACCGGCCCTGGACCGGCCGGGTCACGTCGACGAACGGGTCCAGCGGGCCACCGCCAACCTCCTCGACCGGATCTGCAAGCGCGACTGAGCCCCCCGCCAGGGCCGCACCCGGCCACGTACGGGACAATGGGGCTGCGCTCGTACAGAACCACAGGGAGACCCCGTGTCCGGATTCGTCGAAAAGCCCGAGCCGGTTCAGGTGCCGGGCCTCGTCCACCTCCACACCGGCAAGGTGCGCGACCTCTACCGTGACGAGGACGGCCGCCTCGTCATGGTCGCCAGCGACCGGATGTCCGCCTTCGACTGGGTGCTCCCCACCGAGATCCCGGACAAGGGGCGCGTCCTGACGCAGCTCTCCCTGTGGTGGTTCGACCAGCTCGCCGACCTCGTCCCGAACCACGTCATCAGCACCGACCTGCCGGCCGGCGCCCCCGCCGACTGGGCCGGGCGGACGCTCATCTGCCGGAACCTCGACATGGTGCCGGTCGAGTGCGTGGCCCGCGGCTACCTCACCGGCTCCGGCCTCGTCGAGTACAACCGGACGCGGACGGTCTGCGGCCTGGCCCTGCCCGAGGGCCTCGTCGACGGATCCGAGCTGCCCGCCCCGATCTTCACCCCGGCCGCCAAGGCCGAGGTCGGCGAGCACGACGAGAACGTCTCCTACGAGGAGGTCGCGCGCACCACCGGCGCCGAGACGGCCGCCCTGCTGCGCCGCACCACCCTCGACGTGTACGGCCGGGCCCGGGACATCGCCCGCGAGCGCGGGATCATCCTCGCCGACACCAAGTTCGAGTTCGGCTTCGACGCCGAGGGCACCCTGATCGCCGCGGACGAGGTGCTCACCCCGGACTCCTCGCGCTTCTGGCCGGCCGACGAGTGGGAGCCGGGCCGCACCCAGCCCTCCTTCGACAAGCAGTACGTCCGCAACTGGCTGGCCTCCCCGGCCTCCGGCTGGGACCGCACGACCGAAGTGCCGCCGCCGGCCCTCCCCGAGGAGGTCGTCGCGCAGACCCGCGCCAAGTACGTCGAGGCGTACGAGCGGCTCACCGGCCTCCCCTGGTCCTGAGGCACCGGTCCCGCCCCTCCCGGGGCGGGACCCCGCCCGAACCGGAAGAAGAACGCGAAGAAGCCCCCGGTCACAGGACCGGGGGCTTCTTCTTGTGGAGCGGACAACGAGACTCGAACTCGCGACATCCACCTTGGCAAGGTGGTGCTCTACCAACTGAGCTATGTCCGCATGCGCCGTAACGCGGGACCTACTATACCCAACCCCGCTCCCGTGCGAGACGCACTGCCGTGTGCCGGTTCTCCGCGCCCAGCTTCGTGGCCGCCGACGACAGGTAGTTGCGCACGGTCCCCTGCGAGAGCCGGGCCCGCTCCGCGATCTCCGCGACCGGCGCCCCGTCCCCCGCGAGTTCCAGGACCTCGGCCTCGCGTGCGGTCAGCGGCGAGTCCCCCGCGCTGATCGCGTCGGCCGCCAACTCCGGGTCCACATAACGCCCTCCGGCGTGGACGGTCCGGATCAGCTCGGCCAGCCGCTGCGCCGACACCGTCTTCGGCACGAAGGCCCGTACGCCGGCCGCGAGGGCCCGCTTCAGATGCCCGGGACGCCCGTGGCTGGTCACGATCATGACCCGGCAGCCCGGGAGTTCGGTCCTCAGGGATGTGGCCACACTCACACCGTCCGCCCCCGGCATCTGCAGGTCCAGCACCGCCACGTCGGGCCGGTGCGCCCGCGCCATCGCGAGGGCCTCGGGGCCGGAGGCCGCCTCGGCGACGACCAGCAGATCGTCCTCCAGCGCCAGTAGCGCGGCGAGCGCGCCGCGGATCAGGTGCTCGTCGTCGGCCAGCAGCACGCGCACGGGGTTCACGACCGCGCCTCCCGCCCGGCCGCCCCGGGGGCCGGTACGCGGGCCAGTACGCGGAACCGGCCGTCGCCGGTGGGCCCGGCCTCCAAGGTGCCGTCCACCACGGCGAGCCGCTCGCGCAGCCCGGCGAGCCCCGAACCGGGGGGCCCGGCCGGGACCCGCGCAGCCCCGGGCGCCCCGTCGTTCTCGACCAGCAGGGTCACCGCGCCCGCCCCGGCCGCCGCCAGCCGGATCACGCAGCTGCGCGCCTCACCGTGCCGCAGGACGTTCGTGGTGGCCTCCCGGACGACCCAGCCCAGGGCCGACTGCACCGCGGGGGTCGGCCGCGGGCCTTCTTCGACCTCGACCCGGCAGTCCATCCCGGCCGCGCTCAGCACCCCGCGCGCTCCCTCCAGTTCCACCGTGAGATCCGCCTCCCGGTATCCGCGTACGACGTCGCGGACCTCGCGCTGCGACTCCCGGGCGATCCGCTGCACCTCGATCATCTGGTCCACCGCCTCGGGGCGTCCGCGCCGGGCCAGCTGCACGGCCAGCTCGCTCTTGAGCGCGATCACCGCGAGGTTGCGGCCCATGACGTCGTGCAGGTCCCGCCCGAAGCGGAGCCGCTCCTCGGCCACCGCCAGCTGCGCCTGGAGCTCCCGGGCGCGGTCGAGCTCGTACACCGTCTTCAGCAGCCAGGAGGAGAAGCCGCAGGCCAGGGTGAACAGCAGGCTGCTGAAGAGGACGCCGAGCGCGTAGCCGGCCACCTCGCCGGCGGGCAGGCCCACGGCCGCTGCCGCGCCTGCCGTGGCGGCCACCGCGGCGGGGGCGACGGCGGCCATGTGCCGGGCCTTGGCCAGGGTCAGGGTCAGTGCTCCCGTCGCGAAGCCGATGGTGTTGACGACGAGGACGGGGGCCACGCCCTCGTGGACGAGGACGCCGGCGGAGCGCAGGGAGAGTACGGCGATCGCCAGCGCGCCGGTCAGCAGGCCCAGCGCGACGGCCAGCCGCACCGGGCGCTCGCGCCGCCCGATCACCCAGTCCAGAGCCTTCGAGGACAGCACCGCGGACAGGGTGACCTGGGCGACCAGGGGCAGGGCCAGGGCCCCGGTGGCGGCCGTCGAGCCCTCGGGCGCGAGCCCGATCACAAGCGCGAAGGCCTCGATCGCGGCGAAGGAGTGGAACGACCAGCGGGTGTAGAGCTCGACCTTCCCCGCGCTGCCGCGTTTCCTCCACCATCCGGTCAGCTTCGACACGGTCCCCGTCCCCCGATCACCTTTGCCGGTCACTGCGGCGCATCAGCGTATCGGGGCACACGACAAAGGCCCTGATCGATGATCAGGGCCTTTGTCCTCTGAGCGGACGACGAGACTCGAACTCGCGACATCCACCTTGGCAAGGTGGTGCTCTACCAACTGAGCTACGTCCGCATACTCGCTCCGGCCGAATGGCCGGTGGGCGATGCGAGCATCACTCTACCCGATCCACCGGAGTGGTCGGTAAAGCGTGCAGAGCGGGTGACAGGAATCGCACACTGCGCCTTCCTCCTGGAAGGAGGATGTTCTACTACTGAACTACACCCGCACGACCTTCGAGGCTGTGACCTGCGGTCTGGCCCCTCGGCGTGATCCACACACTAGCGGATCGGAGGGGGTGGATGGCAAATCGGCCGTCAGTGAGCCTCGTTGTAGGCCTCGTAGACCCGCTTCGGGATGCGGCCGCGGGGCGGCACGTCCATCTGGTGGGAGCGGGCCCAGGCCCGGACGACGGCGGGGTCCGGGGCGATGGAGGTGTGCTTGAAGGCCTTGCCGGAGCGGGCCTGCCGGCGGCCGGCGGCCACGAAGGGGGCGAGGGTCTTCCGCAGTTTCTTTGCGTTGGCCACATTGAGGTCGATCTCGTACGACTTGCCGTCGATCCCGAACACGACCGTTTCCGTCGCTTCTCCGCCGTCGATGTCGTCGGAGATCGTGACTACTACGCGCTGCGCCACGGATATCGGTCCCTTCGCGCGACGTCGCCACCCGTTGACGTGCGGTGATGTCGCCTGTATGGATGTTTCGGAGCAATGCAACTTTCGTTCCCCGTCGTGGGGCGACAAATGTCGCCGTCTCGGAGGATTCCTTTGTACCGCGATTCCCATTGCATTGCGAAGCCCAGTTAATTCTCTCCGCGTGTCCCGCCGCAATCCCGGGTGAGAGGTTTTCCGGCGGATTTTGCGAAGCGTTGGTGAAGCCGAAACCGGGCGGCGATCACGGGGCCGGGATATCTACCCGCGTAGAAATTTCGGACGGGTACGCTGAGGGAACCGCCTCCGCACCAACACCCACGGGAGTGCCCGATGGCACGCGTCGTAGTCGACGTCATGCTCAAGCCGGAGATCCTCGACCCTCAGGGCCAGGCGGTGCAGCGTGCACTGCCGCGCCTGGGCTTCGAGGGGATCGCCGACGTCCGTCAGGGGAAGCGCTTCGAGCTTGAGGTGGAGGGCCCGGTCGACCAGACCGCCCTCGACCGCATCCACAAGATGGCCGAAACGTTCCTCGCCAACACCGTCATCGAAGACTTCACCGTGAAGGTCGAGGCCTGACGGTGACCACTCGCATCGGAGTCGTCACGTTCCCCGGAACGCTCGACGACCGTGACTCGTTGCGCGCCGTCCGCCTCGCGGGGGCCGAGCCTGTCTCGCTGTGGCACCGCGACAAGGACCTGCACCAGGTCGACGCGGTCGTCCTCGCGGGCGGCTTCTCCTACGGGGACTACCTGCGCGCCGGAGCCATCTCCCGGTTCTCGCCGGTGATGGAGACCATCATCGACCAGGCCAAGGCCGGCATGCCGGTCCTCGGCATCTGCAACGGCTTCCAGGTCCTCACCGAGGCCCACCTGCTGCCGGGGGCGATGCTCCGGAACAACCACCTGCACTTCATCTGCCGCGACCAGAAGCTGCGGGTGGAGAACGCGGAGACCTCGTGGACCGGCGACTACTCCGCCGGCCAGGAGATCTCCGTACCGCTCAAGAACATGGACGGCCGCTACGTCGCCGACGAGCGGGTGCTGGACGAACTGGAGGCCGAGGGCCGCGTGGCCTTCCGGTACGTCGACATGAACCCGAACGGGTCGCTGCGCGACATCGCCGGCATCACCAACGCCGCGGGCAACGTCGTCGGCCTCATGCCGCACCCCGAGCACGCGGTCGAGCCGCTGATCGGGACGGGCCGCACCGACGGCCTCGGATTCTTCACCTCGATCCTGAAGAAGCTGGTCTCCGCATGACTCTGGACACCGTCAAGCACGCCGCCGAGACCCCGGACTCGGCGCAGCCCTGGAAGGAACTCGGCCTCAAGGAGGACGAGTACGCCCGCATCCGGGAGATCCTCGGCCGCCGCCCCACGGGCGCCGAGCTCGCCATGTACTCGGTCATGTGGTCCGAGCACTGCTCGTACAAGAGCAGCAAGGTCCACCTGAAGCAGTTCGGTGAGAAGGCCCCGCAGAACGACGCCATGCTCGTCGGCATCGGCGAGAACGCCGGCGTCGTCGACGTCGGCCAGGGCTACGCGGTCACCTTCAAGGTCGAGTCGCACAACCACCCGTCGTACATCGAGCCCTACCAGGGCGCGGCCACCGGCGTCGGCGGCATCGTCCGCGACATCCTCGCCATGGGCGCCCGCCCGGTCGCCGTCGTGGACCCGTTGCGCTTCGGCGCCGCCGACCACCCCGACACCAAGCGCGTCCTGCCGGGCGTGGTCGCGGGCATCGGCGGCTACGGCAACTGCCTCGGCCTGCCGAACATCGGCGGCGAGGTCGTCTTCGACGCCTGCTACCAGGGCAACCCGCTGGTCAACGCCGGCTGCATCGGCGTGATGAAGCACGAGGACATCCACCTCGCCAAGGCCTCCGGCCCCGGCAACAAGGTCATCCTCTACGGCGCCCGCACCGGCGGCGACGGCATCGGCGGCGTCTCGGTCCTCGCGTCCGAGACCTTCGACGACACCAAGCCGACCAAGCGCCCCGCCGTCCAGGTCGGCGACCCCTTCCAGGAGAAGCTCCTCATCGAGTGCACCCTGGAGATCTTCAAGGAGAAGCTGGTCGCGGGGATCCAGGACCTGGGCGGCGCCGGGCTCTCCTGCGCCACCTCCGAGCTGGCCTCTGCGGGCTCCGGCGGCATGCGCGTCGAGCTGGACACCGTCCCGCTGCGCGACGCGACGCTCTCGCCCGAGGAGATCCTCATGAGCGAGTCGCAGGAGCGCATGTGCGCGATCGTCGAGCCGCAGCACGTCGACCGCTTCATGGAGATCTGCGAGAAGTGGGACGTCATCGCCACCGTCATCGGTGAGGTGACCGACGGCGAGCGCCTGGAGATCTTCTGGCACGGCGAGCAGATCGTGGACGTGCCCCCGGGCACCGTCGCCCACGAGGGCCCGGTCTACCACCGCCCGTACGCCCGCCCCGACTGGCAGGACGCCCTCCAGGCCGACGACGCGGGCAAGCTGCCCCGCCCGCAGACCTCCGAGGAGCTCCGCGCGCAGGTCCTGGCCCTGGTCTCGTCCCCGAACCAGGCCTCGAAGTCCTGGGTCACCGACCAGTACGACCGTTTCGTGCAGGGCAACACCGTCCTCGCGCAGCCCGAGGACGCGGGCATGGTCCGCATCGACGAGGAGTCCAACCTCGGCGTGGCCATGGCCACCGACGGCAACGGCCGCTACGCCAAGCTCGACCCGTACACGGGTGCGCAGCTGGCGCTGGCGGAGGCGTACCGCAACGTCGCCGCGACCGGCGCCAAGCCGCTGGCCATCTCCGACTGCCTGAACTTCGGCTCCCCCGAGGACCCGGGCGTCATGTGGCAGTTCGCCGAGGCCACCCGTGGTCTCGCCGACGGCTGCCTGGAGCTGGGCACCCCGGTGACGGGCGGCAACGTCTCGCTCTACAACCAGACCGGCGACACCGCGATCCACCCGACCCCGGTGGTGGCGGTCCTCGGCGTGATCGACGACGTCAACCGCCGTACGCCGATGGCGTTCGCGGAGGCCGGCCAGCTGCTGTACCTGCTCGGTGACACGGCCGAGGAGTTCGGCGGCTCGGCCTGGTCGCAGGTCGTCCACGACCACCTGGGCGGCCTGCCGCCCAAGGTGGACCTGGCCCGCGAGAAGCTGCTCGCGGAGATCCTGATCTCCGCCTCGCGCGACGGCATGATCGACGCCGCGCACGACCTGTCCGACGGCGGCGTGATCCAGGCGCTCACCGAGTCCTGCCTGCGCGGCGGCAACGGTGCGCGGATCGTGGTCCCGGAGGGTCTGGACGCCTTCACCTTCCTCTTCTCCGAGTCGGCGGGCCGGGCCATCGTGGCCGTCCCGCGCAGCGAGGAGCTCCGCTTCACCGACATGTGCGGTGCGCGGGGTCTGCCGGCCACCCGCATCGGTGTGGTGGACGGCGAGGAGATCGAGGTCCAGGGTGAGTTCACGCTCCCCCTGGCGGAACTCCGCGAGGCCCACGAGGCGACGATCCCGGCCCTGCTGGCCTGATCCCGCTGCTCTTCCCGCGAGCCCCCGACCGGTTTCCCTCCGGCCGGGGGCTCGCGGTGTCGGTAGCGTCGCCGGGGTCGTTGCAGGGACGCGAACGGGGGGCGGGATGTTCGAACCACTGGAGCCGTCGCGCGGGGGCCCGCTGCCGGACCGGGGCCGCCGGCGCAACGCGGTCAACCTGCTGCTGGTCCTCGCGGGCGTGGGCGGTCTGGCCTTCGGAGGGTGGGCGCTGTACGACGCGTACGCGACGGGGCAGGCGCGTACGGCGAGCCGCGCGCTGATCACCCGGGCCTGCGCCGGGCTGGTGGACCCCGACGAGGTCATGCGGCTGGACGGCGGCGCCGACCGGGTGGTCCTCGGCGGCGAGGACCCGAGCACCGTCGACTTCGACACCATTCCGGACCGCTGCGTGCTGAGCCGCCTGGAGGAGGACCGCCTCGGCCAGGAGTTCACGTACGGCCATTTCACGCTGGCCCTGAAGGGGCTGCCCCAGGCCCGTGACCTGCACACGGCCGACGAAGGATGGAAGCCCCCGTTCGCCACCCTGCGCGCCGGCTCGAAGGACGATGCCACCGCCCGCACCACGCTTCCCGACCGGATGCCGCTCGGGGACGGCCGGCTCGGTGACTACGGGCCCGATGACGTCACCGTCGTGGCCCGCTGCGAGCAGCCGGCCAAGGCCGGTACGACCTCGCTGATCGTGACGGCGACCTCCCCCGGCACCCGGCACGAGGCCGAGGACCGCCCGATCCTGGCCCGCCTGGCCCGCCGGGCCGCCGAACGCGCCGCCGAGGAGTACGGCTGCCGGACGCGGCTGCCCGAACTCCCGGACCGGCTGCCCGAGCCCGTGACCGCCCTCGGGCCGGTGGGCGAGCGGGCGGACAGCTGCGGCTGGTATGCCGCCCACCTGCGGACGGCGGACCGCGAGCGGTTGCCCGACCGGGCCGCCGGCGTCCCGGGGGGAGGAGCCGCCCGCGAGGAGGGCTGCCTGCTCGCGATGAGCGCCGGCGGGAGTGGGCGGGCCCTCGGCTTCCTCACCCGTGAGGAACGGGAGGACGCCGTCACGTCCCTGCGGCACTCGCCCTGGTGGCTGCGGACCCGGTCGTATTTCGGCGACGACGCGGCCGCGGTCACCGTGCCCGGCGGGCGCAGCCCGGAACCGGTGGTCCCCGGCAGGGCGGGCCGCACCAAGGACGTGCTCTACGGCTCGATGACCTGCGAGGGGCGCCCCGCCACCCTCACCATGACCGTCCCGTACACCTACCGGCCGGTCCTCGGGCCGCGCTTGGACGAGCTGTTCAAGGCCTACGCCACCGACACCGCGACGCGGCGCGGCTGCACCGGACTCGTGCTGCCCGGGCCCGAGTAGGGTCGGGGCCATGCCGCCTGCCAAGAAGAAGCCGCGACGCTACGATCCCGCGAAGATCCGTGCGGCCGTCACCGCGCAGTTCGGGCATGTCACCGGGGCGGTGGGGGAGTTGGGGCCGGAGCAGCTGGAACGACCCAGCGGGGTCGGCGACTGGAGCGTGGCCGACCTCGCCGCGCACGTCGCCTGGATCGCGGACTCGCTGGCCTCCGGCCTGGCCCGGCCGCCCGGCGCCGTCGTCGAACTCAGCGCCGTCGAATGGCCCTTCGCCACCGCCTCCCTCGCCGGGAAGATCTCCGAGGCCGCCCGGGAGATCCTCGGCGGGGCGCCGCTGCCCGAGCTGTACGAGCGGGCGGCGGCCCGGATGGCCAAGGCGCTGGACGCGAACCCCGGCAGCCGGGTACTGGACCTGTGGGTGGGGGACATGACCCTCGCCGACTTCCTGGTCACCCGCTGCGTGGAGCTGGTGGTCCACACCGACGACCTCAACCGAGCCGCCGGACTGGACATCCCGATCGAGCGGCAGGCCCTGGCCGCCTGCACCCGGCTGCTCGCCGACGCCCTCGCGCTCAAGGCGCCGGGCGGCTCGGTCGAGGTACGGATCCCGCCCTTCGCGGTGGTCCAGTGCATCGAGGGCCCCCGGCATACCCGCGGCACCCCGCCCAACGTGGTGGAGACCGACCCGCTGACCTGGATCCGGCTGGCCACCGGCCGCGCCGACTGGACCACCGCCGTACGGGACGCCCAGGTCAGGGCCAGCGGGGAGCGGGCCGACCTGTCGGCGCTGCTGCCGGTGATGAGCTGAGCGGAACCGGCTCGGCCCGGCACCCGTCCCAGGGACATGCCCACGCTCCGGCACCTGCCCGCCGCCATGGCCGCCGTACTCGCCCTCGCCGCCACCACGACCGCCTGCGGCGGTGACGGCGCGGTGCACGGCACCCGCCCGGGCCCCGTCCTCGACGGCTCCTGGGCCGTCCAGCGCCTGACCGCGGAGGGGAAGACCCTGACCGCACCCCCCTCCGCTCAGCTGGAGTTCGCGCCGAGCGCCGACCACCGGACCGAGGCGACGGGGAACTACGGCTGCAACGGCTTCACGGCCGCGGTCACCTGGGAGAAGGGCACCGGCCCGGCCGTCATGACCGTGACCCCCGGCTCCTCCACCACCATGGCCTGCGCGGACATGCCGTTCGAGACGGCCTTCGCCCGGCTGTTCCGGGGGCGGCTGACCGTGGACGCGCCCACCGCCGACCAGCTGGCCTTGAAGACGCCCGACGGGAGCTCCCTCACCATGACCCGGGTCCCGCGCACGCCCGACGCCCCGCTCACCGCCACCGAGTGGACCGTGGAGTCCCTGATCAGCGGCGAGAGCGTGTCCTCCCTCCCGGCCGAGGCGGCGGGCAAGGCCGGCTTCTCCCTCGCCGCGGACGGGACCGCGAGCGGCCGCCTGGGCTGCAACCGGTTCAGCGCCCCGGCCACCGTCGACGGTCCGAAGGTCACCTTCGGGCCGCTCACGACGACCCGGATGGCCTGCCTCGGCCCGGCCGGCGAGGTCGAGCGTGCGTTGACCGGGCTCTTCGGCAGCGGCCCGCTCACCTGGAAGATCCAGGCCCGCACGCTGACCCTGACCGCCCCGGACGGCACGGGCCTGACCGCCCGGGCGGCCTCCGCCGCGGAGTGACCGGCCGGAGCGGCCGGCCGCGGTCCGGGCCGGGTCAGCCGGGGTACGGGAGCAGGCCCGCGTCCGTCTGCTCCCAGGCCGCCCGCAGCCGCCCCAGCAGGGCGGGTTCCAGGGCCGCCTTGTCGGCCTGCTCGCGGAGGTCCCCGGCCAGGTGGAACAGCTGGTCCCGGCCCCCCTTGCCGCGGTAGTACTTCCAGTCCCCGCGGCGCAGCGCCCGCTCCCCGCGCACCCGCCAGAACAGGTCGTGTGCGGGGGGCTCCTCCCCGCGTAGCAGGTATCCGGCCAGGCTCACGCCGTCCAGCGGGTAGGCCGGGTGCGGCCGGGCCCCGGCCAGCTCCAGCAGGGTCGCCGTCCAGTCCGGGGTGACGACCGGGACGTGGCTGACCTGGCCGCCGTCGATGCGGGCGGGCCAGCGCACGAGGGTCGGCACCCGGATCCCGCCCTCCTGGAGTGAGGCCTTGTTGCCCGAGAGCGGCCAGTTGTACGAGAAGCGCTCGCCGCCGTTGTCGCTGGCGAAGAAGACCAGGGTGTCGTTCTCCTGGCCCGAGCGCTTCAGCGCCTCCAGCACCTCGCCGACCGAGCGGTCCAGGTCCTCCACCATCTGCCGGTACTTCTCGACCGAGCCGCCGTCCTGGTGCCACAGGGCCCGTGCGTCGCCGGCCTTGATCCGGCGCTCGACCTCGGCGCTCTCCTCGGTGTCCCCGTCCGCGATCCACGGCCAGTGCGGGGTGGTGTAGTTCAGGTTCAGCAGCCAGGGCCTGCCGCCGTGGTCGCGGGAGACGTACGCGCTCGCCCGCTCGGTCAGGATCCGGGTGTAGTAGCGCAGGTCCTTGTACGCGGCGTCGCCCTCGTAGAGGTCGTACTCGCCGCCCAGCCCCAACTTGGAGTAGTACTCCAGGGCCCCGCCGAAGTTGCCGAAGAACTCGTCCCAGCCCGAGCGGGTCGGGCTGTAGTCGGGCAGGTAACCGCAGTGCCACTTGCCGATCAGGGCGGTCGCGTAGCCGGAGTCGCGCAGCAGCGAGGCCAGCGTCGGATGGGTGGGCTCCAGACCGGCGCTCCGGTCGGCGATGGGCTCCGCGAGGCCGCCCTTCGCCCGCCCCGGGTAGCGGCCCGTGTAGAGGCTGAACCGGGTCGGCGAGCAGGTCGCGGAGCCCGCGTAGGCATCGGTGAAGCGGACCCCCTGGCGGGCGAGGCGGTCCAGGTTCGGGGTCTTGATGTGCGGGGAGCCGTACGAGGACAGGTCGGCCCAGCCGAGGTCGTCACCGAGGATGAACAGGATGTTCGGCCGGCGCCCGGGGCGGCCCCGCGCCGCCCGGAACTCCCGCTCTCCGGGTCCGGCCTCCTGGGCGGCCCGGGCCGGCGCGGCGGCGCCGAGACCCGCTGCGGCCGCGGCCGCGGTCACTCCGACGGCGCCGCCGAAGGCACGCCGGGACAGGTGGTGGTCGTACGAAGACACAGCTGCTCCAAGGCACGGTCCGCCGACCCGGCCCGGCGGGGGGCGCGGGACGGCGCGCGGCGCGGCGGGGCAGGGTGGGCGAAGCGGAAAAGAGGAAGGAAAAAGGAGAGTTGCGGTTACGCAGGACAGCGACAGATGGCGCTCGCGACACGGACCAGGTCTACGTGGCGGCGCTCGACGAGGGTGACGGCACGGTCACCGTGAGGCTGCATGGGCCGAGAGCCTGTCCGAATGCCCTCGTAGATGTCAACAAGGTGATCCGAATACCGAGACGGAGCCGCCCGGTCACCCTGGGTGCTGTGACATTTCCCGGCCGTCCCCAATTCGGACCAGTGGTCGATCTCGCCTACACTCGGAGATGTGCCTCGTGGTGATGGACGACTCAACCACGACCTGCTCCCCGGCGAAAAGGGCCCCCAGGACGCTTGCGGCGTCTTCGGTGTCTGGGCTCCGGGTGAAGAGGTCGCCAAGCTCACCTACTTCGGACTGTATGCGCTGCAGCACCGTGGACAAGAGTCCGCGGGAATCGCTGTGAGCAACGGTTCCCAGATCCTCGTCTTCAAGGACATGGGCCTCGTTTCCCAGGTCTTCGACGAAACCTCTCTCGGCTCGCTCCAGGGTCATATCGCGGTCGGTCACGCCCGCTACTCGACCACCGGAGCCTCCGTCTGGGAGAACGCGCAGCCCACGTTCCGCGCGACCGCCCACGGCTCGATCGCCCTGGGTCACAACGGCAACCTGGTGAACACCGCCGAGCTCGCCGAGATGGTCGCCGACCTCCCCCGTCAGGACGGCCGCGCCACCCAGGTGGCGGCCACCAACGACACCGACCTGGTCACCGCCCTGCTCGCGGGGCAGACCGACGAGGACGGCAAGCCCCTGACCATCGAGGAGTCGGCCGCCAAGGTCCTCCCCCAGGTCAAGGGTGCTTTCTCGCTGGTCTTCATGGACGAGGGGACCCTCTACACCGCCCGTGACCCGCAGGGCATCCGCCCGCTGGTCCTCGGCCGCCTGGAGCGCGGCTGGGTGGTCGCCAGTGAGACCGCCGCCCTCGACATCTGCGGCGCCAGCTTCGTCCGCGAGGTCGAGCCGGGCGAGCTCATCGCGATCGACGAGAACGGCCTGCGCACCTCCCGCTTCGCGGAAGCAAAGCCCAAGGGCTGTGTCTTCGAGTACGTGTACCTGGCCCGCCCGGACACCGACATCGCCGGTCGCAACGTCTACCTCTCGCGTGTCGAGATGGGCCGCCGACTGGCCAAGGAAGCCCCGGTCGAGGCCGACCTGGTGATAGCGACGCCGGAGTCCGGCACGCCCGCCGCCGTCGGTTACGCCGAGGCCAGCGGGATCCCGTACGGCTCCGGCCTGGTCAAGAACGCCTACGTGGGCCGGACCTTCATCCAGCCCTCGCAGACGATCCGCCAGCTCGGCATCCGCCTCAAGCTCAACCCGCTCAAGGAAGTCATCCGCGGCAAGCGCCTCGTGGTCGTCGACGACTCGATCGTCCGCGGCAACACCCAGCGCGCCCTGGTCAAGATGCTCCGCGAGGCCGGCGCGGCCGAGGTCCACATCCGGATCTCCTCGCCGCCGGTGAAGTGGCCGTGCTTCTTCGGCATCGACTTCGCCACCCGGGCCGAGCTGATCGCCAACGGCATGACGGTGGACGAGATCGCCACGTCGCTCGGCGCGGACTCGCTCTCGTACATCTCGCTCGACGCGATGATCGAGGCGACGACCATCCAGAAGCCCAACCTCTGCCGTGCCTGCTTCGACGGCGAGTACCCCATGGAGCTGCCCGACCCGCAGCTCCTGGGCAAGCAGCTCCTGGAGAGCGAGCTCGCGGGCGGCACCGACGCCGCAGACGCGCTCCGCCGGCCGTAACGGCCCGCACCTCCCGCTCAGCCTGCGCCGGGCCCCTTTTTCCAGATCACGGGAACGCACCACTGTGCGGGGGGCCCGGCACCACAGCAGTAACGACACGAAAGCTCTCTCCTGTCATGACAGAGAAGACCACCGGTGCCAGCTACGCAGCAGCAGGTGTCGACATCGAAGCGGGAGACCGCGCCGTCGAGCTGATGAAGGAGTGGGTGAAGAAGACGCAGCGCCCCGAGGTCCTCGGCGGCCTCGGCGGCTTCGCCGGCCTCTTCGACGCCTCAGCCCTCAAGCGCTACGAGCGCCCGCTGCTCGCCTCCGCCACCGACGGGGTCGGCACCAAGGTCGACATCGCGCGCCAGATGGGCGTGTACGACACCATCGGCCACGACCTGGTCGCGATGGTCATGGACGACATCGTCGTGTGCGGTGCCGAGCCGCTCTTCATGACCGACTACATCTGCGTCGGCAAGGTCCACCCGGAGCGGGTCGCGCAGATCGTCAAGGGCATCGCCGAGGGCTGCGTCCTCGCCGGCTGCGCACTGGTCGGCGGCGAGACCGCCGAGCACCCGGGTCTGCTGGGTCCGGACGACTTCGACGTCGCGGGCGCCGGCACCGGTGTGGTCGAGTACGACCGCCTGCTCGGCGCGGATCGCATCCGTACGGGTGACGCGGTCATCGCCATGGCGTCCTCCGGCCTTCACTCGAACGGGTACTCGCTGGTTCGGCATGTCCTCTTCGACCGCGCCGGGATGTCCCTCGACCGCCACATCGAGGAGTTCGGCCGGACCCTCGGCGAGGAACTGCTGGAGCCGACCAAGATCTACTCGCTGGACTGCCTGGCCCTCACCCGGACGGCCGAGGTGCACGCCTACTCGCACATCACCGGCGGCGGCCTCGCGGCGAACCTGGCCCGGGTGATCCCGGACCACCTGCACGCCACCGTCGACCGTTCGACCTGGGCCCCCGGCGCGGTCTTCGACCTGGTGGGCAAGGCCGGTCAGGTCGAGCAGCTGGAGCTGGAGAAGACCCTGAACATGGGCGTCGGCATGATGGCCGTCGTCCCGCAGGAGTCGGTGGACGTGGCCCTCACGGCGCTGGCCGACCGGGGCGTGGACTCCTGGGTCGCCGGCGAGATCCTGGACCGCGGCGACCACACCGAGGGCGCGACCCTGACCGGTTCGTACGCGAACTGAGACAGCACGGAAACCCGGTCCGGGGCGAGGCCCTGGACCGGGTTCCGTGTTGTTCTGGCTGCTCAGCCGGGGGTCAGCTACGCGCTGCCGTCCGAGAGGTGCAGACGCCAGGCGTCAAGCGCCGCGACGCTGGTTCGACGGGCCGGACTCTTCGTCCTCGTCCTCGTCGTCGTCGTTGTACAGATCCGCGTACTTGGCGTACGGGTCGTCGTCGTCCAGATCGTCATCGACTTCGACCGGCTCGCTGACAGGCAGCAGCGGTTCCGTCGGCGATGCGCCCAGCTCGTTGGCCAGACGCGAGAGGTCAGTCCCGCCGCTGTTGTACTTCAGCTGGCGGGCGACCTTTGTCTGCTTGGCCTTGGCCCGGCCGCGCCCCATGGCTCGACCCCCTCGGTGACGGGGCTCGACGGCCCCAGAGTCTGACACGCGTTCATGGTTCGGAGCGGGCTCTCCGTGGAGAGACCGTCCGTAGGGGTTTAACGGTACCTGCTTCCGCGGCCATACGGTACGCCGCCCGCATGACGTGCCCCGGTGCAGGACCATCGAGGCGCCCCGTCCTCGCTGGTCAGCTGCGATTTTAACCCGTTCCTGGCGGGCGACCCGCCGAAGTGCAGTGAGTTCCGTCTCGCCGCAACCCCGGCGGGCGCACGCAGGGGCCCTACAGGGCCTGGGTCACGGCCTTCGCGGTGCGGGCGGCGCGGGCCTCGGCCATCCGCTGCTCGGCGATGCGGTCGGCCGCCGCGGCCGGCGGGATCCCGTCGACCTTCGCGCGAGCAAAGATCTCCAGGGTGGTGTCGAAGATCTTCGTCGCCTTGGCCTTGCACCGGTCGAAGTCGAAGCCGTGCAGCTCGTCGGCGACCTGGATGACCCCGCCCGCGTTCACCACGTAGTCGGGGGCGTAGAGGATCCCGCGGTCCGCGAGGTCCTTCTCCACACCCGGGTGGGCGAGCTGGTTGTTGGCGGCGCCGCACACGACCTTGGCCGTCAGGGCGGGCACGGTCTCGTCGTTCAGCGCACCGCCGAGGGCGCACGGAGCGTAGATGTCGAGGCCCTCGGTACGGATCAGCGCGTCCGTGTCGGCCACGGCGATGACCTGCGGGTGCTTGTCGAGGACCCGGCGGACGGACTCCTCCCGGACATCGGTGATCACGACCTCGGCACCGTCTTCGAGCAGGTGCTCGACGAGGTAGTGGCCGACCTTGCCGACGCCCGCGACGCCGACCTTGCGGCCGCGCAGGGTCGGGTCGCCCCACAGGTGCTGGGCGCTGGCCCGCATGCCCTGGAAGACGCCGAAGGCGGTGAGCACCGAGGAGTCCCCGGCGCCGCCGTTCTCCGGCGAGCGGCCGGTGGCCCAGCGGGTCTCCCGGGCCACGATGTCCATGTCCGCCACGTAGGTGCCGACGTCGCAGGCCGTCACGTAGCGGCCGCCGAGGGACTCGACGAAGCGGCCGTAGGCGAGCAGCAGTTCCTCGGTCTTGATGACGTCCGGGTCGCCGATGATCACGGCCTTGCCGCCGCCGAGGTCGAGACCGGCCATGGCGTTCTTGTACGACATGCCGCGGGAGAGGTTCAGCGCGTCGAGGACGGCCTCCTCGTCCGAGGCGTACGCGTGGAAGCGCGTGCCACCGAGGGCGGGGCCCAGGGCGGTGGAGTGGATCGCGATGACGGCCTTCAGCCCGGAGGCCCGGTCCTGGCACAGCACGACTTGTTCGTGGCCGCCCTGCTCCGAACGGAACAGGGTGTGCAGGACGCCGTCGGTCATTTCGGTCACGGTGGTGACTCCCATGGAAGAGATGCGGCGGAATGACGCCCGCCCTACGGGTGGGGGAGGGCGTGCTGGGAGCAGCGTAAGACCTCTGGGGCGTGTGCAGTCGAGCTGTCCGGAGATCGGAACACTCCCGGAGTACGCGGCCCCGCCGGAGTAGCTCCGGGCGGCGCGGGGGAGTACCTGAGCGTGACCGAATCACCCGACCCCAGGCTGCCCTCCGCGCGCTCGGCGCCGACCGTCCCGTACGCCTCCTACCTGCGCGTCTACGAGCCCTTGGCGGCCTTCGCGGAGCCGGAGCGCACGCATTGGGCCTCCTACGCCCGGCGCGGGGCCGTCCCGACCGCCCAGGACGAACTGCGCCGGTCGCTCTCCGATTTGGTGCGGGTGCCCGTGGTGGGGGTGCCGGCGCACGAGAGCGCCGACGCCTTCACCGCCGAGGTGGACGGGGTGGTGCTGGTGTGCCCGTGGCGGACCAGGCTGCGCGGCTGGCTGGCGATGCAGGAGCTGGTGGAGAACTTCCCGCTGCCGGTACTGGACGCGGCCCTGCCGCCGGGCACCAGGCGCCGGGCGGCGCAGGAGTACGAGCGCTGGCGCGAGCGGAACCCGGACGCGCGCCCGTGGATCCGCACCGCGGTGTGGCAGGTGCCGCTGCGCTGGTTCGTGCTCGTCTCCGACGAGGAGCGGGAGTACGCGCCGGGTGAACGGCTGCGCTACCGGACGCCGATGGTCCAGGCCCGCAGGCGGCTCGCGCGCGGGCTGCGCGCCCTGCGGGAGGCGGACGGCTTCGACGTGCTCGCGGAGGGGCTGGTGGAGGTGGGGAGCTGGCTGGAGGAGTTCCACCCGCGCTCGATGGTCGAACTGGACTACGGGGGCCTGGTGTACGCCCTCTCGCCCGACCGGTTGGCGGCCGACCGCTCGGCCCGCGACGTGGCGGTGGGCATCGCGGCGCTCCGTGCGGGGGACGCGGCGGGAGCGGCCGAAGCGTACGAGGAGCTGGTGGACCGCTGGCGGGAGGTCCGGGAGCGGTTGTTCGCCAACTGACGGCGTGATCCGGCCCACACTCCGGCGCCGAGGGCGCGTCGCCCGCGTACCGTGCGTATCGGTCGATCGGCCATAAGTGGCTGATCGGAGGCGGGATCGGCATATTCGGGGCCTCGTTCCGGGACCTACGTCCCGATCCGGGCCATTGCCTCAAGCGTGACGGACCGCACTAACCACACCCTTGCGTCCTTCCCCTACCCTCGTGCCAAAATAGGACAAGGAGTCCGGGGAGGGTTCCTTCCGCCCAACTAAGGGCGGAATGCTCGGCATTTGCACTCTACGGGGGGTCTGACGACTCCTGATCGCTCTGTGACTGATCGTTACAGTGAGGTGACTGTCCGTTATGGGGCGGTCCATCGGGCTTCCGCCGCTGATGAACACCTCGGAGGGCAATTCCGTCGGTTTGGCCGTCGAGGCTGGACGGATGGTGTAGTTGTAGTGCCGAGGACAAGCCGTTCGTCCTATAACCGACTCGGCCCGCGTGTGTCCATTTCGGGCAACGCGGGCCAAGGTGCAGAATTTAGAGGAAAGAACCGAGATGGTTCGGTTCTCCCGAGGAGGCCGCTCATGACCGCTCGCACCCCTGATGCCGAGCCGCTGCTGACCCCGGCTGAGGTTGCCACGATGTTCCGCGTGGACCCGAAGACGGTCACCCGTTGGGCCAAGGCTGGCAAGCTCACGTCCATCCGCACCCTGGGTGGACACCGCCGTTACCGCGAGGCCGAGGTTCGCGCACTGCTTGCGGGAATTCCGCAGCAGCGCAGCGAGGCCTGAGACCCCGCAACAGCACCCCTGTTTTAACGGGTTTATCGGATCCCCCAATCCGATGAAACCCACATGGCTTCATACGGCCGGACCTGCCCCAACAGGTTCTCCGCCGTCGATCGCGCTGGACTCCGCCGGGTCCAGCGCGATCTTTTTATGCCCAGACGAGGCCTCGCAGGGAGGGTGCCATTGCACATATTAAATCGAGCGCGCGTAGGGATGCGATAAATGTGCGGCTCCCGAAAACTCATGTGGTGAGTCCCGTCACAGTTGATCACTCTTGTACATCCGGCAATGCACCCGTAAGGGGACGTGCGGCGCAGAGCGCCTCACGCGGACGGGGGATATTCCGGAGCGCCAGGCGGGGCGCGCCGAGCGGGGCGGCCTCGGCGGGCGGGCGGCTCGAAGGGGCGGCGAGAGGCCGGACACGACGAAGCAGGGCCCGCATCCCCTGGGGGTGCGGGCCCTGCTGTTGATGCGATCCTGACGGGACTTGAACCCGCGACCTCCACCTTGACAGGGTGGCGAGCTAACCAACTGCTCCACAGGACCTTGGCTGCGAGTCAGACTGTACAGCAGGTCAGGCGGTGCGGTCGAACCGATCAGGCCGGCCTACGGGGCGAGCGCGTCCACCGCCTTCACGATCCGCTTGTCGGAGACGGGGTACGCCGTCCCCAACGCGTGCGCGAAGTAGCTGACCCGCAGCTCCTCGATCATCCAGCGGATGTCGGTGACCGCCGCCGGCACCGGCCGCCCCTTCGGGAGCTGTTCCAGCAGCCAGGCGTACTCGTCCTGCATCTCGTGGACCTTCTCCATGCGCGTGGTGTCGCGCTGGACGGCCGTGGGCATCTGCTGGAGCCGCCGGTCGGCCGCCACCAGATAGCGCATCAGGTCGGGCAGCCGGCGCAGTCCCGTGAGCGTCACGAAGCCGGGCGGTACGAGGGCCGCCAGCTGCGTTTTGACGTCCTGGAGGTTGGCCACCAAGGCGAGGCTGTTCGTGGCCTTCAGACGGCGCTCACAGGCCTGCCAGGCGGCCAGCACCTGCTGCACCTGGCCCACCGCCCGTACGGTCGTGTCCACCAGGTCGGCGCGGACGGCCTCGTAGAGCCTGCGGAAGCCCGCCTCGTCCCACGCCGGTCCGCCGTGGTCGGCGATCAGCTTGTCGGCCGCGGCCGTCGCGCAGTCGTCGAACAGCGCCTGGATGGAGCCGTGCGGGTTGCGCGACAGGGCGAGCTTCTGCTGGTTGGTGAGGTGGTCCGAGGCGAACTTCGCCGGGTTGACCGGGATGTTCAGCAGGATCAGCCGCCGGGTGCCCAGCCACATCGCCTGCTGCTGCTCGGCCTCCGTGTCGAAGAGGCGTACGGAGACGCTCGTCCCCTCGTCCACCAGCGCCGGGTACGCCTTCACCGGCTGGCCCGCCCGCCGGGTCTCGAAGACCCGGGTCAGGGTGCCGATGGTCCAGTCGGTCAGCCCCGAGCGCTCCACGGACTCCCCGCCCGCCCGCTCGGCGGTGGCCGCGGCGGCCTTGGACAGGGCCTGGCGGGCCTTCGGCTTGAGCCGCAGGCGCAGGGCCTCCAGGTCCTTGTCCTCGGCGATCTTCTTGCGGCGCTCGTCGACGATCCGGAAGGTGATCTTGAGGTGGTCCGGAATGCGGCCGAGGTCGAAGTCCTCGGCCGAGACCGGGACCCCGACCATTCGCTGGAGTTCGCGTGCCAGGGTGACCGGCAGCGGCTCCTGGAGGGGGACCGCCGTGTCCAGGAAGCGGGCCGCGAAGTTCGGCGCGGGCACGTAGTTGCGCCGGATCGGCTTGGGCAGCGAGCGGATCAGCTCCGTCACCACCTCCTCGCGCAGACCCGGGATCTGCCAGTCGAAGCCCTCGTCGGTGACCTGGTTGAGCACCTGGAGCGGAATGTGCACGGTCACACCGTCCGCGTCCGCGCCCGGCTCGAACTGGTAGGTCACGCGGAACTTCAGCTGTCCCTGGCGCCAGGTGTCCGGATAGTCGGCCTTGGTGACCCCCGCCGCCTTCTCCGTCAGCAGCATCTCGCGCTCGAAGTCGAGGAGTTCGGGCTCCTCGCGCCGCTTGTGCTTCCACCAGGAGTCGAAGTGGGCCCCGGAGACCACGTGCTCGGGGATCCGCTGGTCGTAGAAGTCGAAGAGGGTCTCGTCGTCGACCACGATGTCCCGGCGCCGCGCCCGGTTCTCCAGCTCCTCCACCTCGGTGAGGAGCTTGCGGTTGTCGGCGTAGAACTTGTGGTGCGTGCGCCAGTCGCCCTCGACCAGGGCGTTGCGGATGAACAGCTCGCGCGAGACCTCGGGATCGATCCGCCCGTAGTTGATCTTCCGCTGGGCGACGATCGGCACGCCGTACAGCGTGACCTTCTCGTACGCCATCACGGCCGCCGGATCCTTCTCCCAGTGCGGCTCGCTGTACGTGCGCTTGATCAGGTGCTGGGCGAGCGGCTCGACCCACTCCGGCTCCACCTTGGCGTTGACCCGCGCCCACAGGCGCGAGGTCTCCACCAGCTCCGCCGACATCAGGAACCTCGGCTGCTTCTTGAACAGCGCCGAGCCCGGGAAGACCGCGAACTTGGCGCCGCGGGCGCCGAGGTACTCGTTCTTGTCGGTGTCCTTCAGCCCGATGTGCGACAGCAGGCCGGCCAGCAGCGAGACGTGGACGTGCTGCTCGGGGGCGTCGGCCTCGTTGACGTGGATGCCCATCGTCTTGGCGACCGTACGCAGCTGCGAGTAGATGTCCTGCCACTCGCGGATGCGGAGGAAGTTCAGGTACTCCTGCTTGCACATCCGGCGGAAGGAGGAGGAGCCGCGCTCCTTCTGCTGCTCGCGGATGTAGCGCCACATGTTCAGGAACGACAGGAAGTCGCTGGTCTCGTCCTTGAAGCGGGCGTGGTGCTGGTCGGCCTGGGTCTGCTTGTCCGAGGGGCGCTCGCGCGGGTCCTGGATGGAAAGGGCCGCCGCGATGACCATGACCTCGCGGACGCAGTTGTTCTTGGCGGCCTCGACGACCATGCGGGCCAGACGGGGGTCGACGGGCAGCTGGGAGAGCTGGCGGCCCATCTGCGTCAGCCGCTTCTTGGGGTCCTTCTCGGACGGGTCCAGCGCGCCGAGCTCCTGGAGCAGCTGGACGCCGTCGCGGATGTTGCGGTGGTCCGGCGGGTCGATGAAGGGGAACTTCTCGATCTCGCCGAGGCCGGCCGCCGTCATCTGGAGGATCACGGAGGCGAGGTTCGTGCGCAGGATCTCCGCGTCCGTGAACTCGGGACGGGCCGCGAAGTCGTCCTCGGAGTACAGCCGGATGCAGATGCCGTCGCTGGTGCGGCCGCAGCGGCCCTTGCGCTGGTTGGCGCTGGCCTGCGAGATCCGCTCGATCGGCAGGCGCTGGACCTTGGTGCGGTGGCTGTAGCGGGAGATCCGGGCGGTGCCCGGGTCGATCACGTACTTGATGCCGGGGACGGTCAGGGAGGTCTCGGCGACGTTCGTGGCGAGGACGATCCGGCGGCCCGTGTGCTGCTGGAATACGCGGTGCTGCTCGGCGTGCGAGAGGCGGGCGTAGAGCGGCAGTACTTCCGTGAAGCGGAGCTTCTTCTTGATCAGGGCGTCCGCCGTGTCGCGGATCTCGCGCTCGCCGGAGAGGAAGACCAGGATGTCGCCCGGCCCCTCGGCCTGGAGCTCGTCGACCGCGTCGCAGATCGCGGTGATCTGGTCGCGGTCGCTGTCGTCCCCCTCCTCTTCGAGGAGCGGGCGGTAGCGGACCTCCACCGGGTAGGTGCGCCCGCTGACCTCGACGATCGGGGCGTCCCCGAAGTGCCGGGAGAAGCGCTCCGGGTCGATGGTCGCCGAGGTGATCACGACCTTCAGGTCGGGGCGCTTCGGCAGCAGCTGGGACAGGTAGCCCAGCAGGAAGTCGATGTTCAGGGACCGCTCGTGGGCCTCGTCGATGATGATCGTGTCGTACGCGCGCAGCTCGCGGTCCGTCTGGATCTCGGCGAGCAGGATGCCGTCGGTCATCAGCTTCACGAAGGTCGCGTCCTGGTCCACCTGGTCGGTGAAGCGGACCTTCCAGCCGACCGTCTGGCCGATCTCGGACTTCAGCTCCTCGGCGATGCGCTCCGCGACGGTGCGGGCGGCGATCCGGCGGGGCTGGGTGTGCCCGATCATCCCCCGGACGCCGCGGCCCAGCTCCATGCAGATCTTGGGGATCTGCGTGGTCTTGCCGGAGCCGGTCTCGCCCGCGACGATCACGACCTGGTGGTCGCGTATCGCCTCGGCGATCTCGTCCTTCTTCTGGCTGACGGGCAGGTTCTCGGGATACGTGACCTCCGGCATCCGCGAGGCACGGCCGGCCAGTCGCGCGGCGGCCTTCTCGGCCTCCGCGGCGATCTCGTCGAGCACGGCCTGCTTGGCCTCGGGCTTGCGGATGCGGCGGGCGCCTTCGAGGCGGCGGCCGAGGCGGTGCGCGTCGCGGAGGGAGATCTCACCGAGAAGCGTCTGCAGGGCGGCGAAGGAAGTAGACATACCTGGTCGAGGATCTCACCTGGTCCCGCCGGGTGGCGAACGCATTTGTCGGGGGGACCCGTACCATTTCGGGACGAGTCCCCCCGACCCCTTCCGTGAGAGGCCCCACGTATGCCGAGCAGGTCGCACCACGGCGGGTGGGGGCTGCTCGTGGCCGCCGTACTGGCCGTGCTCTGCGTCTGCGGCCCATTGCCTCCCGCCCCGACGTCGGCCGCCCCGGGCGCCCACGCCGTGGCCGCCGGGGCGGCGCGGGCGGACGGCCCGGCCCGTGCGGGCACCGCCGGCGGCGCCGCCGGCGCGCGGGTGGACGGCCCGGCGGGCGAGGTCCGGGGCGGGAGCGGGCGGTGCGCTCCGGGGTCGCAGGGGCCGGACGGGACGCCTGGTGTGCCCGCGCGGGCCGGATCGCACGCGGAGCACTGCCTCGCGGCCGCGAGCCGGCCGGTGCCCTGGGGCGGCACGGGGCCCGGAGCGGCGCCCCGCGCGCCGACGCCCGTACGCGCGCCGGGAGGGCCTGCGCCGGGGCCCGTGGAGCTGTCCGTGATGCGGGTGTAGGAGGGCCGGTCGCACGTCCGCCGGTCCGATAAACCACCCGTAGCCCTGGAGCACCCGTATGCCCTCTTCCACCCGTGCGTCCTCTTCCGCCCGGCGCAAGCCGCTGTTGATCTGCGCCGCGGTCGCCCTCACCGCCGCCGCCCTCGGGCTCGTGTCCTGGCAGGCCGCCGACTCCGACTCCGGGGACACTCCCGCCCGGCCCGCGGCCGCTTCCGCGCCCCGGACCGCCGAGTCCCCGCTCACGAAGCTCGCCCGGCGCGAGGCCGGGGACAAGCTCGCCGTCGGGCGGCCCGACGCCCCCGTCGTGCTGATCGAGTACTCCGACTTCAAGTGCGGCTACTGCGGCAAGTTCGCCCGCGACACCGAACCCGAACTGATGAGGAAGTACGTCGCCGACGGCACCCTGCGCATCGAGTGGCGCAACTTCCCGATCTTCGGCGCGGAGTCCGAGGCCGCGGCCCGGGCCGCCTGGGCGGCAGGGCAGCAGGACCGCTTCGCGCAGTTCCACGCCGCCGCCTACGCCGAGGGCGCCAAGCAGAAGGGCTTCGGCGAGGCGCGGCTCGTGGAGCTCGCCCAAGAGGCGGGCGTCCCGGACCTGGAGCGCTTCAAGAAGGACCTGGCGGGCGGGGAGGCTGCGGCCGCCCTGGCCAAGGACCAGGAGGAGGGGTACGGCATCGGCGTCAGCTCCACCCCGTCCTTCCTGGTCAACGGACGGCCCATCGCGGGCGCCCAGCCGCTCGGCGCCTTCGAGGCCGCGATCGCCGCGGCGAAGGCGCAGGCCGGCAAGTGAGCGACATCGGGTACCTGGCCGCCCTGCTGGGCGGCCTCCTCGCCCTGCTCAGCCCGTGCAGCGCGCTGCTGCTGCCGGCCTTCTTTGCGTACTCGATCGACTCCGCCTCACGGCTGCTCGCGCGGACCGGGATCTTCTACGCCGGCCTCGCGAGCACCCTCGTACCGCTGGGCGCGGCCGGCTCGTACGCCGGCCGGTTCTTCCACGGCCACCGCGACGCGCTGGTGACCGGCGGCGGCTGGCTGATCATCGGGCTCGGGCTCGCGCAGATCCTGGGCCTCGGCTTCGCCCCGAAGCGGCTCGCCCAGGTGTCGGGGCGGATCCGGCCGACCACCGCCCTGTCGGTGTACGCGCTCGGCGCGGTCTACGGGCTGGCCGGTTTCTGCGCCGGGCCGATCCTGGGCAGCGTCCTGACGGTGGCGGCAGTCAGCGGCAGCCCGGTCTACGGGGGCCTGCTGCTGGCGGTGTACGCGCTCGGCATGGCGGTGCCGCTGTTCGTGCTGGCGCTGCTGTGGGAGCGGTTCGACCTGGGGCGTCGGCGCTGGCTGCGCGGGCGGGCCGTCCGGGTGGGCCGCTTCGGGCTGCACACCACCTCGCTGCTGTCCGGGCTGTTCTTCATCACCCTGGGCGCGCTGTTCCTCGCGTACGACGGGGCAAGTGCGCTGCCGGGGCTGCTCGACGTGGACGAGTCCTTCGCGGTGGAGCAGCGGGTCCGGGCGGTCGCGGAGGCCGTCCCGGACCCGGTCCTGCTGGGGCTGGTCGCCGTCGGGGCGCTGGTCGCGGGCCTGGCGCGGTGGCGGCGCGCGGGCCGGGAGGCGGTGGACGGGGAGAGGGCGGAGAGGGAGACGGCCGGGAGGGAGTAGGGAGTAACGCGGAAGGCCCCGTCCGGGGGACGGGGCCTTCCTGTGGTGGCTGGGGCCGGGGTCGAACCGGCGACCTATCGCTTTTCAGGCGATCGCTCGTACCAACTGAGCTACCCAGCCACGAGACCGTTTCCGGCCTCAGCGATCCTGACGGGACTTGAACCCGCGACCTCCACCTTGACAGGGTGGCGAGCTAACCAACTGCTCCACAGGACCTTGCAGTGTGCGAGACAAGTCTTGCACACGGTAATGCGTACCCCCAACGGGATTCGAACCCGTGCTACCGCCTTGAAAGGGCGGCGTCCTGGGCCACTAGACGATGAGGGCTAAAGGCCCGCCTGGGCGCTTTCCAGCGCGTCGGGGACGTGAGAAGCATATGGGATGCGGGGAGGTATCGCCAAAACGGTTAACCCCGGAGGGACAATGACCGCGTGCTGGAGATGACGCGCGAGGAGTTCGAGGAGCTCGTCGCAGAGGCCCTGGACCGCATTCCGCCGGAGCTGACGCGGCTGATGGACAACGTGGCGGTGTTCGTCGAGGACGAGCCTCCCGCCGAGGTTCCCGACCTCCTCGGGCTCTACGAGGGGACCCCGCTGACCGACCGCGGCGAGTGGTACGCCGGGGTGCTGCCGGACCGGATCACGATCTACCGGAACCCCACCTTGCGGATGTGCGAGGACCGGGAGAGCGTGATCGTGGAGACGGAGGTCACCGTGGTGCACGAGATCGCCCACCACTTCGGGATCGACGACGACCGGCTGCACGCCCTGGGCTACGGATGACCCGGCCGGCGCCGGAAGCCGAGGCGATCGACCCGGATGTCGACCTCCATGTGCCCGAGCAGCGGACGGAGCCGCTGGGCCGGGTCCTCGCGGCGGTGGCGGCGGGCGGGATGCTGGGGGCGGCCGCCCGGTACGGGCTGGCGCTGCTGTGGCCGGCCGGGCCCGGGGCCTTCCCCTGGGCGACCCTCGGGACCAACACCTCGGGCTGCGCGCTGATCGGGGTGCTGATGGTGCTGATCAGCGAGGGCGGCCGGGTGGCCCCGCATCCGCTGGTCCGGCCCTTCGCCGGGGTCGGGGTGCTCGGGGGCTTCACCACCTTCTCGACCTACGCCGCGGACTTCTCGCGGCTGCTGGACGAGGGGGAGGCGGAGCGTGCGCTGGCGTACGCCGGGCTCACGGTGGTGGCGGCCCTCGGCGCGGTGTGGGCGGCAGCCTCGGCGACCCGGCGCGCGGTGCGGGGGCGCGGGTGACCTGGCTGCTGGTGCTGGCGGGCGCGGCCGTGGGGGCGCCGCTGCGCTACCTGGCGGACCGGGCGGTGCAGGAGCGGCACGATTCGGTCTTCCCGTGGGGGACCTTCGTGGTGAACGCCGCGGCCTGCCTGGTCCTCGGGCTGCTGACGGGCGCGGTGCTGGCCGGTGCGGCCTCCTCGCGGTGGCACCTGCTGCTCGGGACCGGGCTGTGCGGGGCGCTCAGTACGTACTCCACGTTCTCGTACGAGACGCTGCGGCTGGCGGAGCGCGGCTGGAAATTCCTCGCGGCCGCCAATGTGGCGGCGTCGGTGCTGGCCGGGCTGGGGGCGGTGACCCTCGGGTCGCAGGTGGGCCGGCAGCTGTTCGGCTGAGGGCGACCGGGAGCGCGCGGGGGAAGCGCGGAGGCGTCCGGGGCGCGGGGGCGTGCAGGAGCGTCCGGGGTTTCGCCGGGAGCGTGTCTCTAACGGGTCAAAGGGAGTTGGGCACATTGACCCGCTCACCGCGGACCCTGCCTGCCCTCCGGAGGTGCCCCGTGCGCCAGTTGTCCGCTTCCCTGCGACTGGCCGTCACCGCGCTCGCGGTCGCGGCCTCGGCGGGCTGCATGAGCGTGGGGGAGGATGCCGCGCAGCCCGGGCCCTCCTCCTCGGCCGGCGGCAAGAGCGCCGCCGGGGCGACCGGGGGCTCCGCCTCTGGACGGGGTTCGGGGATCCACGGCAACGGCCACGGCTCGAAGGCCGGTTCGGGGGCCGAGGAGGGCAAGCCCGGGGAGGCCGGCAAGGCGGCCGGCGCGAGTGGAGCCTCCCCGAGCCCGGGCGCGCCCGCCGGCCGCCCCGGGGCCTCGCCCTCGCCCGGCCCGGGTGGCGGGTCCGGCGGGCAGGGGCCCCAGCAGCCCTCCACGGGAGGATCCGGAGCGGGAGGTTCCGGTGGTTCCGGAGGAGGGGCCACCGGCCCGTCCCCGCAGCCGCCCACGCCCGAGCCGCCCGTGACTTCGCCCACTCCTTCCCCGACGCCGCCCGCGCAGCCGGACCCCAGCGCCTCGCCCACCGGGTAGCCGGCGGCGCGGGCCGCGGGGTCCTGCCCGTGCTGCACCGGCGCGATCTGTGCAGGTCAGGGCGGGTGCGGTCCGGGCGACTTGCCAGACCCCCGGGAGGGTGCGTATGGTTATAGATCGTTTGATCCCATTGCCCGGCGCCGAATCCGAAGAGCGCCGTGTGGCGCGTACTCTCCCTAGCCGTGGCTGACCGCATTGAGGCGGTCGATTTGCGATTCACGGAGTTTGGGCGCGTGCCGAGACTCCGGAAGGTTTCGCATTTCGCATGTCCATTTCCAGTTCTGACCGTGCCGTCATGCCCGAGAACGACTCGAACGAGATCGTCGACGCCGTAGAGGCCCTTGTGGTCACCGAGGCCATCGAGGCCGCCGAGGCGGACGAGATCATCGAGGCTCTTGAGGCCGACGTGACGACCGACCAGTCCATCGACGACGAGGCCGACGCTGACGCCGACGCCGAGCCCACCGTCACCTTCGCGGACCTCGGTCTGCCCGAGGGCGTCGTGCGCAAGCTCGCGCAGAACGGTGTCACCACCCCGTTCCCGATCCAGGCCGCGACCATCCCGGACGCCCTGGCCGGCAAGGACATCCTCGGCCGCGGCCGCACCGGCTCCGGCAAGACCCTCTCCTTCGGTCTGCCGACCCTGGCCCGCCTGGCCGGTGGCCACACCGACAAGAAGAAGCCCCGCGCGATCATCCTCACGCCGACCCGTGAGCTCGCGATGCAGGTCGCGGACGCCCTCCAGCCCTACGGCGACGTCCTCGGCCTGAAGATGAAGGTCGTCTGCGGCGGTACCTCCATGGGTAACCAGATCTACGCCCTGGAGCGCGGCGTCGACGTCCTCGTCGCCACCCCCGGCCGTCTGCGCGACATCATCAACCGCGGCGCCTGCTCCCTGGAGAACGTCGAGGTCGCGGTCCTCGACGAGGCCGACCAGATGGCCGACCTGGGCTTCCTGCCCGAGGTCACCGAACTGCTCGACCAGGTCCCGGCCGGCGGCCAGCGCATGCTCTTCTCCGCGACGATGGAGAACGAGATCGGCACGCTGGTCAAGCGCTACCTGTCCAACCCCGTCACGCACGAGGTCGACAGCGCGCAGGGCAACGTCACGACCATGACGCACCACGTCCTCGTCGTGAAGCCGAAGGACAAGGCGCCGGTCACGGCCGCCATCGCCGCCCGCAAGGGCCGCACCATCATCTTCGTCCGCACCCAGCTGGGCGCCGACCGCATCGCCGAGCAGCTCGTCGAGGCCGGCGTCAAGGCCGACGCGCTGCACGGCGGTATGACGCAGGGTGCCCGCACCCGCGTCCTCGCGGACTTCAAGGACGGCTACGTCAACGCGCTCGTCGCCACCGACGTCGCCGCCCGCGGCATCCACGTCGACGGCATCGACCTGGTCCTCAACGTGGACCCGGCCGGCGACCACAAGGACTACCTGCACCGCTCGGGCCGTACCGCCCGCGCCGGCAAGTCGGGCGTCGTGGTCTCCCTGGCCCTGCCGCACCAGCGCCGCCAGATCTTCCGCCTGATGGAGGACGCGGGCGTCGACGCCTCGCGCCACATCGTCCAAGGCGCCGGCGCCTTCGACCCGGAGGTCGCCGAGATCACCGGTGCCCGGTCGCTGACCGAGGTCCAGGCCGACTCCGCGAGCAACGCCGCGAAGCAGGCGGAGCGCGAGGTCGCCGACCTGACCAAGCAGCTGGAGCGCCTGACGCGCCGTGCCGCCGAGCTGCGCGAGGAGGCCGACCGCCTCGTCGCCCGCTCCGCCCGCGAGCGCGGCGAGGACCCGGAGGCCGCGGTGGCCGAGGCGACGGAGGCCGCCGAGGCCGAGGTCGCCGCCCAGGTCGCCGCCGCGCCGGTCGCGGAGGAGCGCCCGTCCTTCCAGGCGCGCGACGACCGCGGTGGCTACGAGCGCCGTGACAACCGCCGCGACGACCGCGGTGACCGCGGCGACCGTGGTGGCTTCCGCCGCGACGACAACCGTGACAACCGCGGTGGCGGCTTCCGCCGTGACGACCGTCCCTCGGGCGGCTTCAACCGCGATGACCGCGGTGGCGAGCGTGGCGGCTTCCGTCGCGACGACCGTCCGTCGGGTGGCTTCCGCCGCGACGACAACCGTGACAACCGCGGTGGCGGCTTCCGCCGTGACGACCGTCCCTCGGGCGGCTTCAACCGTGACGACCGCGGCGGCGAGCGTGGCGGCTTCCGCCGTGACGACCGTCCGTCGGGTGGCTTCCGCCGCGACGACAACCGTGACAACCGCGGTGGCGGCTTCCGCCGTGACGACCGTCCCTCGGGCGGCTTCAA
>NZ_JBWKCE010000003.1:0-41298 GCF_056436685.1 Streptomyces sp. NPDC043680 | reverse complement strand
CCGTGACGACCGCGGCGGCGAGCGCGGCGGCTTCCGTCGCGATGACCGCCGTGACGACAACCGCGGTGGCGGTTTCCGCCGCGACGACCGCCCCTCCGGCGGCTTCCGCTCCGGTGGCGCGGGTGAGCGCCCGTACGGCCGCCGCGACGACAACCGCCCCTCCGGTTCCTCCGGCTCCTTCGGCGGTCGCCGCGACGACAAGCCCCGCTGGAAGCGCAACGGCTGATTGCCAGCCCTGAGCTGACGGCCCGCAAGGCCTGAAAGGGCCCGTCCGACACCTCGTGTCGGACGGGCCCTTTTGCGCTGTCCGGGTACCCTCCACCGGGCGATGTCAGCGGATGACCGGGCCGGTAGGTTGATACTCGATCGGCTGACCGGTGGTCTCCGGCTATGCTCTGGGGTGAGCACGTGAGGGCCATTAGCTCAATTGGCAGAGCAGCGGACTTTTAATCCGTTGGTTGTCGGTTCGAGTCCGACATGGCCTACGGCTTGGGGCGCCCCGCCTGGTTTCGGCCAGACGGGGCGCCCCGTTGTATGTCAGGACCAGCCCGGATCGAGGGGCGTTGCGATCGACCAGCCCGGGTCCTGGGGGGCTGCCGTGGCCGAGGGGGTGACGGCCAGGACGGCGAGCAGGGCGGCGGCGGTGAGGGCGATCAGGGTGGTGAGCGTGCGGCGCATGGTGGGATGCCTCTTGTCGAGCCGGGAGGGGGCGGTTGGCCGGATCCGTCGTCCCGGCGTGCCGCCATCGTGCCGAGCCGGGCAGCGCCCTGTCGCCCGTTTCCGCTGGCACAAAGCGCTTTGACACAACCGTGCCAGCCGGCCGGTCCGCCCCCGGGTGTGCGCGTGATCTGACGGAATGTGCGCCTCGGATGGCCGGTATGGACGGTCCTCGGTGCATCATCGGATCCAGGAGGGGCCGCGCGGACTCCGGGCTACCCGGTGCCCTCCTGCCGCCAGCGTTGTCGGTTCCGCCACAGCAGTGCCGGCGTTCCGAACCGCGAGCTGGGGGGCTCTCCTTGTTGGTTTCACTGGGGCTGACCGAGCGTTCCGATGCGCTCTACCGCCTGATACTCAAGCGGCCGGAGCTCGCCGTCGGCGAGGTCGCCGCCGAGCTCGCACGGTCCGAGGACGACGTACGCGCGGACCTGGAGGAGCTCACCCGCCTCTCGCTCCTCGCGCCGTCCTGGCGGGCCGACGGGCGGCTGCGGGTGGTGAACCCGAAGGCCGCCCTCGACTCGCTGCTCGCCCACCAGCAGGCGGAGATCGCCCAGCGGCACCGCGCGCTCGCCCAGAGCCAGGCCGCGGCGAGCGCGCTGCTGTCGCAGTACGCCGAGTTGCACCCGGCCCAGCCCGCGCACGAGGCCGAACGGTTCCTCGGTGTGGAGGCGGTCCGGGCCAAGCTGAGCGAGCTGTCCACCCGGACGCGGCAGGAGTCCATCAGCTTCCATCCCGGCGGCCCCGTGCCCGCCGCGCAGTTCAAGGCCAGCGAGCCGCTGACCGAGGACCTCATCGCGCGCGGCGTGAAGATCCGCACCGTCTACCAGGACGCCATCCGCAACGACCCGGCGAGCCTGGAGCACGCGCGCTGGCTGACCGAGCGCGGCGGCGAGGTGCGCACCGTTCCCTCCCTGCCGATGCGGATGGTCATCGCCGACCGGGAGTTCGCGCTACTGCCGATCGATCCGGCGGACAGCGCCCTGGGGGCGGTGCTGCTGCGCGAGCCGGGAGCCGTCGCGGCGTTCTGCGCGCTGTTCGAGTCGGTGTGGGAGACGGCCGCGCCCTTCGGCGAGCCGCCGCGGCGCAGCCTGGACGACCCCGGCTCGCAGCCGCGCGAGCTGCTGCGGCTGCTGGCCCAGGGCTACACGGACGAGGCCGCCGCCCGCCGGCTGGGGATCTCCCTGCGCAGCGAGCGGCGGCTCATCTCGGAGCTGATGGATAAGCTGGACGCGCAGAGCCGCTTCCAGCTCGGGCAGCGGGCCGTGGAGCAGGGACTGCTCTAGGCCGGCTCTAGGCCGGCTCCGCCACCTGCGCCTCAGCAGCCGCAGGTGGCGCCCGCCCGCGTCGGGGCGGTCAGCGGGTCCGGGGCGGACTGGCGGGTTCCGGCGGTGTCCTCGACCGGGAAGCCCTCCCGGGACCAGTACTCGAAGCCGCCCAGCATCTCCTTGACCCGGTAGCCGGCGGCGGCGAACTCGTAGGCGGCGCGCGTCGCGCCGTTGCAGCCGGGGCCCCAGCAGTAGGTGACCACCACGCTGCCCGGCGGCACCAGCGCGGCGGCGCGGTCCGCGATCTCGTCGGTGGGCAGGTGCAGCGCACCGGGGATGTGGCCCTGCTCCCAGGCTTCGGTGCTGCGGCTGTCGACGAGGACGAAGCCGCCCGCGCCGGATTCGACGTCCGCGTGCACATCGGAGACGTCGGCCTCGAAGGTGAAGCGGCGGTGGAAGTGCGCCGCGGCCGTGGCCGGGTCAGCGGCCGGGACGCGCAGCACCTTCGAGGAGGCGGCCGGAGCGGTCTGCGTGGTCTGTGCGGTCATGGGTGGGCTCCTGGGGGAGAGGGCGGCGCAGGGCCGCGAGGGCGATGAGGCAGTAGAGGGCCGCGGTGGCGGCCCCGGGGCCGATGAGCAGGGCGGCCAGGCCCAGGTGGGCGGCCTGGCCGAGGGTGAGGGCGGTGAGGGCGATCAGGGCGGCGGCCAGGACGCCGCCGCGCCGGGCGCGGCCGGTCAGTGCGGTCCAGCGGACCGCGGTGGCCTGCAGGTTGGTGCGGCAGTACGTCCAGCAGAGCGCGGCCGATCCGAGGCCGAGGGCCGCTGCGGCGGGCCCCGGCGCCGTCCCGGGCCCGGCCGGCGGCCGCAGGAGTACGGCGTACAGGGCGGCCGCCAGCGCGAGGCCCAGCAGGGTCCCGCCCAGGGCACGTCCCGTCGGGCGGCCGGGGCCCGGGGTGGACGGGAGGGCACCGGCCGCGCCGCGCCGCCGGCGAAGCGCCGGGACCGCCCCTTCGAGGCCGACCCAGCCGAACAGCAGGGGGATCACGACCCAGCCGCCGCCCCCGGAGTCGGGCACCGGCCCGCCGAGCGCCTGCCAGGCGACGGCCAGCGCCAGGACGGCGGCCAGCCGCAGCCGTCCGGCGGCCGGGGACAGCCCACGCGGGGACAGCCAGGCCGCCCCGGCGGCGGTGATGACGATCCCGGCGGCCAGGGCGCAGGAGCGCCAGCCGGAGTCCCCGGACCCGAGGGCGTACTCCGCGGCTCCGAGCGCCACGGCCGCCTGGCCGGTGGCGAAGCCGCCGAAGTAGAGCGCGGTGACGACCCGGGCCGGTCCCGGGCCGAGCCGGTCCCGTACGAAGGCCACCGGCCCGCGGGCCCGTGTACCGCCCGCGGCGGCGACGAGCAGGCACCAGCCGGCCAGGACGCCCGCCAGCGCGGCGCCCGCCACCGGGCTCGGGGCCAGGGCGGCCGGGAGCAGCAGGGCTCCCGCCCCGAGCACCGCGCCGAGGGTCCTGGTCGCGGCGCCGGACCAGGTGTCCTCAGCGGTCACGACAACTCGTGGAAGTACAGCGGGGTCGAGCCGGGCAGCGTGGTGCCCTCCGCCAGCAGCGTCCCCTCCACGGCGGCCCAGGCGGGCATCCGCGTGGCCAGGTCCACCGGAAGGCCGAGGTGCCCGGCGAGGAAGGCGGACCAGCCCGGCATCAGCGGGGCCGCCGTCACCGCGACCGCGGCCAGCAGCTCCGCGTGCGCGGCCAGCCGCCCGGCGTACTCCGCGCGCGGGCCGGCGGCCCGCAGCAGCGACAGCTCGCGCAGGTCGGCCTCGGCCCGCTCGATCACCGACGCGAGGACGTCGGCGGCGCGCTGCGGGGAGAAGGCCTCGGCGCCGAGGGCGGCGGCGATCTGCCCGGGCAGCGCGGCCCGTTCGGCGGCCAGCGGGCCGTCCGCGGGCCCGGCGGCCGGGACGACGGAGTCGAAGTCCTGGGCGAGCAGGTCCAGTACGGTGTCGGTCCACCGCTCCAGGCCGCCGGCGAGCACGGTGGAGAGGGTGTCGGCGAACTCCTTCATGGAGAAGTTGTTCTGCGCCCGCTCCGGGCCGGTGAGGCACAGGTGGAAGCGCAGGGCGTCCGCGTTGACCCGGCGCAGGAACTCGCCGCCCCAGATGGCGTGTCCGCGGCTGGTGGAGAACTTGTCGCCCTCCAGCCGGTAGAACTCGTTGATGACCACCTGCGCGGGCAGGGTCAGCTCGCCCTGGGCGAGCAGCAGGGCCGGCCACAGCACGGCGTGCGAGAACGAGCAGTCGAAGCCGATGAAGTTGACGATCCGGGTCTCGGGATCGGTCCACAGCTTCTCCCACGCCGAGCGGTCGCCGCCTGCCTCGGCGAGGCGCGCGGTGGCCGCGGCGTAGCCCCAGATGCCGCTGAACCAGGTGTCGAGGATGTGCCCCTCCCACCCGGGCAGCGGGACCGGGATGCCGTAGTCCGCCTCGCGGCTGATGGCCGTGTCGGGCAGGTCCCGCTCGAACAGGCCGTCCAGGTAGGAGATCAGCCGCGGCCGCCACTCCGCCGCGGCCTGGGCGTCGGCGTAGTACGCCTGGAGGCGCTCGCGCCAGCGCTCCAGCGGGAAGACGATACGGCGCATGGTCTGCGTCTCGGGCGCGTTCCAGCAGGCGGTGCACTTCGGGGCGGCGAGCCCGGCCGGGTCCTGCGGCAGACCGCAGGCCTCGCAGTACACCCCGTCGGAGGGCTCGGCGCAGAACTGGCACTCGCCGCGCACCTCGGCCTCGTACAGGTACCGGTCGCAGGGCGCGCAGTGGAAGACGGGCAGCTCCTGGACCTCCAGGGCGCCGGACTCCCACAGTTCGAGGAAGAAGCGCTGTACGAACTCCGTGTGCGTGGTGTCGGTCAGCGGGCGGGTGAACCAGTCGTGGTGCATGGCGCCCAGGGAGAGGGTCTCCTCCATGCGGTCGCCGAACAGCTTCGCGGTCGGGTACGCGGTGGAGCCGATCTCGGCGGCCCGGCGCGGTACGTAGCAGGAGTGCTCGTCGGAGTAGCCGACGTAGTGCACGTCGTGGCCCCGCTGGCGCAGGTGGCGGCTCAGCACGTCGGCGCCGAGGAAGGGGCCGGAGAGGTGGCCCAGGTGCAGGTCGCCGTTGGGGTTCGGCGGGGCGCTGGTGACGACGTAGGAGGTCATGAGGCGTGGGTTCCTTCGGGGAGGATCAGGGAGGAGGAGTCGAGGGCCGCCGTGTCGAGCGGCGGCAGGGCGGCGGAGGCGGCGGCGACGACCCGGCTGCGCGGCGGCAGGTCGTCGAGGACGACCGAGTGCGCGCCGATGCGGGAGTCGGCGCCGATGGTGACCGGGCCGAGCACGCTCGCTCCGGTGCCGATGACCACGCGGTCGCCGACCACGGGGTGGCGGCGGGAGCCGGAGGGGCGGCGCAGGTCCTTCCACCAGCCGACCGAGCCGAGCGTGACCTGGTGGTACAGCATCACGTCGTCGCCGATCCGGACGGTCTCGCCGATGACGACGGCCGTGCCGTGGTCGATGAAGAAGCGGCGGCCGATCCGCGCGCCGGGGTGGATCTCGATCCCGGAGACGGCGCGGGCCAGCAGGGACAGGGCGCGGGCGGAGACCCGGTGGCCGCGGCCCCACAGCCAGTGCGCGATCCGGTAGGTCCACAGGGCGTGGATGTGCGGGTAGAGCAGCACCTCGGCGCGCGAGCGGGCGGCCGGGTCCTTGTCGAGGACCGTTCGGACGTCCTCGCGCAGGACCTCCCGGAGGGGGCGCCTGGCCTCGGCCGGCGTGCCCTGGTCCGGGTCCGTCTCACATGTGGTCATAGGGGGCCTCCGGGCGGATCGGGCGGCCCGCGAGGAACCGCTGAGGGCGGTAGGGCTCCAGCAGCTCCTGAACGGCCTTGCCGGGGACGGCTCCGCCCTCGACGATCTCCTTCGCGGCGAGTTCGGCGACGGCGGGAGCCAGCTTGAAGCCGCCTCCGCTGAAGCCCAGCGCGAGGTAGAGCCCGTCGGGGCCGGCCGCGCCGACGACCGGGCGCTTGTCGGGGGTGTAGCCGTCGAGGCCGGAACGGGTGCCGGCGAGCGGGGCGGTGGCCGCGGCCGGGACCCGGTGGGCGATGGCGGCGATCGCGGACTCCAGCTCGGCTTCGGTCAGGGGCTCCACGTCGCGGCCGAGTTCGGTGTCGGGCTTGCTGGGGACGCCGAAGTAGAAGCGGTCCAGGCCGTCGGGCCGGAAGTAACTGCCGGTGGTGTCGTCGATGCAGGTCGGTACGGAGGCCGCCGACCCGCGCCGTCCGGCACCCGGCAGTTCGGCCTGGGCGAGGCCGATCCGGCGGGCGGTGACGGGGATGTGGATGCCGAGGTACTCGGCGGGCGCGGAGCCCCAGGCTCCGCCGGCCAGGACCACCAGCGGGGCGTCGATCCGGCCGATGGAGGTCAGGACACCGGTGACGGCGCCCCCCTTCTCCAGCACCTTCACCGCGCGGATGCCCTCGGAGGGGGAGACCCCGAGCCGGTAGGCGGCGGTCAGCAGCGCGGCGGAGGCGGCCATCGGGTCGGCGTAGCCGCCCTCGGGCTCGTACGCGGCGAGGCCCACGCCGTCGACCCGCAGGCCGGGGTAGATCTCCTTCAGCTCGGCCGGGTCGATGACCTCGACGCGGCGGTACCCGGCGGCCTCCCCCGCGGCGGCCGCGTTGTAGCGCAGGTCGTCGGCGTGCTCCTCGCCGACGATCATGACGAATCCGGTGCGGCGGTAGCCGCAGCAGCCGCCGATGATGTCGGACCACTGCTCGAAGACGGGCAGGCTGCGGGCGGCGAGCCGGGTGTCGGCGACGGCCGTGTGGTGCAGCCGCAGCAGTCCGCCGGAGCGGGAGGTGGCGCCCTGGGCGTTGACCCGGCCCTGGTCGCACAGGACGATCCGGCCGACGCCGGCGAGGGCGAGCTGGTGCGCGATGGCCGCGCCGATCACCCCGCCGCCGACGACGATGGCGTCGGCGTGCGCGTGGACGATGGGACTCATGCGTCCACCTGCCGGTCTCCGGCGGGGTGTGCCCGGTCTGCGGCGGCCTCGGAGGGCGCGCCCGGGTCCTCGATGCCGAACTCGGCGGCCCACTTGGCCCGGTCGCGGGCGACGGCGTCCGCGCCGCCCCACCAGATGGTGACGAAGCGCAGCCGGACATCGCCGTCGTTGGTCAGGTCGTGGTCCTGGAAGGGGGGGATGAAGACGGTCTCCCCGGCGCGCACCCGGCGGGTCTCCGCGCCGATGCGCATCACCCCGCTGCCCTCGACGATGAAGAACATCTCGTTCTCGTCGTGGTCGTGGGGGGTGGAGGTGGCGCCGGGCGCGACATCGACCCAGGCGCCGCCCCAGTTGGGCTCCTCGACGGCCTCGGGCCAGGGGAAGATGCGCCGGCCGCTGACGTTGTACGGCTCCTCGAAGACCATGTCGTCCTCGTGGGCGGTGAAGATGTGCATTGCGTACGGGTCCAATCAGGCGGCGACGGGCCGGCGCAGCCGGGCGCGCAGGTCGCGGTGGATGGTGTCGGCCTTGGCGGCCATCTGGCTGAAGGAGGTGGCGCTGCCGATGCCGTGCCGCCACTCGGTGAGCCCGTCGAGGTAGATCCCGACCTCGCAGTCCTCGCTGGTCTCGGCGCGGTAGGCGCGGGTGACCTCGGGGCGGCCCTGGCCGTCCAGGCGCAGGTACGGGACGAAGGCGGCGAGCTGGCGGGGCAGGGCGGCCTCGCGATAGCCGGTGCAGACGATCACGGCGTCGGCCTCGATCAGACCGGGCTCCCCGGTGAACGCCTCCGCGGTGCGCAGCAGCACCCGCCCGTCCGGGGCGTGGTCGACGTCCGTGACCTCGGTGCGCTTGTGCATGTGCAGGCGCTGCCGGCCGGTGAACCGGTCCTGGTAGACCGCCTGGTAGAGGGCGGTGGAGACGTCGGGGTCCACGGCCGCGTAGTTGGTGGCCCGGGCCTGGTCCAGGGCGCGTTCGCGCTGCTCGCCCTCCAGGGCGTAGAAGTAGTCCGTCTCGTCGGGGAAGTACACCTCGTTGCTGAAGTGGCCGAGCTCGTACATCCGGAAGCCCGCGTGCCGCACCACCGAGTGGATCTCGGCGTCGGGGTGCTGCGCGGCCAGGTGGAGGACGATCTCGCCCGCGGTCTGCCCGGCGCCGATCACCGCGATGCTGCGCAGCGGCCGGTCGCCGAGGGCGGCCAGGCTCGGCAGCAGCTGCGAGGCGTGGAAGACCCGCTCGCCCAGGTGCGGGCGGAACAGTTCGGGTACGTACGCCTCGTGGCCCGTGGCGAGCGCGACGGAGCGGCCCTCCACGGTGTGCAGCGAGCCGTCGCGGGTGTCGCGGCTGAGCACGCGGGCGGTGCGGACGCGGCCGTCGGTGTCGGTGACGGGCTCGACGCTCAGCACCTCGCGGTGGTAGTCGACGGTCCCGCGGACCTGGCCTGCCGCCCACTGCACGTAGTCCGACCACTCCAGGCGGCTGACGTACCCGCCCATCAGCGTGAACGGGTAGAACCGGCCGCTCTGCTGGAGGTAGTGGGGGAAGGTGAAGCGGGAGCGTGCGTCGCGCGGGGTGGCGAAGTCGCGCAGGAAGTGGTGCTGGATGTCGGTGCCGGGCAGCACCAGGTTGGGCTGCCACGCGGAGTCGGCGGCCTTCTCCAGGTAGCGGGCGGCCAGCGGGGCGGAGCCGGTGGCGTCGTCGTGGTCCTCGACGGCGGCGGCCAGGGCGATCCCGGACGGTCCGAAGCCGGCGACCACCAGGTCCTGGACGACCGGGTCATGGGTGGTGGTCATCACGCCTGCACCGCCGTCGCCAGACCGAGCGCGCCCAGGGCGGCGATCAGGGACTCCCGGATGATCCGGCCGGCGTGGTCGATCTCGGTGGCCGTGCAGTTCAGCGGGGGCAGCATGCGTACGACGCAGTCGTCGCGGCCGCCCAGCTCGATGATCAGGCCGCGGCTGACGGCCTCCCACTGCACCCGCTTGGCGAGCGCTTCGGCGGGCAGCCCGGTCTCCGGGTCGGTCAGCTCGACGCCGGTCATCAGGCCGAGCCCGCGGACGTCGGCCACGTACGGGCTGACCTCCCGCAGCCCCTGGAGGTGGACCATCAGCTGGTCGGCGCGGGCCCGGACGTTCTCCAGGACGCGCTCGCGCTTGACCACCTTCATGGTGGCCACACCGGCGGCGAAGGCCGGCTGGTTGCCGCGGAAGGTGCCGGAGTGCGCGCCGGGCTTCCACACGTCCAGCTTCTCGTCGTACAGGATCACCGAGGCGGGCAGGCCCATGCCGGACAGCGCCTTGGAGGCGCAGACCACGTCGGGCTCGATGCCGTACTGCTCGAAGGCGAACCAGGTGCCGGTGCGGCCGCAGCCGCTCTGCACCTCGTCCACGATGAGCGGGATCCCGAGCCGCTTGGTGACCTCGCGGATCCGCTGGACGAACTCGACCTCGGCCGGGATGACCCCGCCCTCGCCCTGCACCAGCTCCATGATCACGGCCGCGGGAAGGGTGATGCCGCCGTTGACGTCGGTCAGCGCGTTCTCCAGGAACGCGGCGCAGTTGACCTGGCAGGTGTCGCGCGTCAGGGAGAGCGGGCAGTTGTGGCAGTTGGAGTACGGGAAGAAGTGGACGCCCGGCATCCGGCCGCGGACCGGCTCCTTCTGCTCGACCAGGCCGGTGACGCTGAGCGCCGCCAGGGTCGCCCCGTGGAAGCCGCCCTGGAAGGTGATGACCTCCTCGCGGCCGGTGGCGGTCTTGCACAGCTTGAGGGCGGCGTCGACGGCGTTGGCGCCGGTCGGCCCGCAGAAGTGGATCCGGGTCCGCTCGCGCATCGGCTCCGGCAGCATCCCGATGGTCAGGTCGGTGAACTCGTCCTTGACCGGGGTGGGGAAGTCCAGCCCGTGCACGAACTCGTCGAGCTGGGCGTGCGCGGCGGCCAGCGGCTCGGGGTGGTTGTGGCCCAGCGACAGGACGCCGGCGCCGCTGAGGAAGTCGAGGAAGACGTTCCCGTCGAGGTCCTCCACGTACGAGCCCCTGCCGCGGCGGATCGCCATCGGCAGTTTGCGCGGGTAGGAGCGGGAGTTGGACTCGCGGCCCGCCTGGCGCTCCAGCAGCTCGGCGCTGAGCGGTCCGGGCAGCGGGCCCTTGATCACGGGCGCGTCGTACACGGGCCGGGCGGAGACCGGGGTGTCGATCGTGGCAGTCATGGGAAGCGGGACCTTTCTCCGGTCAGGCGGCGGCGAGGACGGCGCTGCGCTCGGTGGCGGCGGCGGCCAGGCGGGCGGTGAGCGCGTCGGTGAGGGTGGCGGCCCGCAGCGACAGGAGGCTGAAGGAGCCCGCGTCGCCGATGCCGTGGCTGGACTCGCACAGGCCGTTGAGGAACAGCGGCGGGGTGCCGTCGGCGACCGGTTCCAGCGCGTAGTCGGCGGAGACCTGCAGGCGGCCGTCGGGCTCGGTGGCGAACAGCTTCGCCAGCGGGGCCATCAGCGGCGGGCACAGCTCCTCGTGCGGGCCGGGGCCCATGTTGCGGAAGCCCGTGGCCAGGACCGCGAAGTCCACGGTCTGGCTGATCCGCTCGCCGGTGGTGCGCTCCAGGAAGTCCAGCGCGATCCGGTCGCCGGTCTCCGGGGCCACCCCGACGGCCTCGTGGTTGCCGCGGACGAACACCTTCTGCTCGCCGTCGAGTTCCTGCTCGTAGATGGTCATGTAGAGCTCGCGCAGCACGTCCCCGTCGGCGGAGGAGTAGTTCGTGCCGTGCATGTACGCGTCGAGGGCCTTCTTGCCCTCCCGCGAGGCCTGGAAGTAGTAGTCGGTGAACTCGGGGAAGTAGCCCTCCTCGCTGAACGGGCTGGTGTCCTTCAGCCGCAGCGAGTGCGAGCGGGTGTAGGTGGTGACCTTGGTGCGCGGGAAGCGCCGGTGCAGGTCGAGGGCGAGCTCGACGGCGCTCTGGCTGCCGCCGATGACGGCCACCGACTCCGGCTCGCGGCCCGGCCCGGTCAGCTCCGCCAGCTTCGGCAGGTACTGGGTCAGGTGGAAGATCCGCGGGGTGCGCAGCGTGTCGTACGGGGCGGGGACGTACGGGGTGCGGCCCGGGCCCATCACCAGCGTGCGGCCGAGGTAGCGGCTGCCGGACGCGGTGGTGACCTCGTAGACCCGCTCGCCGGACTCCTCGACGACCTCCACCCGGGCGGCCCGCTGGTTGCAGTCCACCAGGTGCGTGAAGAAGCCCGCGGCCCAGCGGATGTAGCCCGCGTACTCCTTGCGGAGCGGGAACTCCGAGGGCAGGTTGAGGTGGCGCAGCAGCCGGCCCTGCTCGTGCAGGTAGTTCAGGAAGGTGTAGCGGCTGCGCGGGTTGCGCAGGGTCACCAGGTCGCGGCTCGGGTGGTTCTGGATGTCGGAGCCGTCCAGCAGCATCCCGGGCTGCCATTCGGGGCTCGGCCGGGCCTCCAGGAAGCGGGCCGTGAGCGGCGACTCGCGCTCCTCCAGGGCGATGGCCAGGGCCAGGTTCGCCGGGCCGAAGCCGATGCCGAGGATGTCGTGGACGGGAGTCGCCGTCGGGACAGTGGTCGCGGTCGCACTCATCGGGTGGTCTTCCTTGCCTTGACAGTGGTGAGGGTGGGGTTTCCGTCGAAGTCGATGCGCAGGCCCGTGATCCGGTCGGCGGCGTGCACCCGCTGGTCGGTGCGGTACCAGAGGGGGATCAGCGCCAGGTCGGCCATGGCGGTGCGGTCGGCGCGGCGCCAGGCGTCGGCGCGCTCCGCCGGGTCCGTGGAAGCCCGGGCGCGGGCCACCAGGGCGTCGAAGTCCGGATTCACGTAGCGGCCTTCGTTGTCGCCGTGGGCGGTGCCCTCGGCGTCGGGGGCCGTGCACGAGGAGTGCAGCAGCGGGAAGAGCATGTTGTCGGGGGTCGGGTAGTCGCAGGCCCAGCCGGCCCGGCAGAAGCCCGCCGCCGCGATCGAGGTGCGGTGGTCGACCAGCCCGCGGGCGTCGGTGCGCAGCAGCTCCACCTGCCAGCCGAGGACCTCCTCCAGGCCGCGGGCCAGGGCCCGGACCCAGTCGTCGTGGCCGGCGCCGGTGTTGTACGCGAACTCGACGCGGCTGCCAGGTCCCAGCCCGGCCCGCAGGGCCGCGGCCCGCGCCCGCTCGGGGTCGTACGCCGTCCAGTCGGTGTCCGGGTCGGCGGCGAGCTCGGCGCGCGGGGTGTGGGCCTTGCCGAACCAGGGCGAGAGCAGGGAGTGGGCCGCGCTGCGCCGCCCCTGGAAGTACGTGTCGATCAGCGCCTGCCGGTCGATGGCCGACGACAGGGCCCGGCGGGCGTCCAGCGAGTCCATCGGCGCCTGGTGGCAGAAGGGGATCAGGTAGAAGAGCCCTGCGCCCTCCTGCTCCAGGAAGCCGTCGTGGGCGGCGGCCTCGGCCGTGCGGGCCGGGGGGATCCGGGCGTAGTCGTAGGTCCCGGCCAGGAAGCGCTCGTACTCGTCGTCCAGGCCGGTCACCGGGTCGAGGATGTCGATGTGCACCGCGCCGGCCTCGGGCGCGGGCCCCGCCCACAGGTCGTTGCGCTCCAGCCGGATCCCGACGCCGTGCTCCCAGGGGCCGGCCATCTTGAACGGGCCGTTCCCGATCGGCCGGTCGTTGTACGCGGGGTTCAGCGCCGGGCCCGCGCACGCCGGGACCGGGCTGAAGATCGGCTGGAGGGTCTTCAGGTCGAACTGCACGTCCGGCTCGGACAGTTCGACCACCAGCGTGGTGTCGTCGACCGCGGTGAAGGAGCGCACGCCCGCCAGGTGGTACGCCGTCTCCGTGTTGGCCTCGGGGTCCAGGGCCCGCGCCCAGCCGCGTACGAAGCTGTGCGCGGTGACCGGCTCGCCGTTGCTGAACACCGTGTCGGCGCGCAGCGTGAACGTCCAGGTGGTGGCGGTCGGATCGCTCTCCCAGGACCGGGCGGTGGCCGGGATCAGGCCGCCGTCCTCGTCGAGGGCGAGCAGTCCGGTGAACAGGGCCTTGCAGACGAGGATGCCCTCGCCTTCCTGGGCCTTGTACGGGTCGATGGCGGTGGGCTCCGTGATTCCCATCCGGAACACGGGGTCGTTGGCGTGCACGTGATGCTCTTTCCGCGTCGGTGAAGGAGGGCAGGGGGTGCAGGGGACCGGGTCAGGCCGGTACGACGACCACGTCGAGCCGTTCGTCGAGGTCCGCGGCGATCCGCTCCACCCGGTCGATGTCGGCGGCCCCGCGGTAGGGGGCGGCCACCGCCAGCGAGCCGGCGATCTCGTACCAGCCCTCGGGTGCGCGCCGCAGCCGGTCGCCGGGCTTCGAGGCGGGGATGTACGAGCGGAAGTACGGGGAGTGGGTCGCGTCGCCCGGGTTGTTGCGGACCAGCGTCCCCGTCCGGTACGCGAACTTGATGCAGGTCGCGGCGCGCGGCACCGCGGCCCGCGGCACCTCGCCGTCCAGCAGGGTGGCCAGTGCGTCGGCGTCCTCCCCGGCCAGCACCGCCTTGGCGTACAGCCGGACCGCGTCGATGCCGTGCACCTCCCGCAGGTTGCGGTAGTTCTGGCCGCCGCTCATCCGGGTGGCGAACTCCACGACCCGGTAGCGGCCCTGCGCGTCCTGCCGGAACTCGGCGTTGAAGAGGCAGTGCCGGACCCCGAGGCCGGCGACGATGCCCTCGGCGACCGCCACCAGCTCCGGCTCCTCCTGCGGGGTGCGGAAGGGGAGCGTGTAGAAGTCCTCCTCGAAGTACGGGCCGGGCATCTGCATCTTGTTGGTGACCCCGACCAGGTGGAAGCGGCCGTCCAGGACCACCCCGTCGAGCGTCACCTCCTTGCCCGGCAGGAACTCCTCCAGCAGCGCGATCTCGGGGCCGTCGCTGGGGAAGTAGCCGCCCCACTCCTCGGCGAGGCGGGCCACGTCGGTCAGCGCCCGCTCCAGCTCGTCGCGGTCGGAGACCAGGCTCACGCCGATGCTGGCGGCGAGCGCGCTCGGCTTGACGATGAACGGGTACGTGAAGGCCTCGGCGGCGGCCAGCCCGGCCTCGACGCCGGCCACGCCGGCGAACTGCGGGGCCGGCAGCCCGTGCTCCACCAGGAAGGACCGCTGCAGCTGCTTGTCGCGGGAGATCACGTCGGCCTCGGGGCGCGGCCAGGTGTGGCCGAGCAGCAGGTTGACCTTGGAGGTGACCGCGATGTCGCTGTCGTAGAAGGTGATCGCCGAGGTGATCCCGAGCCGGCGGGCCGCGGCCGCGCAGAACTCGGCGAGGCCGTCGCCCTCCAGCTCCTCCGGGATCGGGACCACGTTGGCGAACCGGCCGTCGTCGGCGGCCTGGGCGACCCGGGTGGCGAGGTGGATCTCCAGGCCCATCCGCTCCAGGGTCTCGATGTGTTCGCGGTGCCACGCGTACGTGTTCCGCATGATCAGCAGGATCTTCATGACGCGGTCTTTCCGTTGCTGGGGTTGGTGGTGACGACGGTGACCTTCTCGGTGAGCCGCTCGGCCGCGGCGACGGCGGCCTCGGTGTCCGCCCCGGTGACCAGCACCTGGCCCACCCGGTCCCAGTTGCCGCGCAGCTCCCCGACGGTGTCGCCCGGCTTGACGGTGGTCTCCACGTCGATGACCGAGTCGAGGGCCCTGGCCTCCTCGGCGCCCTGGATCTCGACGACCGTGCCCGGCTCGGCGGACAGGAAGCGGGTGGCCGCCGCGTGGCGGGGGACGGGGCGTTCGGTCAGCGCCGGGATCAGCCCGAACTGCCAGGCCACGATCCACTCTTCGAGGTCGATGCCGTAGGCGGAGTTCAGCAGGTCGAAGATCCGGTCGCCGCCCATCCGGTTGTGGCTCTCGATGATCTGCGGACCGGACGGGGACAGCCGCAGCTCGGTGTGCGCGGCCCCGTCGGTGAGGCCCATCGCGTCGAGGAAGCGGGCGACGGCCTCCTCGATGCGGCGCTCGTCCGCCGGGTCGAGCCGCGCCGGAAGCGCGTGCCCGAGCTCGATGAACCCGCCACCGGTGAGCTTCTCGGTCACCGCGAGGACGATGTGCCGGCCCGCGAAGGAGAAGGTCTCGACGCTGTACTCCGGGCCGGAGATGTACTGCTCGGCGATGAACCGGCCGATGGTGAAGAACGAGCCCCACTGCAGGTCGGTGCGGGCCCGCAGCGCCTCGACCCCGGCCCAGGCCTCGGCGGCCTGCTCCGGCCCGTCGATCCGTACGACGCCCAGGCTGGCGGTCGCGTCGGTGGGCTTGAGGACGAACGGGTAGCCGTGCTCGGCGCCGAAGGCGGCCAGCGCCTGTGCACTGTCGACCTCCGCGGCGGCCACCGACAGGGCCCGCACCTCGGGGGAGTCGGAGGCGGCCAGGTGGCGGCGCATCGCGTGCTTGTCGCGCAGCAGTTCGGCGACCTGCTCGGAGGTGTTGCCCAGCCCCAGGTGGTCGCTGATCCGCCCGGCCGGCACCAGCCCCGGCTCGGTGATCGAGGCGACCCGGGTGAAGCCGTACGCCTGGTGGGCGGCCTCGACCAGCGGACGGGTGACGTCCCAGTCGGTGTAGTCCGCGATCAGGACGGCCTCGGCGAGCCGGGCGGCCTCGGGCACGAACTGGTCCTTGTGCTGGATCAGCACGAACCGGATGCCGAGGGCCGCGGCCTTGCGCAGCGTCTGAATCCGTCCGCCGACGACGAGAAGCTTGTGTTCGGTCATGGCCAGAACTTTGCAGCAGGAATCCGGCCCGGGAAATGGTTTCGGGGTGGCACAAGAATGCCCGGCATGAATGACGCAGGACGTGGCCGTGGTGCACGCCGCAGTCTGGCCGTGCACGGCAGCGGAGGGCGGCGGAGCGAGCGGGAACGGGCGCGCGGGCAGGAATGTGCCAGCCAGCTTTGTGCCAGCCCTCAGCCCTGGCCAGGGCCTTGACCGGCAGGTTTGATGGAGGTCACCACCTCATCCCCCCATCGAGAAGGAGCCCCCCATGGCCGGCGAGGACCCCTTGCGCCGACGATTGCGTGACCTGCCCAGAAGCGCCTGGGTGATCTTCTCCGGAATGTTCCTCATCAAATTCGGCAATTTCCTCAACGTATTCCTCGTGCTGTTCCTGGTCGCCCAGGGATTCTCCGCATTCCAGGCCGGTGTCGCCCTCGGATTCGTCGGAGTCGGCGCGTTCATCGGAAACGCCGTCGGCGGTACGGTCGCCGACCGGTTCGGCCGGCGCACCGCCATCGCGGTGTCGATGTTCGGCAGCAGCGCCGCCACGGCCCTCGTACCGCTGACCGACGGACTGGTCGCGACCACCGCCCTCGTCGGGCTCGTCGGCGTCTTCGCCCAGCTGTACCGGCCCGCGGCCGGTGCCCTGCTGGTCGACGTGGTCCCGGAGAAGCAGCGGGTGACGGCCTTCGCCGTGCTGCGGCTCGCCATCAACGTGGGCATGGCGGTCGGCCCGCTCGTCGGCGGCCTGCTCAGCGGTGCCTCGTACACGTACGTCTTCCTCGGCGACGCGCTGTTCTCCTTCGCCTTCGGCGCGCTGGCCCTGGCCACGCTGCCGGGCGGCCGGCCGCCCGTCGAAGCCCCGGCCGCAGACGGCGCGGACACCGGCGCCAAGGGCCGGGCTGGGAAGGGGGGTTACCGCGAGGTGCTCACCGACCGGCCGTACCTGCTCTTCCTCGGCTCGATGGTCGCCGCGACCTTCGTCTACGGCCAGTCCACGGCCACGCTGCCGCTGCACGTGACCGACGCCGGCTTCGACAACAAGGTCTACGGCCTGCTGCTCGGCCTGAACGCCCTGCTCTGCGTGGTCATCGAACTCCCGCTGACCAAGCACACCGAGCGCCGCAACCCGCGCCGGGTGATCGCCGCCGGCCTGGTCCTGCTCGGCCTCGGCATGGCCCTCACCGGAGCCATGCAGGCCATCTGGCTGCTCGCGCTGACGGTGGTGGTGTGGACGGTCGCCGAGACGGTCTACACCCCGATCGCCAACGCCTACCCCGCCGAGTTCTCACCGGCCCACCTGCGCGGGCGCTACCAGGGCGCCGAGGGCATCGCCCACACCCTCGGCGGCGCCCTCGGCCCGGCCGTCGGCGGACTGCTCTACGGCATCTCGGCGCCGCTCCACTGGGTGGTCTGCGCCGCCGTCGCCGGCCTCGGCGCGCTGCTGGTGCTGGGCGCCGACCCGGGCAAGCGGGGCGGGCAGGACACCGCCGCCGCCACCGCCGCCGAGGCACCCGAGCCGGTTCCCGCCGCCTGACACCGCCCGGCCCACGGGTCCGTACCGCACGCCTCCGGACACCGACAGACCCCAACACCCCCCACACCCACCACAGCCGTCACCACCGAAAGGCCCAGCCACATGACCACCCCCACCGCACCGGCGGCAGCCGACGTGCACCGCATCGACATCCCGTCCGCCACCGAGGACCCCGCGGCCTACGTCAGCGCCCTGCTCGAAGTGGCCGGCGACCGCGACCCGTTCGACGTCCTGGCCAAGACCCCCGTCTGGGCGGCGCAGCTCTTCGCCGACCTGCCCACCGAACTCGCCGAGGCCGTCCCGGAGCCGGGCGAGTGGCCCGCCGCCTTCATCGTCGGCCACCTCTTCGACGTCGACATCGTCTACGGCTTCCGCTGGCGCCTGGTGGCCACCGAGGACAACCCGGTCTACCCCGGCTACGACGAGCAGCTCTGGGCCCCGCTGCCCCGGCTCCCGTTCCGCCAGATGCTCGACGCCTGGACCGGCCTGCGCGCCTCCAACGTCGCGCTGCTCGCCGCGCTCCCGGCCGAGGACTGGCAGCGCACCGGCCGCCACGGCGAGCAGGGCGGCGAAACGATGGAGGTCATGATCCGGAAGGTCATCGGCCACGACATCGCGCACATCAACCAGATCTACCGGGCCATCCGGCTGGTGCGCCAGGCCGCCGGCCTCGACGTCGCCGAGCTCGACGCCACCTACGAGTCGCTCGGCCTGCGATAACCGACGCCGCCGGGTGAGCGGGACGTACTTTGACCCGGATGCGCGGCTCTGACCAGGGGTTATGTCATCCGCCGGGGCGGCGGCGCGGTTAATTGGCGGTGACCGTCCCACGGATGGCGTAGGGTTGTGTTTACCGACGCGGGGTGGAGCAGCTCGGTAGCTCGCTGGGCTCATAACCCAGAGGTCGCAGGTTCAAATCCTGTCCCCGCTACTCCGTACGAAGGCCCGGTTCCCTTGGGAACCGGGCCTTCGTCGTTCCCCGGCCCCCTGACGCGAGCTCACCCGCTCGGCTCAGGCCCGGTCGCCGTACGGTCCCCGCTGCGGCGAGCCTGGAGGGCGAGGCGGCAGCGGCCCGCCCCCGTGCGAGCACCGGTCAGGAGAGCAGCGTGGTGGGGCTGGGCGGCGGCCTACAGGACGAGAACGGGCAGGCGGGAGCCACCGGGAACCGGGTGGCCCGGCAGGTGGTCCGCGTTCTCCCCGCCGTGCTGATCGGGGCCGGCCTCGCCTTCGACCTGGTGACCCCGCCCAGCTACACGGGATCCCCCTTCTTCTCCGCGGCCCCGCTGGTCGCCGCACCCCTGTTCTCCCTGCGGGCCACGGCCCTGGTCGGCGCCCTGGCCTCGCTGACGGTGGTGCTGCTGCACCTGTACCACCGGACCGGCTGGCACGGTGAGCCGCTGACCGAGCTGGTGACCGTACTGACCGTCTCCGGACTCGCCCTGCTGATCAACCGCGTGGTGCGGCGCAGCGGAGAGCGGCTCGCCTCCGCACGCGGCATCGCCGAGGCCGCCCAGCGCGCCGTGCTGCCGAAGCCCCCCGAGCGCATCGGGAGCCTGCAGGTCGCGGCCCGGTACGAGGCCGCGCAGGCCGACGCCTTCATCGGCGGGGACCTCTACGCCGTCCAGGACGGCCCGTACGGGGTGCGGTTGGCGGTGGGTGACGTACGGGGCAAGGGGCTGGGCGCCGTGGAGGCCGTGGCGGTGGTCCTCGGGGCCTTCCGGGAGGCGGCGGAGACGGAGCCGACCCTGGAGCGGGTGGCGCAGCGGCTGGAACGGGCACTGACCCGGGAGGGTGTCCGGCGTGACAGCCTGGACGCGGTGGAGGGCTTCACGACGTGCGTGCTGGGGGAGATCCCGCCGGACGCCGGCGTGCTCCGGCTGCTCAACCGGGGCCACCCCGAGCCGCTGCTGCTGCACGCGGACGGGACCCTGGCGGTCCTCGCCCCGGCGGAGCCGGCCCTGCCGCTCGGTCTCGGCGAGCTCGGAGCCGGTTCGGACCGCGCCGAGGAGTGGCCCTTCCCGGCGGGATCCACGCTCCTGCTCTACACCGACGGGCTCACCGAGGCCAGGGACCGGTCCGGCGCCTTCTACGATCCCCCGGGCCGGCTGCGCGGCCGGGTCTTCTCGGGCCCCGCCGAACTGCTCGGCGCCCTCAGCAGCGACGTGCGCCGGCACACGCAGGGCAGGGCGACGGACGACATGGCGCTCCTCGCGGTGGCGGTGTGACTGTGCGCAATGAAACGAGCGCTGTACGTAAGGAAGGTGACGGGGTGTCAATGTCTGGCGCTGGCCGAAGAGATGCGCAACCACGCTGAACTTTGCCCAGTATTGAACCGCTTTACGGCATAAGTCCAGGCCAAAGCCCCGCCGGGCATGGCTGATTACTGTGAAGCTTCCCCCGCAACAGCTTGGAATCACTCCCCCGCGTCTATTACCGTTCGATAACGCAGCGCGGTCGTCCCAGCCGTCGCAAGAGACGGCGCCGTGCGCGTGCGCGTCCCTGAGGAGTGTGCCCCGGTGGCCTCCAACGTGCCTGCCCCCGAGGGCGTCGAGATCGAGGAACCGCCCACGGCGGGAGCCTGGGGTGAATGGAACCCCACCGAGGACTCCGCCCGCCCGCTGCGCGGCAGGCACCGGGTCGCCAAGCAGCGCGGGGGACTTGCGCGCAGCTCCACCGTGCTCGGTGTCGGCGTCATCGCCGCGGTCGGGGCGGGCGGTATCGCCACCGCCCAGGACCGGCCCCAAGTCGCCATATCCATACCCTCGTTGCCCGACCTGGGACTCACCGGAGGCGGCCAGGGCGCCTACGCGGCGGCCGCAGCCGACCGCGTCGACGCGGTCTCCGCGCAGGCAACCGGCGCGCACCAGGCCGTCGCCGACCGGCAGCCCGATGCGGGCGAGGCCCTGCGCCACCGCATCCTCCAGCAGGCCGAGTCGCAGCAGGACGCCGCCCAGACGCAGGCCCGCGCGGAGGCGGAGCGGCTCGCCCGGGAAAGCGCCGCCGCCGAGGCCAAGGCCAAGAAGGAGGCGGCCGAGAAGGCCGCGGAGGACGCCCGCGCCGCCGCCGAGCAGGCGGCGAAGGAAGCGGCCGAGGCCAAGGCCGAGGAGGAGCGGCTCGCCAAGATGGCCGGCAACTACTCCCTCCCCACCTCCGCCTACACCCTCACCTCCCACTACGGCGTCGCCGGCTCCATGTGGTCCTCCGGCTACCACACCGGCCTCGACTTCGCCGCCCCGACCGGCACCCCGGTCAAGGCCGTGGCCGGCGGCACGATCACCTCGGCCGGCTGGTCGGGCGCGTACGGCTACCGGATCGTGCTGGAGCTGGAGGACGGTACGGAGATCTGGTACTGCCACCTCTCCTCGATGTCGGTGACCTCCGGGCAGGTCGGCACCGGGGAGACCATCGGCCGCGTCGGCGCCACCGGAAACGTCACCGGACCCCATCTCCACCTGGAAGTGCGCAAGGGCGGCTCGACGGTGGACCCGCTGGCGTGGCTCCAGTCCAAAGGCCTGAGCGTCTAGGGGCCCTCGCGGCCGGTACGGGGACCCGCGCGGGCGGGTCGAACCGCACCGGGAGCAGCTCCTCCAGCACCGCCGCCCGGGACAGCGCGGGCCCCGCCGTCGCCCTGCGCCGCCACAGCCGGTGCAGCAACTCCCGTTCCTGTCCGGCGAAGTCGGGCTCCCGGCCCGCGCCCCCGCGCCGGGCCCGGTACCGCAGCAGCGCCAGCGCGGCCGCATCCGCCGCGTACAGGGCGACCACCCGGCCCGCCGCCCGGCCCCCGCTGCGCCGGGCCAGCGCACAGGCCAGCGACCGGGCCGGCACCGAAGCCAGCGCGGGCACCTCGGCCGGACCGAACCAGCCCGCGGCGGCGTACACCGCCAGCTCGGCGGAGACGGCCCGCAGCCGGCCCCGCCGTATGCGCACGGCCAGCCACAGCAGCAGCCCGAACACGGGGACCATCACGCAGCCGTAGACCCAGTAGAAGCCGTACTCGCCCAGCCGCGAGGAGGCGTTCCACAGCGCGTGCAGGCCCATCGCCGCCGCCAGGCCGAGCAGCGGCAGCCCGAGCCGGCGCAACCGGCCGCCGGTGCCGAGCGCGGCCGCGCCGACCCCGAGGCCGGTGACCACGGTGAACAGCGGGTGCGCGAAGGGCGAAAGCACGATCCGCACGAAGAAGGTCGCCGCGGTCAGCGAGTCCAGCGCGGGCGTGCCCTTCGCCAGGTCCTCGCCGAAGGCGTTGCCCAGGTAGAGGATGTTCTCGGTGAAGGCGAAGCCGGTCGCCGTGAACCCGGCCACCACGAAACCGTCCGCGGGCCCGGTGAACTGCCCTCGGCGGAAGGCGAACAGCAGCAACAGCGCCGCCGCCTTGGCGCTCTCCTCCACCACCGGGGCGATCGCCACCGAGCCGAGCTCGTCGGCGTGGGAGGGGTCGGCGGTCGCCGCGGTGATCCACTCCGTGGCGAAGTCGTTGGCCAGTATGGCGATCAGCGCCGCCGTGCAGGCCCCCCACCCGAAGCAGAACAGCAACTGCGCCCAGGGGTGCGGGGCGGCCCGGCCGAGCCACCGGAACGCCGCCATCAGCAGCGGCACCGGAAGCACGGCCAGACCGAGGCCGACGAAGAAGCCGGGGGTGCCGGTCTGCTGCCGTACGAGTTCGAGGATCACCGGCCCCGTCAGGCAGAGCACGGCGAGCACGCACGAACGGACACCGGGAAGCGCTCGGACCACATGATGACTCTAGCGAGCGACTCCGACACGTGGAGTGACGTTACGGCTTCTCCACCCGGCGGAAGAGCAAGTCGTGTACGACGTGCCCCTTGTCGAGGCCCTGGCCCTCGAAGCGGGTGAGCGGCCGGAAGTCGGGCCGCGGCGCGTAGCCGCCGTCCGGCTGGGTGTTCTCGAACTCCGGGTGTGCGGTGAGGACTTCGAGCATCTGCTCGGCGTACGGCTCCCAGTCGGTCGCGCAGTGCAGGACGGCGCCCGGGGCGAGCCGGGTGGCGGCCAGGTCGAGGAACTCGGGCTGGATCAGCCGCCGCTTGTGGTGGCGGGCCTTGGGCCAGGGGTCGGGGAAGTACACGCGCAGCCCGGCGAGGGAGTCGGGCGGCAGCATTTCGCGGAGCAGGATGATGGCGTCGCCGTTCGCGACGCGGATGTTGGTCAGCCCGTTCCGCTCGGCGAGCGCGAGGAGGTTGCCCTGGCCGGGGGTGTGCACGTCGGCGGCGAGGATCCCGGTCCCGGGGTCCGCCGCGGCCATCTGCGCGGTGGCCTCGCCCATCCCGAAGCCGATCTCCAGCACGACGGGCAGCCCGCCGAACAGCTGGTCGAGATCGATCACGGAGTGCCCGTCGATGTCGAGCCCCCAGGTGCCCCAGAGCCGCTTCAGGGCTTCGCCCTGCCCGGTGGTCACCCGGCTGCGGCGCGGCTGGAAGCTCCGGATCCGCCGCTCGTGGTGCGAGCCGGCCGGGTCGGGGGCGGGCCCGTCGGGGAACCGCGGCTCGGTCCGCCACTTGGGGGGCACGTGGGCGTTCGCCTCCGGCAGGGCTTCCGGGGCGCTGGGCTGGGGGGTGAGGGACTCAGACACAATCCCCAGATTCTACGACCCCGCCCCCGGCCGGGCCCGCCGCCGACCGCCGGGCCGCCGGGAGGCCCGCCCGATCCCCGGGCCGCCGGCCGCACCCGTTCCCGGTCAGGCGCCGTGGAGGGTGCCCAGAGCGCGGCGGGCGATCTCGCGGCCGATCGGGAGCGAGGCCGTGGCCGCCGGGGAGGGGGCGTTCAGCACGTGCACGGTCCGCTCCGCGTCCCGGATCAGGAAGTCGTCCACCAGCGTGCCGTCCCGCAGCACGGCCTGGGCCCGCACCCCGGCCGCCGCCGGGACCAGGTCCTGCGCCGTCACCGCCGGCAGCAGCCGCTGCACCGCCTGCGTGAAGGCCGCCTTCGACAGTGAGCGCCGGACCTCGCCCGCGCCGTACCGCCAGTGCCGTGCGGCCATCCGCCAGGCTCCCGGCCACGCCAGCTCGTCCGCGACGTCCCGCGGCCGCACCACGCCCCAGCCGTACCCCTCGCGGGCCAGCGCCGGCACCGCATTGGGCCCGACATGGACCCCGCCGCCGATCCCCCGGGTCAGGTGCACGCCGAGGAAGGGGAAGGCGGGATCCGGCACCGGATAGACCAGCCCCCGCACCAGCCCGGGCCGCACCAGGTCGTAGTACTCCCCGCGGAACGGAATGATCCGCATCCCCGGGTCGTCCCCGGCCAGGCGGGCCACCCGGTCGCACTGCAATCCCGCGCAGTTCACCAGCACCCGCGCCCGGACCACCAGCCCGGTGGACGTGCGGACCGCCACCGCGGACGGGCGCCGCGAGATCAGCTCCACCGCCCCGCCGTAGACGATCTCCGCCCCCGAGGACTCCGCCAGCTGTCGCGCGACCTGCCCGTAGTCCACGATCCCGGTGGTGCCGACATGGATCGCCGCGAGGCCGCGCACCTCCGGCTCGTACTCCGAGATCTGCGCCGGGCCCAGCTCCCGCACGGGAATGCCGTTCTCCCGGCCCCGCTGCACCAGCGCGTGCAGCCGCGGCAGCTCCTCGCGCCCGGTGGCGACGATCAGCTTCCCGGTCACCTCGTGGGCGATCCCGTGCTCCGCGCAGAACTTGACCATCTCGGCGGCTCCGCGCACGGCGAAGCGCGCCTTCAGCGATCCCGGCCGGTAGTAGATCCCGCTGTGGATGACCCCGCTGTTGCGGCCCGTCTGGTGCCGGGCCGGCCCCGGCTCCTTCTCCAGGACCACCACGCGGGTCCCCGGAGCCAGCCGCGACAGGGCATACGCCGTCGACAGGCCGACGATCCCACCGCCGATCACCAGCACGTCACCGTCCACGCTGCCGCTGCCCATGCCGCCCGCGCCGCCCAAACCGCCACCTCCCACCCCTGCATACTGCACCCCGCCACTGACAGCGCGGCTACGCGGGGGCCACCAGCAGTGGCCGGGCCCGCTCCCGCAGCTCCGCGACGCGCGGCTCGTCCCCGTACGGCTCCAGCCGGTGCAGCAGGTCCCGTACGTACTCGGTCGTCCGCGCCGAGGAGATCCGGCCCGCCACCTCCACCGCCCGGGTGCCGGCCGCGCACGCCGCGTCGAGGTTGCCCGACTCCAGCTCGGCGACCGCGCTGACCACCAGCCGCAGCCCGTGCGAGCGCACGTACTCCTCCGTGGGGCGCGACAGTGCCTGCTCGGTGAACCGGCGCACCTGCCGGGGCAGTTTGAGGTCCCGGTAGCATTCCGCCGCATCCGCCGCGAACCGGTCATACGAGTAGAAACCCAGCCAGGTCGGATCCGGGTCCCCCTCCCGCGCCCGCTCCAGCCAGCCCTCCGCCGCCCGCAGGGCCGCCCCCGCGGCCGCCGAATCGCCCGCCTTCGCGTGCGCCCGCGCCTCGACCAGCCGGAAGAAGCTCATGGTGCGCGCCGTGGCCAGACCCCGGTTGCGCTCGACGGCCGCCTGGGCGAGGTCCACCCCCTCGTCCGGAAAGTCCCGGTACGTCGCCTGGAGCGACATCGAGGCCAGCACGTACCCGCCGAGCGGCACGTCCGCGGCGGCGCGGGCCAGCCGCAGCGCCTGGATGTAATAGCGCTGGGCGGCCTCCTGCTGGCCGGTGTCGAAGGCCATCCACCCGGCCAGCCGGGTCAGCTCCGCGGTGGCCCCGAACAGCGCGCGGCCCACCTCGTCGGAGTACGAGCCGAGCAGCAGCGGGGCGGCGTCCACGCGCAGGCACTCCGGCACCATCGAGGAACGCCAGTCCCCGCCGCCGTACTTGGAGTCCCAGCGCCGCGCGTCCTCGGCGGCCTCGCGCAGCTTGGCCACGTCGGCGTGGCCGACCCGCTGCGGCGAGGCGTCCGGGAGCGCGAGGAGGGCGGGGGGCGGGGCGTGCGGAGTTTCGCCCGAAGGCTGCGCGGGCACAACCGGAGACGGCGACACCGCCGGCCCCTGGGAAGGGGCGGCGGGAGTCGCCACCACCCTCGCACCCGGTCCGCGGGGCGCCGGGGTCTCGCGGGACGCCACGGTCTCGCGGGCCGGCAGCGCCTCGCGGGAGGGCACGGTCTCGCGGGACGGCACGGTCTCGTGGGCCGGACCGCCCGTACGGGAGGCCCCGGTGCCGCGCGCGCCCTCGCGCAGTGCCGCCGCCTCCGACCCCCCGGCCGCCGTGTCGCGTGCCGGGGCGGGCTCGCGCGCCACCGAACCGTCCGCCGGAGATATCAGCCAGCGCGAAGCCGGCGTCGCATACGCGGACACGGAGAAGGAACCGGCCAGCGACTGCCAGATCCCCCCGCCGCCGCGCCGCCCGGCCAGGTCGAGCCGGTAGAGGTCGGTGGCCGAGCGCACCGCCGCCCCCACGTCCCGCGGGAACGCCAGGCCCACCTCGGGCGCCGGGTCCGCGTCCGCCAGGCCGATCTCGTGCAGGGGCACCGGCCGCCCCAGCTTCGCGCCGATCGCGGCCGCGATCAGATGCGGGGCAGCGCCCTGCGGCACCATCCCCTTCGACACCCACCGGGCCACCGACGTCTTGTCGTAGCGGAGCGTCAGGCCGCGCTGCGCGCCGAGGTCGTTGACGCGCCGGGCCAGCCCGGCGTTGCTGATGCCCGCGAGGGCGAGGACGGCGCCGAGCTTCTCATTGGGCTCGCGGAGCTCCCTGGACATGCGCCACCCCTCGTCACACGCGGAACGCATACAACGCATAAGCCGCCGGGGCATAGGCGCCCGGCATTTCGTAAACCCAGCGTAGTTCCCCGCCTCCCAAGCGTTAAGGCCCCGACTTCCGTATGGCGAGATTGTTGTCCGCGTGCACAGTCCGGCCGGGGCCCGCGCCGGCGGCGCACGCCCCCCTGCCGTGCTCCCGCCGTGTGGCCGTGCGCCCGCCCGTGCGCTCTGGCCGGTCGCCGGGCCCGGCGATTCGATGTGCGGTGCGTGGGTCGGCCCGCTGCGTGGATCAGGCGGGCCGGGGGATGCCGCTGCCTCAATCCCCGCGGGTGGCGGAACGGTCCGGGGGGCGATCCCGTCCCCCGGACCGCGCCCGCGTACCGCGAGGACGAGCGCCGCAGTGCGCCCGGCAGCACCCAGTACGGCCGAAGAATGGCCGAAACCGACCTATGGGACGGTGGGAACGGAACGCCAAATACCGTGTTGCCGCGGCGTGTCCGTCCACATGTGCGCGCTCCTCCGCCCCTCTCGCACGCCCGTCTCGTGGCAGCATGGACCCCGAGCCACCCGGGGTCCGTACGGCCGCGCCCTCAGCGCCGGCCAGCCGCTCATACCCCGGTCATGTGCCCACGGGCTGGGGAGGCGGCGGTGCGCTGGTTGGTCGGGTGGAGCAGTATCGCCGCGAGCTTCGGCACGGCCGGGCGGGTCTCCGTCCAGGACGGCGGATACGGCTTCGACGGCCCGGTGACCGGCGGGATCGCGGACGCGGACCACCCCCATGACCCCGGTGATCCGGCCGCCCGTGACGCCGACCGCACCGTCGTGCCCGTCGGCGCCCAACTCCTGTGGGGCGACCCGGACCCGCTGTGGGCCGTCGGCGACTGGCGCCCCGACGAGATCCGCACCGCCGCGGCCGATCCCGCCGACCCCTTCACCCGGCTCGCCGTCCTCGGCTGCTGCGGCGCCACCGACGCCGAACTGCGCCGGGCGCTCCTCGCCGCCCGCGGCGGAGCCCTGCGCCACCTCACCCAGTGGTCCGGCAGCTACACCGCCGTCGTCCAGACCGGCCGCCGGATCACCGTCGTCGGCGACCTCGCGGGCGCGCGCCCCGTCTTCTACACCCCCTGGGCCGGCGGGACGGCGTACGCCACCGCCGCACTCCCCCTCGCCGACCTCATCGAGGCGCAGCTCGACATCGGCCACCTCGCCGCCCTGCTCGCCTGCCCCGACAGCCCGGAGGCACTGGGCGACGGCACACCGTACGCGGGCGTGCGCAGGATCCCGCCCGGCCACGCGCTGATCCTGCGGGAGGGCTCCCGCGAGATCACCGGCTACGAACCGGTCGCCTCGCTCGCGGTGGCCTCGCCCGAGTCCGATCCCGAGCGGGCGGTGGAGGGCGTACGCGAAGCATTGGTCGACGCGGTGCGCGCCCGGCTCACGGCTCCCCGCCATGCTCCCGACACCCTCCCCCACGACCCCGGGCCCGTGCCCGGAATGGGCCCCGCCGACCGGCGCGCGGCACGCGGAGCGCCCGCGCCCGTGCCCGGCGTGGGCGCCGACCTCTCCGGCGGCAGCGCCTCCGGGACGCTCGCCCTGCTCGCCGCCGGCCTGCCAGGAGCGCCCGGCACCATCCTCAACCGCTCGGGCGAACGGCTGCTCGCGGTCACCTTCAACGACCTCGCCACCCCACAGGGCCGCGAGGCCGAACTCGAACGCGCCCGGGCCATCGCGGCCGACCCCCGGCTGCACCACGTGGTCGTGGCCGCCGCCGAGGAAGCCCTCCCGTACGCGGACCTCGACGGGCCGCTGACCGACGAACCCGGCCCCTCCCTGGTCTTCGCCGCCCGCGAGCGACGCCGCCTCGCCGCCGGCTCGGCCGACCACTTTGTCGGCCACGGCGCCCGCCAGGTCCTCGACGCGCACCCCGCCCGGCTGGCCGACCTCCTGATGGACCGTCGCCGACGCCACCTGCTGCGCCCGGTCGCCGCCCTCGCCCGCTCGGCGCCCGGCGAATCCCTGCTGGTCCCCTTCTCCGTCTACTCGGCCGCCCGCCGGCTGGCCCGTACGCCCTACCGCACGGGCATGGAGGCGGCGGCGGCCCGGCTGCGCGAAGGCGCGGTCCGCGCCGAACCGGCCGGCCCGGTCGACGCCTCGCTGGCCGCCCTGACCTGGTCCCGGCCGGGCCCGGCGGCGGGCTGGCTGACGGGCGAGGCCCTGGCCGAAGTATCGATCCGGCTCGCGGCCGCCGCGGGCCGGCCCCCGCTGTCGCTGCGCCCGGGGGAGGCCCGGGCCCGCTCCGCCCTCACCCGCCACGCGGCGGACCACCGGGTCTTCGAACAGGCGGTGGAGGTCCGCAGCCAGCGCCTGCACGCCCCGTTCCTTGACAACCAGGTCGTACGGGCCGCCCGCGCCCTGCCCGAGTCGCTGCGGGTCCAGCCGGGGGCGCGGGCCGCGATCCTGCGCAGCGTGCTGTCCTCGGCGGGCGTGCGCGAACTGCCGCCGGGCTGGGGCGCTCCGGCCCACGCCCCGAACGAGACGGCGACCCGTCTGGGGCTGCGGGCAGCGCTCGCCTCGCTCCTGGGCCTCTTCACGGCCCCCTTGCTCGCGGACGCGGGCCTGGTCGAGGCCCGGGTGGTCCAACAGGCCCTGCTGGACGCGGCGGAGGGCCGCCCGGTCCCGCTGGACGGCCTCGCGGAGCTCGTCTCGATGGAGCTGTGGCTCGGCCGCCTCCTCGCCCGCCGCGGCACCTGCTGGACGGGCACCTCCACCCCCCGCCGCCGTGCCGTCCCCACGGGCATCCCCCACCGCCGCCCGGCCCTCTCCTGACCGGGGCCCGTGGCGGCGACCCCGGACGCGGGCGCGGGGCGGTGGGGCCGCGTTTAATCCGGGTACGCCCCCGGCAGGGGCACGGCAGAATTGAGCGGTGCGGTATCTCATCCTTGGCGTCACCGAGGCGCGCGACGAGACCGGCGCCCCCCTCCCCATCGGCGGCGCCCGGCTGCGCGCGCTCCTCGCCGCCCTCGCGCTCCGCGCCGGCGGCCCCGCCGCCGCGTCCGTGGCCGACCTCGTCGAAGAGGTGTGGGGCGACGACCCGCCCCAGGACGCCCCCGCCGCCCTCCAGGCCCTCGTCGCCCGCCTGCGCCGGGCGCTCGGTGGGCGCGAGACCGTTCGCGCCGACCCCGCCGGCGGCTACCGCCTCGCCGTAGCCGACCGCGAGGACATCGACCTGCACCGGTTCCACCGCCTCGCCCGCGAGGGCGCCCGGCACCTGGCCACCACCCCCGAGGACCCCGCCCCCGCCGCCGAGGCCCTGCGCACCGCCCTCGCCCTCTGGCGCGGCCCCGCCCTCGCCGACCTCCCCGAGCCCGCCCGCACCGCCCACGCCGCCGCCCCGGAGGCCCGCCGCAGCGCCGCCCGCCGCGACCGGATCGAAGCCGAGCTCAGAGCGGGCGCCGCCGACCCCGCCTGGCTGCTGGCCGAGATCGAGGCGCTGATCCACGAGAACCCGTACGACGAGTCCCTGCGTGCCCAGCAGCTCCGCGCCCTGCGCGCGGCCGGCCGGCCCGCCGACGCCCTCGCGGCGTACGAGCGCGCCCGCCGCACCCTGGCCGAAGGCCTCGGCACCGACCCGGGCCCCGAACTCACCGCCCTGCACGCGGAACTCCTCGCCCCACCCGTCCCGCAGAAGCCCGTCCCGCAGAAGCCCGAAACGCCGAAGCCCGCCGCGCACACGGCCCCCGGCGGCAACCTCCGCCCCCGCCTCACCTCCTTCGTCGGCCGCGAGCCCGAACTGGCCTCGCTGCGCACCGACCTGACCCGCCTGCGCCTCATCACCCTCACCGGCCCCGGCGGTTCCGGAAAGACCCGCCTCGCCGAGCACGCCGCCGCCGCCCACCGGCCCGAAGCCGCCTGGCTCGTCGAGCTGGCCCGCCTCGACCACCCCGCCGCCGTCCCCGGCGCCGTCCTCAGCGCCCTCGGCCTGCGCGAGAGCGCCCTCGTCGCCCGCGAGAAGACCGCCTCCGAGGACCCCACCGCCCAGCTCGTCGACCACTGCGCCCACCGCCGCCTGCTCCTCGTCCTCGACAACTGCGAACACGTCATCGGCGCCGCCGCCGAACTCGCCGAGACCCTCCTCACCCACTGCCCCGGCGTCCGGATCCTGGCCACCAGCCGCGAACCCCTCGGCGTGCCCGGCGAAACCGTCCGCCCCGTCGACCCCCTCCCGCCCGACCCCGCGCACCGCCTGTTCGCCGACCGTGCCGCCGCGGTCCGCCCCGGGTTCACCCCCGCCGACGACCCGGACGCCGTCGCCGAGATCTGCACCCGCCTCGACGGCCTGCCCCTCGCCATCGAGTTGGCCGCCGCCCGCCTGCGGCTGCTCACCCCGCGCCAGATCGCCGACCGTCTCGACGACCGCTTCCGCCTCCTGACCAGCGGTTCCCGTACCGTCCTGCCCCGCCAGCAGACCCTGCGCGCCGTCGTCGACTGGTCCTGGGAGCTCCTCGACGCATCCGAACGCACCGTCCTGCGCCGCCTCTCCGTCTTCGCCGGCGGCTGCGACCTGCCCGCCGCCGAGGCCGTGTGCGCCGACACCGCGGCCGAACCCGCTCTCGGCGTTGCCGACGTCGCCGACGTCCTCGGCTCCCTCGTCGACAAATCCCTCGTCCTCGCCGAGCCCGAAGCCGAACCCGGCCCCGACGGCATCGCCATGCGCTACCGGATGCTGGAAACCATCCACGAGTACGCCGCCGAACGCGCGGCCGCCGAGGAAGCCGACCGCACCGCCGCCGCCCACCGCCACGCCGACCACTACCGGGCCTTCGCGGAGACCGCCGAGCCCCTCCTGCGCTCCGGCGCCCAACTTCCCTGGATCCGCCGCACCGAGACCGAGCTCGACAACCTCCGCGCCGCCCTCCTGCACACCACCTCGGCCGGCTCCGTCGAAGCCGCCGAGCGCCTCGCCCTCGCCCTGGGCTGGTTCTGGGCGCTGCGCAACTACCGGACCGAGGGCGCCGAATGGGCCGGCCGGATCCTCGCCCTCACCCCCGCCGAACCCGCCCGCGGCACGCTCGCGTACTGGCGCTTCATGCGGCTGCGGATGCTCCACCTGTTCCTGCTCGCCGACGGCCACTCGCCCGAGCAGTTCGACACCGCCCGGAACCGGGACCTGGCCGCCCGCTTGCAGGACGTCTTCCAGCACGCCGGCCCCGAGGCCGTCGCCTTCCCCGGCATGCTGTGGCCGATGACGATCTTCCTCACCGGCGACACCATCGACTTCCGCGCCGGACTGGACGCATCCGTCGAGAACTGCCGCCGCCACGGCGACGCATGGGCCCTGGGCGTGACCCTGATGTTCCGCACGCACATCGCCATCGACATCACCGGCGGCCTGCCCACCGTCGACGCCGACCTCGCCGAACTGCACGGCATCGCCGACCGGGTGGGCGACCGGTGGATCCGCGCCCAGGTGGCGAGCGCGGCCGGCGAGGTCGCCCTCTCGCGCAGCCGCTACGACTGGGCCCGCACCGAGTACGAGGAGTGCCTGCGCCTGGCCCGCGAGGTCGGCGCCCACACCGAGTCGCCGTTCGCCATCGCCCGGATCGCGGAGACCGCCTTCTGCTCCGGGGACTTCGACGAAGCGGAACGCCTGCTCGGACAGGCGCACCACGAGGCCGCCCAGTACGGCGGCGGGAACGACGTCCGCGCCTACGGCGGGATGCTCGCCGCGCTGATCGCCCTCGTCCGCGGGGACCTCGGCGAGGCCCGGGCCCACTGCGAACTCGCCCGGGCCGCCGCCAAGACGCTCACGGCGCCCCCGCAGCTCGCCGCCGGGCTCGATCACGTGGACGCGATCCTCGCGGCCCGCGCCCACGGCCCGGCCACCGGTCTGGCCCGGCTGGGGCCGGCCCTGGCCGCCGCCGTCGCCGCGCACTGCGCGGAACGGGTCCTCGCCTCGCTCGCCGACACCGCGGCCGTCCTGCTGGCCGCCGCCGACCGGCCCGCCGAAGCCGTACGGGTCCTCGCGGCCTCCACCGCGTGGCGCGCGGGCCACCCCCGCTCGGTCCCCGAACAGGCCGCCGTGGCGGAACTCCCCGACCGCACCCGCGCCGCGCTGGGCGCCGAGCGCTACGCGAAGGAGGAGGCGGCCGGGGCGGAGCTCGCCCCGCCCGAGGTCGCCGCCCTGGTCAACGGCAGCTGATCACGCCGTCGGCCCAGCTGGCGAGCGTCGGCAGACTGCCCTGCCCGGCCCGCTCCACCACCAGCCTCAGCGACGTGCGGCCGGTGAGCGGGACGTCCACGGCGACGGCCCGGTCCGCGGAGCCGAGCGCGGCGGACTGCCAGAGCCGCTGCCCGTCGCCGTACACGGAGAACCGCACCGTGCCGTCGGTGAGCAGCGACAGGCCGTCCACCCCGGCGCGCGCCGAGAAGGCGGTGCACTGCCGGTTGAGGGCGATCTCCACGCTGGAACGGGAGCTCACGGTGAGGCCCTGCCCGAAGCGCTGCTCGCCGATCCACAGCCCCCGGCGCTGCCAGACCCAGCTGCTGCGCCAGGTCCGCAGCGCGGGGCCGATGCGGTCGCCGAAGGCCGCATGCCCGAGCCCGGCGAGCTGGAACCCCTGCGGCGGCCTCGGCACGGACGGCGTCGGCGAGGGCCGGGCCGGGCTCGGCCGCGGGCCCGGCGCCGGCGGGGGAGGAGAGGACGGCGTCGGCGTCGGCGTCGGCTTCGGCGCCCGCGACGGCACGGGGGCGGGCGGCGGCTTCGAGGCGGAGGGCGCCGGCGGAGCCGGGGGCGTGCCCGGAGCGGACGGTACGGGGCCCTGCGCCTCCACCGGATCGGGCGCGGGTGTGTTCACCGGCGCCGGCCGTACGGGCGCCGCCACCCCCGGCGCGGGCTGCGCCGGGGCTCCGGGCTCGGGATCCTCACCGACCAGCGCGAACACCACCCCGGCGGCCGCTGCCACCGCGATCCCGGCGGCGATGGCCGCCTTCGCCGGGAGCCCGAGCCCCTCGGACACCACGGCACCACCGACGCCGGCCCCGGTCCCACCCGCACCCCCGGCAGCCCCACCGGCCCCGGCCCCGGCGGCGCCCGCCCCGGCCGCGCCGGCCACGCCCGCTCCCGCCCCCGCGGTCGATCCGCCGGAGGCGGCCGCAGCAGCCCCGGCACCTCCCGCCGCCACGGCCCCGCCGGCCACCACTCCCGCCGCCTTGGCCGCATAGCCGGCGGCGAACCACCCGATGACCGCGACCGGCAGCAGCGCGGGAATGCCCGCGTTGACGTCCTTGAGCTCCCCGGCGGCCAGCCGGCACTTCGGGCACTCCTCCAGGTGCCCCCGCAGCCCGCGCTCCGCCCGCATCCGCAGCCCGCCCCGGGCATACGCGCCCAGCCGGTCCGCATACCGCGCGCAGTCACCGCCCGCACTGAGCGCCGCACTCACATGGGCCTGCAGGTACGCCTGCTTGAGCCCCTCCCTGGCCCGGCTCGCCAGTACGGCCGTCGCATTCGCGCTCAGCCCGAACAGCGGGGCGATCGCACTCGGCGAAGACTCCTCGACGGTGGTGTGCCACAAGACCGCCTGCCACCGCTCGGGCAGACTCCGGAAGGCCTGCACGGCCAGCGACTGCTCGGCCTCCCGCATCGCCCGTACGTCGGCGCCCAGTTCGAGGGTGTCGTCCCCCGACAGGCCGGACAGCCCCGACAGCCCGCCGCCCTCCGAGCCCGCGGCCGCCTGCTCCGCGAACGCCGCGAAGTCCTCGACGAGGTGCTCCCGCCGGGCCGTCTTCGCCCAGGCCGCGGCGACCCTCCGCACGGTGGTCAGCAGATACGCCCGCACCGACTGGTCCGGCCCGGCCCCGCCCCGTACCGCCTGCAGGGTCCGCGCGAACACCTCGGCGGTCAGGTCGTCCGCCGTGTGGCCGTCCCGGCAGCAGGTCCGCGCATAGCGGCGTACGGCAGCGGCGTGCCGCCGGAACAGCTCCTCGTACGCCCCGTCGTCCCCGGCGCGCAGCCGGGCGACCAGGTCCCCGTCGGACGGCGGCAGCTCGCTCCCGGACGGGCGCCCGGCGGCGTGCCGTCCGCCCGGATCGCGCTGGGCCGGCACCTGCCGGGCGTGCGGGGTCTCCGCACCGATCTCCCCGCCGACGCCACCGAGCGGCTCTTCCCGACCGTCAACGCCCATCGCGGACGCCCCCGCACGACTCACTCAACCGGTGCACCGATCAAGCCTGTCACACGGGGGGCGCGCGCCCAGGGCCCTCGCCCCACCATCCACCCGTCCGGGCAGAGTTCAGCGAAACGCCGTGCTGCCTTTCACCCGGGCGAGTGATGGCCGGGCGACGCGCCGCCGAGCCGGCGCGGGCCGACCCGACCGCCCCAGGCCGTCCGGGACCGTGGTCCTCAGGCCGTCCGGGACCGGAGTCCTTCGAGCAGGATGTCGAGCAGCCGCGACGAAGCCGCCGCCTGCTGCGCCGCGTCCGGCAGCGCCGGAGCGGCCGTCGCTATCACCAGCAGCACATCGGCCACCGTGACATCGGCCCGCAGCTCACCGGCCTCCCGCGCCCGGTCCACCAGCCGGCCGACGACCTGCAGCAGCGCGCCCGCACCGGCGTCCTGCGCGGGCTCGTCCTGCACGGCCCCGCGCGCACCGACGACCCGCAGCTCGGGCGCCGCGCCCGCCGGACCGGCCTGCCGCTGGTGCGGAACCCGCGCGGCCTCCGCCTCCTCGGCGCCGTCCTCGCCCGCCGACCCGACCCGCAGCACCTGCGGCGGCAGCAGCCGCCCGGCACCGGAGGCCACGGAGGTGCGCAGGAAGCGCGACAGCGCCTGCCACGGCTCCTCCTCCTGGCCCAGCGCGGCCTCGGCCTGCTCGGTGAGCCGGGCGGTCTCCTCGGCGGCTATCCGCCGCACCAGGACGTCCTTGCTCGGGAACCGCCGGTACACCGTGCCGACACCGACCCGGGCCCGCCGCGCCACGTCCTCCATCGGAGCCCCGTAGCCCAGCTCGCCGAAGACCTCGCGGGCAGCGCGCAGCACGTGTTCGAGATTGCGCTGGGCGTCGACGCGCAGCGGCGTGGAGCGACCCACTCCGTGCGTGGTCGGGCCCGCCATCACGCGACCGTTGGTCTCGCCCGAGAGCGCGGTCGCAGAGCCATGGAAATCGGAAATGTTCATATGTATCCCCCGGTAATCATTTGTCTCCCCCCGGAGACACTCCCCGCCTTCGCGCCGAGGGGGCCACGGTCATGTGGGCCCGGTCCTACTCCTCGACGGGATACGAACATAGTTGAGCCAGAGTCAATTCAGAAGAGGGAGCCCCGGACGGACCACCGCCCGATCGGAGCATTCACCCCCACTTTTCCGAGCCAAGCCCTCGGAACCACCCCGTACGCACCCGCTGACCTGCGAAACTCCACTCCGGCTCACGTCATCCGACAGCCCTGTCCCGGCACTCCCTCCGGTCACACAATGTGTCAGGCCTGTGGACAAACTCCCGGCCACGTTGCGTCATGGGATGGTGAAGGCTGCCAACTCCCGGGGCGCGGCCCCCGGCACCCCGCCCCGCACACGCATCCTCGTCGTCGGCGGGGGCTACGTCGGCATGTATACGGCGCTCCGGCTCCAGCAAAAGCTGAGAGCCGGCGAAGCCGAGGTCACGGTGGTCACACCCGAGCCGTACATGACGTACCAGCCCTTCCTCCCCGAGGCCGCCGCCGGCTCGATCTCCCCCCGCCACGTGGTGGTCCCGCTGCGCCGGGTCCTCAACAAATGCCGCATCCTCATCGGCGAGGCCCGGCACATCGACCACGCCAAGCGGACCGCCACCGTCACCACCCTCGCCACCGACGAGGAGGGCACCGGCGGCGTCGAGATCGAGTACGACGAACTCGTCCTCGCCCCCGGATCCATCTCCCGCACGCTCCCCATCCCGGGACTCGCCGACTACGCCATCGGTTTCAAGACCGTGGAAGAGGCCATCGGCCTGCGCAACCACGTCATCGAACAGATGGACATCGCCTCCTCCACCCGCGACCCCGCCATCCGCGACGCCGCCCTCACCTTCGTCTTCGTCGGCGGCGGCTACGCGGGCGTCGAGGCCCTCGGTGAACTGGAGGACATGGCCCGCTACGCGGCCCGGTACTACCACAACGTCAAGCCCGAGGACATGAAGTGGGTGCTGGTCGAGGCCAGCGACCGGATCCTGCCCGAGGTCGGCCCCGAAATGGGCGTCTACACGATCCGCGAACTGCGCCGCCGCAACATCGACCTGCGCCTGGAGACCCGGCTCGAATCCTGCGAGGACCGCGTCGCCGTCCTCAGCGACGGCACCCGCTTCCCCACCCGCACCGTCGTCTGGACCGCCGGGGTCAAGCCCCACCCCATCCTCGCCGCCACCGACCTGCCCAAGAACGGACGCGGCCGGCTCGCCTGCACCGCCTTCCTCACCGTCGAAGGCGTCGAGCACGCCTGGGCCGCCGGCGACGCCGCCGCCGTCCCCGACATCACCGCCGAGGCCGGCCGCGAATGCGCCCCCAACGCCCAGCACGCCGTCCGCCAGGCGAAGGTCCTCGCCGACAACCTCGTGGCCTCCCTGCGCGGCGAACTCCTGACCGAGTACGCGCACAAGTACGCCGGCTCCGTGGCCTCCCTCGGCCTCCACAAGGGCGTCGCCCACATCTACGGCCGCAAGCTCAAGGGCTACCCGGCCTGGCTGATGCACCGCGCCTACCACCTCAGCCGGGTCCCCACCTTCAACCGCAAGATGCGCGTCCTCGCCGAATGGTCGCTCTCCGGCCTCTTCAAGCGCGAGATCGTCTCCCTCGGCTCCCTCGAACACCCCAGGGCAGAATTCGAACTCGCCGCAGGCGGCGGCCCCAAGGACCCACCGTCCAGACCCGCCCCCAACCCCCCGCAGGACAGCCAGGGCTGACGTTGTCAGTGCGGTCGGCCACACTGGACGTGTGACCATAGGTGGGGTCACCCCTGCACAGAGTGACACCCGCAGAGTGACACCGACAGCGTGACACCGCCCCGCGTACGACCCCTTGGGGTACCCCCAGCGGTAGCCGGGGAACAGCGACCACTTGCGACACCACGAGGCTTGAACGCAGTGAACTTCACGCGCTGGAGCGCCCGGTTTCCCGGAACGCAGCGCCGCGCCGCCGCCCGGTCCGAACACGCCGCAGCCCAGGCCAAGCGGGGCGAAGGCGCCGTCCCGGCAGCCCGCGGCGCCGCCGGCCGCCCCGCCACGACCCCGGACGGCGCCCCCGCCGACGCCACCGTCCGGGGCACCGGCCGGGCGGCCGCCCCCGGCGCGGGCACCGTCCCGGGCAGCGGTGTCCTCGCCGCCGTGCCCTCCCTCGACGAGCTCTCCGTACGGGAGGTCCTCGGCCGGCTCCCGGCCCTCGTCGCCCTCGTCCACGGCCCCGAGCACCGCGTCGCCTACGTCAACGACGCCTACACCGCCGGCTTCGGCCCCCGCCCCGCCGGCGCACCCGCCCACGAGGCCCTCCCCGAAATCGGCGAGCTCGGCCTCCTCCCGCTCCTCGACCAGGTCCAGCGCAGCGGCAAACCCCGAACCGCCAAGAACCGCACCGCACCCGGCGGCGGCAGCTCGTACACCGTCACCTGCACCCCCGTCGAATTCCCCAAGGCCGACCCCGACACCGACGGCGACCCCCACCACACCGGCGTCCTGATCCACCTCGCCGACGTCACCGACCACGCCGAAGCCGTCGACCGGCTGCGCGCCAGCGAGCGCCGCCAGCGCGAAGCCGCCGTCACCCTCCAGCGCTCCCTGCTCCCCCAGGAACTGGAACAGCCCGACGACCTCCGCATCGCCGCCACGTACCAGCCCGGCGGCACCGAAGCCGCCGTCGGCGGCGACTGGTACGACGTCATCACCCTCGGCGCCGGCCGCACCGCGCTCGTCATCGGCGACGTCATGGGCCGCGGCGTCCGTGCCGCCGCCGTCATGGGCCAGCTGCGCACCGCCGTCCGCGCCTACGCCCGCCTCGACCTCCCGCCCCACGAGGTGCTCCAGCTCCTCGACGGGCTCGCCGCCGAGATCGACGCCAGCCAGATCGCCACCTGTGTGTACGCCGTCCACGACCCCAACGAGGGCCTGCTCGCGTACGCCTCCGCCGGCCACCTCCCGATCCTGGTCCGCGACGAGGACGGCACCGTACGCCGCGCCGCCGACCCCACCGGCCCGCCGCTCGGCACCGGAGGCTGGCTGCACACCTCGGGCACCATCGCGCTCGGCCCCGGCTCCACCGCCGTCCTCTACACCGACGGCCTGGTCGAACGCCGGGGCGAGGACATCGACGAGGGCGTCGCCGCCCTCGAACGCGCCCTCTCCGGCGCGCAGGGCACCCCGGCCGTCATCTGCGACCGTCTGATGCGCGCCCTCGGGGTGGACGCCGACCACGACGACGACGTCGCTGTCATGGTCCTCCAGCAGCCCAGCCGCACCGGGTCGGACGCCGAGCTCTTCCACAACGCCGCCCTCGAACTTCTCGGCGGCATCGAGGCCGCCCCGCGCGCCCGCGCCTTCGCCCAGGGGGTCCTCACCTCCTGGCGCTTCCCGGTCGAGCTGTGCGACCTGGGCGTCCTGGCAGCGAGCGAGCTCGTCGCGAACTCCCTGCAGCACGGCACCCCGCCCATGCGGCTGCGGCTGCGCCGCACCGACCGCCGCCTGATCATCGAGGTCACCGACGGGGACGACCACCTCCCGCGCCGCCGCCGCGCCGAACCGGCCGACGAGACCGGCCGCGGCATCTCGATCGTCGCCACCATCGCCTCCGCCTGGGGCTCCCGCCGTACGCCGGGGGGCGGCAAGGCGGTCTGGTGCGAGTTCGCCCTCCCGGACACCTAGACGGGACGCGAAAAGGGCCCGGTCCACCCGGACCGGGCCCTTCCTTCGCCGTTCTTCCGCGGTCAGACGACCGCAGGCTCGGCGGCAGGCGCGACCGCTGCGGACTTCACGGCCGCCGCGGCCGTCGTGGCCTTCGCGACGACTGCGGGCGCAGGCGCAGCCGGCTGCACCTTCAGCAGCGCCGGCCTGTCCTGCACCGCGCTCAGCTGCGTGCCGAGCCGCAGCGCCAGCCAGGCGATCCCGAGGGAGACCGCGACGAAGACCCCGATGTAGAGGACCGGCACCCCCGCCCCCAGCGGCACCCCCAGCGGCCCCAGCGCCAGCGCCATCTGCTTGACCAGGGCGAAGGCGGAGTTGTACTGGCCCACGGACCCCTCCGGCGCCAGGTCGGCCACCAGCGGAGCCAGGGTCGGCGACAGCATGGCCTCGCCGATGCCGAAGAGCCCGTACGTCGCGACGAACGCGGCCGCGGCCATCACGGCACTGCCGTGCCCGAGCCCCGAGAACCCGGCGATGAGCCAGGCGACGGTCCAGATCAGGCCGACCAGCGCGATCACCCGTGAGCGGCGCCGCTGCTCCACCAGCTTCAGGACGACGAACTGCGCGAGCACGATCGCGCCCGTGTTGGCGGCCAGCGCGAAGCCCAGGGTGGACGGGGAGATCCCGGCGGCCTCGGTACCGAAGGCGGCGAGGCCCGACTCGAACTGCCCGTAGCAGGCGAAGAAGATCACGAAGCCCAGGACGAGCAGCTTGACCATGGCCCGGTGCTGCAGCAGCCGCTTCCAGGCCCCGCCCGACTGCGCCGGGTCCCGCGGTACGGCGTCCTTGATGCCGGGGGCGTGCGGCATCCGTACGGTCAGGATGACGCCGGCCAGCACCAGGAACATCACGGCCTCGATCCCGAACAGCAGCGTGAAGCTGCCGGGCCGGGTCTCGTCGACGATCTGGCCGCCGATGAGCCCGCCGATGCCGAGACCCAGGTTCTGCATGAAGAACTGCAGGGCGAAGGCGCGGGTCCGCGTCGTCGGGGTCGAGCACCACACGATCATCGTGGCCAGCGCGGGCTGCATGACCGCCTGCCCCGCACCGAGCGCCAGAGCGGACAGCAGGATCGGGAGCAGCCCGGTGGAGAACCCGAGGGACAGCGCACCGGCGGAGGCGGCGACGGCCGCACCGATGACCACGGGGACGGGACCGCGGCGGTCGATGACGCGACCGGTGAAGGGCAGCGCGACCAGGGCGGAGACGGCGAAGGCCACGAACGCGCTCGTGGCGGCCATGGAGCCCAGACCCCGCACCTGCGCCACGTAGATGTAGAGGAACGGAACCGTGAAGCCGATGCCGAACGCGGTCAGCGCGTTGCCGGCCTGGATCCGCCGCATCGCAGCGCCCATCACCTTGGTCACTTCTCACCTGTCCTGGAGATCTGAAGCCCGAAGACTTCATAGCTAAAGTTCGATGGTTAACAGTACACATCGAAGGAGTTAGATGCCAACGAGCTCATGCGATACTTCGTCCATGGGTGACATCCCCGACGGCACCGCGCCCGTCCACGAGCCGAGCCTCGACGAGCAGATCGCCGTCTATCAGCGCGAGTTCCAGGACCTGGACCCCCAGGTGGAGAAGGTGGTCTCGGCGCTCAGCCGCCTCAACCGCCGCATGAACGTCGCCTACGGACGCCAGACCGCCGCCCTGGGCATCAGCAACGCGGAGTGGGAGGTCCTCAAGGCCCTCGTCATCTCCGGCGCCCCCTACCGGATGGGCCCGAGCGAGCTGGCGAAGCAGCTGGGCCTCACGCCGGCGGCGATGACCCACCGGATCGACCGCATGACGGCAGAGGGACTGGTGACCCGCGAACGGGACGAGTCCAACCGGGTCCGCGTGATCGTGGAGCTGACGGACGAGGGCCGCAGCAAGTGGCTCGACGCCATGCGGGCGGCCACGGTCTTCGAGGAGGACCTCCTCCAGGACCTCTCCACGGCGGAACGCGGGGTCCTGGGCGACATGCTCACGCGGCTCCTGGAACGGGTGGAGGACCTCCAGTCCCGGACCTGACGAGGTGCACCACGCGTGGGGTTGACACGGCCCCCTCGGGTCCGTAAGGTTCTTCGAGTTGTCCCTGAGCCGAAAGGTTTTGGCGACGACACATCCCGCCGCCTCGTTGCGGCACCCAACTCAGCACGATCTCCCCTCGGGAACACATTCGGCATGCCCGAATTAATTTCCGAAAAGGCCGATTATGAATCGGTCGGGAAATCCACTAGAGTTCTGGGAGTCGGAAGGGCCCAACAGCCCGGAAGACAAACCCCGCTGACTGGGGGTCAGGCCCGAAAGAGTCTGATAGAGTCGGAAACGCAAGAACGAAGGGAAGCGCCCGGAGGAAAACCCGCGAGGGTGAGTACAAAGGAAGCGTCCGTTCCTTGAGAACTCAACAGCGTGCCAAAAATCAACGCCAGAAGTTGATACCCCGTCCACTTCGGTGGATGAGGTTCCTTTGA